>CBDUIC010000171.1:0-11536 GCA_965367245.1 uncultured bacterium | reverse complement strand
ACCACGAAGTCGTCGCACCACACGAGCTGGCGAGGCACCCGCTGCAGGTCGTTGTCTTGCTCGTTGTCGCGGCCCGCCACGAACCACCCCGCCGGCACGAAGCACTCGGCGTCGGTCAGGGCACGCGGCAGCCGGACGGGCTGCGGAACCTCGCCTCCCGGAGGCACGCCGTGCCAGTGCTCGCCACGACCGATGTGCACGGGGTAGCGCACGAGGGCATGGCCGGGCGCCCGCAGCTCGACCAGCCAGCTGCCTCGAGGCAGGGGAAGACGGTCGATCGGTGTGGGACCCAGCTCCCTGCCCGCCGTAGGCTGAAGCCGCCAGTCGGTCTCCGTGAGCCGGTACAGCGTCGCCGTAGCCGGTGGCTCGCTGTGGAGGGTGAGCAGGCCATCGCCGGCCAAGTAGCCTCTGTATCGGGCAGCACCGTGCAGCTGAAGGTAGCTTGCGTAGCGACGCGCCTCGGGCCCGTCGCCGCGGGCCTCCGCCTGGCGGTGCAGCACCACGTAGCGATCGGCCAACGCATCGTGTGCCTCGGGCAGATCGGCATGCGACAAGGCGCTCTGCAGCAGCAGCTCGGCCTGCACCTCCGCGTCATGAGCGGCGGCATCGGCCTGCTCGGCGAGGTCGAGGAGCGCCCACCGGCCCTCGGGGGTGTCGGGGCTGTCGTCTGCCCGGCGACGCAGCGCGTCGGCTCGGCGCCGGTGCGCGTCGACGCGTTCATCGAGGGCGACCGCTTCATTCACCAAGGCCCTGCCTTGCTGGCGGGCCAGATGGCCGGTGAGGAAGGCGGCCAGATCATCGGCGAGCTCGCCGGCGTGGGCGTAGCGCTCGCCTGGGTCGGCGGCCATCGCGCGGCGGCACACGAGGTCGAGGTCGGACGGCACCGACCACGAAGCCCGGGCCGCCGGACTCGGTGCGGTGGGGCTGGAGGCGAGGTCAGCAAGCAGCCGCAAGACCGGCTGCCGCCCACGCGGCAGCTCGCCGACGAGCACGGTGAACAGCACGCCGCCCAGGGCATAGACATCCGCGCGAGGTCCGATGGCCTCACCACGAGCCTGCTCGGGCGCCATGTAGGCGGGCGTGCCGGCGATGGCGTCGGCCCGCGTAGCGAAAGGCCTGTCGTCGCGGGTGGAGGTGGGGGCGTCTGCCGCAGCGGTGACGCGGGTCAACCCCCAGTCCATCACCCACACCTCCCCAAACGGGCCGCGCATGATGTTGTCGGGCTTCAGGTCGCGGTGCACGACCCCCCGGCTGTGGGCGTAGGCGACCGTCTCAGCCACCCGCTGCACGTCGTCGACCAGGGCACGGAGGGTGTCGATGTTGGGGCCGAGGGCGTGAGCCTCCCGGATGGCCTGGGTGAGGGTGTGGCCTCGCACCTCCAGCATGGTGAAGTACGGGCGGCCGTCAGGCAGGGTGCCGACCTCGTGCACCGGCGGGATGCCGGGATGCTGAAGCTGCGCCATCACCTGGGCCTCCTCGCAGAAGCGGCGGTGCTGTTCCTCCCGGTAGGGCCCCGGCCGGAGCGTCTTCATCGCCAGGGAGCGCTGGAGCCGAGGGTCGTGCACGCGGCGCACCTCACCCATGCCTCCCGCCCCCAGCAGGCCATCGTCGGTGTACGGATCGGGGACCGCGGAGGCCAGTGCCTCAGGGGGCGGCGCCGACGGCGCCGACAGCTCGGAAAACGACCGGGTCACATCGAGCAGCTGACGCCGGAGGTCTTCCGGAACCGCCAGCGTATTCACGGCTTGCTCCCAGTCGCTCGCCATCTGTTCCCCTCGCCCGTGAGGCTCCCATGTACCGTACCGCCCTCGTTGTTGTCGCCACGCTGTCGTCTGCACCAGCCTTCGCGCAGTCCCTCCAACCCACCTTCAAGCCGAAGAAGGTGGTTTGCCTCCCCGGCAGCACCCTCGCCGACTGCCTCAACGCCCGCGACGCCGAGGGGCAAGACTTCGGCAGCACGGGCCGCGAGCGGGTGCAGGTGTACCTCGAAGACCTGACCCTCATCGTCAGCCAGGACCGTGGGGAGGTGTCCATCCAGACCGAGCGGGGCGTCGAGGTCGGGTACATGGACGCCGGCGAAGACGTGGTGGCGGTCGTCGCCTACGACGTGAACGACGACGGGCTGCTCGACCTGGCCTTCGAGACCGAGAGCGGCGCCGTGTGGTCGCTGGAGCAGGAAAGCGACGCCACCGAACCCGAGCGCCGCTGAGCATGGCCCACGTATGCTTCCGCGTCGGCGACCGGGTGGAGCGGGTGCCAGCCGGCGCCATCATCGGTCGCCTGGCCTCGGCAGACCTGCGCCTCGACGACCCGAGGGTCAGCGAGGCCCATGCCTTGGTGTCCCTGCGAAGCCAGTCCCTGCGACTGCTCGCCCTGCGGCGATGGTTCGAGGTCGATGGCGAGCGCAGCTCGGATGTGGAGCTGAAGGTCGGGCAGCGCGTGCGCCTGGCGCCCCACGTGATGCTCACCGTGGAGCAGGTCGTGATCGATGCCCCCTCCCTGGCCGTGGCGGTGGCTGGCCGCGTGGTGGAGCTGCGACAGAGCGTCTACAGCCTGGTGGCCGGGGAGCCCCCCCGCATCGTCGAGGGCACCCTCGAGGGCGCCGACGGAGAGATCTGGTCGACCGGCTCGGGATGGCGGGCTCGACTGGGTGGCGAGGTGGCAGAGCTGGCCGCCGGCGAGTCACTCACCCTCGGGAACGAGGAGATCGAGGTCCTCGCGCTACCCGACCTGTACGCGGGCAGCACGGCGGGGGCAGCCGGTCATCTGGAGCCGCCCGTGCGGGTGGTGCTGCGTCACGACACGGTGCACCTGTTCCGACCCGACCGGCCCCCGGTGGTGCTCAGCGGCATGGCGGCGCGCATCGTGTCGGAGGTGGGGTCCTTGGGGGCACCCGCCCCATGGGAAGTGCCTGCTCGGGAGATCTGGCGCACGGGCGCGTCGCACATCCGTCGCCAGAACTGGGACCGGAACCTGCGTCGGCTGCGGAGCAAGCTGGCCGGCTGGGGGGTGCGCCGCGACCTGGTGCGAGCCGACGGGCGCGGCAACGTCGAGCTCTACCTGTTGCCCGGTGACGAGCTCGTCGACGAGATGTAGTCCCCCGCTCCGCCCCGAGCCCCCCGAGGCAGCGCCTCGTGGACCTAGGGCGTGATGTCGAAGTAGCTGAGCATCTGTTCGCCGGTCGCGTAGGCCCGGATGCCCGTCGTGCTGTTCACCGACAGGTGGACCGCGCTGGGGAAGGGCGACAGGTAGTCTTCCAGGACCACGGTGCCGACCGTGTCGGTGACCCGCACGTAGGTGTGGGTGAAGGTCTGCTGGCCGGGTCCAAAGCTGCCCATGAGCAGGTACCCACCCATGATGTCCACATCCACGGCCTGACTCTCGGTGAACGAGCTGGCCAGCGTGAGGGTGTCCTTGTGCCGGACCTCCAGCAGGTTGTCCGAGGGGCGGAGCACCACCACCCGGTCGCCCTCGGTATCCACGGACACCTTCGGGCAGGAGGACTGCGAGCCCAGGTACACCGCGCCCGACCAGACACCGGCAGACCCGTCGTAGCGATGAAGCTCGGCCCAGCTGAGCAACGTGCCGTTGTACACGAACGACTCGATGCCGGTGACGTACAGATCGCCGTCCTTGTCGGCCGACACGTCGCACAGCTCCGACCACAGGCCCGACGGCAGCGGCACGGTGCCTCGGTCGGTGACGATCTGACCTCCGCTCATCCGGGTGGTGACGATGCCGCTCTCCCGCAGCACCCGAATGCCGTTGGTGGTCGCCGGGTCGACGGTGATGGCAACGAGTGGGTCGTAGCCATCGACCTGCCAGTCGGTGGTGCCCCCGCTGGGGGTGAACGCGGTAAGGATGTTGTCGCCGTCGGCGGTGAACACGGTGGTGCCGTCGAGGGTAGCGGCGACGCCAAAGGCGCCGTCGAGGTCGGGAGCGCCAGCGATCAGCACGACCTCCGCCCCCATGGTGCAGGCCGCGGCCAAGGCAGCGAGAGTGATGGACGCAGCGGTGAAGTTCTTCCGAGTCGACATGGTACCTCCTGGGTGTTCAGAAGGTAGGGCGGACCGTCTCGGCCCACATCGGACCGCCGTCGGACCTCTCGCACGATGATCGAACCACGACGGTGTCGGGAATCTGGGCGGCCCCCCCCCGACGGCGGCGATAGCCCCGCTCCATGCCTACCCCCCTGGCCATCGCCGTCGTCCTGCTCGCCGCCTGCGCCACGTCTGGCGACCCCGCCCCGCCCGCCGACGCCGACGCCGACGTCTACCGCTACGCCCACGGCTGCTACCTCGTGCAGGCCAGCGGCGAGGTCCTCGGCCGCACCGGCGACGGCTTCGCCTTCCAGGGCGAGGCCACACCCTTCCGCCTACAGCCCACCGATCTGGGCACCTACGCGCTGTTCGACCCCGACGAGGGCTACGTCGTGGATGCCGACGGCGTGCTCGCCCGCCAGACCACGCTGCGCTCCGACGTCACCGAGGTCGACGACGCCTACCTGTCGGGCGCGGAGTGGGTGCTCGAGGCCACCGACACCGGCGAGCTGACGGCCCACAGCCGCAAGGGCGCCTGGCTCACCCTCGACGGCCTGGGCACCGCCACCGACGCGGCCGCCCTCGCCCTGCGGCCCGCGGAGGGCTGCGCGACCTACCCCGAGATGTCCCTCGACGCGACCGGGGCCCCCGGCCAGACGGTGTGGCCCGACGGCGACGTGTACGGCTTCGTCGACATGCACAGCCACCTGTTCTCCAACTTCGGCTTCGGCGGCGGGCTGTTCCACGGCAGCGTCTTCCACCCCCTGGGCGTCACCCACGCCATGGGCGACTGCGAC
Organism: uncultured bacterium; assembly: GCA_965367245.1. GTDB lineage: Bacteria > Myxococcota_A > UBA796 > UBA796 > CBDUIC01. The sequence goes on along the minus strand of CBDUIC010000171.1, from coordinate 6,699 downwards.
GTGGTCCACGGCGAGAGCGGCCGCAAAGACTTCTTCGGCTACGCCTACGACGCCGGCGGCAACGACGGCAGCCTCGGCGCCCTCTTCCCCGACATGATCGTCGGCGAGCTGTCGGTCGACAACCACGCCACCGACGGCTGGCCTACCTTCTCCGACTGGCCCCACAGCGCCGACCGCTCCACCCACCAGACGCAGTACTACAAGTGGCTCGAGAGATCCTGGCTCGGTGGACTCCGCTTGATCGTGCAGCACGCCACCAGCAACGCCGTCATCTGCAACATCTCCCGCGGCGAGGGCTGGGCGCCGTCCCGCTACGACTGCGAAGATATGACGGCGGTCGACCGGCAGATCGACGCCACCTACGCCCTCGAGCGCTACCTCGACGCGCAGTCGGGAGGCCCGGGCGAGGGCTGGCTCCGTGTGGTGACCACCCCCGCGCAGGCCCGCGAGGTCATCCGTGCCGGCAAGCTCGCGGTCATCCTCGGCATCGAGACCTCCGACCTGTTCGACTGCCACCTCACGCCCCGCCCCGACGGCCCGGTGTGCGACGAGGCCCACGTCGACGCTCAGCTCGATGCCTACTACGCCCGCGGGGTGCGCGCGCTGTTCCCCAACCACAAATACGACAACGCCTTCACCCCGGGCGACGGCAGCAACGGCTTCATCGAGGCCGGCAACTTCCTCAACAGCGGCTACTACACCAACAAGGTCGAAGAGGGCTGCCCCACCGACGTGCCGGCAGGCTTCGACCACGGCCCCGTCACCTTCGGCGGCCTGCTCGAGCCTCGCGACGTCTACCAGTCCACGCCCCCCGAAGACCTCAGCGAGCTGCCCGAGGCACCGATCGCGACCATCTTCCCCTTCGTGTTGGACCTCGCGGAAGGGGAGATCGAGGGCGACTTCTGCCAGAACGGCACCCTGACGCCCATCGGCGAGCACCTCATCGAGGGCATCATGGCCCGCGGCATGCTGCTCGAGGTCGACCACCTGCCCCGCTGGTCGTACCGCCGCGCCTACGAGATGCTCCGCGAGGCCGACTACCCGGCGCTGGGCACCCACGGCCGCGACAACTACGGCGCGCTGTACGAGCTCGGCGGCCTGACGATGGGCGACTTCGGGCGCTGCCACGACCCCGACGAGCCGGGCACCAGCCTGGCGGGCTACCGCGAGCGCCTGCAGGCCATCATCGACGCCGGCCTGCATCCCTCCCTGGGCTTCGGCTTCGACTTCAACGGCTTCGCGGGCGGCCCCCGGCCACGCTTCGACCCCGACCGCTGCGACATCGACCAGGTCGACCCGGTCACCTACCCGTTCACCTCCGTCGACGGCGCCGTCACCTTCACCCAGCCCATGGCGGGCCAGCGCGTGTTCGACTTCAACACCGAGGGCATGGCGCACATCGGGTTGATCCCCGAGTACATCGAGGATGCCCGCCACGACGGGGCCACCGAGACCGACCTGGAGGCGTTGTTCCGCTCGGCCGAGGGCTACCTGCGGCTATGGGAGCGGGCGGAGGCGCGGGGGGCGAGCCTGGCCGGCGACTAGGGGCCCGCCCTCAGCCGATGGCGGTGCTACCTTCGCCCCTGTTCGAATAGGCAAAGGCCACCCTCTCCATCCCCGAGCCCCGGAGGCGCACGTGACGCTGCCCGACACCATGCGCGCCGCCATCGCCCACCGCCTCGACGGCAGCCCCGACGCCGTGACCGTCGACACCGTCGAGGTGCCCACCCCCGGCCCCGGCGAGGTGCTGGTGCGCATGCGCGCCGCCCCCCTCAACCCCAACGACCTGCTGTTCCTCACCGACCGCTACATGATCCGTCGCGAGGCCCCCACCGTGGTCGGCTTCGAGGGTGTGGGCGACGTGGTCGCCTGTGGCGGAGGTGCGCTGTCGTGGGCGCTGCAGGGTCGCCGCGTGTCCCTCACCGCCAGCGAGCACAGCGGCACCTGGGCCGAATACGCCATCGCCCCCGCCCTGCGCTGCCTGCCCCTGCTCCCCCGCCTCAGCGACGCCCAGGGCGCCACCATGCTCACCAACCCCTTCTCCGCCTGGGCGATGGTGGACCACGCCCGCGCCCAGCACCGTGCGATGGTCCAGACCGCCGCCAGCGGCGCCCTCGGCAGCGCCATCGCCCGCCTGTGCCTCGAGCTGGGCTTCCCCTGCCTGCACGTCGTGCGCCGCGAGGCCCAGGTGCAGGCCCTCCGCGAGCTCGGCGCCGAGCACGTCCTCGACAGCAGCACCCCCGACTTCGACGAGCGCTTCGCCGCCTTGTCGGCCGAGCTCGGCGCCACCCTGTGCCTCGACGCCGTCGCCGGCGACACCGGCAGCCGCATCCTCCACCTCATGCCGCCCGGCAGCACCCTGCGCATCATCGGCACCCTGTCCGGCGCCGACCTGTCGATCGAGGCCGACGACATGCTGTTCCACGGCAAGCGCGTCGAGGGCTTCACCATGCACGAGTGGGCCGAGCAGGCCGGCCTCGCCGAGCAGGGGCGGGTCGCGCTGCAGGTGCAGCGCCACCTCGGCGGTGCCCTGGCCGTGCCCATCCGGGAGGAGCAGCCCCTCGACGAGGTGGCCAACGCCCTCGCGCGCTACCGAGCGGCCATGGGCGCGGGCAAGATCTTGCTGCGGATGCACGCCTAGGCGCCAAGTCGACGCCCAGCGGGGTCGAATCGGGTGCCTCTCAGAGGCCAGGGGGGTCGAATCGGGTGTCCGCCGCGAACAGGTCCGAACCACCACCCCATTGTCGGCGTTGCCTCGTAGCGCCAGCGCCCGAAGGGCCTCTGCGCGCCCCCAACCACCCGATTCGACCTGGCTGGCCGTTTCCACCCACCCGATTCGACCCGGCTGGCCGTCGAAACGCCCCTACTTGCCTTCATCCCAGCTGCACGCCACGAAGGAGAACGTGCCCCCCTGCGACGTGACCGGCACCATCAGCACCTCGTCGCGCCCGGCATGCACCGCCAGCCCCTCCGCCACCCCCTCGGGGATGTTCTTCGGCTGCGCCTTGCGGTCGACCAGCGTGCACAGCAGGCCCGCCCCCTCGTCGGCATGGGCGGTGGGCAGGTGGTCGAGGGCGAGCACCCCGGCGAGCACCAGGATCGACAAGGGCAGGGCAAACTCACGCATGGCGGTCTCCGTTGTGTGGACCCAGCCTACAGCGTGACCAGCCCCAGCGCCGCCCACAGCGGCACCACCACCGCCAGCAACACGAACAGCCCGATCAGATCGAGGGCCACCCCCACCCGGAACACCTCCGTCGCGGTGAACAGCTTGGTGCTGTACGCCACCATGGTCGGCGGCGTGCCCACCACCAGCGCGAAGTCGATCGACGTCGCGATGGCCACCACCATCACCATCAGCCGCGGGTCGACCCCCAGCACCGCCGCCAGCGGCAGCGCCAGCGGGATCAGGATCGCCGCCGACGCGGTGTTGCTCGCCACGCTCGTCAGCGCCAGCGAGCAAGCCGCCACCGCCGCCACCCCCAGCGCCGAGGGCAGCACCGCCAGCCCCTCGAGCTGCACCGCCAGCCAGTCGCTCGACCCCGTCGCCTGCAGCGCCGCCCCCATGCACAGCCCGCCCCCGAAGGTCAGCAGCGCCTTCCAGTCGATGCGCGCCAGGCCCGCCTCGTCGAACAGCCCCCGGGTCGCCAGCACGACCACCCCGGCCATGCCCACCAGGCCCGGGTGCAGCCCGTGCCACCGGTCGGTGAGCCAGCCCAGCAGCACCACCGCGAACACCGCCGCGACCTGGCGCTCTGCCGTCGACATCGGCCCCGCCTGCATATCCGGCACGCTCACCCGCGCCGCCGCCCGCTCCGCCCCCAGCCGCCACCACACCCAGGCCCCGATCACCGGCAGCATCAGCAGCACCACCGGCAGCCCCCACACGAACCACCCCCCGAAGGTGATGGGGTGGCCTGCCTGGGCGAGGAAGCCCATCGCCAGCGGGTTCGCCGGGGTGCCCACCGCGCTGCCCACCCCGCCCAGCGTCGCCGCGTAGGCAATCCCCAGCACCAGCGCCCGTCGGTAGGGCAGCCCCGCGTCGCCCAGCGGCCTGGTCAGCGTCACCGCCAGCGGCACCAGCAGCGCCGCCGACGCCGTGTTGCTCATGAACATCGACATCACCGCGCTCAGGCCCATCATCACCGCGAACAGCAGCCGCGGCCGGTCCCCCACCTTCCGGATCAGCGACGTGGCCAGGCGCCGGTCGAGGCCGGCCTGCGTCGTCGCGTCGGCCAGGGCGAAGGCCGCGAAGAACAGCGCGATCACCGGGTCGAAGAAGGGCTGCAGCGCCGCCCGGGTCGACAGCGCCCCGCCCCCCGCCAACACCACGGGGACCGCCAGCGAGGTCACCCACAGCGGCACCACCTCGCTCACCCACAGCAGCGCCACCGCCCCCAGCAGCCCGATGGCCAGCCCACTTCGCCGGGGCGCGACCCGCTCGGCCACCCGCTCCCCCTTCGACAGCGCGATGGTCGGCACCAGCTCCGGCGCCTCCCCGGGGCGCACCACCTCCACCCGCACCGCCTCGTGGCTCGCCTGGGGATGCCGCACGTCGACCCGCAGCGTGTCACCTTGCCACGCCGAGATCACGGTCCACCCACTCTCCTCGAGGGGGGACCCCACCTGCGTCTGCACCACGCCCGACAGCGTGTGCACCCGCACCACCGCCTCCGAGCGCTCGCGATCCGACCAGTCGGCGGGGGCCACCCAGGCCAGCAGCAGCCCCAGCAGCACCGCCACCGTGAACCACAGTCGCATCCGTCGCGCACCGGTCGGCTCTGACCCCACGCCACCCCCGCGCGCTCCTATCCCGCCCCGGGGCCGGCTCGGCTACCCATGGAGGCACCATGCGACCGCTCCTGCTCCTCGCCCTCACCGCCTGCGGGGGCTCCACGACCCCGACCCCCACAGGCCACACCGGCCACACCGGCACCCTGCAGGTCGTCGACGAGTCCTGGGCGATGTGCGCGACCTATACCTACGACGATCCGCCGAGCTTCACCGCCACCTCCCCCGCGGCCAGCACCATCGACCTCGACTACCGCGGCACCGTGGGCGGCTGCGGCTGCGACGGCGTCGTCCGCCCTGCCCTCGACGATGCCTCCGGGCGCATCGACGTGCGCTTCGACGCGGGGGCCTGTGACGGGCTGTTCTGCTGCGAGATCCAGGCCACCCTCGGGGGCGTGCCCACCGGCACGTGGGAGCTGCACACCACCGGCTACCCCGGCACGAGCGCTACCGTAGCCGTCGACTGACGCTCTCCCCGACACGGTGCCCCGACACCGCCGTCGCCAGCGTGCTCTGCCCGTACAGCACCGAGTCGCCCACCAGCCACAGCCCCTCGGCCTCCGGTCGCGGCCACAGCCCCAGGTAAGCCCGCAGCCCCGGCCGCCGCGGCACCCCACCCACCCAGCCGTGGGGCCGCCGGGTGAACCGCTCGAAGGTGCGGGGGCTGGCCGTCCACTCCTCCACCGTCGCCGCGTGCAGATCCGGCGCCCACCGGGCCAGCGTCTGCCGCAGCCGATCCTGCACCTCCTCCACCTGCTGCGGGCTCGCGTCGGCGTCGAGGTGGGTCGACGCCACCAGCGTGCGCCGCCCCTCCGGACCCTCCCCGCGCCCGCCGACACTCACCCAGGCGCTGTGCCCGTCGACCGGCGAGCCCCCCACCAGCTGCCGATGAAAGGCCTCCTCCGGGAACGCTCCGTCGTCTGCGAGCTGCCGATACAGCACGGCGGCCCCCCACGATCCGGCGACCGCGTCCCGAAGCCGTCGCAGCCGCGGCGTGTCGACCCCCGACAGCTCGGTCAGCGTCGACGGCAGCACGTTCGCCACCACCTGGGTCGCCGCGAAGTCCCCCCGGTTCGTGTGGACCTCCCATCCCGCCCCGCGCCGCGTGAGCCCCTTCACCCGGTGCGCGTAGTGCACCTCGCCTCCGCAGCGCCGCAGCGCCTCCACCAGGCCCTCGGCGAGCACCCCGACCCCGCCCGGCACGTGGCTGGCGCCTCCGAAGAACACCTCCAGGGCACCGAGGGCGAACACCGCGTCGGCCTCGTCGGCCGGGCACTGCACGGTGATCTGGCACAGCCCGTCGAGCAGCCGCCGCACCGTGGGACTCCGCAGCCCGCACCCATCGAGGACCTGGCCCAGGGTGCGCCCCACCACCCGCGCCAGCGACAGGTAGCCGCCGATCTGTCGCCCGTGGTGCGCCACGCTGCCCGCCGACAGGGGCGGCAGGTGCTCCGGCTGCTGAAACAGCTGCCACAACGGGCCGGCTACCTGCCTCTGCAACGCTAGCAAATCGCGTACCGCGTGCGTGTCGACGCCGGGAAGCTTGGCCAGCTCGGCCGCCCAGCCGTCGCGTGACGGAGGCAGACGCACGGTCCCCATGTCGCCCGACTGCTCGAGGACCGGCGCCAGCGGCGCACTCGGCACCTCGACCCCGTGCTGGCCCAGCCAGCGGGTGAACAGCTGCCCCTCCCCGAGCCCCGCCAGCAGCGTGGCGCCCGACTCGAAGCGCACGCCGCGGCGGGTGTGGGTCGACGCGCAGCCGCCAGGGTAGTTCACCGCCTCGAACAGCACGACGCGGTGACCGAGCTCGGCGAGGCGGAGGGCTGCGCCGAGCCCCCCGAACCCACTCCCGATGACCGCTACGTCGTGCATGCTTCGGGAGGTATCGATCTGGGGGGCGGCTCAGCG
>CBDUIC010000170.1:0-11906 GCA_965367245.1 uncultured bacterium | reverse complement strand
GAGGGGCCTGGGTGGAGGAACTCGACGGAGGGTTCGCGGTGGGATTCGTGGCGCTGGAAGCTGGCTTGCAGAGTGACGAATACTGCCTGCGAAGCGCCATCCTTGACCACGGGTAGTCGGGCCACATCAGAGAGCTCGAAATGGATGCTTGGGTTGAGGTCTGCGAGAAACCGTCTGGCCCGTTGACTGTTCAGTTCGCACACAACGTCACCGTTCGAGGCCCCAGCGAAAATCGTCGAGCCGACGTTGGTGAACACCGCGGGGAAGAGGAAGCAACGAGCAGAGAACGTTGAGCCAGTCGTACAGAATGCGACTCCAGTTCGAAAGTAGTAGCCCTCACTGGGAATGTACTTTGTAGTTGATCTGTAGGCGAACTCATGGCGGGTCTTCATCTGAAGCCCAGCTGAATGCCACTCAAGCACATCACTCAAAGGCTCGAGCCACTCTCTTCCCGCGCCGCCCTTGATTAGTGGAACCCAGCCCGAAGGGTAGAATCTGATTCGCAATATCTCCCAGGGTTTTCGGACGTATCTGGGGTTGTCTTGCGTGGCCATACCTGCCCGCGCTGGGAACCTGCTTCTGTACTTGTGCTTGGTTGCGTAGGAATGTAGGAAGCTTGCGGGCCACCAATAGACAAGCGGCCACTGTGGCACGACCTTCAGGGCGGCGGGGTCGAAGGTGTGGTGGCCCTCGTGGCACAGGGTGGCAGCGCGCTTGCGGTTCGTGCGGTCACTGTCTCGGGTGCGGTCGTCGCGTGGCGTCGGGCACAGAGCGACGCTCTTGCCTGAGGGCTCGGCTCGAGCGAACGAAGCCACCGCGACGCTTACGACCTCGTCAGGGATGGCCTCGAAGGCTCCCCGGTCGAAGTCCCCTAGCGCCCGTAGATCGTGGGTCTCGAGCAGGTGCTCCCGCAGCCCCGCGTACTGCTTGATGAACATCCAGTTCCGCATCGTCAGCATCGCCGACACCCCACCCGGCCGCACCAGCTGTAGTCCCCGCAGCAGGAACGCGGCGAACAGGTCGGCCTTGCCCAGCGGGTAGTGGGCCTTGACGTACCCGTCGTCGGCGAGCTTCGACGTGCCCTGGTAGGGCGGGTTGGCCACGACCAGGTCGTACTGGTCCTCCGCCATCAGCCGCACGAAGCGCACCCCCGCCGCCAGCTGCTGCCCCCGCAGGCGCAGGCCCAGGTCGTCGGCGCTGGTGTGGGCGGCGAGGAAGGCCTCCAGCCGCCGGCTGATGCTGACGCGGGCCTCGGCCTGGGTGAGGGGCAGCCGGGTGCGCTCCGGCGCGAAGCCCCCGAACAGGGTGCCCTGGTCGGCCACCGCGCGGCCCAGGCTCGACTCGTGGTCGGCCAGGGCCGCCTTCACCGCCTGGTCGACCTTGAGCAGGCTGCCCAGGTGGTCGGCCCCCCGCAGGGCGTGCACGATCCGGTCGGTGAGCGCGCCGGGGATGCCGGTCTCCCGCTCCACCTCGACGCGGAGCTCCACCAGCGCCGGGTCGTCGTCGGGGAGGCTGGCCAGGCGCAGGTCGGACGCGACGACGTGGAGCTGGCCCGGGGTGGCGTCGGGGGCGAGCTGACGGGCCTTGAGCCACAGGGCTGCGGCCGCGATCTGGACCGCGCGCCCATCGAGGTCTACCCCGTACAAGACCTTGCCGAACAGGTGCTCGACGAGGGCCCGCTCCGACCAGTCGGGGTGGTCGGACAGTCCGCGGTGGCGCGCCTCCTCGCGGCACAGGGGCAGGAGCAGGTCGAGGGCGACGACGAGGAAGTGGCCCGAGCCCATGGCGGGGTCCAAGATCTTCAGATCCCGGAGGGAGTCGGGGGACTGCGCCACGGCGGCGTCGGGGAGGGGCTGGGGGAGGTAGTAGGCCCAGCGGCGCTCGGTGTCGGTGTGCAGAGGCATCAGCTCGGTGAGCTCCACCTCGCCGGCGGCTCGCTTCGCCCGCCACTCGGCGCGGCGGGCGTCGAGGCGGTCGAGGGTGCCGTCGGCCTGCACCTCGGGAGTCCACCCGTGCTTGGCGCAGAGGGCGAGCCACATCGGGCCGAGGCTGTTCTGCAGCAGCCAGTCGACCATGTAGCGCTCGGTGAACATCTGGGTCTTGCTGGCGACCTCGTGGGGTGCAATCTTGCCGCCGCCGGCGATCTTGGCGTCGAGGGCCTCGCGGGCGGGGTCGTTCCAGTACTGGTAGACCCAGCCCAGGGTCATGTCGTCGGCCCAGCAGCTGGCGAGCTCGGGGTCGTCGAGGGCCTGGAGCACGTGGCGGAGGGTGCCGGGAGGCACGGGGACGAGGTCGGCCGTGCCCTGGGGGCCGAACACGCCGGGGAGGTGGACGGCGAGGTCGTCGAAGACGAGCTGCAGCAGCGTGCCCATGCCCTCGCTGTCGTCGCGGACGAGCGCGGGGGCGAGGGAGCGGAAGTCGCGGTAGCCGCGGCTCTCCCAGCCGCCGGTGACCACCGCAGGGGCGCGGGCGCCGGTGGCCTCGAGGATGCGGAGCACGACGAGGCGGTGCAGCAGGGTGGAGGCGGCCCGGGCGGTGATGTCGTCGCGGAGGCGGGCGGGCAGACCGCTGGCCTCGAGCTTGGCGCGGAGGCGGGCACGCTCAGTGGCGACCTTGTCGTCGGTCCACTTGGGCTTGCGCTTGGGCTGCAGGGCGGCCTCGACCTCGGCGCGGAGCTGCTCCTCGATGGCCGACTCCAGGCGGCGGCGGCGGGCGCGGGTGGCCTCGTCGAGGCCGGCGTCACGGACGCGGACGGCGAAGCGGTAGGTGGCCTCGGTGGCGTCGTGCAGGTCGGCCAGCAGGCGGGCGCGGAGGGCACGGACGGTGGTGGAGAGGGCTCTTTTGGCCGCGGGGGTCATGGTCATTGGGGGTCTCGGTCGGTGGGGGCGAGGTGGGCCGGTCGGTCAGGGGAACTACGGACAGGATCTGACCCGCCGGCGCGGAAGATGTCCGCGGCGCGACGGGTAGAGAAGAGCCTTTCCATCGAGATCCTGGTGCGATACCATCGCGGCGATGCCGTTCGCGGCCACCCCATGGGAGTCTGGGCATGCCGACCTTGCGCGAGACGTACGAAGCGCATCGAGACCGCCTGCTGGATGAGCATGGGGAGGGAGGAACGGTGTTGCTGTTCGACGACCAGATCCTGGTGTGCGCCAACTATGCCGAGGCGTTCCAGGCTGCCGTGAAGGCGGGCGCCGTCGATCGCTTCTACGCCACGGTGCTGCAGCGTGAGCCCGTGCCGGTGCTGCTGCCGGCCTGCCTGGCCTACGCCACGAGGTGAGCGTCACGGGGGCCATCGTGGCGGCCGGGCCGCTCGTGCCTTGTCGCGTGCACGTTCCGCGTGGCTGGTCGTCGTCGGGGGTGGCCCAGCGGGAAGAGGCAAAGGCGCTGGTCGATACGGGCGCGAACGTGAGCATGGTAGACGCCTGGCTCGCCGACCGGCTCCAGCTTCCCAACGGTGGCCAGCCCCTGCTCCTGCAGGGAGTGCAGCCCGCGCGGGCGTTCCAGGCCGGCGCCCCTACCGAGGTGCCCACCAAGGCGCTCGACCTGGAGCTCGGCGGCGGCCGGTGGACGCTGATGGTCGGCGTGATGCCCCTGCCGAAGGCCCTGACGGATGCCGGCGTGCGGGTGTTGCTGGGCAGGAACCTCCTCGACGGGTGCCGCATGGCGTGGGATGGCCCAGCCAGGTCGTTCACCCTCGACGTCGTCGAGGCGCCCAGAGGGTAGGCCAAGAAGGAACCGTCGTGCGGCATCGACGACCCGGCCGCGCCCGCTGGTACGGCGCTAGTCGGCGTCTCGAGGTCTTGACCTGCATCTTGACCTGGGTCTTGACCTGTGGCGGGTGAGCAGCGCGCTGCGGGGAGCTTGGGCTGTTGTGTGGTCTTGGCCTGGGCTCTGGCGCTGTTCATGGGGCCTCACCATCGCTCTCCACAGGAAACACTGTCCCAGGGACGAAGTCGACGACGGGCAGGCCATGCGTAGGCACGTGCGCGTAGATCGGGTCGTGGTGCGGCTGGATGGGGTCGAGGTTGCGCTCGCTCGGCGGTGCCAGGTGCTCGAGGAAGGCCCTGCTCATGAGGTGGATGATGCGGGCGAGCATGGCTGGCTGGAACTCTTCGCCAGTTAGCCCCGACGGGTGTGACCCAGGCGCACGTGCGTCACCGGGCTTCGCATGGGCGATGGTCTTGTCTGCCACAAGCCGTAGGTGAGTTGCGTCGTCGTTTGAGCGTAGAGCGTCCGCGACCGGCCCGGCGCCGACCGCGCGTAGCGCCGAGACCAGGCTGCACAGCCCCTTCTCGTTCTTGCGCCCCTCATCGAGCAGGTGGCGAACCGACATCATGAGGTCGACATAGACGCCATGGATGGCAGCTTTCTGGATGACGAGCGATCCGTTGAACCACGGAGATACGGGTGCATTGACCATGGCAATCCACAGTCGCAGCACCTTGCGAATGGCGGTCAGCTCGCTCCGTACGTAGGCAACGTGGTCTGGGTCTATGTTGGGGGGGCCGCCGGCTGACTGTGCTGTGGCATCCGTCACAGCAACCTCACCCGAGCACCCGCCTTGACGTGCTCCAGCAGTCGCCTGCGCACCTCCTCCACCAAGGCCTCCACGTCGGCCTCGGTGCGGACCTCGCGGTTGCGCAGGCCGAGGTCGACCGGCCGGATGGGCTGGTCGGCGGAGAGCAGGTCGTCGAGGCGCTCATTGGCCTCCTTCTTTGCGCGCTGAAGGCGGAGCAGGAAGGGGTCGTGCAGGGCGACCAGCGGCGGAGCGATGGCGTCGGCATCGCTGTCGCAGGCGCCGCGAAGGGGGCTCAACACCTTGTGCGACTGGTCGCCGGACAGGGTGGTGAAGCCAGGGCGCGCCTTGATCTCGGCCCGGGCCGCGTCGGCCTGCTCGCCCTGCCAGGCGAGGCGCTGGCGACGCTCCTCGGCGTAGGCGTTCTTCACGGCCTCGAGGTCGGCGTCGAGGGTGTGGATGTCGCGCCAAGGGCGCTCGGTGTCGAGGTGGGCGTCGATCTTTGCGCCGATGGCCTCGAGCTCGGCGGTGAGGGCCTCGGCGTCGCGCAGCTGGGCGAAGCGATGCTTCATCAGCACGTGGAACGCGAGCACGTGCTGGATGGCGTCGTGGGTGATCTCAGCGTCGTAGATGTCGAGGAGCTGGATGCCGTCGCGGAGCACGTCGAGGTGCTTGAGCACGGCCCGCACGGTGGGCTTGGTCTGCCGGCTGACGGCGACGCACTGCTCGAGGGCGGCCTGCAGCTTGGTGAATGCGATGGGGGTCTCGGGGCGCTTGGCGAGCTTGTCCATCTGGGCCACGGTGGCCCGCAGCCGCTGGGCCACGCCGGGGAAGAGCTGGGAGACGGCGTCGGCGACGGCGTGGTCCTCCCGATCCATCCGATGATCGAGGTGGGTGGCGAAGAACTTGCAGATGCGCGCCCGGGCCTGAAAGCCGATGTCGTCGTCGCCGGCAGGGAAGTAGTCGGCTCGGCGGAAGGTGCGGTCTTTGTCGAACAGGTCGCGCACCCCGGCGTCGCGGAGGGCGGTGATCTCCATGCCGCCCTCGGGCTGAACCTTGATCTTGCCCGCCCTCAGCAGGCCAGCGACGCAGGCCTTCACGACGTTGTCGGTGTAGCCGAAGGGCGGCCTGCCGAAGTGGGCGAGGAGCGTGGTGCCGGCAAGGCCGTTCTCTGCCTCGAGGTGCTCGAGGATGCGACGCGGCACGACACCCGCGCTGCTGGGCACGTAGCGGCCGGCGTCGAGCTCGAGGATGCCGAGGCCCGAGGGGAGGAACTTGGGGGAGGGGCCGGTGAGCTCCGGCTCGAGGAGCTGGGCCAGCTCGCTGGGCTGAACGGCGATGGGCACGAAGTGGGGGAACAGGTCGGGGAGCAGGCGGGTGGCGGCGCTGTGCAGAGCGGGGCCGAAGGTGGCGCCGTGGTCGCCCGGCGCGATGCTGCGGCCGCGGAAGTAGAGCTGGCCGGCGTGGAAGGCCTTGGCGACGGCGTCGCGCACCTGGGGCTCGAGGTCGTCGCGGCGGGCACGCTCCTGGTGGAGGAGCAGCTTGCGGTTGGGGCTGAGGGAGGCCTCGCGGGCCTCGTTGTGGCGGACCATCAGCCGGCTGCGGACCCACTCCTTGGCGATGTGCTTGGCGTGGTCGGTGTCGGCGCTCACCCACACGAGACGGTCGCGCAGAGCGGTCTCGGCGCTGCGGGTGATCCACGTGCTCTCGGTGCGCTCGACTTTGGTGAGGAAACGGAAGTCGACGGTGAACACAGCATCGTCGCGGCTGGTGAGCAGGCTTGCGTCGGTGAGGCCACGGCCGTCGGAGAGCAGCGCCACCCACGGGAAGGAGCGCCCCTCGAGGCGGGGCCGGTCGGGGGTGGCGATAAGGTACTTCAGGGCGTCCTGGACCGCACCGACGAGGGCGTCGCTGGCGACGTTGATCTCGCGGCGCTCCCGCTCCCACTCCTCCCCGGCTGACGACTGCAGCTTGTAGCCGTGCTTCTCGGAGTAGCCGAGGAGGTTGCGACGACGGAGCTCCTCGAGGGCCTCGGTGACGGAGGGCACCTGGTTGCCCCGGTCGAGGCGGTCGTACAGGCAGCGGGCGACGAGCCTGGCGTCGGTGGGGTCGGTGTCTTGGATGAGCTCGAGGAGGGCCACGGCCTTGGCCGCGCGGAGCAGCAGCGGGTTGGTGTCGTTGGCGCACTGGTCGAGGAGCCGGCGCATGCTCTCCTGGGCGTCGGTGCCCAGCGCGGTGTGCTGGACCTCGTAGATCTGGTCGAGGGTGACCAGGCTGCCCATGGGCTGGCTGGCGAGGTCTTGCTCGCGGAACAGCTCGCCGAGGAGCTGCAGCAGGCCGCGGATGGCCTGGTCGTCGCCCTGGGCGCGGCTCGAGCGGGTGCGCAGGGCGCTGGTGATGCGCAGGAGCAGGTCGATGTGGCCCGGCAGCATCGGGTAGGTCTCGACGAAGTCTTCCGCGGTGATGGTGTCGCCCTGGTAGGCGTACAGCTTGATGCTGCTGCGGTGGGCCTCGAAGGCGTCGCGGAGCGGGGGGATGGCCTCGGGCTTCTTCTGTAGCAGGCGCTTGTGCACCACGTCGCGGATGTTGGTGTTGGCGAGGTGCACCCGCAGCCGAGGCGGGAAGCGGTCTTTGGCCCAGATGAGGAAGCTGTTGCCGGCTTCCTCGTCGAGCTTCTGCTGGCCGAGGGCGAACAGCCAGGCCTTGCCCTTCAGGCGGGCGCCCAGCTCGGAGGTGAAGGCCCGCAGGCGGTCGACGCGGTCTTTGTTGGACAGCACGTACTGGCTGACCTCGTCGATGACGAGGAACAGGGTGGCATCGGGGGCCCGGAAGGCGAGCATGTCGCCGATGGCCTCCACCGCCTCCCCTGGCGACAGGCCCCGGCTGTGGGTGCCCGCGCGGCTGGCGTACCAGGAGGTGGGGTCGGGGTAGTGCTCGGGGAACAGCTTGCAGAGCACGAGGGAGAAGTCTTCCTCGGCGAAGGGGCGGCTCTTCACCTCGCTCCACGGCGTGCCGAGGTGCTGCTCGGCCGCCTGCAGGAAGCGCTCCCAGTCGCCGGCACGCTCGAGCTTGAGCTCGTAGTCGGCGACGAGGGGCTCGCTGGTGCAGTAGCCGAGGCGGGCCTGCACCTGGCGCACGGCGGCGGCGTGGATCTGCTCGCTGTCGCGGGCGACGCCGCCGATGTCGAAGACGACGGCGATGGGGTCGATCTTCCGGCGGAGCTGATCCCAGGCCTCGTGCAGCTCATGGCGCTTGTCGGAGGTGTCGCGGGCGAGGAGGGCCTTGGCGAGGGAGCGGCCGTCGGGGAGCTCGACGCCATCGAGGGCGAGGCCCAGCAGCTTGGCGAAGCTGGACTTACCCGACCCGTAGAAGCCGGAGATCCATGCGGTGGGCAGGTCGGGCCCCCCGGGCTTGTCGAGCTCGGCGGCGACGCCGGTGAGCAGGCGCACGTATTGCTCGTGGATGCCGTTGGGCACGCGCCGCTGGTTGGGGTGCCCGTCGGGCCAGCCGCCGGTGATGATGTACTCGCGCACCTCGGCGGCGAGGCGCTCGGGGTCTTGCTCGTGGAAGTACACGACGGGGGGGATGTCGCGCGTGACGTCGGAGAGGAACAGGTCGCGAAGCATCACGGGTAGATCCGAGGGCGGTAGTCGTTGTCGGCGTCGACCTTGCCCATGAAGGACAGGCCGGTCGGGCCCAGGCGGTTGCCGGGGTAGAGCAGCACGACGGGCACGTTGGCGGTGCGGCCGTCGAGGTGGCGCAGCAGGGCCGAGGAGCGGAAGAAGGGGTAGAGGGCGCCGGCGCGGCCGACGAGGGCGAGGGTGCGGTCGGCCTTGTCGGGGTGCTGGGCCGCGAAGTCGGTGATGATGCGGCTGCAGTCGGCGGCGATGCCGTCGAGCCCCTCGATGAGTGGGGAGAGCTTGCCCTCGAGGTAGTTCTGGGCGCGCTCGGGGCTGGTGGCTGCCAGGCGCTTCTCCATGGCGATGACCCTGTCGGCCCAGTCGTCGCCCTGGGCGCGGACCCGATCGAGGAGCAGCTTGTGCAGCGAGATCGACAGCACCACCCAGCCGTTGGCGACGAGCTCGCTGGTGAGGCCGTTGACCTCCTTGCGCAGGGCGAACTCCTGGCGCGGGTCGTAGGGCACGATGGCGAAGCGGTAGTTGCGCATCGTGGAGATGCGAGGCCCGTCGTCGTGGATGAGATCGGCTCGCAGCGCGGCGATGGCCTGCTGCACGTCGGAGGTCTGGAACAGCGGGGTGTCGCTCATGGGGACCCCGCCGCGTGCTCGCCCCAGGCGGCGAGGGAGGGGTAGCGCCAGCCGTAGTCGAGCAGATCGCCCTGGCGGCGGAAGCCTACGGCGGGCAGGGCCTCGAGGCGGTCTTCGAGGATGGCGCCGTCGAGGCCGAGGGAGCGCAGGTAGGGGTTGTCGAGGAGCGTGCCTTCGAAGTCGACGCCGCGCAGCAGGTAGACGGCGTAGGTGAGGGCGGCGTCAGGGACGCGGGGAAAGGCGAGGGGGCGGGGGTCGCGCTTGCCGGTGACGAGGCCCACGGCGAAGGCGCCCGAGAGCAGCTTGCTGGCGAACTGGATGCGGGTCGACATCGTCCACCGACCGGGGCCCTGATCGCCGACCCAGGCCACCACGAGGTCGCGGGTGATGTCGGCGCGGAAGCCGAGGTGACGGCCTACCAGGTAGTCGCCGGTGAAGCGGCGGTAGAGCGGGTCGGTGAGCTGGAGGTGCCAGTGGCCGACGAGGGTGCGGGTGACCGGATCCATGTGCCGCCACCGGTGGAGCACCTCGAAGGCCTCCGGGAAGGCGTCGAAGCGGGCGCGGAAGTTCGTGAGCAGCACCTTGACCCGGGGCAGGCTCTTGGCCCCGAACCAGTACTCGGAGAAGGCCTGCTCGGCGGTGGCGGGCTCGCCGGGGGTGGCGCGCTCCCAGTAGGCGCGGGCGTCGTCGGCCTCGATGGTGCACTTCATCAGCCGCGTGTGGACCTCGGTGGTCTCGCTGGGACGGGGCTCGGTCAACGGGCCACCCGGTAGTGGGGGAGGGGGTAGGCGTCGCCGAGGGGGGCGAGGGCGGCGACGAGGTGGTCGGCGAGGCGGTCGAGGGCCTCGGGGGGCTTGCCGGTGAGGCGGCGGCCGGCGGGGTCGGTGGCTGTGGCGGCGGCCGTGTGGCCGTCGACCCAGGCGGCGAAGGCATCGCGGCGCCAGGTGCGGCTGGCCTCATCGGACGTGGGGAGGAGCTCGGCGAGGCCGGGGAGGGCCACGGTGGGGGGCTGGCCGCTGGTCTTGAGGTCGTGCAGACGCTCGTCGAGGCGCTCGTCGACGGTGAAGCCGAGGCGGAAGAGGGTGACGAGGTGATCAGGGTCGTGGGCCCGGGCCCGCAGGGCGGCGTCGGCGCGCTTCGCGGCTTCGCGGGTGGCCTCGAGGGTGGCCCAGCGCCAGGTGTCGGGGAGGAGTCGCTGGAAGAGGTCTTCCCCGCCGAACTCGCTGCATAGGTCGGTGCGCCACCAAGCGAGGCGGGGCTCTTCGCCAGACTCTCCTGCCCAGGCGACGAGAAGCTGCGCGGTGAGCAGCCGGTCGAGGGTGGAGGTGGGGATGGGCGTGGGTGTGGTCATCGGTCGCTCCGCATGCCGCAGGTGGCGAGAGCGCCTGTGGCTCCGTCTACGTGCGTCGTTGGCCCTGGATGGCGGCTACCCTCGGGCAGCCGGTACTTGAGCTGGAGGCAACCATTATCTCGGTGCTGTGGCATGGGCGGCACCTCATGGAGTGACGGGATTACCACACATCGGCCCTTGTCGCGGTGTGGCCCTCTCGGGTAGCGAGCCGGCGCTGCTCGAGGTGTGCTCGCCAGCTCATCCAGGCGCGTGGGCGCAGCGAGGTCAATGGCCCTCCATGCAGGTGACACCCGGCTGACGAAGCGCGAGCTGAGATCGGACAGAGGTCCGTTCGGGATCTCGGAGTCGTCGGTGGATGAAGCGCTCGCGGCGTGCGCGGCGCCAAGCTCACGCCGCCGCGAGGCCTGACCGGCCCCTCGGCCACAAGTGCGTGCAGCCAGCCATGCGGCGCTTGACTTGTACACGGAGCGTGGGGTGGGTAGAGACATCCTACGGATAGCTTCGGGCCATCCAGTGGATGCTTCGACATCCACGCTCTACTGTCTGGAGTCGGCCGCATGTTCGATTGCGGCCGGCTCCTTGCGTGGTTCCGTTCGGGTCCCCCACGCTGACGACCTAGTACGGCCACGCCGCCCCCGCAGCCCCTCGATCCCAGCCGCCACGCCCTCCTCATCCCCGCACGCGACTGCCTGATCCACAACCATCAACCAAGCATAATCGCTCCCCGCGTGCGGAGGTGGACCCTGCTGCCCGCCCCGCAGCCACCACCGCCTGGCACTGTGCTGCACGTGCTCGGGCCCGTCGCTCAGCACCCGCCGCAGCCCGCCCGCATCCTCCCCGCGCTGCACGGCCAGCCGCCCCTCGGCGAGGCACAGAAAGGCCTCCGACAAGCTCCCGTCGACGCTAGGCCGCAGCCGCTCCGCCCACCCCCGCGCGGCCTCGACGTCGACGCCGTCGATGCCCGCACACCGCAGCAGCTCGCACACGGGCCGGCAGGCCTCGGCGGGCTGCTGGATGACGAACCAGCCCTCGATGGCCTCGACGAGCAGGCCCCGCGCCCGCGGCAGGCGCCCGGTGCACGCGGCGAGACGACCGGCCGCCCCGAGGACCCACAGGTCGCCGGCGGTGCGCTCGAGGGGCTCGGCGACGTGGGCGAGGGCACGGTCGAGGAGGTCGTCGACACCGTCGATGGCGCCGCTGTCGGTGTGGTCCTGCACGACGTGGGCGATGCGCCGCAGCCGCACGGGCCGCGGCAGACGCTCAGGGCGCACAGGGAAGGGAGGACGCCGCGGATCGTCGAGGTGACGCTGCACGATCTGCTGCGCACGCTCGAGCTCCTGCCGCTGCCCAGCCACCACCTGACCCCGCAGCCAGGCGAGGGTGCGCATGATCGGCGCCCAGTCGGCGATGGCAGGCTCGCCGAGCTCGACCCAGCGCAGCAGGTGCTCGACCCGGTGATCGGGGAGGGCCTGGGGGTAGGGATCGGTGAGGACCTGGCTCACGACCTCGCCGATGCGCTGGGCGGTGCGCACCTGCAGGTCGAGGTCGGCGGGCACGTGCACGGCGTCGGCGAGGCACACCCACAGCTCCCGCACGCCGACGGCGGCGAGCATCCGCGCCTTGGCGGCGACGCCGCGCACGGGCTGCACGGTGTCGTCGGGGCCCAGGGCACCGAGGGCGGCGACGCCGGGCCGCAGCGCGGTGCCGGCGACCCAGGAGGCGGCGCCCAGGGCGAGGGCGAGGCCGAAGGAGGCGCCCTGCAGCGGGCC
>CBDUIC010000169.1:0-12003 GCA_965367245.1 uncultured bacterium | reverse complement strand
CAGGTGGCGAAGTCGACGCCCTGGATGCTGGTCAGGAGGTCGACGCGCAGCGGGCGCCGTCCGAAACCGAACCCGGTGGGGGCTTCTCCGACTGCGCGAGTCAGGGCGTCGCGTGGCAGCCCGGGGGGTAGCCCGAAGGCATGCAGAGCCTCGAGCACCCGGTCTGCGTTGTCTTCGCTCGCCTCGAGGAAGATGTCGAGGTCTTCCGTGGCCCGCACGACGCCGAGGGCGTTCATGGCCCACCCTCCGACGAGCAGGTAGCGGGCATCGGTATCGTTGAGCGCCTCGAAGAGGTCGAGGAAGTCACGATGAAGGCGCATCATTCGCCCCGAACGAACACCGGCCAGGACGCGCGCTCATCGCGGGGCGTTGGGCCCTCCGGGTAGTCGAGGCCACGCATGGCGTAGGATGCCCTGCGTAGCGCTTCCATGCGTCGGAGTCGGTCGGCGGCGGTCTCGCCCACGACCTCGAAGGGCTCGTCGAGACTCATGAGGGACCAGGTCTCTCGTCGGTGGGTGGCGCGTTGATCACGGTTCATGAGGAAGCGTAGCCCGGACGCCACGCTGCGTCTGCGCAAGTGGGTGGTGGGGCGGCTGCGGGCGGACCTTCCCTGGCCCTCAGCCGTCGATCTCGAGCTCCAGGTACGCCCCATCGCAGGCGCCACCGCACTGCTCCCCGTTGGGGTAGAAGGTCTCGTAGGTGACGGTCTCGGTGGTGTCGAGCCACACGGTGCCATCGTCGCCGGTGAGCACGATGTCGATCGTCTCGTCATAGGTGTCGTACAGGTGCAGGGTCATCTCGTACACGCCCTCTTCGTTGGCGACGGTCATCAGCTCCTCGCACCCTTCCCGCAGGCAGCTGTCGTGTTGGCCGCAGTCGGTGTCGGTGATGACGAAGGAACAGTCGAGGCTTTCGGTGTCGCCGGTCACCTCCAGCACGTAGTCCCCGACCGGAAGCGGCTCGTCGGCTTGCATCTCGATCCTCAGGCCGGGGATGCAGCCCGCCTGGGTACAGGCCAGCGTGCAGCCGGCGGCGAGAGAGGTGAGCACCACGGGGAGCAGGGTCCACACGTTCATAGGTTCCTCCTGCCGAGGACTCTGCATACGCTGCGCCAACGCTCCAACGCCAAGAATACGCCGACCGGTGACGCGGACCCTGATCGGTGTGACGTGGTCAACGCCCGCGACGCTTGCCCTTGCCCCGGCTCCGCTTCTTCTTCTGTTGGACCTCGGGGGTGGCCTGCACCTCCTGAGCATCGGGGGGGTAGTGCTCGTGCACTTCCTTTCGGAAGTCTTCGAAGCTGCCGTCGACGATGCTGTCGCGCATCTTGGCCATGTACTGCTGGAACCACGCGATGTTGTGGATCGACACCAGGGTGGCAGCGAGGATCTCGCCGACCCGGAACAGGTGGTTGAGGTAGGCCCGCGTGAAGGTCTGGCAGGTCGAGCACGTGCAGGTGGGGTCGAGGGGGTACATGTCGTTGCGGTAGCGCTTGTCGGTGAGCCGGATGCGGCCTCGCCACGTCCAGGCGACGCCGCTGCGGGCGTGGCGGGTCTGGATGACGCAGTCGAACATGTCGATGCCGCGGGCGACGGCCTCGACCAGATCGATGGGGCGGCCCACGCCCATGAGGTAGCGAGGGGCGCCGGTGGGCATGTGTGGGGTCGTCCAGTCGAGCACCTCGCACATCGTCTGGTGGCCCTCGCCGACCGACAAGCCCCCGATGGCGTAGCCGTCGAAGCCGATCTCCTGGATCTGCTCGGCGCTCTTCTTGCGCAGGTCGGGCCAGAAGCCACCCTGCACGATGCCGAACAGCGACTGGTCTTCGCGGGTGTGGGCCTCCTTGCAGCGGGCCTCCCACCGAGCGGTGCGGTCGACGCTGGCCTCGCCGTAGGCCTTGTCGGTGCCGTAGGCGAGGCACTCGTCGAACACCATGGCGATGTCGGAGCCCAGGGCCTGCTGGATCTCCATGGAGACCTCGGGCGACAGGAAGGTCTTCTTGCCGTCGACCTCGTACTTGAACGCCACGCCGGCCTCGGTGACCTCCTTGTCGAGGCTGAACACCTGAAAGCCGCCGGAGTCGGTGAGGATCGGCAGCGAGGTGCCCATGAACTCGTGCAGGCCGCCGTGCTTGGCGACGAGCTTCTCTCCGGGGCGCTGGTGCAGGTGGTAGGTGTTGGCCAGCACGATCTGCGCGCCGGTCTCTTCGAGCTGCCGTGGGTGGACCGAGCGAACCGCTCCCTGGGTGCCCACGGGCATGAACACGGGGGTCTTGACCTCTCCGCGGGCGAGGGACAGGGTGCCGGCCCGGGCAGAGCCCACGGTGGCGTCGACGGTGAAGGGGGCGTTGCGCATGGGGCGCTCCTAGCCCCGCGCGGGGCGCCCCGCTACGGCTCGTCGGCCCTGCGCAACCTCTCGAGGAGGCTGGGCAGGGGCTCGGCGCCCTCGGGGCGGGCTACCTCGGCGCGCACGGGGGCGTCGGGGCGGGCCACGGTGGACTGCAGGGCGGTGCCGGAGCCCGGGCGGGCGCTGCCGTTGGGGCCGCGTAGAGACTGGACGGGCCGGCGCGCCCGACGCCGGTAGCTGTCGAACAGGCCGGAGTCGCAGGGGGTGCGGGTGCCGGAGTCGTCGTCGGCGGAGTCGCTGCTCCAGCCCGAGTCGCCGTTGCCATTGCCGGAGTCGTCGTTGCGACAGGGGTCGCGCCGGTAGCGCAGGCCGGTCTCCTCGAAGGGGCCCGGGACGAAGGGCTCGGGGGCGTCGATGAGCCGCGGCAGGCTCAGCCGGGTGGTTCCGGGGAGCCAGGGCTCGGGATCGACGCCGAGGAGGTCGAGCAGGCCTGCGATGACGGCCGCGGCCGACAGACGGTCGCCGAAGGGGTCGGGGGCGCCGGTGGCGAGGTCGACCGGGACCCCGATGAGACGCTCGTCAGTGCCGCCGAGGACCCGGCCCCCCGCGATGCCACCGCCCATGACCATCATCGAGGTGTAGGGCCAGTGGTCGCGGCCGCTGGCGCCGTTGTAGCGAGGGGTGCGGCCCATCTCCGACAGCACGACCACGGCCGTCTCGTCGAAGAGCGTGGCGCCGTCGGCCTGCCCGGGCCTCGCCTCGAGCTGGCCCACGAGGCGGCCGAGCTCGGTGAACAGCGTGTCGAACGCCTCGTCTTGCCGGTCGACGTCGCGGTGGTGGTCCCAGTCGATGCGGGTGTCGACGAGCACGCTGCGGGAAAAGCCCGTGTCGAGGGCGTCGACGGCACACTGCAGCTCGTCGCGGAACGAGCCGTGGGCCATGGTGCCCTGCCCGAGCTCGCTGGCGCGGGCCAGCTGGGCACGGTGGCGGGCCTGGGTGTACTCGTCGAGGGCGTCACGGTCGCGCACGACCTCGGGGGCGGCGGCCGCCGCACGGCGGGCGAGGTAGGCCTCCAGCGCGTCGTCGTGCTCCCGGGAGGAGCGGTCGAGGGGGGGGCGGGCGTCGGCAGGGACGGTGAGCGACGTGAGCTGGCCGGTGAGGCCGATCCGGCCAGCGAGGTGGCCGAGGTGGCCCGGCAGGCCCCGCTCTCCGAGGAGCAGGTAGGGGATGGGGCTGGCCTGGCCGAGCTCGTGGGCCACGATGGCGGCGAGGTCGGGGGCGGCGGGGTCGGTCGACCCGGTGAGCATGCGGCGCAGGCAGTCGACATGCGCGATGGAGCGGGCGTTGATCCCGTTGATCACGCACACCTTGTCGCCGTGGGCGGCGAAGAAGTCGGGAACGGCCCACGCCCGCTGGGGCAGCCAGACGGGCAGGGCCCCGTACCAGCCGATCTGGCCGGCGGGCTGCTGCAGGCCGGCGACGCCGGGCTTGGGGTCGAACAGCCGCATGGCGTCCCACCCGCCGAAGGCGAGCACGACGATGAGGTTGCGCGGCGGAGCCCCGGCGAGGGCGCGGCCGGTGAGCAGGCCGGAGGCACCGACGGCGGCGGCGCTGGCGAGGAGCTGACGGCGAGTGAGCGGCATCAGTACATCACCATGCGGAGGTCTTGGAACATCGCGGAGAGCAGCAACTCCCAGCCGTCGGCCGCGTCGGCCGGGAAGCCCGCGCCCACCGACCACAGCTGGTAGGCATCGGTGACCTGCACCGCGTCGACCTCGACCCGCTCGCCGTACAGCTGCAGGATCAGGGTGGCGATGTGGGACCTCACCTCCGCCTCGGTGGCGGGCAGGGGGCTGGGGAGCACGACACCGGGCTCCCCGGCACGCTCCACGGCCTGCAGCGCGGCAACGCGGGCGTAGCCGTCGTAGACGAGCAGGCTCGCGGGGTCGATGCGGTGGCTCGGGGTGCCGACGAAGGGCGCGTCGATGCCGCCGGCGACCGTGCGGTAGCCGAGCCAGGCATCCTCTGCGAGGTCGACCTCGCCCAGCACGCTCTGCCCCGCCGGCGCGCCGCAGCAGACCTCTTCCTCGTCAGCAGCGACCCAGCGGGCGCCGGAGAGGGCCTCGTAGTGGCGGCCCAGCACCTCGGGGCGGAGCCGGTGGGGGGCCGCGAGCACCTCGTCGTCGGGGAGGAAGGCGTCGGAGAGCACCACCTCGCGGGCGAGGGCCTTGGCGTCGAAGCCGCTGGCGACGAAGGCGTCGGTGAGGGCCGCCACCTCCTCGTCGGGCACCTCGTGCAGCTCCCGCTGGGTGAGGTGGCTGGCGAAGCGACGGGCCGTGCACTGCCAGAAGCGCGGGTCGTCGGCGATCATGGTGGCCAGGTCGCCCAGGTCGTCGCCGGGCGTGCCCTGGTAGGCGGCCTCGAGGCCCGTGCTCTCGCCGGCCAGGGCCTGCTGCTCGGGGGTGTACATCTCGAAGGGGAAGACCGACTCCTGGATGACGAAGTACTCCCGGAAGGGGAGGAAGCTGGCCAGTGGGTCGAGGGTGTCGTGGCAGGCCGCACACGACGGGTCGTCACGCAGGGCCTCGTTGACCGCGTCGGCGTTGGCCAGGTCGAAGTCGTCGACCAGGTCGATGCCCGCGTCGAGGTAGTCGTAGCAGAGCAGGGCGCGGCTGATGAGGTTGGCGCGGCCGCGGTCGTTGTTGGGACCGGCCGAGCGGTGCACCATCCACAGCACCGAGCTCGACAGGATGCCGGCGTCGGGGCGGCCGTCTTTCCACTGCAGCAGCCGCCAGTCGTCGAGGTCGGCGGTGTGCGGGTCGCGCAGGTCGACGGGCACGGGCCACAGGCCCGACCAGGCCCGCGCGGTGACGGCGTTGCCCATGGTGGCATCCATGCGGAGGATGTCGGGGTAGGGCTGGTCGTTCATCACGACGTGCTCGATGGTGCGCAGCGGGGCCTCGAACAGGCCGCGCTTGATGTCGGCGATGGGCAGGTCGGTGAAGGGGCCGTTGGCGGGCACGGGCGCGTAGGCGGAGGTGATGCCCCACGCCTCGTCGTGCAGCTCGCGCACGGTGGCGCCGAAGCCGGGCTCCTGCACCCACCGGTCGACCCAGCGGGCGACGGCGTCGGGGTCGTCGGCGACCTCGGCGTAGGCCTCCATGGGAGGGCGCTGGCCGCGGAGGGCCAGCGAGGCCCGCAGCAGGTGCATCTCGGGGGTGATGGGCCGGCGGGCGAGGGTGGCGGGCGTCGTCAGGGTGGAGGGAGCCTTCGACGACACGACGTCGGGCTCCTCGGTGCCGCAGCCAGCGCCGAGCAGGCTCACCGCGAGGAGCAGGCCCACCGATGGGGGGCTGCTACGACCCGGATTCTTCGTGGTGCGCGGCGGGGGGGGAGTCCTCACACGACCTCCGCGGCTACGGTACCGCGGGATATGGCCACTCGCTACCGAAGCCGACGAGTCGCCATCGATCGTGCCGATGCCTCCGCTCCTACCGCTGTTGTCCCGCTCGGCGGCCCTGCTGGCCCCTTGCGTGGTGATCGGCCTCGTCGCATGGGCGTTGACGGCCGGGGCGCCCGACGAGGAGCGCTCGTGGCGCAACGCGGGCCAGGTGCTCAACGGGCGGCGGCTGCCGCGATCGGTGGCGGATCACATCGATGCCCGGGTGGCCGAGCGCCCGCCGCGGGTGGTCGTGCTGGGGAACTCCAACGCCCACACCGACCTGGAGGCGCGGCTGCTGGCCGAGCGGCTGGGGGTCGACCCGGCGGATGTGCTGGTGCTGTCGGTGCCGCTGTCGGTGGGGGCGCACTGGTACGCGATGCTGCAGCGGCGGCTGTACGACGCCGGGGCGCGGCCGGAGCTGGTCGTGGTGGTGAGCCGGCTGCAGCTGATGTTGTGGACCGAGCCCCTGTCGGAGGCAGGCTGGGTGAACCTGCATGCCCACACCGACCCGCCGGTGGCCGAGGTGACGGCGCGCACGGGCTCGGGAGGCCCGCGGTGGTGGCGGCACCTGCGGGCCGGGCGGGTGAACGCGCGGGAGGGGCTGCGGCGTGGGGTGCGGGAGGCGTCGCTGTCGTGGCTGGGGCCCGGGGGCGACGACCCGGGGCAGCAGCTGGCGGAGGCCGTCGACGCCGGGCTGCTCACCCCGGCGGTCTTGCGACAAGACCGGCCCGCGCTGCCTTCGGTCGACGACAGCTACCTGCCGGCGATGGCCGAGCTGGTGGCCCGGCATGGCGGGCAGCTGGTGCTCGCGCGCCCGCCGGTAGCGCCCCACGTGTCGGTGGCGCTGGCCGACGACGTGCGGCCGGACGTGGTGGGCTCGGTCGCGGCGTGGGCCGACGCGGAGGCAGGCGTGC
This sequence comes from uncultured bacterium, assembly GCA_965367245.1. Classification (GTDB taxonomy): domain Bacteria; phylum Myxococcota_A; class UBA796; order UBA796; genus CBDUIC01. Next base: position 5,301 of record CBDUIC010000169.1, on the reverse strand, counting down.
ACTGGCTCGACCTGTCGTCGCTGCGCGTGGTCGAGGAGCACTGGAAGAACCCCACCCACCTGGGCAGCGCGGGGGCGAGGCAGTTCACTGCCGCGCTGGCCACGGGCCTGGACGTGCGGGCGGCGGGGGTTGCGCGGGCGCCGGCGGTGGGCGTGGGGCCCGACGGGCTGTCCCCCGTGGTCCCACAGATCGAGTCGGGGCACCCTCCCCGGGTGGTGCAGGGCGACCTGGCGGTCGACGGTCGCTGGGGGCGCTTTCCCAGCGCAGAGCTGGCGCCGATGGCCGACCCGCGGGTGGCGGCGGTGCATCCCCTGGGGGCTCGGTGCAGCCCGGTGGAGGTGTGGCTGGGGGGCGCGCCGCTGCCGCGCACGACCTGCCGGGCGCTGCCGCGGTGGCCGGTGGCGGCGTCGTGCCACGAGGGTGACCAGGTGACGGTGCACACCCCGGAGCCGACGCTGCACGAAGGCGAAGTCCCCCGGCTGATGCTGGCCGCGGACCGGTGGTGCCAGGGGGCGGTGTGGGTGTACCCGGGAGACCGGGTGCGTGTGGGGTGGCCGGGCCGGCAGGAGGGGGGGCGGGCGCTGGTGCTGCAGGCGCATCCCTTCGGGCGGCAGGGGGCGCTCCGGGTGGTGCTCGAGGTCGACGGGGAGGTCGTGCTCGACACGTCGGGGGAGACCGAGGCCTGGCCGATGGGGCCGCTGCGGTGGGCGATCCCGGAGGTGGGGGCCGACGCCGAGGTGGTGCTGGAGCTGTCGGCGGACCGCGACTTCGTGTTGGTCACCCAGGCAACGCTGGAGGGTGCGGAATGAGCTTTCTCGCGCCGGCGGCCCTGGGGCTGTTCGCCGTGCTGTGGGCGGGCCACTGGGCGCTGCCGCATCGATGGCGGCTGCCCTGGCTGTGGCTGGGCTCGCTGGTGCTCTACGGCTGGGTGCACCCGTGGTTCGTGGTGGTGCTGCTGCTGTCGGCCCAGGTGGCCCACGGGGCGGGGTGGTGGGTGGCCCGGGTGCCCCGGTTGGCGCGGGCGGGGCTGGTGGTGAGTGCCATCGCCCAGCTCGGGCTGCTGGCCACCTTCAAGTACGTCGACTTCCTGGTGGTCGAGCTGCAGGCGGCGCTGGCGATGGTCGGGGCCGACGTGAGCCTGCAGACCCTGGGCTGGGTCGCGCCGCTGGGGCTGTCGTTCTACACCTTCCAGGCGCTGTCGTACCCCATCGACGTGGCGCGGGGGCGGGTGGCTGCCCGGATGGGGTGGGCGGGCTGGCTGCAGGTGCATGCCTTCGTCGCCTTCGCTCCGCAGCTGGTCGCGGGCCCCATCGAGCGGGCGGGGCACCTGCTGCCGCAGCTGGTGGCCGAGCGGCGCCTGGCCGTCGACGACCTGCGGGCCGGGCTGTCGCTCATCGTGTGGGGGGCCGTGCAGAAGGTGGTGGTGGCCGACTCGCTGGCGCCCTACGTCGACGCCGCGTTCCGAGCGGCCGAGCCGGGCGGGATGCTGCTGTGGGTGGGGGTGGTGGGCTTCATGGTGCAGGTCTACGCCGATCTGTCGGGCTACACCGATCTCGCCCGCGGGCTGGCGCGGCTGCTGGGCATCACCCTGGTGCGCAACTTCGATCGGCCCTGGCGGGCGGTGTCACCGGGGGACTTCTGGGGGCGCTGGCACCAGTCGATGACCCGCTGGGTGCGCGACTACGTGCTCACCCCGCTGCTGGGCGCACCTCCGGTGTCGACGGGGCGGTGGGCGGTGGCGACGACGGTCACGCTGCTGCTCCTCGGCGTGTGGCACGGCGCGGGCTGGAACTACGTGCTGTTCGGCGCGCTGCACGCGGCGGCCTTCCTGGCGTGGGCGGCGTTGGGCCGGTGGCTGGGGCGCGCGGAGGCCTCCCGCGGTTGGGCACGGCTGGCCTGGTGGCTGGCGACGATGGGCGGCCTCGGCACGGTGGGGGCGCTGGTGTTCCGAGAGCCCGACGCCGGCCGGCTGGTGGGGCACCTGTCGCGGGCGCCCTGGGCGGCGAGCGACGTGGAGCAGGCAGCGGCGGCGGTGGTGTGGGGGACGACGCTGGTCGCGGCGGCGGTGCTGGTGGGCGGAAGGGCCTACAACCGCGCGCTGCGGCACCGGTGGTCCACCCTCTGGGGCCTGCCGCTGTGGTCGACGGGGTGTGCCATCGGGGCGGTGGCGGCGTGGCTGCTGTCGGGGGAGTCCCCGGTGGACTTCCTCTACTTCCAGTTCTGAGGAATGCGTCAAAACCGAGTCGATAGCTCGACAAGCGAAAAAGAATGTCACAAGAAGGAGGGGCGCTCCGTTGCCTGGTCGAACCCTGACCATGCACCCACACCCGGAGTCGCCCATGTCGATGCCTGCCCTCGAGCCCACCACCTCTCTGCCCACCTCTGGCTGCCTCGCCGTCGACACGGCCGGCCGCGTCTTGCCGCTGCGCGCCACGCACCTCGCGGCACGGGCGGAGGCGGGCCACGCGCGGGTGACCCTGCGCCAGACCTTCCACAACCCGCACCCCGAGCCCCTCGACGTCACCTACACCCTGCCGCTGCCCGCCGATGGGGCCGTGGCCGGCTACCGCTTCACCGTCGGTGAGCACGAGGTGGTGGGCGAGGTGCAGACCAAGGCGGCGGCCCGGGAGACCTTCGAGACCGCCATCCTGGAGGGCCGCACCGCCGCGCTCCTCGACGAAGAGCGCAGCAGCGTGTTCACCCAGCGGCTGGGCAACGTGCCGCCGGGGGCCACCCTGAGCTGCGAGATCACCATCGACCAGCCGCTGGCCTGGGAAGAGGGCCAGTGGGCCTGGCGCTTCCCGACGGTGGTGGGGCCCCGCTACCTGGGTGCCTCGCCATCCCCGAGCGCGGCGGGGGTCGTGGTGGAGGTGGCCGTCGACGGCGTGCCCGACGCGGCGCTCACGGCGTCGCTGGCCATCGGCGACGCGGTCACCGGGGCGGTGGCCTCGCCCAGTCACCGCCTGGATCGGCGAGGGGAGGTGGTGGACCTCGGGGGGGCCCTCGACCGCGACGTGGTCGTGCGGTGGCCGGTGCGGCAGGCCACGCCGGGGCTCGCGGTGCAGGTGGCTCAGCAGGAGGGTCAGAGCGACGCCTTCGCCGCCATCACCGTGGTGCCGCCGCTGCAGCCGCCGTCGGTGCTGCCGCGGCACCTGGTGGTGCTGCTCGACACCAGCGGGTCGATGGGGGGCCGCCCCCTCGCCCAGGCCAAGGAGGTGGCGGGGGCGCTGATCGCCACCCTGGGCCCAGCCGACCACCTGGAGCTCCTCGCCTTCGCCAGCACGGTGGAGCGCTTCGCCACCGAGCCCACGGCCATGGCCCCCGCGGCGCGGCAGCGGGCGCTGTCGTGGCTCGCGGCGCGCCGGGCGGGGGGAGGCACGGAGATGACCACCGGCATCCGCGCGGCGGTCTCGGGGCCGGCGGTCTCGGGCGCCCAGAAGCAGGTGATCCTCGTGACCGACGGCTACATCGGCTTCGAGTCCGACATCGTCGGCATCGCCCTCGACGAGCGCGACCGCGACACGCGGATCCACACCGTCGGGGTGGGTAGCAGCGTGAACCGAAGCCTCACCGAGCCGGTGGCCCGCGCGGGGGGAGGCCTAGAGCTGGTGGTCGGCATCGACGAGCCGGCGGGGCCGGTGGCAGCGCGGCTGGTGGCCCACACCACCGCACCGGTGGTGGTCGACCTGGAGCTGGAGGGCCCGGCGGTGCGTGCGACGAGCCATCGGCTGCCCGATCTGTACGCGGGGGCGCCGGTCACCCTGTACGCCGCGGTCGACCCCGCCGGGGGCGAGGTGACCCTGCGAGGCCGCACCGCCGAGGGCGTGATGACCCGCACGCTGTCGGTGCCGGCGGCGACGGCGCCCGGGCCCGCAGCGGTGCGCTACGCACGCGACCAGGTGGCCGACCTCGAGCTGCTGTGTGCGGCCGGGCGACGGGTCGAGCTGCGGGAGAAGCGCATCGAGGCGCTGGGTCTGGGGTTCCAGATCAGCACGCGGTTCACCAGCTGGGTGGCGACCACCCGGGTGCGCACCGTCGACCCCGACGCGGAGAGCCGCCAGGTGACCCAGCCCCAGGCGCTGCCCCATGGGGTGTCGGCGGAGGGCGTGGGGCTTCGCAGGCCGACCGCGGTCGAGGCGGGGGCGGTCTTTGGCCGCGGTGCGGGGGCGGCGCCGGTGGGGGGAGGAGGCGACGCCACAGCGTTCTGGTCGGCCCCAGCGAAGGCCAAGAGGAGGCGCTCGCGGACGGCGGGGCGGGCGGCGCCGGGGGCGCCTCCGCCCCCGATGGCGAAGCCCGCGCCTGCGCCTGCGGCGTCAGCGCCTCCCGAGGCCCCCATGGAGCGCGAGGAGGCCGAGGCGGTGGAGGTGGTCGACGAGGCCAAGGGGGCTCCGCGTCCCACGCCGATGTACGTGCCCACATCGGAGCCGCCGGCGCCCAAGCACGCGGTGCCTTGGTGGCTGGTGCTGCTGCTGGTGGTACTCGGCGTGGCGCTGGGGGCCGCGCTGGTAGCTGCCTTCGTGTTCTTCCGCGTGGCAGGGGGCTGAGTGACCGACCTCGACGAGCTGCTGCCCGCCATCGCGGCGGGCGACGCCGAGGCCTTCGGGCGCTGGATGGTGGCTGCCGAGCCAGGCCTCCGGCGCTCGCTGCGTGGGTTCGCCACCCAGGTCGACACCGAGGCCGTGCTCCAGGAGGGGCTCCTGCGGGTCTGGCAGGTGGCACCTCGGGTGGCCGTCGACGGGAAGGGCAACAGCCTTCTGCGACTCGCCCACACCATCGTGCGCAACGCCGCCCTCGACGAGGCGCGGCGGGCGTCGACGCTGCGGGAGTCGGCCCGTGACGAGCTCGATCCTGCGGCGCTGTCGGTGAGCGACCCCGACCCGTTCCTCCGGGAGCTCATCGCGGCCTGCTTCGACGCGCTGCCGCCCACCCCGCGCCAGCTGCTGGCGCTTCGGCTGCAGGCCGCAGGTGGAGTCCACGACAAGGTGCTCGCCCGCAGGGCCAAGAAGAAGCTGAACACCTTCCTGCAGGCCATCACCCGGGCCAAGAAGCTGCTGGGTGAGTGCCTGGAGCGCAAGGGTGTCTCCCTGGAGGCGACGTGAACGACGAACAGCTGACCGAGCTCGCCACCGGGGCCTTTCGCGAGCGCGACCGACGCACGGGGCGCGTGCTGCCCAGCCCGGCGTGGCGTGACCTCGACGAGGAGGGGCGGCAGGCCCTGTTCGAGCACACCATGGTGAGCCGCGCACTGGAGGCGGCCCTCGACGAGGGGGGGCGGTCGAGCACGGTGCAGGCGGTGCTGGG
>CBDUIC010000168.1:0-12066 GCA_965367245.1 uncultured bacterium | reverse complement strand
AACACCCGCAGCGCATCCACGAGGCGGCCATAGGTGGCGTACAGCAGCAGCGCGATGAGGCACAAGGCCAGGGGGACGACGAGCATCAGCCGGTCGCGGGCCCGCTCGTAGTGCTCGAACTGACCGCCGTAGCGCACGAACCAGCCCGTGGGGAGGTCCACCTCCTCGTGCACCCGGGCTCGCACCTCGTCGACGAAGCTGCCCAGGTCGCGCCCGCGCACGTTGGCCTGCACGACGAGCCGCCGCTTCGCCGACTCCCGCTGGATGGTGCTGGGGCTGGGGGCGGTCGACAGGGTCGCGAGGCGGTCGAGGGGGATGCGGTCGCCGTTGGCGCTGGTCACCAGCAGCTGCCCCAGCTTCTCCGGGTCGGTGCGCCACGCCTCGGCGATGCGCACCGCGATGGGGAAGCGGCGCTCGCCCTGCACCAGGTGCCCCACGGACAGTCCGGCGAGGGCCTCCACCGTGCGCAGCACGTCGCGGGCGGGCATGCCCTGGCGGGCGATGGCGTCGCGGTCGACCTCGGCGCGGAGCACCGGCAGCCCGGTCACCTGCTCGACGCTGATGTCGACCGCTCCCTCCGTCTGTTCGAGGATGGCCTCGATCTGCCGGGCGGTGTCGCGCATCCGGTCGAGGTCGTCGCCGAACACCTTCACCCCGAGGTCGGAGCGCACCCCGGCCACCATCTCGTTGACCCGCATCTCGATGGGCTGGGTGAACACGAGGTTCATCCCCGGGAGCACCGACAGCTCGGCCTGCATCGCTGCCACCAGCTCGTCTTGCCGGGTGGCGCGGGTCCACTCGGAGCGCGGGGTGAGATCGATGAACACGTCGGTGAGCTCGATGCCCATGGGATCGGTGGCGACTTCGGCGGTGCCGGTGCGGCTCCACACGTGCTCGATCTCGTCGGGGAAGCGGTCGAGGAGGGTGCGCTCGATGGCGGTGCCGTAGCGGACCGACTCGTCGAGGGAGACGCTGGCGAGGCGCACGGTGTTGACCACCACGGAGCCCTCCTCGAGGCGCGGCACGAACTCGGTGCCCAGGCGGGTGGCGAGGAAGGTGGCGTTGATCAGCAGCAGCACCGCCAGCGCGACCACCAGCCCGGGGGCGGCGAGGGTGCGGCGGAGCACCGGCTGGTACACGCGCTGGGCCCAGCGCACCAGCCGGACCTCCCGGTGGGGGCCGCGGGCCCGCACGAACAGGCTCGTGAGCACCGGGATCAGCGTCAGCGACGCGAGCATCGAGCCGGTGAGGGCCCCGATGACGGTGAGGGCCATGGGCTGGAACAGCTTGCCCTCGACGCCCTGCAGCGCGAGCACCGGCAGGTAGACCACCCCGATGATCAGCTCGCCGTACATGGTGGGCTTGCGGACCTCGAGGGCCGCGTCGCCGACGACCTCGATGGGGTCGTCGTCAGGGCGCTCTCCGAGCCGGCGCACGGCGTTGTCGACCTGCACGATGGAGCTGTCGACGATGAGCCCGAAGTCGAGGGCGCCCAGGCTCATCAGGCTCCCGGTGATGCCCAGGGCGAGCATCCCGTTCGCCGCGAACAGCAGCGACAGCGGGATCACCGCCGCGACCACCACGCCGGCCCGCACGTTGCCGAGGAACAGCAGCAGCACCGACACCACCAGCAAGGCGCCCACGACCAGGTTCTCCCGCACGGTGTGCAGCACGTGGTCGACGAGCTCGGTGCGGCGGTAGACCACCTCGGTGGACATCCCCTCCGGCAGGCTGTCGGCGGCCTCGGCCAGGCGCACCTCGAGGCGGCGGGTGACCTCGGCACTGTGGCCGCCGAGGAGCATGAAGCCGAGTCCCAGCACCACCTCGCCTCGGCCGTCGGCGGTCACCGCGCCCCGGCGGATGGCTCGCCCGTCGCGCACCGTGGCGACATCGCCCACCCGGATGGGGACCCCGTCGCGGGCGGTGATCACGACCTGCTCTACGTCGCGGAGGGTGCCGAGCAGGCCCACGCCCTGCACCAGGGTGGTCTCGCCGGCACGATCGATGTTCCCCCCGCCGACGTTGGCGTTGTTGTCGCGCAGCGCATCGGCGAGCTGGGCCAGCGTGATGCCGTGCTTGCCGAGGCTCCTGGGGTCGACGAGGACCTCGATCCGGCGCTCGTCACCACCCCAGCTGTTCACCTCGGCCACCCCGGGGACCGCGCGCAGCTGGGGCGCGAGGATCCAGTCCTGGGCGGTGCGCAGCTCGGCGGCCGTGTGGCCCTCGCCGCGCACCAGGTAGTGAAAGACCTCGCCCAGCCCCGTCGCCACCGGGCCGAGCTGGGGCCGGTCGACGCCGGAGGGGAGGTCCACCGTCGCCAGCCGCTCGGCGACCACCTGACGCGCCCGCCAGATGTCGGCCTCGTCGTCGAAGACCAGGGTCACCTGCGACAGGCCGAACTTCGAGATCGAGCGCACCTGGGCGAGGTCGGGCAGGCCGGAGAGCACCTGCTCCACGGGCCAGGTGATCTGCCGCTCCACCTCCTCGGGGGTGAGGGCGGGGGCGGTGGTGTTCACCTGCACCTGGACGGGGGTGGTGTCGGGGAAGGCGTCGAGGGGCAGCCGCGACAGCGACACGGCGCCGGTGACGGCGAGCAGGGCCCATCCGAGGAGCACGGCGCCGCGGTGACGCAGCGACCAGCGGAGGATGGCGTCGAAGATCATGTCCTACTCCCCCTCGCAGCAGCCGGCGCCGATGCTGTCGGCGAGGGTCTCGGTCTTCAGCAGGAAGCTGCCGGTGGTGACCACGGGGTCGCCGGGCTTCACCGGCCCGATGATGCGCACCTGGTCACCGCTACGGGCGACGACGCGCACCCTGCGGGCCACGAAGCGGTCGTCGGCCTCGCGCACGAACACCAGGTGGACCTCGCCCGCTGCCTGGACCGCAGCGGACGGCACGGTGACCACGGCTGTGTGCGTGTCGGTGAGGATCGACGCGGTGCCGTACATGTGGGCCCGCAAGGCGCCGTCGGGGTTGTCGAGGACCACTCGGGCCCGCGCGGTGCGGGTGTGGGGGTCGACGGAGGGGGCCAGGTAGTCGAGGCGGCCCTCGAAGGTGCGGTCGGGGAGGGCATCGAGCACGATGCGGACCTCCTGGCCTGCGGTGACCGCCCCCAGTTCGCCCTCGGGCACGTCGAGCTCGGCCCACATCCGCGACGGGTCGACGACCTGGAACAGCGGCAAGGTGGGGTCCACCGACTGACCCACCGAGGCATGGCGCTCGGTGACCACCCCGGCCAGGGGCGCGGTGACGGCATAGGCATCCCCCGAGCCGGCGCCTACCAGCCCGAGCTCGGCCTGCAGCGCGCCCAGCTCGGCCTCGGCCATCGCCAGGGCCTGCTCGGCGGCGAGGACCTCGCGCTCGGCGGTGACCCCGGAGGCCAGCAGCTCGCGCTTTCGGCGCACCTCGGCCTGGGCCACGCTCACCGCGCGTCGGGCGGCGGACACCCTCGACCGGTCCCCGCCGACGTGGGCGCTTCGCAGCTGGGCCAGCACCGTGTCGGGCTGCACCCACGTCCCCACATCGGCGGCGATGGACACGACCACCCCGGGGGAGCGGGCGCTGATCAGGGCGACGCGGGTGGCGTCCCAGTCGAGGCGAGCCACGGCCTCGGTCCCTTCGGTCCACGGTGCCTCGACGGCGGCCACCACCTCGATCCCGGTCCGCGCGGCGGCGTCGCGGGTCGCCAGGCGCACCACGGTGCCGTCGGCGGGGGAGCCATCGACGGAGAGGTCTTGCTCGACCGGTCGGCCCTCGGCCTCGGGGCGACAGATCGGGCAGAACGACGCGGGGAAGCCGTGCTCGTCGCACCAGTCGCCCTTGGCGACGAAGACCGGGGCCAGGGCGGGGTTGCACTGGGTGCACACCGCCTCGAGCACGCCATGCTCGGCGCACAGATCGGGATCGGCTCGGCTCGCACGCACGCCCGACGGGCCCTCCGCGAGGGGAGGGTCGTCGGCGCATCCGGTGAGCAGCCCGATCCCCAGCAGGAGGATCGGGAGCATGTCAGCCGCCCTGTGGGGGTCGTTCGATGACCAGGTCGGGGTTGCACGCCAGGCACTGAGACTCGGGCAGGCCGTGCTCGGCGCACCAGTCACCCGTGGCCTTGAAGGCGGGGATCAGGGCGCTGTTGCACCGGGTGCACTGGGACTCGGGCACGGCGTGCTCACCGCACCAGTCGTCGTGCGAGCCGGGGACGGCGTCGGCACCGGCGTGCTCGGAGGGCTCGGAGGAGGGGGACGTCGCGGCAGGCTCGGACGAGCCCCCGCAGGCGACGAGGGTCGCCAGGAGGAACAGACGGAACATGGGGATCTCCACGCGCAGAAGGGGTGTGCGCCGGCGGGCGGCGCAGGGGGATGCGGGAGATCAGCCGATGGGCGGTGGGGTGGGAGGCGGGCCGTTGTCGCGGGGGCGCAGCAGGTGCAGCGGCACGACGTGGCGCGTGGCCAGCAAGGCGCTGGTGGGCTCGGTGACCGCGGCGCGAGGCACGAACAGGGCCGCGGCCATGCCGGTGGCACAGCAGGCGCCGAAGTCGACATCGCAGCAGTCGCCTTCTTCCTCGTCGCCATCGTCGCAGCAGTGGCAGTCGTCGTCGGCTGCCTGCACCGCGACCTCGGTGAGGGCGGGGGGCACGGCCGGTGAGGGCAGCCCCAGCAGGAGCAGCGCCGACGCCAGCAGGAGGAAGAAGCGGACCATCGTGGCGAGCCTAACCTCGCCGGACGGCCCCGGTCTGCCAATCGGCCATCACAGCGTGGAGGCGCAGGGGGGAAGCCCCGTACTGGGCACGTCGAAGCTGGCCGAGCTCTCCCCGCCGTAGGTCAGCGTGTAGGTGGCAGCAGGCAGCTCGACCGTGCACTGGGCCATCGCCACGTTGCAGGCATCGGTACAGTTGCCGGGGGTGGTGGGGACCTGGTACGACGCGGTGCCCGTCACCACGACCTCGGTGCCGACCACCTCGGCCGAGCACTCCATCGCCAGGTTGCTGGCGCACGACTGCATGCAGTCCTGAAAGACCACCTGGACCAGCGCGGACGAGCCGTCGAAGGTGGTCTCGGCCGTGGTGGTGCCGAACTCGCCCTCGGTGAGGTCGCCGAAGGCGCAGGCCTCACCGACGTTGTCGAGCTCTACGACCTGGAAGTCGGGGGTGCCGGTGTCGCCGGTGGTGCCGGTGGGGCTCGTCGTGCTGCTACACGAGGTGCCGGTGTCGCACTTGGGCTGGCCGGGGTTGCAGCCGAGGGTCGTCAGCAGGCCGGCGAGGGGGAGCAGGATCAGGGTCAGGTTTCGCATGGAGTCCTCCGTAGGCAGATGGGGACTGCAGGTTTTGGGCCAAGCAATGATCGAGGAAGGAGCGTGGATGATGAGGGACACCGCGACATCCGCGTCAGGGGGGGGCGCTTGGGCTCACCAGGCGCTCCTGCAGCTCGGCGATGGGCTGGGCGTGCAGGGCGGTGGCCACCGCTCTGGCCTGGGCGAGCAGGGCCTCGGCGGTGGCGCGGTCGCCGAAGGACAGCGCCATGTGGCCACGCACCGTGAGCAGCTCGGCCTCGTCGACGGCGTGCAGGCGGAGGGCTTCATCGAGGGCGGCCTGGGCGCGCTGGGCATCGCCGACGAGGGCCCAGGCCCGCGCGAGGCCGAGGGAGGCGACCGAGGCGCGCTGAGCCACGCCGGTGGCCTGTGCCTGGGCGCGGGCGGCTTGCAGGGGCGGCACCGCCGCGGCACCGTCGCCTCGGTACAGGTGGGCGTCGCCGAAGGCGATGCGCACGACGATCTCCTGGCGCCGGTCGCCCATCTCGAGGCAGGCCCGCAGTGCCTCGTCGAGGGCTTCGAGGGCCTGTGCGTGGTGGCCCTCCACCACGAGCAGCATCGCTAGGTTCGAGCCGAGGATAGCGGTGAACCGTCGGTCGCCGATCTCGTCGAACACCTGCAGGGCGGCACGATAGCGGCGCTTGGCCCGCGAGCGGCGGTTGCCCATGTGGTCGAGGGCGGCGAGCACCTGCACCGCCATGCCCTCGGCGCGGCGGTAGCCGCTGGCTCGGGCCAGCGACGCGGCACGCCCCAGGCGCTCGGCGCGCGCACCGTCGGGGTGGCCAGGCAGGGCCCCCCACTGCGCCAGCCCCACGGCCAGCAGCCCGGGAGGCACGGCGCCGTCGGCACGGGTGACCCAGTGCTCGAGTGTGGCGTGAGCCTCGGCGACTCGGCTGAGGCTCGCGTAGACCCCCGCGAGGGCCACGGCGGCCTGTAGGCCCACCTCCTCCAGGTGCTCGCGATCGGCGATGGCGAGGGCCCGCAGCAGGGAGCTCTCGGCAGCCTGCAGCTCGCCGGCCAGGCGCTGGGCGTGGCCGTGCACCATGGTCGCAGCGGCTTCGTCAGCGGCCGACAGGCCCGGTAGGGCCAGCACCCGCCGAGCCAGCTCGGTGCCCCGGGGGAAGGGCCCGCGCAGTGCTCCGACGGCCCACCAGGCGAGCAGGCAGGCCGTCGCCATGGCCCCGTCGCCCCGGTCGACGGCACGCTCGCAGGCCAGCTCCACGTCGTCGATGCTGTCGGCGATCAGCTCCCAGCGCTGCTGGCCTCCATGGCCGTACAGGGCCCCTCGCCCCTCGGCATCGCCGAGGCTCGCCACCCAGGCGCCGTGGCTCAGCTCGGCGCCGTGCGGGTCGGGACCCACATCCCGCACGTAGTCGCGCACGATGGCGAGCACCGAGGGGTGGGTGCCGTCGGACACCAGCAGCGAGCGGTCGGACAGCGCCGCCAGCAGATCGAGGGGGTCGCCGAGGGGAGCGAGCACCTGCTCGATGGCTGCCACGGGGATGCGGCCGTGGAAGGCGGCGAGGGCCTGCAGTGCCCGGCGCTCGATGGCCGAGAGGGGGCCCCAGCTGAAGGCGAGGGTGGTGTGGAGCGTGGCGTGCCGCCCCGTCTGGCCCGAGCGGAGGAAGCCCAGCTCGGTGTTGGCCACGATGTCGTCGACCGTCAGCACCCCCAGGCGCCCGGCCACCAGCTCGATGGCCAGGGGCAGGCGGTCGAGGCGCTCGAACAGCGCGTCGAGGGCCTCGTGCGACGAGCGGGGGACGCCGCGCCGCCGAGCCGCTGCCCAGAACACGTCGTGGCACGCGTCGAGGGCCAGGGGGGGGAGGTCGACCACGACCTCGGCGGGCAGGTGCAGCGGCTGGCGGCTGGTGAGGACCCAGCGCACGCGGGGGCCGGCGTCCCATGCGTGCAGGGCGCGGGGGTCTTCGAGGGCGCGCCCGGCGTTGTCGAACACCACCAGGGTGTCACCCAGGGCCTCCAGCACCCGAGCGAGCCGCGACAGCACCTCCCCTCGGTCTTCGCTGGTCAGCGGCGTGCCGAGCTCCTGCGCCAGCCGTCGCAGCGCGGCGTCGAGGTGGTCGACGCCCTCGAGGTCGCACCAGATCACCCGCGCTCCGCGCCCCCGCCAGCGGGCGGCGATGGCCCGCGCCACCTGGCTCTTCCCCACACCGGGGGCGCCCTTGAGCGTGACGAGGGCTCGCTCGGCGGACAGCAGCGCCTCGATGCGCTGCACGACCGTGTCGCGGCCGAACAGCCGGACCTCGCGCTCCGCGGTCGCCGGCGCCACCGGGGCGCCCTGCTGCAGCAGCTCGCGCAGCCCCACCCCCTCGACCTCCAGGCCGCCCAGGGCGTCGGCCAGGGCTGCCATCGAGGGCCACCGATCTGCGGGGTCGGGCTGGATGCAGCGCATCACCACGTCGCGGAGCCAGTCGGGGACCGACAGCTCGTCGCCGGACTCGGTCGTCACGGCGTCCCCCGACAGATCGAGGGTGGGCAGCGCGCCGGTCTGCGGCACGTAGGTGAGGGCGGCGACCGCGGCGTCCCCGAGGGCCAGCCGGGCGAGGGTCACCCCCAAGGCGTAGACGTCGGCGCGGGCGTCGACCGCTTCGCCGCGGCGCTGCTCGGGGGGCATGAACCCGGCCGTGCCCCATGCGGGCACGATGCCCTGCTCGCGGGCGATGCCCCAGTCGCCGACCTTCACCCCGTGGCGGTCGAGGAACAGGTTGGCCGGCTTGAGGTCGAGGTGCACGATGCCCAGCTGCTCGTAGGCGTAGGCGAGGGCCGCGCAGACCTGGATGCCCGCGTCGACCACGGCTCGCGGCGGCAGGGGAGCCCAGCCGGTGAGGGCGCCGCCCTCGCACCACTCCATGGCACAGAACACCTGCCCGTCGACCTCGCCGACCTCGTAGACGTCGACGAGGTGAGGGTGGCGCAGCAGCCCGCCGAGCCGCGCCTCGTGCCAAAGCCCGGCCGCCCCCGCGTGGAGCACCTTCAGGGCGACGGTGCGCTGCAGGTCGCCGGGGCCGGACTGCACCGCCTTGTAGACCGTGCCGTGGGCGCCGCGACCCAAGGGATGGAGCAGGCGGTATCGGCCCAGGACCTGGGGATGGGTGGGGTCGTGGGCCATGGGAGGAAGAGCTCCGGGGGGACGGTATCACTCGTGGGGGCGGGGGCCGACGTGGGGGCGCGGGGGCTGTCGGCAGGGTGGGGCCGCCGAGTCACGGCGGGCGCGGGGTAGAGTCGCCGCCGATGCGCCGCCGGTTGGCGGAGTCCCACCAAGGAGGCGACTGTGTTCTGGACGCTCGGCACCCTGGCCCTCGCGGGCGACCTGCTCTACCAGCAGCCCCCCGACGACATCCAGGCCATCCTCGACGCCGACAGCCCGCCGAGCGTTCAGATCTCCCCCGACCGGGCGTGGATGGTGGAGCTGGAGCGGCCCAACCTGCGCCCCATCGCCCAGCTCGCCGAGCCCGAGGTGAAGGTCGCCGGGATCAAGGTCCACCCCGACACCAACGGCCCGGCGCGGGAGTACGCCTACCGCGGCATCGTGCTCCGCGACGTGGCCTCGGCGAAGAAGGCACAGCGTGTCGCGCTGGAGCTGCCCGAGGGCGCGCGGGTGCGCAACGTCGACTGGAACATCGAGAGCACCGCGTTCACCTTCACCCTCACGCAAGACGAGGGCATCGAGCTGTGGCACGCCGCGGTCCCGTCAGGGGAGGTGACGAGGTTGACGGGGCCGGTGCTCAACGCGGCCTACGGATCCCCCTGCGACTGGCTGCCGGGCGACCGCGGGCTGGTGTGCAAGCGGGTGCCCGCCGACCGTGGCCCTGCCCCACAGGCCAGTGCGGTGCCCACCGGCCCGGTGGTCGACGAGAACCTCGGCCGGAAGGCCCCCGCCCGCACCTACAGCAACCTGCTGAAAGACCCCCACGACGAGGCGCTGTTCGAGCACTACCTGCAGAGCGAGCTGGTCCACGTCGCCCTCGATGGCACCATCACCACGCTGCGCGAGACCGACATCGTCGACGAGGCGAGCCCCTCCCCCGACGGCGAGTGGCTGCTGGTGCACACCCTGCATCGCCCGTGGAGCTACCACGTGTCGGCGGGCCGCTTCCCCAGCCGCATCGAGGTGTTCCCCCTCGACGATCCCGCGCAGTCGGTCACCCTGGAAGACCTCGCGCTGGCCGACGACATCCCGATCCCCAGGGGCTCGGTGCGCAAGGGCAAGCGGAGCATCGGGTGGCGAGCCGACCATCCCGCGACGCTGTACGCGGTGGAGGCCCTCGACGAGGGCGACGCGGGCAAGGAGGCCGACAAGCGCGACCGGGTCAGCCTGTTGTCGGCCCCCTTCGAGGGAGACTTCGCGACGCTGTGGGAGTCGGAGCTGCGGCTCAGCGACGTGATGTGGGGCGACGACGACCTCGCCATCGCCTGGACGTGGCGCTGGAACGACCGCCTGCTCCGCACCTGGCGCCTCGACCCCAGCAGCGAGGGCGAGCCGAAGATGCTCCATGCGAGGTCCTTCCAAGACCACTACGCCGATCCCGGCGACCCCGTGAGCTGGCCGGGGCCCTTCGGCCGCGGTGTGATTCACCAGGTCGATGGGGGCATGCTGCTGTATGGCCGTGGCATCCGCCCCGACGGCATCCACCCCTTCTTGGATGTGATGGACCTCGAGACCGGCGAGACCAAGACCCTGTGGAAGGCCGGCGACAGCCACTACGAGACGCTCACCACCGTGCTCGACGAGGGAGCCACCTCGCTGCTCACCCGCCGCCAGAGCCGCACCGAGGTGCCGAACTACCAGCTGCGCACGGTGGGCAAGAAGCGGGCGGTGCCGGTGACCGACTTCGAGGACTGGGCGCCGCAGTTCGCCGCGGTGAACAAGGAGGTGGTCACCTACACCCGCGCCGACGGCGTGGAGCTGCAGGCTCGCGTGTACACCCCGCCGGGGTGGAAGCCGGCTGATGGGCCGCTCCCCACCGTGTTCTGGGCCTACCCCAACGAGTTCAAGTCGAAGGGGGATGCGGGGCAGAAGACCAAGTCCGACAACACCTTCAGCCGGCCCCATCCCCACAGCCCGCTGTGGTTCTGCCTGCAGGGCTACGCGGTGGTCGACGACCCCACCCTGCCCATCGTCGGCGAGGGCGAGACCGAGCCCAACGACCACTTCGTCGAGCAGCTGGTCTCGGGGGCCGAGGCTGCCGTGAAGATGGCGGTGGACCGCGGGGTGGCCGATCCCGACCGCCTGCTCATCGGGGGGCACAGCTACGGCGCGTTCATGACCGCCCACCTGCTCGCCCACACCGATCTGTTCCGGGCGGGCATCGCGCGCTCGGGCGCCTACAACCGCAGCCTCACGCCCTTCGGCTTCCAGTCGGAGCAGCGCACCTACTGGGAGGCCCTCGACACCTACATCGAGATGTCGCCGTTCACCCACGCCCCGGCCATCGACGAGCCCATCCTGCTCATCCACGGCGCGGTCGACCCGAACCCCGGCACCTACCCGATGCAGTCCGAGCGGCTGTTCGAGGCCCTCAAGGGCCACGGTGGGACGGTCCGGTGGGTGGTGCTGCCGCTGGAGGAGCACGGGTACCGCGCGAGGGAGTCCATCGGGCACATGCTGTGGGAGCAGTTCCGGTGGGCGGAGCAGTACGTGAAGAACCCGGAAGCGGAGGGCGACGCGGTAGCGGAGTGAGGCCCTTGCCTCGGCGTGGTCCCCCTACGTCATCGGCTGCACCCGCCAGTCGCGTGGCTCCCCACGGACCATGGCTTCGATCGCCTCGACCACCTGATCCTCGCTCATCGCGAAGGACTGGTCGATCCTGAGCGTCTGGCCTTCCACGTCGACCACGAAGTCCTTCCCCGAGCGGGCGATGGGCGACACGAAGAGGAAGTCCTGGGCGATGAACCAGGCACCCTCGACCTGACGCACCATCGGCGTCCACCCGGTCACCGCCTGGAGCCACAGCATCTGGGAGCCCGCCTTGCGGAGCGTGGTGCGCACCACCTCGGCGCAGTCGCGCGGCAGCTCCGCTTGGTTGCCAGCGAGCGTCAGGGTGCCGAGGTGGCCTACGACACGCCCGTAGACGGGCGGCGGCAGGGGCTCGTGGAGGTGGAGGATCAGGTGGGACCCCCCGACATGGCTGGCTCCCATCAGGCGTGCTGGCCCGGCGAAGTGCAGCTCGTCGCCCCGGCGCAGCCACACCCCGTCGAACCGTTGGCCGTCGAACCCGGCCGGCATCCAGGCCTGCCGCATGGCATCGGGGCGCGCCGACCCCGAGAGCTGTACCGGAAGCCCTGGATGCCAACGCACCTCGTGGGCCTGCGACAGCGTAGACGGCCCATCGAGATCGACGACCAGCCCCGTCCCACGCTCTCCCACCACCATCGCCTGGGTCGGATCGGTGGCTTGCATCGGGCCTAGCGCCGACTGCATGGCTTGGGCTGCGCGGGTCCTGTCCATGGTCACTACCTCCATTGGGGGCCCTCAGGGCACGCCGCCATGTACTCGCGTACCCGGCCGTCATGGCGTGACACGGCGTGACAGCGGCGACCCGGCTGGTGAGGGTCGCGCCGAAGGTGTCGCGGGGTACCGCTGGGCCAGATAGGGTACCGGTCTCATCCCCTCGCACCCAAGCGGAGTCGCCCATGTCTCGAGTGTTCGTCCTCTCCCTCCTCGTGTCCATGGCATGCAGCGGAGGTAGCGAAGACGACACCTCCACGCCGGTGTCGTCCGACACAGACACAGACACAGACACA
>CBDUIC010000167.1:0-12304 GCA_965367245.1 uncultured bacterium | reverse complement strand
AGGGCCTTGGTGACCTCCTCCATGCCGGGGATCTTGCCCATCATGTCGCCGAGGCCGAAGCGGTTGGCCTGCTTGGCGGAGCCCTGGCTCTTGGAGATCTTGCCGTCGATGTATTGCTCGACGTGGGTGAGCTCGTGGGCGAGCAGCTGCTGGTCTTTCTTGGACTTGAAGTCGCCGACGTTGTCTTTGAAGAAGATGTCGTAGCCGAGGGTCATCGCCAGGGCGTTGAACGCCTTGCTCGCCTTGTTCGCACCGGAGTCGGTGTGGATGCGGACCTTGCTGAAGTCTTGCTCGAACGCGCGCTCCATCCGGTCGCGGACATTCTCGGGCAGTGGCTTTCCGGGGCCCTTGAGGGCCGACATGTCGGCCTTGTCGGGCTGAAGGCCTTCCGAGGCCATGGAGCGCATCACCGCGGTGTTGGCGCCGAAGTCGGCCGCTCCGCCCATGCCCACGGCATCCATCATCACCGAGCTGGCCACGAGCGAGCCCATCGGGCCCACGCCGTCGCCAGCTAGCGCCGCGTGCACCACGGCATTGCCCATGCTGCGGTGGATCGCGGCGGTGATCGCACCAGGACCTTCTGCAGCGGGCGCCGCTGCTTCGGTGCTGGTGGCCGTCTCGGCGACGACGCTCGTGTCGGGGCTCGCCCGCCGTGCGGGGGCCTCGGACATGGCGTCTTGTTGCTCGCGCGCCATCTTTCCTCCATAGCTGGCGTCTGTCGAGGAGAGACAAGACACCATCGACGTCGCAGAGGCGACCTTCGAACCGTACCACAGCGTCGTAGTCGCCCACAACGCGCCTGTTCGCGGGATCCTCGCGGACGCAGGCGGCTCCTCGCGGATCGGCACGAGACCTTGATCGAGGGGTTCTCGAGCTCCCTGCGACGAGGGGCGCGGAGGCGGTTAGCCAGCGGGGCCTTTGGAGGACCCATGCCCGTCGTCGCGATGAAGTGCATCGACAAGCAGAGCCACGAGAAGACCGACAAGCTGTTCATCTACCGATTCGACAGCCCGCAGCAGGAAGAGCGCACCATCGTGGCGAACCTGACCAACGTCTACGAGGTGGGTGACGTGGTCGCGGTGGCGCTGCCCGGCACCCGTCTGCCTGGCGTCGTCATCGAGCCCCGCAAGGTGTTCGGCATTCCGAGCTCCGGCATGGCCCTCGGCCCGGTCGACTCGGCCCTCGACGCCGACCTCACCGAGGCCTTCGACGCCGACCAGACCGACCGCCCGTTCACGGTTACGGTCACAGTCACCGTCGACGCTCCCTACGCCGAGGATGCCGAGAAGGTGGCCCGCAAGGCCATCAGCAAGGGCCAGGGCGACGCGGCGGCGGCCCCCGCGTAGCGCAGGCGAGGTCCCCCGGCCGGTTACGGTTTCTGAAGACAGGCGTTGACATCTGGTGATGCGAGCGCACGGTCTACGTGACGGGCGAGGGGGGAGCATGGGGATGATCGAGCACTGGGCGAGGCGTTGTGCCCTGCTGGTCGCCTTCGTGTCGGCGCCGGCCCTCGCGGCGCCGCCCACCGGCACCCTCGACGGGGTGGTCACCCAGGAGGGCCTGGCGACGCCGCTGCCCAACGTGCAGGTCACGCTGCGCAGCTACACGCCGGCTCCGCTGATCGTGCGGCACACCGACGAGGAAGGGCACTTCCGCATCATCGACCTGCCGCCGGGGCTGTACCGCCTGGAGGCCAAGCGCCCGGGCTTCGAGCGCATGGTGGTCGACCCCATCGTGGTGCCCGCCCATGTCGCGCGCAACGAGCACGTGTCGCTGCGTAGGGCCGAGGTGGAGCCGAAGCCCACGACCTGAGCTAGCGCACGTCGAGCACCCAGTCGTCGCAGGCGAACACCTCACTGCAGGGGTCGCCGGCCTCCAGGGGCCCGCAGGTGGCCTCGACGTGCTCCAGGCACGCGTTGGCCTTGCTCCGTCGGTAGCCGCAGTCGGCCGTGGCCGCTCGACCATCGGCGCGTACCGCCTCTCGGCACTCCACGTCGTCTTCCGCATACAGGGCCAGCTCGGGCCCTTCGCAGCCTGGCACGCAGCGCGCCCGGGCCAGCTCCACCAGGAACTCGTCGCGGCTCGGCCCGCAGCCCGCCAGCAGCGCGGCGAGCATCGCCCACCTCACGGGCGCGCCATGCCCGCTACGAGCTGCGCGTTGGCGATAGCGAGGGCTGCGTGGTCGGCGAGGCCCTCGGCGAGACGCACGTGCTCGTCGGTGAAGAAGCGAGGCTGCAGCTTGTCCATCGCGTACAGGCCCAGCACGGTGCCACGGGCGATGAGGGGCACCCCCAGCCACGAGCGCGTCTGGGCGCTCACCTCGACGCCGTGCTGCCAGGAGGGGTGCTCCTGGGTGTCGGCGATGCACACCGACCGCATCGTCTGGACCAGGTCGTCGAGGTGCTCATGGTCGGCGACCTCGAACACGAGCTCGCCAGGGCGTAGCGCCCCGATGTAGCCGACCCCGGCCTCGACGACCGCGCGGCCGTCGTCGAGCATCATCACGCACGCCGCGTCGAAGGGCACGAGGCCCGCGAGGGCGTCGAGGAGAGTCGCGAGCACGTCGTGCAGGTCGAGGCGCTCCAGCACGGCGATGTTCGCCATCCGAGCGGCGTTGGCGAGCTGGTGTTGCTCGGCCAGCTGCCGCCGAAGGCGTGCGTTCTCACGCTCCAGGGCCTTGATGCGCTCGGGGTCGGTCATCGGGGGGCCCGCTCGTTGAAGCGTGCGCCGGTGAGCAGCACGAAGGAATCGGAGGCGTTGGTGACCTCGAGGAGCACGTCAGCGGCCGTGCCGATGGGCTGCTTGAGCTTGAAGGTGTGGCCTTCGCGGGTGGTGACCTGCTCGGCCGTGAGCTGCTCGTCGATGCGCACCTTGTCGTTGACCCACAGCTTGACGTGCAGCCGGACGGGCTCGGCGTCGCTGCCCTTCCCTGACTTGGTGGAGGCCATGATCGTGAGGGCGCGCGCGCCGTTCTCGAAGCGGTCGAAGTCGCCCTCGTCGGGGCGGATCCGCACCTGGTCGCGAGGGTAGAGCCACTGGCTTCCCCAGCAGCGCCGCTTGGGATCGAGGGACAGCTTGTAGTCGCGGTCGTTCACGAAGGGAGAGGTGTCGTCGGTCGCCGAGAAGTACACACGGTCGGACGTATGGCAGTAGCGGCCCTTGCGATGCTTCGATGCCTCCTCGCAGCTCACGTTGCCGATGGGCAGAGGCCTGCCGTCTTCCTGCACCAGGATGGGGGAGCACCGACGGGCGGCGGGGTTGGCTTCGATGGTGGCCGCGTCGGACAGGAAGTGCAGGTGGTCGGTCTCGAAGTAGGGCATGGCCTTTCGACCACGCTGGAAGGGCCGGTTGGCCTTGGGCACCGCGGGGGGGGGCTTGCGGTAGGTGGCGTCGGGGAAGTGGGGGTGCGCAATGCCCTCCTGCACGTCGACCATGCGCATCAGGTCGATCTCTGCACCCTGGCGGGGCCGGTACTGCTCGAGCCCCGGCGTCTCCCACAGCACCCGCGCGACGGCCTCGGTGTAGTGGCGAGCCCCCTCGGGGTTCATGTGGTCGACGTTGTGGAAGTGGGTGGCCTCGAGGGGGAGCTGGCGCGTGTCGAGGTAGAGGCCGCCGTGGCGGCGCACCATGTTGATGGCCTTGGGCTCCACCTCGGGCAGCACCAGGTCGCCCAGCATCTCCGGGAGCAGCGGCGACATCGGGGGGCGCAGGAAGACCGCGACGCCGCCGTTGTTCGAGACCAGCTTGGTGATCTCGGGGATGAAGCTGCTCTTGGGCAGCGGGAGCGACGCCGGATCGAAGGGCTGCAGCTTGCCCTTCTCGGAGAAGATCGGGATGACCTGGTTGTGAAGCCGCATGTCGGTCTTCGATGCGTCGAAGACCCGCTCGAGCGCTGCCTCGGTCTTCTTGGAGTCGGTGGGGCGGAACGACCGGTGGTAGAGCAGGTCGACCATCGCGTTGCGGGCCCCTTCCAGGGCCTTCTCCCGCAGCTTGCCGCGGTTCTGGCGGACGCGCTCGAGGTAGTAGTTGCGGTCGCCGAGCTTGCGGTTGATGACCGGCTCGTTGCGGTTCATGTGGACCGACAGGTTGAGGTAGCTGGCCTCGGATCGGGGAGTGACGGCCAGCGCGCTCTGCATGTCGGACAGCAAGATGATGATCTTGGGCTGGTGGCCGTTGCCATACACGCGATTCTTCAGCAGCACGTACCAGTGGGCGCCGATGCTGTTGGGGATGCTGTAGCGCTGGATCTTGTTCTTGCGCAGCCCCAGCCGCCGCGCGAGCTGGGCGGGGTGGATGTCGGTATTCGACAAGCTGTTGCCCAAGATGATGACCTCGGGCTCGTTCTGGGCGAGGGACCGCTCGATGAGGCTGACGACGCCGCCCTCGACGACCTTGCCGTTGATCACCTTGCCGGCGTTGCGGTCTTCACGGTTGTCGGACGACGTGCGGAAGCTCTCGAGCCCCGCCAGGCCTGCGCCCACGACGAGCAGCGGCATGACGAGGGCCAGCGCTAGGCTCGCGAGCTGACGCGACTTGGCCACGGGGTGCCCTCCATCCGCTCCGTTATGCGGGGAGACGTGCGGGGGCAACGCGTTGCCCTGGCTCGTCGGGCGAGTCATGCTCCGGCTCGGTTCAGGATCCGTGTAGGGGAGGACCGTGGGATCAGCGAAGGTCAGACAGGCGGCCACCATCGTCGCCACCCTCGGGCTCGCCAGCTGCGGGGTCCCCACCACCCTGCTGTCGTGTGGCAGCCCCGAGCCGGTCGTCGAGGCCCCGCCGCCGGAGCCCGAGGTCGACCACCCCGACGTGATCGTCTTGTTGTGGGACACCACCCGCGCGGATCGACTGTCGGTCTACGGCCACGACCGGCCGACCACCCCGCAGCTCGAGGCCATGGCCCAGCGGGCGCGGGTGTACGACCGAGCCATCAGCCCGGCGATGTGGACCGTCCCGGCCCATGCCTCGATGTTCACCGGGCTGCCGGCCCCCTCCCATGGCGCGCGGGTGGGCTGGCTGTGGCTCGACTCGCACCACACCACCCTGGCAGAGCACTTCGGGGCGAACGGCTACCGCACCTTCGCCTGGTCGGCGAACCCCTACCTGTCGCCCGCCACTCACCTGCTACAGGGCTTCGACGAGGTCCACCTCACCTGGCAGGGGGAGCCGGCGGCCACTTGTGCCAAGGCCACCAGCGACAAGCTCATCGAGCGCGACCAGAGCGTGGTGATGGCGCCGGGCTGGCAGGGCAAGGGCGAGGGCTGGCCTGAGCACCTCACCCTGACGAAGGACTGTGCTCCCGACGGGGTCGACGGGCTCCTCGCGGCCCTCGATGCCAGCGAGCCCCCGGTGTTCGCCTACCTCAACTTCCTGGAGGCGCACCACCCGAGGGTGCCGTCGCTGGCGAGTCGCCAGGCGGTGCTGGAGCCGAAGCTGCTGGAAGCGGGCCTGGCCACCGACGGGTCGCTGCGTCGGCTGATGGGTGCGATGGAAGGGGTGCAGGGCTTCACCCCCGCCGAGCTGGAGGCCCTGCTCGGCGTCTACGACGCGAGCCTTCGCGACCTCGACGACGCCACCGGCCGGCTGATGGCGGGGCTTGCGGAGCGCGGGGCCCTCGACGACACGGTGGTGGTGGTGGTGGGGGACCACGGAGAGCACTTCGGCGAGAACGGGATGTTCGACCATCGCTGGAGCGTGCACCAGGCCCTGCTTCACGTGCCGCTGATCGTGCACTACCCCAAGGGCCTCGAGCCAGGCAGGGTCGCCGAGGCGGTGAGCACGGCGGGCCTGTATGGCACGCTGCCGGCGCTGGCGGGGCTGCCAGCGCCGTCGGTGACCTACCCGGTGCCCACCCTCGTCCCCACCGAGCGGGTGTTCGCAGCGCTCGTCGCCCCCACCCCGAGGCTGCCGCAGGTGCTCGACACCTGGCCCGGCCTGCCGCGCGACCGGTGGCGTGAGCGCTACCAGGTCGTGATCGAGGGCGAGGAGAAGTACGTGCGCGACGACAAGGGGGGGCAGTCCCTGTTCGACCTCGCGGCCGACCCCTCCGAGACCCGCAACCTCGCCGTCGACCAGGTCGACCGCGCTCGGCAGCGGCAGGGCGTGCTCCAGGAGTGGCAGCGGCAGCTTCCACGGTTCTCCAAACAGCTCCGTGGCCCCGACGACAAGCCGGGGCGGCCGATGGAGCAAGACGCTGACACCCGGGCCATGCTGCAGGCGCTGGGCTACACCGACGGCGGATGACTCGCTGGCTACCGGTCCTGGGTGCGGTGGGGGGGCTCGCCCTCGCGGCGCTGCTGTGGAAGACGATGCCCTTGGGGGCGGATCCGTCCAACCTGGCGGGAGAGGCCGACCCGTTCGGTGGCAATCCCTTCGAGGAGATGCAGGGAGCGGTCGGCCCCACGCCCCCCAACGTGCTGTTCATCGTGTGGGACACGGTGCGGGCTGACCGCCTGTCGATGTACGGCTACGAGCGTGACACCACGCCGCTGCTCGCAGAGTTTGCGGAAGACGCGCTGGTGTTCGAGCAGGCCCGCAGTCCGGGGATCTGGACACTCCCGAGCCACGCATCGATGTTCACGGGCCTTCCCCCGGAGTCCACCGGGGCCCGAGAGACGTGGATGTGGCTCGACACGCCGCACCTGACCATGGCCGAGCACTTCCAGGCCCACGGCTACAACACGTTCTCCCTGGCCGCCAACACCCTGCTGTCGAAGGACACCAACCTGGTGCAGGGCTTCCACGTGCCGATGAACACCTTCAAGGGCAAGCTCGCGCCGATGGCCAAGAAGGCCACGCAGGAAAAGCAGGCTGCGCTCCCTGGAGATGTGTCGCAGGAGCTCGCTCCCGGGTGGGCGCCCCCCGAGCACGGCGCCACCAACGCCGAGTGGGCCCGCGCTGCCTACAAGGAATCGGCGCCCATCGTCACCCGCACCTTCCTCAAGTGGCTCGACCACCGCAACCGGCCCGAGACACCGTTCTTCGCCTTCCTCAACCTGATGGAGGCCCACACTCCGCGGCTGCCGAGCATGGAGGCGCGCCAGGCGGTCATCGACGACCCCGCGCTCATCGACCTGGGGCTGAAGACCGACGCGGGCCACATCAACCTGCACTTCTACAACTTCGGCAAGCACGACTACACCGAGCGCGAGCTCGAGGCGATCAACGCCGTCTACGACGCCACGCTGTGGGAGCTCGACCAGGCCACCGGCGACCTGCTCGCCAAGCTGCAGGCCCGCGGCGACCTCGACAACACCATCGTCGTGCTCACCAGCGACCACGGTGAGAACCTCGGCGACCACCACCTGTTCAACCATCGGCTCACCCTCGCCGACACCCTCACTCACGTGCCGCTGATCATCCGTGGCCCGGGCATCGAGGCGGAGCGGGTGGAGACCCCGGTGTCGACGATGGATGTGTTTCCCACCCTGGCGGCGTGGATGGGCATTCCCCGGCCGCCCGGCCTGCACAAGGTCCACCTCCTCGACAACCCTCGCCCGGCGGTCACCCGGATGGAGACGCCGCTGCGGCGGGAGATCGAGACGGTGCAGGCGGTCTTTCCCGACGTGGAGATCGAGCCCTGGCTGCGGTCGGGCTACGCGATGGTCCACGGCGACCTGAGCAAGACGGTGGCCTGGGACGAAGGCGATGTCTACGGCTTCGACCTCACGGCCGACCCGGGGGAGACGACGAAGGTGTCGCCCTCGCAGGAGCACGTTCGGCGGATGCAGCGCTACAAGATGACGGTGCCCGCCTACGACCCCGACAACCGTACGGAGGCCGACGACCCGGTGCACGTGCGGGCGAGCCAGGAGGAGCTGCAGCAGCAGCTGGAGGCCCTGGGCTACGTGCAGGAAGAGGCCCCCTGATGGGCTGGGTGCGGCACGACCCCACCACCTGGCCGCGGGCCTCGGCGTATGCGCACTACCGGCACATGGCTCAGCCCCACATGGCCGTCACCGTCGAGGTCGACGTGACGACCGCCGTCGCGGCCTGTCGGGCCGAGGGGCGGTCGGTGTTCGCAGGGCTGATGCACGGGCTGGTCGGCGCGGTGCAGGCGGTGCCGGCGCTGCGGCAGCGCATCCGCTTCGAGGGTGGCGAGCACGTGGTGGAGCACGACCGGGTCGACCCAGCGTTCACGGTCGCGGTGGCGGGGGGGCGCTTCGGCTTCGCCACGGTGCCCTATGTCGACGACCCCGTGGCCTTCTCCGTCGCGGTGCGCGAGGCGAGCGAGGCCCAGCACCACATCGCCGAGCTGCAGCCCTTCGAGGGGGTGCGCGACGACGTGGTCTACATGAGCTGCCTGCCCTGGCTGTCGTTCACCTCGCTCACCCACCCCGTGCACGCATCACGTGAGGGCTTCGTCGACGACGTGCCGCGCATCGCCTGGGGCAAGCTCACCGAGCGCGACGGGCGGCAGGTGATGCCGGTCAACCTGCAGGTGCACCACGCGCTGGTCGACGGGCGCCACCTCGGTGCGTTCTTCGAGGCCGTCGAGGCGGGGTGGGGCGCGGCGTGAGGGGCTGGTTTGTGGCGCTGGTTGCGGGCCTCGGCTGCCAGCCTGCGGCGTCGAGCGCTGGGCCCGACGACGAGGCCATGCTGCTGGTCTCCGCCCATGGCTTCGAGGTGCTGCTGACCGATCTGCAGGGCGACACCCTGCACCGGTGGTCCCTCGAGCCAGCCGCCTACGGGGTCGACGACCAGCGCGGCTCCTTTCGCCGGGCGTGGGTGCAGCCCGACGGAGGGCTGCTGGCGCTGATCGAGTACGGCTCGCTGTGGTCGCTGGCCCCCGACAGCTCGGTGCGCTGGGTCGTCGACGACGGCAACCACCACGACGCGGTGTCGTGGCCCGACGGCGGGTGGCTGTCGCTGACCTCGCAGCGCGCGTCGTATCCGCCGCTGGGGGTCGTCTACCAAGACAGCCTGGCCTGGTACGACGCCGATGGGAGCTGGATGCGGAGCCTGTCGCTCCTCGACCTGATCGCGAGTGACCCCGCGTGGAGCCATCGCCTGGAGGGCCTGGCTGCGGGCGGCGACGACCCGCTGCACGCCAACGGGGTCCACCGGCTGGCCGAAGACGGCATCGACGAGCGCTTCCAGGAGGGCTTCGTGCTGGTGTCGCTCCGGGCGACCTCGGAGCTGATGGTGGTCGACCCCGAGGCGGGGCGCATCACGTGGTGGAGCGGCGGGCCCTTCGTCGGCCAGCACGACCCCGAGGTCCTCGCAGACGGGAACCTGCTGCTGTTCGACAACGGCTCGCGGGGGACGGGCTCGCGCCTGCTGGAGCTGAGCTTCCCCGATCTGCAGGAGGTGTGGTCGGCGCCGGTGGGGGGCTTCAGCAGCTGCTGCGGCACGGTGCAGCGGCTCGCGGGCGGCACCACGCTGGGGGTGGTGACCACCGAGGGTCGCGCGGTCGAGGTGTCGGGCTCGGGGTCGGTGGTGTGGTCCTTCGACAGCCCGTTCGTCGACGAGCAGGGGGCGACGGCCAAGCTGTTCGACGCGGAGCGGGTGGCGCGACCCCCGGGGTGGTAAGGTCTGTCTGCGCGGCCCGTGGGTGGGCCGGGAGGTGGCTGTGATCCTGTGGATGCTGACGATGGCCTGGGCCGACTGCACGAGCGCGTCGCTGCACGCGGAGCCGGCGGCCGAGGTGCGGCTGCCCCCGCGGGCGGAGCTGCTGCTCGATGCCTATGGCATGGAGCGTGGGGTGCTCGACAAGGTCACCCGCTACAGCCTCGACGGGCCCGAAGGTGAGGTCCCCCTCACGGTCGTGGCGCACCTGCGGGGCGACTTTCAGGACGACCAGATCGTGCTGCGCCCCGAGGGGCCCCTGGCTGCGGGCGACTACGTGCTTCGCTTCGATGGGACGGCGCGCACGGTGTGGACAGGCCAGGGCCACGCGCCCATCCGCTGGCGGGTCGGCGGCAAGGCGTCGGTGGCACCGACATGGTCGGGTCCGGCGTCGGTGGTCGACCAAGACCGCACGCTGTTCGGCTGCGGCCCCGCGGTGAGCGTGACCCTGGCGGTGCCGGTGGCGGATGCGACGTGGGTGGAGGTCGCGCTGGTGCGGGAGGGCGGCGAGGCGGTGACCGGGCGAGCGCGGGTCGACGACGGGCGGGTGGTCATCGGCCACGGCATGTGCAGCGGCGTGTTCGAGCTGGAGATGGGCGAGGCATACACGGCGTCGCTGACGGCCATCGGGGCGGAGGGGCAGCGGGTGGCGGCGACGGAGCCGGTGCGGTTTGTGGCTCCGTAGACGCCGTGGCGAGTCGTGACAGGGTTGTGATGCTTCGTGAACGGCTGTGCGGGTACTGTGGCGTCGGGAGGTGGCCGTGCGCCTGATGACGACGATGGCGATGGGGCTGATGCTGGGGGCGTGCGGGCCCGACGAGGTGGGGGACGCAGGCTACGGGCCGGGAACGTGCACCAGCACCACCACGGAGGTCGATGGCGGGGGCTACACCACCGACATCGAGGTGACCTACCGCGCGGATGGGCAAGAGAGCTTCCGGGTCGAGGAGATCCGCGACGGCTACGGCATGTGGCAGGCGACCGTGTGGCGGGAGGTCGGGTTCGTCGGCGACCAGGTGGCGAGCGTGGTCACCGAGGTCGACTCGGTCACACCTCTGCTGTTCGGTTTCGAGAGCCAGCGCGAGACGTTCGTATACGACGAAGAGGGCTGGCTGGTGCAGGAAGACCACCAGCAAGACGGCGTGATGTCGAAGACCTACGACTACGACTACGACGACGCCGGTCACAAGGTCGCCTCCCTGCTGACGGTGCACACCGACCGGTCGTGGGATCAGGCGACCGCCTTCACCTGGGTCGAGGGTCGGCTCGAGCGCGTCGAGACACACCTCGTCGACGGCGGTGAGCCTTCCTACGTCGAGACCCGAGACTACCTCGCGCCTGCTCCGTCGCTCGACGCCCGGGTGCGGTCCGAGACGTTGGGCTGGGCAGCGTATGAGCGCATCGAGCGCTACGAGGGCGAGCAGCTCGTGGCGAGGGAGCACACCGACGGTGGCATGGCGGGCGCCTTGGAGGCGTGGGGCTACCGCGACGACGGGCAGCTCGACTGGAGCCTGTGGTCGGCGCCCGACCAGGAGCCGATGCTGAGGGTCTACCACTACGATGACGACGGGCACCTGGTGCTGGCGCAGCGCGGGCCCGACACCGACGGCGATGGCGTGCAGGATGCCGTCGACGAGGAGCAGACCTGGCACTGGGACTGCCGGTAGGCGCTACCGCGGGTCGGGGCTGAGGCCCACGCGCCGCCGGGCGAACAGGCAGCCTGCATGGCCTTCCTCGACATCGCGGCAGGTCTGCGGGCGCACGGCGTAGATCCGGCAGTGGAACGGGCCGTCGCCTTGCAGCGCGGCACATCGGGTCCCACATCCCGTGGGGGAGGGGACGCGCTGCAGATCGACCCAGTCGCCGTCGCGGCGGATGAGCTCGGGGTGGTGCTGGTGGACCTCGTCTTCGGCGGTGACCGGCACGGAGTCGTAGGCCTCGCGGCAGCAGGCGCCGCAGGCGAGGCAGTCGAGGGAGGCCGCGAAGTGGGCGCAGGCCGGCACCTGGGCGCTCACGGCCGGGCCTTCCCCGCCTTCGGGGGCGAGCATGCCGCACCGCCCGTCGGGGGCCCAGACACACTGGCTGCAGTCGTGGCCCGGGGGGCCTTCGGGTAGTCCCAGAGGATGCATGGGGGCTCCATCGGCGGCCTATCGCGACCCGGGCAGCATCGCGATAGGGGGACCGCCAGCCAAGAGGAGCTCGACATGCGCATGATCTTCATCGGCCCCCCCGGCGCGGGCAAGGGCACCCAGGCCGCTCGCCTCGTGGAGCGCCTCGCCATCCCGCACATCTCCACCGGCGACATGTTCCGGGCGGCGGTCAAGGCAGGCACGCCCCTGGGCAAGCAGGCCAAGGCCTGCATGGATGCCGGTCAGCTCGTGCCCGACGAGGTCACCATCGGCCTGGTCAAGGAGCGCATCGCGCAGGAGGATGCCAAGGAGGGCTTCATGCTCGACGGCTTCCCGCGCACGCTGCCGCAGGCCGAGGCCCTCGACGCCGCGCTGTCGGAGCCGCTGGATGCCGTGGTGCTCCTCGAGGTGCCCGACGACCTCATCGTCGACCGCATCGTCGGCCGCCGTAGCGACCCGGTGACCGGCGCCATCTACCACCTCACGTTCAACCCGCCTCCCGCCGACATCGTCGACCGGCTCAAGCACCGCGCCGACGACACCGAGGAGGCCTGCCGTGCGCGGCTGGGCGTCTACCACGGGCAGACCGCGCCGATCATCCCGTTCTACGA
>CBDUIC010000166.1:0-12370 GCA_965367245.1 uncultured bacterium | reverse complement strand
CGCGATCAGCCAGCCCGCGGGCAAGGCCAGCAGCGGCATCGCCCACAGCAGGCCGACCCCGCCAGTGGGCACGACGTCGGCCCAGCTCACCCGGCGTGGCCGCCGCGAGCTCGGCCGGCTCCGGATGGCCCGCCACATCAGGGCAGCGACGACCCCGACGACGAACACGATCGCCCAGGCGAGCAGACCGACCACGGCGCCGTCGAGGTAGCGACCGCGATCCTCCACCAGCCACATCACGAACTGCACCGGCGTGAGGGCGAGCATGGGAAGCCACCACGTCAGCGTCGTCACCAGCGCGCCGAAGGGCAGCCACAGCCAACGCGCCACGGGGGGATGCTGGGACAGGCGGCGATCCAGGCGTGCAGCGAGCCAGGCGAGGCCGAGGGTTTGGGGCAGCCCCCACACCAGCCACGAGCCCATCCACACGCCGACGATCTCGTCCCCGTGGTCGGCGGCGACCACCATCAGTGCCGCCGCCGTGACGGTAGCCACCGCTAGCTGGGCACCAGCCAGGGCAGGCAGGGCATTGACCCCGGCGTGGACAATTGGCAGGCTCTCGGTCGATCGCGGGGCTGGTCGGGTCATGCCCACATGCTACCGCGGTTTGTCGTTTGACACTCCGATGCCGCCGCGTGAGGTATCGGGCGCGCATTTCGAGCGATCCACCCTAGAGAGGTCCATCGTGGAAGCACCCCAGCCTTACAAGACCGCCGGCCTGGTCAACATGATCTGCGGCGGGTTCAACCTGCTCTACTCCCTCGGGATGGTCCTGAGCCTCATCTGGGTGTGTGTGGGGATCTGGTGGCTGCTGCCCGCCGCTGCCTCCGCGTTCCAGGCCTTCATCGGCTACCAGATGTACTCGGGTCAGGTCTCGCCGCAGGCGAAGAACTCGGCCATCGCCGGCATCGCCGGTGGCCTGTGCAGCTTCAACATCCTCTGCGCCCTCGGCTCGGTCTTCGCCTTCATGCAGGTCGGCGATGACGAGGTGGCCGGCTGGCTCGAGCAGAACGGCGTCGCGTGAGCACGGTAGGCATCGACCAACGGTCGGTGCCTCCAACCTCCACTCTGGTCACGGCGGGCCCCACGGTCCGCCATGACGGGTCTGTGGGAAGTGTTCGCCGTCGTGGGATGCCGACAAGTCGTTGCTCGAGCGCGCAGGCCCCTACCTGCTGAGCACGCCGTGCTGTGCCAGGGCCTCTCGTAGGGGCTCGGCGCCCTCGAACACCACGCCGCCCCAGCCCTCGGCTCGGGCGGCGTCGACGTTGACGGGCTGGTCGTCGATCAGCAGCAGCGCGCCGGGAGGGTGGCCCACTCGGGCTGCCCCCCGCCGATAGGCGCGCGGGTCGGGCTTGCGAAGCCCCGTGTCCCAGCTGACCATCGACCACTGCAGGTAGCGCCCGAGCCCCAGCTCTTCCTCGATGAGGTGGTACCAGACCGGGTAGTTCGACATGGCGTGCACCTCGACCCCCGCCTGGTGGAGCTCGACCAGCAGCTCGTGCATGCCGTCGACCCACCGGTAGGCGGCGGCCAGGTGGGCGCGCAGGGCAACGCCGTCGACGGGCCGTCGGTCACGGAACAGCTGCTGCAGGTAGGCCTGTTCGCTGATGCGTGCCGACTCGAAGGCCATCCAGTTCGTCGGGTGTTTCTGCGCGAGGAACGAGGCGAAGTCGAGCCCGAAGAACGCGGGCAGGGCGTCGTGGAACGGGTCGACGACGAGGGTATCCATCACGTCGAAGACGACTACCACGCCGCGATCACCGCCTCGGCGGCCTCCGGGACCTCGCGCAGCGACTCGCAGATGGCCTCGGCGGCCGAGGGGGCCTCGCCCAGGCGGATGGCGCTCGCCCCCGCCGCGTGGGCGCCGAGCACGTCGCGCGCCTCACTGGGGCCGACGTGCACGACCTCGTCGAGGGGCACGCCGAGCTCCTGGGCGACGATGCGAAACGGGGCTCTCGCCGGCCGCGCTGCCCCTACCTCGTCGCTGAACACGGCGCTGTCGAGGGGGCCCGCGAGCCCGACCCTCTCGAGGACGTCGCGGAGGACGGGCGCCGGCGTGATGCGTACGTCGCACAGCACGCCGACCGGCCACCGTGCGGCGAGCGCCACCAAGGCGTCGACCGCGCCGGGGAGCACCTCGGGGAGCTCGTCGAGGGCGCGGGTCTCGAGGTCGGCCACCAGCTCGTCGAAGGTCGGCGCCGGACGAAGCCCCTGGCTCGCCAGCCCCTCGCCGAGGGCCCGCGCGATGCCCACCGTGTGGTGCTCGTCGAGCCATGCACTCCGCAGCGTGCGAACCGTCTCCAGCCACACCGCCTCGGCCATCGCCTCGTCGACGCCCATGTCGTCGAGCAGGTGCGCTCGGACCCGGGCGGCACGCCACTGCTGCTCGCGGTCACGTCGGCCGGGATGGTCGGCGAGCAGGCCGCCCCAGAGCGCCAACGTGACCGCTGGCATCAGTGCTCTTCCTCGCCGCAGGCCTCGCCGTGCAGGTAGCCGAGCTCGCACAGCTCGGCGATCTGTTCTTCGCTAGCCCCGCCAGTGCTGGCGTTCATGCGCTGCGCCTCGCTGGGCGGCGGCAGGAATACGGTGCCCGGCTCGATGATCAGCGACTGCTTGCCGCTGGCCCAGCGCCAGGCGGCGCCGCGGCGGAAGGTGAGGGGCAGGTCGTTGCGGGTGGCCACGAGCTCGTCGGGGCTCACGTCGTCGCCGAAGAGCACGAACAGCAGCCCGTCGGTGGGGTCGGTGCCGGGGGTAAACTGCAGCGTGCGCCCTTCGTCGAGGAGCTCGACCGAGCCGATCTCGGCCTCGCTGCGCTTCGGGGGCTCGCCCCAGGCCTGGTTGCGGGGGTTGGGGATCGTCATGGAAGGGGGGACGACGATGGCGCCGCGAGCGGCCGCAGGAAGCTCCATCCGGAACGGTGCGCCCCCTGGCTTGAGCTCGACGCGGACGCGCCAGCCACGGCCTGCCTCCATTCCGTGGACCGGACCGAGCCGCTCCCGCCAGGGCGTGAGGTCGGTGCGCTTCGCCAGGTCGTCTTGCTCGGTGGGGTCGGCGGCGAGGTCGTACAGCTCTTCGGTGCCGGTGCCGGTGTGCAGGATGTACTTCTTGCCTTGGTACACAACGGCCCAGCGGTCGTAGCCGTAGCGCAGGTGGGCGATGCCGATGGGGCGGTCGGCCCAGGCGTTCGGATCTTCTCCTCCGTCGAGGAACGGGCGGAGGGACTGCCCGTCGGTGGGGGGCACATCCTCGAACCCGACGAAGTCGTAGAGCGTGGGCGCGATGTCGGCGAGGGTGGCGGGGGCTCCGACCCGGCGCCCCTCCGCCTGGCCGCTGCCTGCCCGCACCCACAACAGCCCGCGGGTCACGTCGTCGTAGAGCGTGTGATTGTGCTCGAACTGCCCGTGCTCCCAGAACTCTTCCCCATGGTCGTTGTGGACCACGACGAGGGTCTTGCCGCCGAGGCGGTCGAGCTGGTCGAAGAAGCGCGCGAGGTGGGTGCTCATGTACCGCATCTCGCCGTCGTACAGGCCCCGGATGTGCTCCATCCGCAGCTCGGTGAGCGGGCCCTGGCGCATCCAGCCGTAGACGGTGGACCGCGCGAAGTAGTCGGGCAGGTCGGGGTCGTAGGCCGGCACGAACATGTTCTCGTAGGAGCCCGGCGCGTTGTAGGGCATGTGCGGGTCCATGATGTGCAGGAACATGTACACATCACGGTCTTGGTAGCGGTCGAGGAACTCCAGGGCGCGGTCGACCTGGCTGTCGGCCCGCGACTTGCCGTCGAACCACCAGTCGTCGAAGCCGTGGTGGAAGTCGAAGCGCGGCTGCAGGTGCACGTTCGCGGTGATCCCGGCCGTGGCGAAGCCGTGCTCGGAGAACACCTCACCGATGTTCTTCGCGCCCACAGCATCGAGGGGGCGGCGACCGGTGGTCGCGGAGCGGAAGCTCGGCCGGGTGCGGGGGGCGGGCGTCCAGGCCTGGTCGAACACGACGGACTGTCGCATCACCGCGTCGAGCTCGGGGGTGGTCTGCCGGCTGTAGTCGAAGAACGAAAACGACTGTGGCCGCGTGGTGTCGAGCCCGACGACCACGACTCGGCGCGGCGGTGCGGTGGGCTTGCCGAACACGGTGGGCGAGCCGAGGAACACGTGGTCGAAGTGGTTGTGGGTGTAGGGGTCGGTGGTGAGGGTGAGGGTGACCTCCTTGCCCGCCCACTTCGACAGGTCGATCCGGAGGTGCTCGAAGTCGTCGGTGTCGCCTGCGACGAAGGTGCGGCTGCCTGCGACCTCGGTCTGCCCCGCGTGGGTGATGGACACCACGACGTAGGCCCCGTCGGAGCCGAGGTCGCGAAGGGGGGCTGGGGCCATGGCCAGCCACGTGTCGAAGACCGGCCCCTGCTCGGGAAGGGTGAGGTCGAACGAGGCCGAGGAGGGGGCCGGCAGCAGCATGCCGTGCCGGGTGCGGGTGCCGAGGGTGACCGTGTAGCGGACGAACTCCTCGGGGGGCAGCTCGGCGGTGTCGAAGTCGCGCCGCAGCAACGTCGCGGCAGCTCCCTCGTAGCGCACCTTGACCCGCTCGCTGGGCAGCTCGCCCTTGTAGGCGACGAACAGCTGGCCCTTCTTGATCGCCCAGCTGGGCCGGCCGAGGGCGGGGGCGTAGGGGAGCTCCTCGCCGTCGATCTCGACACTCATGCCCGGGGGGGCGGAGCGCCTGCCGTCGAGGTCTTCCCGGAAGGGGGAGCGACCGGAGTAGACATCGACGTTGGGCTTGGACTCCACGGGACGCGCGCCGAGGGCGACGGGGAAAGCGCTGCCAGCGCTGAAGCCCTCGGGCAGCGTGGTGTCAGCCAGCTGGTAGCGGCCGTCGAGGCGCCACAGCTGGTGCGCCGCGGTAGCCCCCGTGGACGCCAGGCCCGGATCGGTGAACGTCGGAGCGGGCGGCGGGCGCGGGCCGGTGAACGGGTCGGAGCCGGTACAGGCGATGAGCGCGACGAGAAGCGAGATCATGACCTACGGCATATAATCCGGCCCTCATGACGACGGGGGCAAGTGTCGATGGCTGCGAGCGTGGTGACCGGTACCGAGCTGATTCCCTACACCTTGTCGACCTGGGTGTTCATGCTGCATGTCGACGGCGTGCCTGCCGCTGACGCGGGTGTCGCCGAGGCGTGCCGTGGCGTGCTGGACGCCACCGACGAGTCCACCGGCAACGCCGCCGGCGAGGCGCTGGTCGAGGCGGTGCGAGGCCTGATTGGCGACGCGACGCCGCCGGAGATTCAGGCCGCCGCCGCGAAGCTGTACGGCGCGCGCGCCACGGGCACCATGGGCACGGGGGCCCGCGACGAGCGCACGGCGCGCATCCGCAAGTACCAGTTCGAGCACCAGCTGCCGTGGCTGGCTCGGGTGTGGGAGCGCTCCGAGGCAGGCGCGGTTCAGCCTGTGTGGCTGCTCGTGGAGCGTGTCACCGACGTGGTTCGCGCCGCCGATCCCAACCCGTGGAACGATGTCGACGAGGCTCGGCTGATGCCGATCGACGACTTCCAGGTGCTGTGGGAGCTCGATGGCTGCACCTCGGTGCACCTGGCGTGATCTCGTGGACGACCGCAGGCGCGGTCTCCACACCCCGAGCCCTCCAGGTGCGGGTCGGAGCCCGGTTCGACGGTCGTCTGCGCGCCGGTGCGCCGGTGCCGCAGCGGGGCCTCACGGTGGCCGAGGTGGCTGCCAACGTGGGCTACTTCACGGTGCAGCGTGAGGGCCCCCGCTCGCGGGCGGTCACCCGGCTGGTCCTGTCCGGGGTGAGCGAGGCCGATGAGGCGCTGGCCGAGGTGGTGCGGCAAGCCAGGTCCCACCACATCCAGCACGTCGTGGTGCACTGTGCCGACGATGCGGCAGCGGTGGCCAGCGGGCCGCTGGGTGCGGTGGCCGACGAGGTGGTGGCGGCCCTGTCGACGACCTCCCGAGCGTCTTGTCCTGCAGGGATGACGGCCTCCATCGCCCTGACGGCGGAGGCGCTGGGCGATCTGCCCCAGCTGGTGGCTCGGGCCGAAGCTGCCCGACGGCTCGTGTTCACGTGGCCCTTTCCGGTCCCCGGCGCCCCGCCTCCTCCTCCCGCTTCCGCCTGCGTCGAGGCGCTCATGGCCTTGCCACCCCGATCAGGTGGATGGGCCGTGAAGGGGCTGCCGCCCTGCGTGTGGCCAGGCGGAGCGGCGCCGTTCGTGCCGTGGCGCACGTCCAATCGGTTCTATGTCGACGCTGACCACCAGCTGGCGCAGGCCCTGGTGTTCTTCCCCGACGTGGTGCGGTGGGCCAAGCCCGACACCTGTCGTCGGTGTGCGGTCGACGTACAGTGTGATGGTGTGGTCGGCGCATGGCTCGACCGCGGCCTGCTCCCCCCTCTCGAGCCCCTGGAGCCTCCGAATGCCTGACAAGGGTGCAGTGTTGATCGTCGATGACGATGAGCTCGTGCGCCGCTCGGTCCGGCGCACGGTGAAGCGCGAGGGCTACCAGGTGCTCGAGGCGGCCAGCGCCGAAGAGGGCGCCGATGTGCTTCGGTCCCAGCCGATCGACGTGGTCCTCCTCGACGTGCACCTGCCCGGGATGAGCGGCCTGGAGCTGCTGCAGCGCCTGCCGCGGCTGCAAGACAGCGCCGTGGCCATCGTGTTCACCGGGCAGGGCGACATCCACATCGCCAACCAGGCCCTCGAGCTGGGTGCCGCCGACTACTTCGCGAAGCCCATCGAGAACTGGGCACGGTTCCTGTCGGTGCTGCGGCGCTCCGTCCAGTTCGCTCAGCTCAGCCAGGAGAACCAGGCGCTGCGCACCCGGGGTGCGGGGCTGCTCCATGGGCGCTCGTCGAAGATGGTGGAGCTGCGCAAGCGGATCGAGCAGGTGGCGGCTTCGTCGGCATCGCTGCTGATCCATGGTGAGTCGGGCACGGGCAAAGAGCTGGTGGCCAGGGAGGTCCACCGGCTGTCGGGGCGCAACGGGGAGTTCGTGGCGGTGAACTGTGCCGCCATCCCCGAGGCGCTCATGGAGAGCGAGCTGTTCGGCCACGTGAAGGGAGCTCACTCGACCGCGACCGAAGATCGGCCCGGGCTGCTGCGCGCAGCGGATGGGGGCACGCTGCTCCTCGACGAGATCGGCGACATGCCCCTGGAGCTGCAGGCCAAGCTGCTGCGCGTGCTGGAGAACCGCACCTTCCGGCCGATCGGGGGGCAGAAGGAGCACGACCTCACCGCACGGGTGCTGGCTGCCTCCCACCGCGACCTGCACGAGGCGGTGGAGGCGGGCGACTTCCGGCGCGACCTGCTGTTCCGGCTCGACGTGGTCACGCTGGAGGTGCCGGCACTGCGCGACCGCGAGGGGGATGTGGCCCTGCTCGTGTACCGCTTCGTGGAGGAGTTCGGGCTGCGGGAGCGCCGTCGGGTCACCCAGGTGTCGCGAGAGGCGATGGAGGCCCTCGAGGGGTACTCATGGCCCGGCAACGTGCGGGAGCTTCGCAACGCGATGCAGCGCGCGGTGCTGATGGCCGACGCCGACATCCTGCAGGCGCACGACCTGCCTCGCACGCTGGGCACCGCCCCGGCGGATGCCACGTCGGTCACAACGCGTGGGGGAGGGTTCGAGCCCCTCCTGGAGCTGCCCTACCAGGAGGCGAAGGAGGAGCTGGTGCGCAGCTTCTCCCAGGCCTACCTCGAGCATGCGCTGCGGCGCGGAGGCACCATCAAGGCAGCCGCCGAGCTCGCCGGCATGGCGCGGCCGAACATGTCGCGACTCATGAAGAAGTACGGCGTCGAAAATGGCGATTGAAGCCCGCTAATTCAGGGCTCCCGGCGCGGCCTCGGCGGGAGGCGCTCGGGCCGGCGTCAGGTTACGGTCGTGCACTGCGGGAGCATGCATGACCTGGTTCGAAGAGATGTCTACCCTCGGTCACGAGCAAGTGATCATCTGTCGCAACGAAGCGGCGGGTCTTCGCGCGATCATCGCGATCCATGACACCACCCTCGGCCCGGCCCTCGGTGGCTGCCGGCTGTACGACTACGCGTCGGAGGCCGATGCGCTGCGCGACGTCCTGCGCTTGTCGCGCGGCATGACCTACAAGGCCGCGGTGGCCGGCCTCGACCTCGGCGGTGGCAAGGCCGTGATCATCGGCGACCCCTCCATGAAGAACGAGGCGCTGTTCCGTGCCTTCGGGCGCCACGTGGAGAGCCTCAACGGCCGCTACATCACCGCCGAAGACATGAACACCAACGTCGAAGACATGAACCACATCCGGCGCGAGACGGCCTACGTCACCGGGGCCGGTGTGCACGTCGGTGGCAGCGGCGACCCATCGCCGATCACCGCATGGGGCGTGTTCCACGGTATCCGCGCTTCCCTCGAGGTGGTCCACGGCAGCGGAGATGTGGATGGCCGCACCGTGGCCATCCAGGGGATGGGCAACGTCGGCATGCACCTGGCGAGGTACCTGCACGAGCGGGGCGCCAGGCTGGTGGTCAGCGACATCAACCACCGCCGCTTGACCACGGCGGTGGAGGAGCTGGGCGCCACGGTGGTGGAAGGCGACGACTACTACTCGTGCGAAGCCGACGTGCTGGCCCCCTGTGCGGTGGGCGGGATCATCAACGCCCGCACGATTCCCACCGTGCGGGCCCCCATCATCGCGGGCGGTGCCAACAACATCCTGGAGAACGAAGAGGCCGATGCGTCGATGCTCCTCGAGCGAGGCATCACCTACGCCCCCGACTACGTCGTCAACGCGGGTGGGCTCATGTCGGTCTACTCCGAGCTGCACGGCTGGCCACACGATCAGGCCATGTCAGATGCCCAGGGCGTGTACAACAACGTGAAGCGCGTGCTGCACAAGGCCCAGGCCGACAAGGTGACCACCATCGTGGCATCCAACCGGCTCGCTCGGGAGCGCATCGAGTCGGTCGCCAACATCCAGCGCCTCCACGTCTGAGAGGTCGATAGGGGCCTTCGGGCCCTCCGGCAGCTATGGTGGAGCTGCGCATCCTGGTCCGGAGGTAGGTCGCATGCACATCGTCGTTCCCCTCGACGGCTCGCAGTACAGCCAGGCAGCTGGTCGCATCGCCCTGCAGCTGGCCTCCACGCTGCCCGATGCCCACGTGACGGCGCTGCATGTGGTCACGGTGCGGGTGGCCTCGGGCAACCTGCTGCAAGACCTCCCCGGTCGGCTCGGCTTCGAGCCCGCCGTCGTGTCGGCGGAGGTCGAAGCGGCCCACCTCAAGGCAGGGCAGCAGATCGTCGATGGCTTCGTCGCCCAGGCCGACAAGCTCGGGGTGCGCGTGATTCGCGAGGTGCGTGCGGGCCAGATCCCGGCGGTCATCGCTGACGTCTCGGCCGATGCCGACCTCGTCATCATGGGGCTGCGCGGCCGCACCGAGGAGCGGCACCCGGGGCAGGGCGGCCGCCTGTCGGTGAATCTGCCAGCGGCCATCGAGACACCCGTGCTGCTGGTGCCGGAGAACGTGCAGTCGGTGCACGGGGTGGCCATTGGCTACGACGGCTCCGTGGGCGCCAAGCACGCCGTTCGTGCCCTGCGCTCCTTCGCCGCGCCCTTGGGGCTGCCCGTGCACGGCATCTTCGTGGCCCGCACCGACGACGAAGAAGCAGGCATCCTCGGAGAGCTCGAGGAGAAGATGGCCCCCCTCACGGTCATCCGCCACCGGGTGGTGAGCGACGCCCCCCACGACGCCATCCTCCAGGTGGCTCGCGAGGAAGACGTCGACGTGGTGGCCCTGGGGTTCACCGGCCGCAGCAAGCTGCGAGACTTTGCGTTTGGCACCCTGAGCGAGGCGGCGCTGCTCGAAGGGTCCACCGCCATCCTCATCGCCTGACCGGTGGCGCTGCAGCTCGAGTTCCAGCCTGAAGGGCACGACGACGACGACACCCGGTGGACGATCCACACCGAGGTCTTCGACGGCCCGCTCGACCTGCTCCTCTACCTGGTTCGCCGCGACGGCATCGACCTGCTGAAGCTGCCCGTGGCCCGCATCGCCGACAGCTACCTGGCCTACCTCGACCGCCTGCGTGCCCTCAACCTGTCGATCGCCGCCGACTACCTGGTGATGGCTGCGACCCTCGTGCACCTCAAGTCGCTGGAGCTGCTGCCCCGGCCTCCCACTCCCGTGGAGGAAGACGACCTCGACCCACGCGAAGAGCTGGTGCGGAGGCTCAGAGAGCATGCCCGCATCGCGGCGGCCGCCGACCAGCTGGCCGCGAGGCCCCTGCTGGGAGAGGCCGTGCACAGCCGCGCGCCCTTGGAGGTCGACGACGGGGAGCGGCCCCTCACCACCTCCGCCGACGCCTTCGCGCTCCTCGACACCTACCACCGCATGCTGAAGCGTCGCGATGCGCCGCCGGGTCGCGTGCAGCTGGTGGCCTCGGGGCCCGATCTGGGGATGTGTGTGCGCCGCTTGCTCGATGCCCTGGGTGGGGTCGGGGGGCGGGGAGAGCTGGGCGCCATGCTCCGCAGCCTGCCTACGCGGGCCGAGCGGGTCGTCACCTTCCTCGCGAGCCTGGAGATGGCTCGCCTGGGCTGGCTCACCCTGGTGCAGACCGCGCACCTGGGCCCGGTCGAGGTCACCCGCAAGGTCCCCGAGGATCAGGTCGACCTGGGGCAGGTGGTGGGCTTCGATCCTCCGGATGCCGACGTACCCGACCAGATCGGTCTGCCCCTGGCGCCCGCGTGAGCGACGAGCCCTCGGTCCTCGACTTCCCGAGCCGCCCGGGTGGCGTCGACCCGGAGCTCGTGCACGCCGTGGAGGCGCTGCTGTTCGCCTCCGGCAAGCCCCTGTCGGCGCAGCGGATGGCCGATCTGCTCGACGTGGGGCGCAGCGACATCGTGCAGGCGGTGCGGGTGCTGGGTCAGCGTCGGGCGGAGACGGGGGTGGTGGTGGAGCGCATCGCTCGCGGGTGGCAGCTGCGCACGGCCCCACGCTTCGGCCCGGTCGTCCTCGCCCTGCGGGGCACCCAGCCGCGGCGGCTGTCGAAGGCGGCCCTGGAGGTGCTGGCCGCGGTGGCCTACGAGCAGCCCTGCACGCGGGGCGACGTCGAGGCCCTGCGCGGCGTCGACTCCGGTGGCGTGATGAAGACACTGCTGGACCGGGGCCTGCTCAAGCTCGCGGGCCGGTCCACGCTTCCGGGGCGTCCGCTGGTCTACCGCACGTCGTCCGACTTCCTGGAGATGTTCGGCCTGCCCGACCTGTCGGCCCTGCCCACCCTCGCCGAGCGCGAGGAGCTGGCAAGGGGAGGGGAGGGGGAAGGGGACCCTGTTCCTGCCTTGCTCGACGACGGGCAGCCGGAGGAGAGCGGCGGCGAGGAATGAGGCGGGGGGTTAGCAGCTGCCCAACCAGGGCGACCCAGCCCGGTGACGACCCCGGGGCCCGTCGTGTGACGCCCCCGATGAGGTGAGACCATGAGTCAGAGATTGTCGAAGCTCCTCGCTGCGCGAGGGGTGGCATCGCGACGCGAGGCCGAGCGGCTGATCGCCCAAGGAAAGGTAGAGGTGAACGGCCAGGTGGTGCTGGAGGTCGTGCCCGTCGACCCGACGGAAGACCGGATCACGATCGAGGGCAGGCCCCTTCCCAAGCAGCCCCCCATGGTCCACTACCTCTACTACAAGCCTCGCGGGCTGGTGGTGACGCGTGACGACCCGGAGGGCCGCAAGAGCATCTTCGATGAGCTCGACCTGCCGCACCGCGCCGAGCCCGTGGGTCGACTCGACATCGACACCGAGGGGGCCCTGCTCCTCACCAACGACGGCGACCTCGCGTACGCGCTGACCCACCCCAAGCACGAGGTGCCCAAGCGCTACCTGGCCAAGGTCTACCGCACCCCCGATCTGCGCGACCTCACCGCGATCCGAGAGGGCTTGTACCTCGAAGATGGCAAGACGGCGCCGGCCAAGGCCCGGGTGACCGAAGCGACCGACAACCACAATGCGTGGGTCGAGATCACGGTGACGGAAGGCCGAAACCGCCTGATCCGCCGCATGTTTGCGCAGCTGGGGCACCCGGTGAGCAAGCTGCGACGCGAGTCGTTCGCGACGATCTCGATCCGCGGGATGGAGCGCGGGCAGATCCGGCCCCTCACCCCGTCGGAGATCAAGCGCCTGCAAGACCTGGCCGCCGGGAAGAAGCCGGCGTCGGCGGGCAAGAAGAAGGGCAAGGGCTTCGCGAAGGCCAAGCCCAAGAAGAAGCGCCACGGCAGGCACAAGCCTCGTCGGGCTTGACGCCTCTGCTGCCTCGGTTACTTGGCAGCCACTGACGCGGGGTGGAGCAGTCAGGTAGCTCGTCGGGCTCATAACCCGAAGGTCGCAGGTTCAAATCCTGTCCCCGCAACCACCTTAA
>CBDUIC010000165.1:0-12548 GCA_965367245.1 uncultured bacterium | reverse complement strand
GGCTGGCCGACGCGGGGCTGGGCTTGCTCGAGGTCCACTAGGTAGCTCGCACGGTGGCGGCGAGGAGGCCCATGCCTTCGCGGGCCTACTCCGCCGGCGTGTCGCGCAGAACGAGCAGGCGGTCGCGGATGGCGTCACGAGCGACCCGGAAGTGGTGTAGCCGCTCTTCGTCGCTGAGCAGCTCCTCCTTGCGGTCGGGGTCTTGCAGGGGCCAGTGCAGGCGGCGCGCCGTCGACAGGAACACGGGGCAGACCTCCTCGGCGCACAGGGTGATGACGAGATCGACGCTGTCGGGGTCGACCTCGTGCACCGAGGTGGAGGCGTGGCTCGACAGGTCGATGCCGAGCTCGGCCATGGCGCGCACGGCGAAGGGGTTGACCCGGGAAGGGCAGGACCCCGCGGACTGCACGCGCACCGTGTCGCCGAACAGGTTGCGCGCGAGGCCCTCGGCCATCTGGGAGCGGGCGGAGTTGGCGACGCAGAGGAACAACACAGAGGTGAAGGGCTGGGCGGACATGGGGGCCTCTCAGGCGGGGGTGGGGGCGGGGAACCAGCCTCTGGTGCGGTTGGCGAAGGCGACGAGCGACAGCATCACGGGCACCTCGATGAGCACCCCCACCACCGTGGCGAGGGCGGCGCCGGAGGACAGCCCGAACAGGCTGATGGCCACGGCCACCGCGAGCTCGAAGAAGTTGGACGTGCCGATCATCGCGGCGGGCGCGGCGATGTCGTAGGGCAGCCCCAGCAGCTTCGCGAGCCCGTAGGCGACGGCGAAGATCCCGTAGCTCTGGATGAGCAGGGGAATCGCGATGAGCACGACGCGGCCGGGCTGGGCGATGATGGTCTCGGCCTGAAAGCCGAACAGCAGCACCACGGTGAGCAGCAGGCCGATGATCGAGGTCGGCTTGAGCTGACCGGCCAGCCGCTCGATGGCCTGGGGGCCACCGCTTCGCAGCAGCGTTTGGTTCGTCAGCAGCCCGGCCCCGAGGGGGAGGACCACGAAGATGATCACCGAGGCCACCAGGGTCTCCCAGGGCACCTGCAGGTCGGTGACGCCCAGCAGCAGGCCGGCGATGGGGGCAAAGGCGAAGACGAGGATGAGGTCGTTCAGCGACACCTGCACCAGCGTGTAGTTGGCGTCGCCATCGGTGAGGTGGCTCCACACGAAGACCATGGCGGTGCAGGGCGCGACGCCCAGCAGGATCATCCCGGCGATGTACTGCTGGGCATCCTCGGCGGGAACGATGCCCGCGAAGAGGTACTGGAAGAAGAGCATGCCGAGGGCGGCCATGCTGAACGGCTTGATGAGCCAGTTGACGACCAGGGTGAGGGCGAGGCCCTTGGGCTTGCGGCCCACGTCGCGCAGGCAGGAGGGGTCGACCTTGAGCATCATCGGGTAGACCATCAGCCAGATGAGCACGGCCACCACGAGGTTGACCCGGGCCCACTCGAGGCGTGACACGGCCTCGAACAGCCCGGGCACGACGAGCCCCAGGCCCACGCCGGCAGCGATGGCCAGGGCGACCCACAGCGACAAGTAGCGTTCGAACAGTCCCACGAGCAGATCTCCTAAATCGGTAATCGACGAAATACGATGGCAAGGATGCAGGGCGAGGCCTAGAGGGCCTCGACCAAGGCCTTGAGCAGGGCGACGCTGCCGGGCTCGACGCAGTAGCAGACGCGGGGCCCGTCGACCTCGCCGCGGATCAGCCCAGCTCGTTTGAGCTGCTTGAGGTGCTGCGAGATGGTGGACTGAGCCAGCGGCAGCTCGTCGACGATGTCGCCCACGATGCACCCGTCGCGGCGCACCAGCATCCGCAGGATGGCGACCCGGGCGGGGTGGGCAATGGCCTTGGCGAGGCGGGCGAGGTGCTCGTTGGCGGCGGCCTCGTCGACCGGGACCGGCGGCGTGGGCTCGGCGGGAGGGCAGCAGCGGGTGTCGGGTCGGGGCATGGTGGGCTCACGGCAGCGTTCATCGTCGATAGGCGATTAACATGTGTCGCCCACGGCGCCGCCAGGTAGTCCATACTGAGCCATGGACACCCGCCCGAGCCTCCCGGTCGATCCCCTCCCGGGCAGCGATGGGTCGGGCGTGCTCACCGCAGCGTGGGCGACGTGGGTGGCCGCCCATGCCCTGCGGGGGGTGGCGGTCGACACGC
The DNA here is from genome assembly GCA_965367245.1 of uncultured bacterium. Classification (GTDB taxonomy): domain Bacteria; phylum Myxococcota_A; class UBA796; order UBA796; genus CBDUIC01. The sequence continues at coordinate 10,389 of CBDUIC010000165.1, read as the reverse complement.
TGGTGGGCGCGCTGGTCGCGGCCGGGCTCGCGGCCGACGAGGCGCAGGGGGCGGTGCGGGTCATCGTGGCGTCCCCCGTGTTCGCTGCCGCTCGCATCCTGGCCGACCACGACGACGCCCAGCAGCGCACCGCGAGGCTGCTGCGCAGCGTGGGCCCCACCGAGGTCGCCACTGTCGAACGCCTCGACGAGGCCGAGCTGTACGAGCGCTTCTGGTCGCCCCATCGCCCGGTGATCCTGCGCGGTGCCGCCTCCGGCTGGGCCTCCTCGGGGTGGACCTTCCCCAACCTCAGGTCACGCTTCGGGTTTGCGCCGATGGACGTGCTGGTGCGCGAGGGCAGCTGGTGGACCCGCGACCGCGTCAGCCGCCGCATGCCCTTCGGCGAGCTCGTCGATGCCGCGCTGGGGCCTGCCTCCGACGCGCTGTACGCCGACGGCCGCAGCAACGTGCTCGATCAGGCCGGGCTCGCGCCGCTGCGCCAGGAGCTCGGCCTGCTCCCTGGGCTGGTGGGTGACGGGCGCCCCAGCGCCTGGGTCGGCCCTGCCGGCACCGTCACCCCCACCCACTACGACCAGAGCACCGCGTGGCAGGTGGTGCTGGTCGGTCGCAAGCGGCTGTGGCTGGCCTCGCCCCTCGAGTCCACCCTCATCGACAGCAGCTACGGGCTGTTCAACCACGTCGACCCTCGGCAGCCTCCTTCGGGCGACCAGGCTGGGGTGCGCTGGCATGCCCTCGAGCTCGGGCCCGGAGATGCAGCGCTGGTGCCGGCCGGTTGGTGGCACCTGGTGCAGGCCGTGGAGCCCAGCTTCAGCGTGTCGTTCAGCGGCTTTCGGTGGCCGAACGCCCACCCGTGGTACCGACCCGCAGTGTAGGTCAGTCGGTCTCGATGTCGACGTGACGGAGCTCGGGGACCTCGTCGGTCAGGTCGGCCTCCAGCTCGTCGACGGCGTCGCCCAGGGCGTCGACGAGGTGCTGGGCATAGCCGATCAGGAAGCGCTCGAGGGCCTCGTCGCTCGACAGGCTCGCCCGCAGCTCGTCGACGGGGGTGGCGGCCAGGAAGGCCTTGGCCAGCTCGCGGCCGTCGAAGGCCACCTCGGCCTTGAAGCGCACGGCATCGTGCCCGAGCATCGTCACCTTCACGTCTTTCACCTCTTCGACGATGGGCGCTTGCTCCAGGACGGCCAGCAGCCGCGCTCGCATCTGTGCCGGAGGGCTCCTGCCCAGCAGGTACTGGCGGTTGCGGTGGGCGAGGAAGCCCGCGCTGGCCCCGAGGAGCAGGCCGATGGCGATGGATCCCAGCGCGTCGTAGCGAGGGTCGCCCGTGGCCCAGGTGGCACCGAGGGCGACCAGCGCGAGCAGCGCCCCGACCACCGCCGCGCCGTCTTCCATGACCACGGCGACCGACAGGGTGTCGGGATCGGACCGGAGGGCCTGGGTGAGCGACACGCCGCGCTCCCGCGCGCGCTGGGCCACGCCTCGCAGGGCCGTCCCCAGGGAGACCCCCTCCAGCACGACGCTCAGCCCCAGGATGGCCATGGCCAGCATCGGCAGCTCGACGGGCTCGGGCTCCAGCAGCCGCCGCACGCCGTGGGTGAGGGTGACCCCGCAGCCGACGAACACGATGCCCACGGCCGAGATGAGCGCCCACACGAAGCGGTCGCGGGCGTAGCCGTAGGGGTGGTCGGCGTCGGCACCGTGCTCGGCCTGGAACAGCCCGACGGCGAGCAGCCCCTGGTTGGCGGTGTCGGCGGCGGAGTGCACGGCCTCCGAGAGCATGCTGGCCGAGCCCGTGCCGAGCCAAGCGCCGATCTTGGCCAGCGTGAGCACGAGGTTGGCCGACAGGGCGGTGAACACGGCACGACGAGACGACATCGGCCTCGTTCTAGCTCGGTCCTCGGCAGGCGGCGGGACGCTTTGCGACAACTTGCACGGGGCGCGTTGGCGGGAGGTTCGATACCGCTGTGCCCCGCCGCGCGCGCGCCCGTCGGCGGAGCTGCACTCTCAGCACACCTGGTGTGCTGCACGAGGCCCACCCCGAGGTCCCCATGCCCCACAACCTGATCGCTGATCTGGCCGTCGTGATGGTCGTTGCGGCAAGTACTGGTGTCGTGATGCGGCGCCTCGGGCAGCCCAACGTGCTCGGCTACCTGCTCGCAGGGCTCATCGTGGGGCCCTACATCCCGATCCCGCTGTTCGCCGACCCCCACCGCATGGAGGAGCTGTCGGAGGTGGGCGTGGTGCTCGTGATGTTCGCGGTGGGCCTGGAGTTCCGGGTGCGGCGGCTCCTGGAGATCCTGCCGCAGTCGGGCCTCACTGCCCTCGTGCAGATCGCGGGGCTGTTCTGGTCGGGGTTCACCGTCGCTTCGTGGCTCGGGTGGTCGACGGCGGCCTGCATCACGCTGGGGTCGACCCTGGCCATCTCCAGCACGATGGTGGTCAGCTCGGTGCTGCGCGCGCGGCCGGTCGACGCCGACGTGCGGGCCCACGTGTTCGGGATCCTGGTGGTGCAAGACGTCGTGGCGATCGTGCTGATCGCCATCGTGACGGCGCTGGCGGCAGGGCAGAGCCTGGGGGCGCAGTCCCTCGGGATGCTGATGGCCCAGCTGGCTGCCACCGTGGCGGTGATGCTGGTGGTTGGGCTGCTGGTGCTGCCGCGAGTGGTGCGCAGCGTGCTGGCCGTCGGCGACGAGGAGGCGCTGGTGGTGGTCGTCGCGGCCGCCTCCTTCGGCTTCGCCCTGGCGGCGGATGCCTTCGGCTACTCGGTGGCCCTCGGCGCCTTCCTGGCGGGCATGGCCGTCGCCGAGTCGGGTCGCGGCTACGAGGTGGAGAAGCTGATCGAGCCGCTCCGCGCGTTCTTCTCCGCCCTGTTCTTCGTGTCGATCGGGATGACGGTCGACCCGCGGGTGGCCACCACCACCCTGCCGCTGGCGCTGCTGCTTTGTGGCGTGGTGATCACGATGCAGTTCGTGTCGGTCACGGTGGCGAGCCTGGTGTCGGGGAGCTCGCTGCGCCGCAGTGTGTTCTCGGGGCTGGCACTGGGCCAGATCGGCGAGCTGTCCTTCATCCTGTGCACCATCGCGGTGGGAGGGGGCATCGTGCCGGAGCAGACCCTGCCGGCCCTGGTGACCGTGGCGACGGTCACGGCGTTCACCACGCCGCTGCTCCTCGGGCGTGCGGAGAGCATCGTCACCACCCTCGACCGGTGGCTGCCTGACTCGGCCCACGACCTGCTCGTGGCCTATCAGGCCTTCGTGCGCCGCATGCGCTCGACCGACGGCGGCCCGTCGCTGCGCCAGCGGGTGAACGCGGTGGCTCTCGACTGGGCGGCACTGGTGCTGCTGTTCGTGGTGCGGCGGTCGGTCGCGCCCCACGTCGACGCCGCGTGGCTGCTGGGGCTCAACGTCGCGACGGTGCTCGTCGCGCTGCCCTTCCTGGTGGGCCTGGTGCGCAGCGGCGCGCGCTTGGCGACGGTGGTGCGGGGCATCGTTCGCGGAGGTTCGGCTCCGGCGTCGATGTCGAGGGCCGTCGAGGGGCTGGCGCTCCTCGCCGTCGTGCTGGCAGTGGGGGTGCCCACGGTGACCGTGCTTCGGCCCTTCCTGACCGGCTCGTGGCTGGAGCTGGCCCTCGGGGTGGCCCTGGTCGCCGTGGGCGGCCTGCTTGCTGTGCGGATGAGTGGGATGGAGGGGCAGTACACGTCGGGGGTCGCCCGCCTCGCGACAGGCCTCGGGCGTCACGTCGACGACCCGACGCCCCAGGTGGCCGGGGTCGACGCCGGGCTGCTCGCAGGGGTCGACTACGTGCCCGTCGAGGTCCCCCAGGGTGGGGTCGCGACGGGGCAGACGCTGATGCAGCTGAACCTCCGCTGTCGCACCGGCGCCACGGTGGTGGCCATCGTGCGGGGCGGGAACACGCTGGTGCTGCCCACCGGCCACGAGCCCATCGAGGCCGACGATGTGCTGGCGCTGTCGGGCTCGGGGGATGCCGTGGCCCGGGCCAGGGAGTTGCTCACCCAGCCAGCGGGCGAGGCCGAGACGGAGCGGCTGGAGGCCTAGGCCCTACCGGCAGGATGCCTGAGCCCTACCGGTAGGCGGCGTCGCGGTCGAGCTCGGCGGTGACCCCGAAGCCATACGCAGCCACCCAGCGCCAGGCGCCGACGACGGGGGTGCCTCGGTAGTCGAGGTAGCCCCGCGTGTCGAAGCCGTCGTGGTGGTGGGTGGCCTGCTGGGCCATGCGGGTGAGGGGCCAGGCCTCGACCGGGCCGTCGGAGGGCTCGGCGACCCGCAGGCGCAGGGGCGTCTGGTGACCGGAGGGCAGCAGCCCGGCAGCCAGCAGGTGGTCGGGGAACCGGCTGTTGGACAGCATCATCCCCCGGTCGTCGAAGGCGTAGGTCTCGAAGCTCGGGTGGGGACCTGGCTGGCCGAGGATGCGGAGGAAGTCGCTCTCGGCATCGAAGGCGAACACCAGCGTGCCCTGGCCGTCGGCCACGGTCGCTCCGGCGAGGACCACCAGGCCTCCGTGCGCCTTGCCCACGGCGAGGGGCAGCGAAGTGCTGTGCCCGCGCTGGTGCACCCTGGCGAGGAACCGGGCCAGGGCAGGGTCGTTCAGCGGTAGTGCGGGGTCGGAGCTCCACCCGTGGGGGCCCACGACCAGCTGCCAGCTGGCGGCCTGTAGCGCGCGCCGGTGCTCCTCCATCTCGACCTGCAGCCGGCGCTCGAGGCGACGGTCGATACGGCCGCCTGCCCGGCTGGCGAGGGTCGCCGCGAGGTCGACGGTAGGGGCGTTGGCGACCCGCCGGGCTGCGTCGGCGGCGTGGTCCATCCAGCAGGTGACGGCCTCGACCCGAGCCTCCACCATCGCACGGAGCATCTCGGCGACCGTGGTGTCGGCCAGGGGGGACCTCGCCGGAAGCGGGGCCGGAGGTGCCGTGCGTAGGAAGCCCGGGCCGCCGATGACCACCGGGCAGTCGACCTGCCGGATGAGGCGCTCGGCCAGCCCGCGCCACAGCGCCTCGCTGACCCAGTTCCTGGGCGGCTCCTCGGCCACGACGAGGTCGACGTTGTGGGCCTCGACGAAGCGAGCGACGATCTCTTCGGGCTCGCCTGCCTCGACCCGGTGACGGAAGCGGACCCCGGCATCCGAGGGGGTGAGGGTGCGCACCCAGGCCTCGTCGTGCCCGCCACGCAGCTCGGCGGCCGCGTGCAGCATCGCCTCCCCATCCGACCGACGGAAGGGAAGGACGTGGAGGAACAGCAGCACGGCGTGGCTGCGATGGGCCAGCCGGGTTGCGAGCTGCCGGGTCGACGGGTGGAGCGACGGGGCCGTGGTGACCAAGACGACGTAGTGATCCTTCATGGCAGTCCTCCGTACCGATCCTTACCTTCGTTACCGGGTTCCTGCCGTAGTTGGTGGCTGCCACGGCGACGTCGTGCTCCGCCTACGACAGCAGCCCGGGCCAGTGGTCACTCCACCAGCCTCGCTGGGCCGACTGCTGCAGCCACCGTGGGTCGTCGGGGTCGAAGCGGACCGACGCGGCAAAGCAGGCCTCGATCCATCGTCGCAGCGGGGCCCACTGGCTGGCTTGCGGAAAGATGACCATGGCCTCGCTCTCCCAGTACGACGAGGAGATGTCGAGGTTCGCCGACCCGGTCGCGCACAGCGTGCCGTCGACGCACACGACCTTGGCGTGCACGTGGGGAAGGATCGAGCCGACGTCGTCGCGCCAGGCGGGCTGGGGGGGCACGGCGAAGGCGCGCACGTCGGCTCCGGCCATCGCGAGGGCGTCGAGGCGGCCGTGCACGAGGGCGGTCATCATGTCGCGGCTCCTCGCTCCGGGGAAGGCGTGGCTGCCTCGCTGGTACCGAGGTCGCACGTGGCCGGTGAGGAAGCGCACGCGCACCCCGCGCTCGAGGAGGCCCAGCAGCACGTGGCGCAGCTCGTGGCTCAGCAGGAAGGTGTTGATCAGGGTGACCTGCTCTTCGGCCTGCTCGAGGAGCAGCCGGTAGGCATCGAGGGTGTGGGCGTCACGCAGGGCGGTGTGGGTGACCCACCACACGGCCGGCCCCGAGCCTTCGATGGGCACGGGCGGAAAGGCGGTGCCTCCGGCCTCCTGCCAGGTCTGCTGGAAGGACTCGTCGACGAGCTGGACGACGGGGCCCTCGAGCCCCACCGAGACATCGAGCCAGGGCACCTCGTCTTCGGGGGTGTCGGGGGTGAGCGCGGCCTCGGCGAAGCCGACGAAGTAGTGCCGGCTCAGGTTGCGGCCGTGCACGCCGGCCCGCCGCCCGTCGGCGACGATGAGCTTGCGGTGGTTGCGGACGCGTAGATCCTGCAAGGCGCCCACGGGGCGGTAGAGCTGCAGCTCGACCCCGGGCACCTCGGCGAGCTGCGTGAGCAGCGGGTTGTGCATCTGCAGCGACCCGTGCTGGGACCACAGGGAGTCGACGAGCAGTCGCACGGTCACCCCGCGCTGGGCGGCCCGCACCAGGGCCTCGGCGACCTGGCGGCCCAGGGCGTCGTCGTCGAACATGTAGGTCTGCAGGTGCAGCCGCTCCTGCGCCTCCTCGATGAGGGAGAGCACGTGTCGGCGGGCATCGGCATTGTTCGTGAGCCACTGCACCGACGTGACGTGGGACGTCTGCGCACCGCAGCGCTCCCTCAGCGCTGCGGCAAGGCCTGCCGGTGCGGGGTCTTCGTCGGGGGGCAGCCTGAGGTGGGGGACCTCGATGGAGAAGCCCGCCACGCGCAGGGCGTGGGCCGCACGCGTCAGCAGCACCGGGTGCGCCGCGTCGGGGATGTCGGTGGGCCGGCCGAGCTGCAGCACGGTCTCGATGTGCAGGACCTCGTCGACGCCCAGCTGCTGGGTAAGCTGCCGGGGCGAGGCATCCGCGATGGCCAGGGCCCACACCTGCCGACCCGCAGCTCGGTGGGCCTCGACCTGCTCCGGGTCGACCCCCGCGCCCACCAGCGCGATGGGGGCGGCGCCTGGTCGGAGCACGCGGGTGGTCGCCACCAGGGTGGCCACCGGGCGCTGTGGGTCTTCGGCAAGCCCGAGCACGTCTTGCTCGGGCACGGGGGCCCGCACGAGGCCCTCGCGGGTGGTGACCTCCCCGATGGGGTGGCCGCCCTCGACCGCGGCCCAGCGAGCATCTGGCGGCGACCACGCGCGGCCCGCCAAGTCCACCTCGACCGCCACCGAGTGCACATGACCGCCTCGCTCGAGCGCCGCGAACAGCTCCACCCGCCGAGCGATCGGCAGCAGCGGGTGCTCCTCGCCGGGGACCAGGAGGATGTCGACGTCGAGGGTGCGCAGCAGGGCGAGGAGGGGGTGCAGGGCGAGGGTTCCTGGCGCGGTGAGCACCACCAGGTGGATGTCGTGCTCGTGCAGGAGCTGCCGAACCTGGGCGCCGAGCTGCAGGGGGCTCAGATCGACGGAATGGTAGGTCGGGGTGGTGGGCAGGCCGAGCACCGCGGCCAGGGTGTCGGGGGCGATGGGGCTCGCGTCGTGAGGGTGGAGCACGTGGAGGGCCACGGGCCGCAGCGCGTGGGCGAGCAGCGAGGCCGCAGGTCGGGCATGCTGCGGGGAGCTACCGACGAGCAGGGCGGCACGGTCGAAGGGCCCATCGGTGTCGAGCAGGGCGACGGGCACGCCGTCGGCTAGCACCCTGGCGACCTGGGATATCGCCGCGCCTCGGGGGAGCAGCAGCAGGTCGAGCTCGGTGGTCGGGTCGGTGTGCAGGGTGATGCCCCGCGCCGACAGCTCGGTGGCGAGGGCTTCGGCCCAGTCGTCGTAGCGCTCGAGGGCGTCGACGGTGTCGCCGTATCCACCGGTGGCGAGGGCGAGGGGGGCAGGCTGGGGGCGCAGGTGCGCGGTGCCTCCGGGCGGGAGGAGGGCTGCGAGCCTGCGCGCGAGGCGCTGGGGCGGCACGTCGGGTGATCCGTCGATCCCTACGCGTCGAAAGGGCACGCCACTACTCCAGGGTGTCGAGGACGACGCTGACGTCGTCGTCGAGGTAGTGACGCGCGTGGGGCAGCGGCACACACCACGTCTCTACCACCAGCCCCTGACCTTGCCACAGGGCGCGGCGCTCGGGCGTCAGCAAGCCCACCTCGGGCTCGATGACCTGCAGGCCGAGCCACTGGGGCCATCCCGACCACAGGGGGAGGCGCTCCGCCCAGGAGCGGGCGATGGACCACCCCACCACGAGGCGTGGGTCGAGGTGGCGTAGGCGCCAGGCCGCGAGGGGATGGAAGGTGCTCACCCAGGCCCGCTCGTGGGCTCCCGCCTGGTCGAGGTGCTCGGCGAGGGCCGACAACGGCCGGCGCCCGGACTCCTTCATGTCGAGCTCGACCCGCAGGCCCAGGTCGAGGGCGAGGTCGAGGGCGCGCTGCAGGGGCGGCCCGTCTTGCCCGCGGTCGTGGGCGCAGACCAGGGTGCCCTGTCGAATGCGCACGTCGAGCTCGACCGCGTCGGCCCTGAGCCGGGCTGCCGCGCGGATGGCGTCGAGGCTGTTCTCCAGCCCGTGGCCCATGCCTCCCCGGTGGGCGATGCGCAGCCCGGCAGGCGGCGCAGGGCTGCGGGGCGCTTCGGGGCGGGAGAGTGGCCAGGGGGGAAGCACGGGTGTTGCTTAGCCACCACCGGCGTCGAGGGAAGGGCTCGCCGCAGCTCCCGTCACCGGTGCAGCGCTGTGTACGCTGTGGCGATGCGGGCTCCGACGACCGCGTTGTGCTTCACCAGCGCGATGTTCGCCCGCAGGCTCTCCCCCCCGCTGAGCTCGGCGATTCGGCGCAACAGGAAGGGCGTGGTGTCTTTCCCACGGATGCTCTGGGACTCCGCCTCCGCCAGGGCCGCCTCGATGTACGACGCGATCTGCTCTGCGGGGATCTCGTCGGCGGCCGGAATGGGGTTGGCGATGCTCACACCACCCCTCAGGCCGAGGCTCCACTTCGCCTTCATGAGCGCTGCGAGCTGTTCGGGGGTGTCGAGGCGCATGGGGGTATCGAAGCCACTGCTGCGCGAGTAGAACGACGGGAACGCGTCGCTGCCCACCGTGACGACAGGGATGCCCAGCGTCTCCATGATCTCCAGCGTCAGACCGATGTCGAGGATCGACTTCACCCCGGCGCTGACGACCGCGACATCGGTCTGCGACAGCTCGGTGAGGTCGGCGCTCACGTCGAAGCTGTCGGGGGCGCCGCGGTGGGCGCCACCGATGCCCCCGGTCACGAAGGTGTGGATGCCCGCCAGGGAGGCGAGGCGCATCGTGCCGGCCACGGTCGTGGCTCCATGCAGCCCGCGCGCGACGACGTAGGGGAGGTCGCGCAGGCTCACCTTGAGCACGTCGGGTGCTGTCGCCAGCAGCTCGAGGTCGTCAGCACACAGACCGATCCGGGGCCGGCCGTGCAGCACCGCGATGGTGGCTGGAACCGCCCCCTCGGAGCGGATGAGCCCCTCGACCGCTCTCGCCATCTCGACGTTGCTCGGGTAGGGCATGCCGTGGGAGATGATCGTGCTCTCGAGGGCCACGACGGGCTGGCCATCGTGCAGGGCCTGGCGGACTTCGTCGGTGAGGTCGAGGAGGGGATGTGGGCTGGTGGTGGTCATGGGCGAAGCATGCCATGGGTGGGGCCTCTCGCTTCGGTCGCTGGGCATGAGCACCCCGTGGTACCGCTTGGTCGTCGGCGACCCTGGGGTGGAGTCCGACCCCTTCGCCGCCATCCGCCGGGCGTTCTCGGAGCGCTATCCTCCGGGCTCGTCGGCGAGGCTGATCACCCAGCTCGAGTCGGACGGTGGTGTGCACTGCGTGGCGGTGGCCTACGTGTCGGCAGAGGCCGCAGAGCTGGCCCATGCGTGGGGCGGGCGCTGTGTGCCCGCTCCCCCCCCGGTCTCGAAATCGGGGTCAGGACGCTAGGTGTTAGATCTCAGAAACCGGTCTCGAAATCGGGGTCAGGACGCTAGGTGTTAGATCTCAGCTGGTCGGTCGCGGACTCGGCCTCACGCTCGCCGGCACGTCGTGCACCACGCCACGGACGCAGCGGTGCGGCCCGCCATGCACGTCGCGGGTCCGGGGCGCAGCCCCGGCGGGGCCCTTCGGGGCAGAGCCCCGGTAATTGGTAGCGGGATGCTCGGAGCGGCAGCTGGCCGGTCGCGGACTCGGCCTCCCCTCGGCCAGCACGACATGCACCACGCAACGGACGCAGCGTTGGCGGTCGCCCGCCGTGTCGCGCACCAGGGAGACCGCAGGGAGCAGCGTGCGACGAGGCGGGCGAAGGGAGCTTGCGAGCGCAGCCAACGAGTGCACGGTGCGGCTCCCCCGGAGGTCGACCGCAATGGGACTGGGCGCAGCCCCGGCGGGGCTCTTCGGGGCAGAGCCCCGGTAATTGGTAGCGGGA
>CBDUIC010000164.1:0-12586 GCA_965367245.1 uncultured bacterium | reverse complement strand
CCACCCCCATCGATGGTCAAGTCGGTCAGGGAGTTGATGGCGGCGTCGGACTCGAAGGTGCGGTCTGACTGCCCCGGAGCGCATCCCGCGTCGATGATGGTCGCGTCGATCCCAGCACCGACGAAGTCGACCTCGAGGTCGGTGAAGATGTCGACGCAGTAGGTGTCGGCCGCCAGCACGATGCGGTCGCCATCCGACGCCGCGAGCAGCGCGAGGTCGATGGTGGCATACGGCACCGGCACATTGAGGTCGGCGGCGTAGGCGGGAGCGGACAGCAAGGAAAGGGCGATGATCATGGCCCATCGTACCCGGACAGCCGGCCGGCCGGGGCCAAGGTAGGGGCCGAGTCAGGGTTGTGTAGTGTGCTCCGACGCTTGCGCGGAAGGGGGGGCGGCTGACGAGCGATCGAAGGACAGCGCCAGGCCGACATCCGGGTCGTAGCCGTCGATGAAGGCTGCTGCGGGCAGCGCCGCGTAGCTCGACTCGTAGCCTTCTCCCTCGAACAGCCAGTAGGCAGCGACCACCAGTGTGTCGTCGCTGATCCCCGCCAGGGGAATCGCCAGCTCCACCGTCTGGCCGGCCTCGGCGACCTGCCCGGGCCCCGCCGACAGCCAGCCGGCCGTCGTGCTCCACTCCGTGCCCCCGGTGAACGCCATCAGGTCATCGTAGCTGCCATCGGCCTTGTACCGCACCAGGTGGGTCATCGGCACCGCCAGCTGCGGCTGCTGGGTGTTCAGGGGGACCCCACTCGTCGCGCCGCGCTGCCCGTCGCCCAGGTAGACGAGCAGCCAGTGCTGCGGCCCGCCGGTGGCCACGTCGGGGTGGGTGGCGGCGAGGTACAGCGTCGTGGCGTCCCACGTGAGGTGGAAGGTGCCCCCGGCCACCGCGAAGGTCTCGTCGGGGCCGTACTCGTCGGCGGAGCCGTCGACGGTGGCGGTGTGGGCCCATGGGACGACGCCCGCGCCGGTGTCGCCCGTCGAGCCCGTGGGCGATGGCGTGGGCGGGGCGGTGTCCGCGGTGGGGGCGGCCGTGGGCAGGACCGTCGGGGTGGGGGAGGCGGCGGTGTCGCCCGTGGGTGCTGGCGTGGCGGGATCGACGCCTGCGCGAATGCCGTGGCCGCAGGCGGCTACGATGATCAGCGTGTGGAGCGGTCCCATCATCACCCCTGCTTCCGGTAGGCCGTAACCCACGATAGAGTCACGCCGTGAGGTCGCCGTGCGTTCGTTGCTGATCATCGCCTCTGTGGCCGTCGGTTGCCAGGAATACGAGCTGAACTCCAAGCCCGATGCCGAGACACCGGTGACGTCGCCGGAGCCCACGCTGACGACCCCCACCGTGGTGACGACCGACACCACGCTGATGGTCACGGCCGACACGGGCACGCCGCCACCCCTTGGGTGCGAGGGCATCCCCGTGACGTGGAGCTGGCTGGCCCGCGCGCCCTTCCCCGAGGAGCCCGACCCGGTGGATGCGCTGGGGGTGCCCTTCTACGAGGTGGGCCACGACGAGCTCGGATGGTCGGCGGTGGCCCTGCCCGATCGCAGCGTGCCGGTCTACCACGACCGGGTGTACCGCACCTCGGTGGAGCTATCGCACCTTCCGCCCGGCCTGACGGTGTCGCTGCAGTCCGACGACGGGATCTGGCTGTGGGTGAACGGGGTGCAGGTCGCCCATCATGGCGGCGACTGGCAGCAGGAAGGCTGCGTCAACGAGAACGCGAACTGCCTGGTCACCGAGGTGGTGCCCGACATCGACCTGACGCCCTGGCTGGTGGAAGGGCCCAACGTCATCGCGGCGCGCGTGAGCAACGCCATCGAGAACGCCTACTTCGAGGTCATTCCCACCTGCGTCGAGTGAGCCACCCGGCGAGGGCGACGACGAGCCACCCCGCGGCGCTCCCCGGTTGGTTGCACCCGCACCCCGCGGCCGCCTTGCCTGCGTTGTAGGCGGAAGGCACCACCGAGGTCTGCCCGGCGGTGTCGGTCGTCGAGGTGGGGCCGCCGGTGTCGGTGGTGGGGCCGCCGGTGTCGGTGGTGGGGCCGCCGGTGTCGGTGCCTGTGGTGCCCGGCCCGCCGGTGCCGGTTCCGCCGGTGCCTGTCACAGGGGTCGTGCCGGTGTCGCAGCCCTCGTCGATCCCCTCGTCGCAGTCGTCGTCGATGCCGTTGCACAGCTCGGGGGCGCCCGGGAAGGCGTCGCCGAGGGTGGGCTGGCAGTCGTCGGCGTTGCTCACGTAGGTCAACGGCGCGTCGCAGGACGCCTCGAAGACGTCGGGGTCGCCATGCCCATCGGCATCGTCGTCGGCGTACCACACCGACAGCACGATGTCGGGGTCGTCTTCGTCGACGAGGTCGTCACAGTCTTCGTCTTCCCCGCTGCAGACCTCGGCAGCTCCAGGGTGGATGGCGTCGTCGTCGTCGTTGCAGTCGTCGGCGTTGTTGACGTAGAAGGTGTCGGGCGCCTCACAGGCAGTGGTCACCCCCCAGTTCTCGTCGCCGAACCCGTCGGCGTCGAAGTCGATGTACCAGTCGAGCCCCTGCGCGTCGGGGTCGTCGTCGTCGACCAGGCCATCGCAGTCGTCGTCGGCCCGGTTGCACAGCTCCACCGCGCCCGGGAAGATGCTCGGGTTGCTGTCGTCGCAGTCGCCGTCGCCCGCCCCGACCCCGTCGCCGTCGACGTCGTAGCGGCGCGCCCCGATGTCGGTGTGCACGCCGCTGGCGTCGCCGGTGCCGATGGCGGGGGACCCCGCGGTGAGCTCGGGGTTCACCGTGAGGCAGGTGCCGGTGCGGCCGGCGAGGAGCGGGTCGGTGGCACCCAGGTTGTTGGTCAGGGCGAACTCGGTGGCCAGCTCGTTGAGGTGGAACAGGTTCGTCGTGCCGGTGGCCGTGCCCCCCTCCTCGTCGATGGCGTAGTCGAAGCCGGCGACGTGGTCGACGAAGATGTTGTTCACCAGGTCGGCGTTGCCTCCGTAGACCCGGATGGCTCCGCCGTAGCCTCCGGCGGTGTTGGCGATGAAGGTGTTGTTGTGCAGCAGCGCACCGCCTCGCACGTCGATGGCACCGCTGTCGTCGCCGGCGTCGTTGAAGGCGAACACGCTCTCGGTGATGGTGAAGAAGTCGTCGCTGCGCAGCGCTCCACCGTCGAGGGTGGCGTAGCCGCCGCAGAAGAAGCACCGCTGGCAGTCGAAGCTCGTGCCGGCCGCCAGCAGGTCGACCAGGGCGCTGCTGGTGGCGGTGTAGCCATGCAGGAAGGCCACGTCGGTGGCGACGACACTCGCCCCGGCGCTCACCAGCAGGGGGACTCGGTTGTCGGCCCCGTCGATCATCAGGCTCTCGAGGGTGACCCCCAAGCCAGCCCCCACTTCGACCACTGCGGCCGTGGCCAGGCAGCTGCCGTCGAGGGTCGGCGGCTGCGCGGGTCGGCCGCCGCGCAGCACGAGCCCGTCGACGCCGATCGTGATCGCCTCACAGTAGGTGCCCGGGGCGAGCACCACCTCGTCGCCCGGGACGGCGACAGCCAAGGCGTCGGCGACGGTGGGGTACTGCAACGGCACCAGCAGGTCGACCGCCGCAGCGGGGTTCGTCAACGTCAGCCACAGCGTGATCATGGCCCATTGTACCCGCAGCGCCGCCCCCTGGTGGCGCCGCTGCGGTAGAGTCTCCGGCTATGTTCGACTACCTCAACGACTGGGCGCAGCTGCTGCTGCGCTGGATGCACGTGCTGTTCGCCATCGCATGGATCGGGCACGCGTTTCTGTTCCACTCCCTCGAGCACGGGCTGAGCAAGCCCGAGGTCGACGATGTCGACGACGACGTCGAGGGCGAGCTGTGGATGGTGCACGGGGGCGGCTTCTTCCGCCTGCAGAAGACCTACAAGCTGCCCAAGGTGTTCACCGGCAACCTGCACTGGTTCAAGTACGAGGCCCTGGGCACGTGGGTGTCGGGCTTCCTGCTGCTGGTGGTGCTCTACTACTTCACCGGCGGCGTGCTCATGCTCGACGCGCGGGTGGCCGACCTGTCGTTCCCCGCGTCGGTGGCCATCGGCCTGGGGTCGCTGGTGGTGGGCTGGGGGGTCTACGACACCCTGTGGAGCCAGCTCGGCGACAAGATGCCCAAGGTGGCCACCGCCCTCACCGTGGCGCTGGTGGCCGGCACCGGCATCGCGCTGACCCAGCTGCTGTCAGGGCGCGCGGCCTTCCTGCACACCGGCGCCCTGCTCGGCACGCTGATGACGGCGAATGTGTGGATGCGCATCATCCCCGGCAGCAAGCGCATGGTGGCGGCCCTCGAGGCCGGCCGAGCCCACGACCCGCGCGACGGCTTCATCGGCCACCAGCGAAGCGTGCACAACGGCTACATGCACTTCCCCATCGTGTTCCTGATGATCAGCAACCACTACCCGGCCACCTACGGGCACGAGCTGAACTGGCTGATGCTGCTGTGCTTCCTGGCCGGAGGCGCGGCGGTGCGGCAGCTGTTCTACGACGGGCTGGGCGCGAGCCTGCCGGTGAAGGGCATCGTCGCGGCCTCGTTCCTCGGCGTGCTGGGGATGACCGCTCCCTGGCCCGAGCCCGAGGCGCCGCCCCTGCCCGACACCAGCGACGGCCGGGCCATTGATGCGTCGACCGCCGGCCGGGTGCAGGGCGTAGTGCGGTTCACCGGCGAGGTCCCCCCGCCTCGTGAGCTCAACCTGTACGGAGGCTGCGAGCTCGTGGCGAAGGGCCCGGTCTTCGACCAGCCCGTCAAGGTCGACGGTGAGCTGCTCAAAGACGCCTTCGTGGTGCTCACCAGCGGAACCGACGGCTGGGCGCTGCCTCCCGTTCCCGACGAGCCGGTCGAGGTCGACCAGCGAGGGTGCGTCTACGAGCCGCGTATCCACGGGGCTCGGGTCGGCCAAGACGTCGTGTTCATCAACTCCGACGACATGTTCCACAACGTGCGCTCGGTGAGCGAGGCCAACCCGACCTTCAACATCAACATGCCCGCGAAGGACCAGCGCGAGACCAAGGTGTTCCGCCGCCCAGAGCGCATGGTGCAGGCCCGGTGCGATGTGCATCCGTGGATGGTGAGCCACATCGGCGTGGTGGAGCACCCCTGGTTCGCGATCTCCGACGGCCAGGGCCGGTTCTCCATCGAAGGGGTGCCCCCGGGCACCTACGAGGTGACGGCCTGGCACGAGACGCTGGGAGAGGTGAGCGGCACCGCCGAGGTCCCCCCCAAGGGAGCGGGCCGGGTCGAGCTGGTGTTCGAGGCGACGCCGTGAGTCGCTGGGCGGTGCGGAGCCGCCGGGTGGTGGTCGATGGGCAGGTGCGTCCGGCGGTGGTGATCGTCGACGGCGAGCGCATCGAGGCCGTCGGGAGCGAGGTCCCCCAGGGAATCCCTTGTGAAGACCTCGGCGAGCTGGTGCTGATGCCCGGGCTGGTCGACACCCATGTGCACATCAACGAGCCGGGGCGGACCGAGTGGGAGGGCTTCGCCACCGCGACCCGTGCCGCGGCCGCCGGGGGCATCACCACTGTGGTCGACATGCCCCTCAACTGCATTCCGGTGACCACGACGGAGGCGGCCCTGCAGATCAAGCTGCAGGCCGCCGCGCCGCAGCTGCACGTCGACCTGGGGCTGTGGGGCGGGGTGGTGCCAGGCAACGCCGATGAGCTGGTGCCGATGGCCCGCGAGGGGATCCTCGGCGCCAAGGCCTTCACCTGCCACTCGGGCATCGACGACTTCCCGGCGTCCGACCGGGCGACTCTGCGCGAGGCGATGCTCGCCCTGCGGGAGGGGGGCGTGCCGCTGCTGGTGCATGCCGAGCTGGAGAGCCCCACCGAGCCCTCCGAGCTGCCGCCGCAGGCCTATGCGGCCTTCCTCGCCAGCCGCCCTGCACGCTGGGAAGACGACGCCATCGCGATGATCATCGAGCTGGTCCGCGAGACGGGCTGCGCGGCCCACATCGTGCACCTGTCGTCGGCGAGCGCGGTGCCACTGCTGGCGGCGGCGCGTGCCGAGGGCCTGCCGCTGACGGCGGAGACCTGCCCGCACTACCTGTGCCTCACCGCCGAGGAAGTCCCCGACGGGCAGACCGCCTTCAAGTGCTGCCCCCCCATCCGCGACGACCGCAACCGCGACAGGCTGTGGCAGGCCCTGCGCGATGGGGTGGTGGAGGTCGTCGTCAGCGATCACAGCCCGTGCACCCCGCACCTGAAGCTGCCGGAGCAGGGCGACTTCCTCGAGGCGTGGGGCGGCATCGCCTCGCTGCAGCTGGGGCTGCGCACGGTGTGGACCGAGGCCGCCACCCGTGGCTTTTCGCTGGTCGACCTGGTGCGGTGGATGGCCGAGGCGCCGGCGCGGGTGGCGGGGCTGTCGGCGCGCAAGGGCCGGCTGGCGGCAGGGCTCGACGCCGATCTGGTGGCCTTCGACCCCGATCACGTCGAGTCCATCGATGCCAGCGAGCTGCACCATCGCCACAAGATCACGCCCTACGCGGGGCGGTCGGTCAGGGGGCGCGTGGTGCATACCTGGCTACGGGGGGAGCGCATCGTCGACGACGGCGTGGTTCACGGTGAGCCACGAGGGCGGGCGGTGCGCGGCCGTGACGACCAGGAGCGAAGCCCATGACCCATCCCACCGACGGCCTGCAGGCCTTTGCCGACCTCCTCGACCTGCTGAGCGACGAGGTGGGGGGCGAGGCGGTGTGGTGCAGCGACGACTGGTTCGCCAGCGTGCACAACCTCGTGAAGGCCGACCCCGCGGTGTTCGACCCCGACGCCTACTGCGACACGGGCAAGGTGATGGACGGGTGGGAGTCGCGCCGCCGGCGCACGCCGGGGCACGACGTGGCCATCCTCAAGCTCGGCGTGCCAGGAACGGCCTATGGCGTCGACATCGACACCAGCTTCTTCATGGGCAACCACCCGCCCTTCGGTGCGGTCGACGGAGCCTTCGTCGAGGGCGACCCCACGGTGGAGCAGCTTCGCGACGAGGTCGAGTGGGAGCCCCTCACCGGCCAGGTGCCGCTGCAGCGAGGCAGCCACAACCTGTTCGCCGTGGCCCACCCACGGCCCCTCACCCACGTGCGCCTGCACATGCTGCCCGACGGCGGGGTCGCGCGGCTTCGCGTCCTCGGCAAGGCCCTGCGACGGTCCGACCAGGGGCGGATCGACCTCGCGGCGGCCACGAGTGGGGGGCGGCCCGTGGGCTGCTCCGACATGTTCTTCTCGCCGATGACCAACCTGATCGCGCCGGGCATGCCGGCGCACATGGGCAAGGGCTGGGAGACGCGCCGCCGCCGCGACGACGGCGCCGACTGGATCGTCACCGAGCTGGGGGTCGCCGGAGCCATCGACGAGGTGGTGCTGCACACCACCCACTTCAAGGGCAACTACCCCGACCGCGCCTCGGTGTACGGCCTGTGGTGGCCCGACGCGCCCCACGCCTCGCTGCTGCGGTACGCGAAGCGCTGGGAGCCCATCGTGGAGCGGGTCAAGCTGCGGGCTCACGCCGAGCATCGCTTCCCGGTCGAAGCGGGGCCCTACACCCACGTCAAGCTCGTCATCCACCCCTGCGGCGGGGTGGCCCGGATGCGCCTGCACGGGGTGGCGGCCCAGCCCACCGTGGCCGACGACAGCGTGGTGGGGCGCCTGAACGCCATGAGCGACGCCGAGCGTCGGCAGGCCTTCTTCCGCTGCTGCGGCAGCACCCGCTGGGCCGATCGCATGGCCGCCCACGGCCCCTTCGGCAGCGACGTGGAGCTCCACGGCCTCGCCGACCACCTGTGGTGGGAGCTCGCGGATGGCGACTGGCTCGAGGCCTTCACCCACCATCCGCGCATCGGCGCCGACGTCGAGGCGCTGCGAGAGAAGTTCGGGGCCACGGCCACGTGGTCGGAGGGGGAGCAGGCGGGCGTGGCCGGTGCCGACGATGCGGTGCTCGAGGCCCTCGCCGAGGGCAATCGCGCCTACGACGAGCGCTTCGGCTTCCTGTTCATCGTCTGCGCCAGCGGCAAGTCGGCGGCCGAGATGCTCGGAATGCTCCGCGAGCGCCTCGACAACGAGCCGGCCGCAGAGCTACGGATCGCAGCCGGCGAGCAGGCGAAGATCACCCACCTGCGCATGGAGAAGCTGTGAGCTCACCCATCACCACCCACGCCCTCGACACCGCCCGGGGCCTTCCGGCGGCCGGGCTCCCCGTGGAGCTGGAGCAGCTCACGGAAGACGGCTGGCGTAGCCTCCGGCGCGCCACGACCAACGACGACGGCCGGGTGCCGGGCTTCACCGACGGGCTGGAGCTGAGGGCTGCCACCTACCGCATGACCTTCGACACCGATGCCTACTTCGCGTCGATCGGCACCGAGGGCTTCTACCCCGTGGTGCGCGTGGTCTTCCAGATCCGCGAGGCGGGCGGGCACTACCACGTGCCCCTGCTCATCAGCCCCTTCGGCTACAGCACCTACCGCGGCAGCTAGCCGGCCACCGGCTCGGGCACGACCTCGCCGTCGAGCACGACCTCGTAGCGGATCGGGGCGTGGGCCTTGAGCATGGCGGCGACGCCACAGTACTGATCCCGCGACAGCGCCACGGCGCGCCACAGCTTCTTGGTGGGGATGCCGCCGGTGGCCACCACGCGCACCGTCATGTCGCGGAACACCTTGGGGTGCTGCTCGGTGAGCTCGGCCGACGCAGTGATTGCCAGGCTCGTTGGCTCGGCGCGCATCTTGCGGAGGATGCTGATGACGTCCATCGCGGCGCAGCCGGCCAGCGAGGTGAGCATCAGCGCCTTGGGGCTGGGGCCGGCATCGACGCCGCCGTGCTCGGCCTTGGCATCGATGGTGAGGTGGTGCTGCTCGATGGTGCTGTCGAAGCGCATGCCCTCGGTGAGGGTGACGGTGCTCTGCATGGGGACCTCCGAGACGCTGGATACACAGGTGCCGCCAGGTCGGCCAATGGGTCCGCTCAGGGAGCCTGGTGGTCGGGGGGGAGCCGCCACGCGGCGAGGGCGAGGGGCAGGCAGACGACGGCCAGCCCAGCGAGGGCGGGCCCATAGCCGCCGAGGGCCTCGCTCGACCCGCCGAGGAGCACGGGCCCCAGCCCCGTACCGACGACGGCCATGCGCGTGACCGACGCTCGGATCGCGCCGTGGTGGGCGCGCCCGAAGCGGCGGGCGAGGGCGGTGGCGGTGGCGGCACCGAGGATCGCCTGGCTGGTGGCGTAGGCGATCATCCCTCCCACGAAGCCCGCAGGGGTCGAGGCCACCAGGAACCAGGCCGTCGCCAGCCCTAGCCCCACCACAGCCAGGGGGAGGGTTCGCTGCGGCGGCGCGCGGTCGACCCACCAGCCGCTGGGGAGCGCCATCAAGGCCATGGTCCACGACCACGACGAGGCGGCCCAGGCGGCGACCTCCAGGGGGAGGTGGGCCTGCTGGGCCATGGGCTGCAGGCAGAACAGCAGCGCCGTCCCGATGAGGGGGCCGAGGACCGAGGCGGCGGCGAGCACCCGGTAGGTGGGCGTGCCTCGGGCCTGCGCGAGGGTGAACGCAGCCTCCTCCTGGTGGACTTCGTCGTTCGCGGCGTCGCCGTCGACGCGCTGGCCGGCCTCCTCGGGGGTGTCGACCATCGCCACCGCTGCCGCCGGCACGACCAGGGCGAACACCCCCAGGCCCAGCGCAGCCCAGGTCCACCTCCATCCGAAGGCCTCGATGCCGGCCAGCACCGCCGGTGGGAGCAGGGCCCACAGCGCGAACACCGCGACCGTCTTGGCGCCGTTGATCCATCCGAGGCGGCGGTGGAACCACAGCGCGAGGGCGTGGCTGCTCACCAGCGACAGCGATCCCTGGCCGAGAAAGCGCAGGGCGAAGAAGCCGAGGGTGACGGTGAACAGCCCGCGGGCGCCGGCCCCGAACAACATGCAGGCCGCGGCGAAGGCCACCCCCAGCGCGATCAGGGCCCGGCGGGGGCCGTAGCGGTCGGTCATGCGACCGACGAACACCAGCGGCAGGGCAGCCGACACGGTGGCGACCATGTAGGCGGAGGCGAGGGCCGTCTCGCCCAGGCCGAGCTCGCTGCGCAGGTGCACGTTGAGCTGGCTGACCAGGAAGGTCTGGCCGGGGGCGGTGGCGGTGAACGCGAGGGCAGCCACCGCCGCGACCCGGTAGCCGTGGAAGGGGCGGCTCATGCAGGAGTGGCCACGCCGATGACGAAGGAGCGGCGGTGCCAGGTCGCCGGATGCAGCACCAGGCGCATCCCCGCCGCTTCGAAGCGAGGCACGATGTCGGGAACGGTGAAGTTCAGGTAGTACATGTGGAAGGGAGGGCGGACCACGCGGTTGCGCACGTGCATGGCGGCGTTGAAGCCGCGCAGCAGCCACCAGGCCGGGCGATGGGGCCCCAGGGCATAGCCCGTGAGGAAGACGAAGCGCCCGTCGGGGGCCATGGCGCGGCGGACCGAGCGGAGCAGCGCGGGCTGCTCGTGCTCACGGATGTGCCCGAAGGCTCCGAAGCAGGTGACCACGTCGAAGCCTCCCTGGAAGGGGGACCTCAGGGCGTCGCCGCGCACCAGGCGAGCGGGGGCGCCGGGCAGGTC
This sequence comes from uncultured bacterium, assembly GCA_965367245.1. Classification (GTDB taxonomy): domain Bacteria; phylum Myxococcota_A; class UBA796; order UBA796; genus CBDUIC01. The sequence goes on along the minus strand of CBDUIC010000164.1, from coordinate 2,020 downwards.
GGCCAGTCGTCGAGCGGCTTCGTCGAGCATGCCCTGGCTGCTGTCGAGGCCGACCACCTCGTCGGCGCACACCCGGGCCAGCATCGCCAGACCCGCCCCGGTGCCGCAGCACAGATCGAGGCCGCGACGAGGGGTTCCGCCGGCGCCGATGACGCTCTCGACCTGGCGGAGCAGCTCGTCGGGGGTGCGGAAGGGGGTGGCGTCGAAGCGCGGCGCCAGCAGATCGTAGCCCCGCTCGGTGGAGGAGAGCGCCTGGCGAAGGAGCTGGTGCAGGGCGGGGCCATCGGGACCGAACATGCAGCAGGCTATCGCGGCCCTGGCTGCCGACCTACAGGCTGCCGAGGGGCCTGGGCTTGCGCAGCTCACGGGCCCGATCCCGCGCCCGCTCTCGAGCGGTGCGGCCCAGGTCGGCGGACTCGATGAGCGTGTCGCCGTCTTCTTCGGGGGGCACGTCGGCGCCAAAGAAGCGCGCGACCTGGGTGTCGTAGCCGTCGCCTTCGGTGCGTTCGGAGAGCTGGCGGGTGTCCTCGGGGGCGTCGGGCAGCTGCTTCGGCATAGGGGGCTCCAGAGAGGCGGGTCGCGGCGGAAGGCGTTGCGATGTCAACACCTCCCCTAAGGTATCACATGAGAACCGTCGCGCGCTTCCCCGATGTGCCGCTCCTTCCGTCGTTGCTCCAGACCCTCGAGGCGGTCGGCTTCACGGCGCCTACGCCCGTACAGGCGGCTTCGCTACCGGCTCTGCTCGAGGGCCACAGCGTCGTCGCCGTGGCTGAGACGGGGAGTGGCAAGACCCTGGCCTACGGCTTGCCGCTGCTCGACCGGCTCAAGCGCCTCGAGCTCGACGGATCGTCGGTGCAGGACGAGGGGCGGCCGCGGGGCGTGGTGGTCGTTCCGGGGCGGGAGCTCGGCGAGCAGGTGAGCAAGGCGCTCAAGCAGTTCACCCACGACACTCGCCTGCGGATCCGCACGGCGCTGGGTGGGTCCCGCAAGAAGGTGGTGCGCGAGAACGTGAGCGGGCGCTTCGAGGTGCTCGTGGCGACCCCGGGGCGGCTCACGCAGCTCCTCGATGGGGGGCAGCTCCGCCTCGATGACCTGCGCACGCTGGTCTTCGACGAGGCCGACGAGCTGCTCGACCCGGGCTTCGTGCCCGTCGCCCGTCGGCTGCTGGGGGAAGCGCCCACCGAGGTGCAGCTGGTCATGGTGTCGGCGACGCTGCCCGATGCGCTGGAGGCGGCGGTCTCAGCGCTGTTCGTGCAGCCACCGGTCCGGGTGCAGACGGCGGGGAGCGAGGCGCTGGTGCCCACGCTGTCGGTCGAGCGTCGGGCTGTGCGGCAGGGGGGGCGGCTGGAGGCGCTGGGCGGCGTCCTCGACGAGGCACCCGGGGAGAGCACGATCCTGTTCGTGAACAGCCGTGAGCAGTGCGATCTGGTGGCGGGCTGGCTCGACGAGCGGGGCTACGCCTTCGTCGTCTACCGGGGAGAGCTCGACCGCGTGGAGCGCCGCGCCAACCTGGCTCGCTTCCGGGAGGGGGAGGTGGGCGTGCTGCTGACGACGGATCTCGGCGGTCGCGGGCTCGACATCGAGCACGTGGAGCGGGTGGTCAACGTGTTCCTGCCCCGGGAGCGAGCGCGCTACCTGCATCGCGCAGGGCGCACGGCGCGAGCGGGGCGGCGCGGCACGATGATCGATCTGGTCGGCCCGCGCGACAAGGAGCGGGTCGCCGGGCTGCCACGCCCCCGCGGGTAGGGTCAGGGCCCGCCGGTGTCGGTGCTGTCGCCGGTGTCGGGGGGGGCGATGCCGTCGACGCCATCGCAGTTGGTGTCGTGGCCGTCGCCTACGGGATCCGGGTTGCCAGGCTTGAACTGAGCGCTGGTGTCGTCGCAGTCGCCCTCGCAGACGGTGACGCCGTCTCCATCGAGGTCGGTGCAGCCGGTGTCGCCGGTGGTCGCGGTGTCCCCGGTGTCAGTGTCGGTGTCGGTGTCGGTGTCGGTGTCCGTGTCGGTGTCGGTGTCCGTATCGG
>CBDUIC010000163.1:0-12644 GCA_965367245.1 uncultured bacterium | reverse complement strand
CCCTGGCCGGTGCTCTACGCCCACGACGGGCAGAACCTGTTCGACCCGGTGAGCATCTGGGGCGGCTGGCGGATGCAGGATGCGCTGGCCCAGGTCGACGGCGACATGCTGGTGGTCGGCATCGACAACACCGTCGATCGGATGAGCGAGTACACCCACGTCGACGACTCGGTCCTCGGCTACGACATCGTCGGCGAGGGCGACGCCTATGCGGCCCTGGTCCACGAGACGGTGCGGCCCCACATCGAGTCCACCTACGGAAGCACCGGCCACGACGGGGTGATGGGCAGCTCGCTGGGCGGGCTGATCAGCCTGCACATCGCGTGGGCCTACCCTGGCGAGTACGACTTCGTGGCCTCCCTTTCGGGCACCCTGGGCTGGGGCCGCTTCGAGCGCTCCGAGGTGACGATGGAGGAGCAGTGGCTCGCCTCGCCCCCCGCCGACATCCGGGTCTACGTCGACTCTGGGGGCTCCGCAGGCCCCGACGGCGCCTGCCTCGACCTCGACGGCGACGGCTTCCCCGAAGACGACCCCGACAGCTCCGACAACTTCTGTGAGTCGCGGCAGTTCGTGGATGCGCTGGCCGCCAGCGGCTTCGTGTGGGAAGACACGCTGTTCCACTGGCACGACCCCGATGCGCCGCACGCCGAGAACGCCTGGGCCGCCCGGGTCGACCTGCCCCTGCAGCTGTTCGTCGACGGGCAGTAGCGCATGGCCACCCTCGGGTTCGACGGCATCCAGAAGAGCTACGGCGACACCAAGGTCCTCCACGGGGTCGATCTCGAGGTCGACGACGGGGAATACCTGATCCTCGTCGGGCCCTCCGGCTGCGGCAAGAGCACGCTGCTGCGCTGCATCGCCGGGCTGGAGGAGATCACCGGCGGCGAGCTGCGTATCGGTGGGAGGCGGGTCAACGAGGCGCCGCCCAAGGAACGCGACATCGCGATGGTGTTCCAGAGCTACGCGCTGTACCCCCACATGACGGTGCGAGAGAACATCGCCTTTCCGCTGCGCATCCAGCGCAAGCCCCAGGCGGAGGTCGACGCGGCGGTGGCCGAGGTGTCGTCGCTGCTGGGTCTCGCCGACCTCCTCGACCGCACCCCCGGCCAGCTATCCGGCGGGCAGCGGCAGCGGGTCGCTATGGGCCGAGCCATCGTGCGCCGGCCCAGTGTGTTCCTGTTCGACGAGCCGCTGTCGAACCTCGACGCGAGCCTGCGCCACCAGATGCGGGTCGAGCTCAAGAAGCTGCACCGCACGCTGGGCGCTACCATCGTGCACGTCACCCACGATCAGGTCGAGGCGCTCACGCTGGCCGACCGGATCCTGGTGCTGGAGGCCGGGGTGGTGCAGCAGGCCGGCACCCCGCGAGAGCTGTTCGACACGCCGGCCAACACCTTCGTGGCGCAGTTCATCGGCTCGCCGTCGATGAACCTGCTGCCGGTGGTCGACGGCAAGGTGGAGGGCACCGACGAGGTGGTGCCGGGGGTGGAGGGCACGCTGACCCTGGGCGTGCGGCCGACCGATCTGGCCCTGGCCGACGAGGGGCTGGCGGCGACGGTCGACGTGGTGGAGTCGCTGGGGGCCGAGGCCCTGGTGCACTGCACGATCGGCGAGCACTCGCTGATGGCGGTGGTCAAGGAGCCGGTCACGCTGGCGGTGGGCGACACCGTGCACTGGGCGGTGGGCGTGGTCCACCGGTTCGATGCGACGACGGGGGAGCGCGTCGCCTCCGCCCGATGAGGCCCAGCAGCAGCAGCCACTCGCCCGTGATGCCCCCCATGGCCGTGTGGCAGCCGCAGCCATCCCTGGCCCCCGTCGGGTCGGTGGTCGCACCCTGCCCGTCGTCGTCGGGTGCCGTGGTCGAGGAAGGCTCGGTGCTGGGCTCGCCTCCGTCGGGAACGAGGGCGTAGGTGAAGGGGAAGCGCTCGGCGTCGACCCGCGTGGCGTCGAGGTCTGGGGGCACCGCCCCGACGAACAGGTAGACGGTGTCGGCCCCTTGCACGTCGACCTCGACCTCACCCACGAGGCCCTTGGCGCCCATGGGCAGTGGGTGCTGGGTGAGGACCCCGCTCTCCACCACGCCGACCCGGGCGACCAAGGCCGACGTCGTACCTTCGCTGCCGACGGGCTCTGCCTCGAGGGTGACGGCCCACACACCGTCTCGGGGTAGGTGGACCTCGATCACGGCGTAGCCATGGCGCATGGGCGCTGCGGCGCCAGGCACGGCGATGCGCCCGTCGGTGCCGCCGCTGCCGTGCACGGCGTAGACCGTGGAGGTGCCCGGGTAGCGGGCCTCGGCGTCGGAGACACCCTGCGCGAAGCGCTCACCCTGGTCGTAGTCCCACCGGGTGACGGCGGCGATGTGGTCGAGAAACACGTCGTCGAAGGCCAGCTCCCGGTCGTCGAGCAGCTGCTGGATGACGTCGAGGGGGTCGGGGCGGAAGCCGTCGTCGAGCCAGGCGTCGCGGACCAGATCGGTGCCCCCGGTGGCACGGTCGAGGTCGAGGGCGAACAGGACGGCGCCGTAGGCGTAGGAGGCCTGCAGGTCGGTGGCCCCGACCGAAGCGAAGTAGCTCAGGGAGCGGTCGGGCTGCAGGGCGTAGGCGTACGCGAGGCTACCTCCGATGGCGTTGGTCGGGTCGGTGTGGATGGCCGCCCACTCTGCCGTGGCCTCCCAGAACCAGGCGCCGGACCCCGACGACGGGTAGCGGTCGAGGGTGTCCTGGATGACGTGGTAGAACTCGTGGGCTGCGGTGTGGTCGGCCTTGGCCGGGTGGTTCAGGGTGGTGGCTGCCATCACCATCATGGGGAAGCCGTCGGCATCGGAGCGGTAGTAGCCATCGGCGCCGTCCGACGCGGGAGCACCGTCGCCCGAGTCGCCGATGTACACGTTGAGGTAGTACTGGTGGCTCGTCGCTGGCTCGGGGTGGCCGAGCTGGTCGATCTGCACGTGCCACGCGTGCTCGAGAGCATCGAGCAGCTGGTCGACCTCGGTCTCGGTGACCCAGCCTCCCTCGCCCCAGTGCACGGCGAAGTGCTCCGACAGCGCATGGTGGGGGACTTCGAATGGGTCGCGCAGCTCTCTGCGCTGGATGCCGCCGTAGGGCGGGTGGACGGGCAGGCGCTGCAGCGGAGGGGCTCCGGGGAGCTGCCGCAGGGTGGCGCAGACGGTCGGAGATCCGGCGGGCAGGCTCGCAAGCGCGCTCGTCAGCCACAGCCAGGTCGGCACGCCCCCCTCCCATGCTGGCTGGTGTCCCAACGTAGCGGTGCATCCCCGGGGTAGAGCGTTCACGTTTCGAGGGACGCCTGGGGTCTGACGGGCCGGTGGGCGTGGTCCACCGGTTCGATGCGACGACGGGGGACCGCTTGGCCTGATCGTGGCGTACGATGCGCCATGATCACGATCTTGACGGCCGCCCTTGCGTCCCCACCCGCTGCGATGGAACACCCCTCGGTGCAGCAGCACTTCTCGGGCCACGTCTCGGTGTGGGGGCCCGACGGGCTGCGCGAGCAAGCTGGCACCCACGACGCCGACGCGGTGTTCTTCATCGGCTCGCTGTCGAAGCAGTTCACCGCCGTCGCCGCCCTCACCCTCGTCGACGAAGGCAAGCTGGCCCTCGACGCACCCGTGGCGACCTACTTCGCCGACGTGCCCGACGATGCGTGGACGCTGCAGGGCGAGGCGTGCACGGTGCAGCGCCTGCTGCGAGCGACGTGTGGCGTGCCCCGCGGCGTGTGGGCCCCTGGCGACGAGCCCGGCCACCTGGACGACTCTGCCCTCGGCAGGGCCTACCTGGCCGACCTCGCCGACGCTGGCCTGCTCTTCGTTCCGGGAGAGCGACACCTGTACAGCAACGCCGGCTACGATCTGGCGGGGCTGCTGGTGGCCGAAGTAGCCGGGATGCCGCTGGCCGACGCGCTTCGTCGCCAGGTGCTCGACCCGCTGGAGCTGCACGACACGGGGCTGGGGCTGGCCACGTTCCCCGCGGTGGAGGCCCGGCTGCAGCGGGGCGAGCTGATGATGGGGGCTTGGCTCGACGCCGGTCGGTGGGCGGGGCTCGGCCCACAGCAGATGGCACCTCTGGGGGCGTCAGGGGGGATGTGGTCGACGGGTCGCGATCTGGCGCGGTGGACGCAGGCGCTGCACCAGGGCGAGCTGCTGTCGCCGAGCAGCTATGAGGCGTGGACGACCGCCGAGCACGACGACTATGCGATGGGCGTGATCCACGAGGGCGCCGACGAGGGCGGGGTGGTGTGGCACAACGGCGCGCTGAGTCCCCACGGCTACAGCAGCTACCTGTCGTGGCTCCCGGCCCAGGAGGAGGTGGTGGTGGTGCTGGGGCATCGCGACCGTGCGCTGCCCGCGACCGACGCTACGCGACTGGGGGCTCGCATCGAGGAGGAGCGGCTGGGGAAGGCTCCGAAGCTCGACCGGCTCGACACGGGCGTCGTGGAGGTGGCCCTGCTGTCGCTGCGCATGGCGGCGCTGGTGTGTGGGCTGCCGCTGGCGGCGCTCGCGTTGCCGGGCCTCCTCGTGGCGGGGCCGCGGCGCATGGGGTGGGTGGCCTACGCCGGCTACCTGCTGATGGCGGCGGGCTGGGTGTCGCTGATGGGCTCGCTGCGGTGGGGCGCGGCGGCAGCAACCTATGGGGCCGCGTTCCTGGCGGTGGGGGCCGTGGCCGGATGGCTGCGGCGGAAGGGGGCGATCTTCGCGCCGCCGCGCTGGCAAGACACCGCTGGGGCCGTGTTCGTGGGGGTGATGGGGGTGGGCTTCGCCGCGGCGACCCCTGGTGGGCCCCAAGGGCACCTGGTGGCAGCCATGGCGCTGTTGTTCGGGGTGACCCTGGCGGCGGGTTGGTCACGACCGGGCTCTCGACCTACCCCCCCGACGACAGCAGGGTCAGCGTGACCGGCTCGCCCCGCCAGATGAGCAGCATCGGCCCTACTTCTTGGGCGCGAGATCGCGCATGGCGTGCAGCTGGTTGCGGAACGACCGCACCGACAGCGAGTTGCGGATGAAGCCGGGCACGCTGCGCCCGGTGTCGGTGGTGCTCCAGTACACCAGCCGCACCTTGTCGCCGGCGGGGTAGGTCCAGTAGCCGCCCTCGGTGGCGGCGATGCCGTTCTCCCGCGCCTTGTCGAGGGTGAAGTTGCAGCCCTCGGCGTCGACGTCGTAGCGGATGTAGTAGATGATCTCGCTGCCGAGGATCGACAGGGTGAACTTGGCGCCCAGGCCGCCGGGATCGGTGTCGGGGGCGTAGACCTCGATGGCGGAGATGGCGCCCACCGACTCCACGCGGGCCTCGAAGTCCATCACCGCCTTCATCACCTGGGCGGTGGTCGCGGGGATGTCGACGGCACCGACGATGAGCCCGCTGTCGGTGGGGGCGCGAACCACCACCGAGCCCGAGGTGAGCTCGGCCTTCTCGGCGGCGCTGAGGTCGACGTCGAGAGGGGAGGCGGCGAGGGCGAGGCTGACGAAGAGGAACATGGCTCGACTCGGCGGATGGGGTTCAGGGCTCGGTGCGCACGGCACGCTCGATGGCGCGCTCCAGCTGCGTCACGTCGCGAAGCACCTCGAGGTCGAGGGCCTCGACCTCGTGGTCGGCGTGCACGATGACGACATCGGTGGACCCGACCTTCAGCCCCTGCAGCTGCCACAGCGTAGCGGACAGCTTGTGGGGCCGCACCACGGCCTCGTCGGTCACCGAGACGGCCCGGGCCGGCGCAGGCAGCTGCACCAGGGCCGACTTCCCGACGGGGATCTGCACCAGGTCGGGCTCGGGGTCGGGCTCGCCGGCGAAGGCGAGGAGGGGTAGCACGCACCACAGCATGGGCTCAGGCTACCACCGCCGCTCACGCGTCGCGGAGCAGAGGAGTAGGCGGCCCGGGGAGCGGCGGGCCTCCTCGCCAAGGGGATAGGGGCCCGGGCGGTCCCGCGCTGGGGCCCGACCACCTGGTGGTGCATGACGACCTTTGCCTCCCTCGAGCTGCCCGACACCCTGCTCCGCGGGCTCGCCCGCCTCGGCTTCGACGCCCCCACGCCGGTTCAGCAGCTCGCGATCCCGGCGGTCGCTGCGGGCGCCGATGTGGCGATGGAGGCGCCGACGGGCTCGGGCAAGACGGTGGCCTACGCGCTGCCGCTGCTGCAGCGGCTGCTGGCCTCCGAGCGGGGAGCCGTGCGGGTCTTGATCGTGGTCCCCACCCGAGAGCTGGCGCTGCAGGTCGCTGCGGTGTGTAAGCGGCTGGTGACCCACGACCCGCTGCCGCCGAAGGTGGTGGCGCTGTTCGGGGGAGAGCCGGTGGAGGGGCAGATCGTGGCCCTGCGCTCGGGGGCCGAGGTGGTGGTGGCGACACCGGGTCGGCTGTTGGACCTCGTGGCCCGCGGCGACCTGGTGGTGGGCGCGCTGCACGCGCTGGTGCTCGATGAAGCCGACAAGTTGCTGAGCGAGGGCTTTCGCGAGGCGCTGCAGGCGGTGCTCGACGCGGTGCCCGCGGCGCGCCAGACCGTAGTGGTGTCTGCGACGCTGTCCGCCGAGCTGCTGGGGCGCTGCGAGGGGGTGCTCCGCGAGGCGACGGTGCTGCGGGTGGGGGCCGAGGAAGCGACGCTGGTGGAGCGCGTGATCCAAGTCGACCGAGATCGACGGCGGCTGCTGCTGCAGCGCCTGCACGAAGCGGAGGGCTGGGGGCCGACCCTGGTGTTCGTGGCCACGAAGCGCGCGGCGGAGAACCTGGCCCACAAGCTGTACGACGCTGGGCATCGGGTGGAGGCGCTCCATGGTGGGATGGACCAGGACGACCGCATGGCCGTGCTGGCAGAGCTGCAGTCAGGGGAGATCGACGTGCTGGTGGCCACCGATCTGGCGGCGCGAGGCCTCGACATCCCGCGGGTGCGGGTCGTGGTGCAGTTCGACCTGCCGCGCTCACCCCAGACCTACACCCACCGCGTGGGGCGCACGGCGAGGGCGGGGGCCGGTGGGATGGCCGTGACCTTCGTGGACCACGCCAGCGAGGCCCACATGCGGCTCATCGAGAAGCGACGGGGAGGGCGGCTCGGGCGCGAGACGGTCGAGGGCTTCGCGCTGTCGGGGGCGCCGCCGAAGCGGGTCAAGGGGCCGCCACCGACCAAGGGCAAGCGCAAGAGCAAGAAAGACAAGCTGCGGGAGAAGGCGGCGGCGGCGGCGAAGCAGGCGGCGGCCCGGGGCAGCGACCTCGACCCACTGCTGGAGCCTTGATCAGGCCTGGCCGCGCCAGGCTCCGGGCGACAGCCCCACTGAGCGCTTGAAGGCCCGAGAGAAGCTCGCCTCACTCGCATAGCCGGCGCGCTCGGCGGCGGCGGTCACACTCGCGCCATCACGGAGGGCGCGGCGGGCGACGGCCATCCGCCAGTCGGTGACGAACTGCCCGGGGGCGGTCCCCACCTGAGCACGGAAGCGCTCGACGAAGCGCGTGCGCGACATCCCTGCTCGCTTCGCCATGTGCTGCAGCGACCAGTCGCGCTGGATGTCGTCGTGCACGGCGGACAGCACCCGGGCCAGGCCGGGCTCGCGCATCGCACCAAGCCAGCCGCGGAGCTCCTGGCGGTCGGCCGCCCAGCCGCGGAGGAGGTGGATGACGAGGACCTCGACCAGGCGGTCCGACACCAGGGTCGAGCCGAGGCCTGCGCGGCTCAGCTCGTCTTCGAGCAGGAGGAGGGTGGACTGCACGAAGCGCGTCGCCGGGCCGCCGCCGTCGATGACGAAGGCGTCGGGCAGAGGGTCGAGGAGCCACCGGTCGGCGGGGGCGCCGAGGTGGAAGAAGCCGCACAGCAGCTCGAGGTCGCTGGGGTCGCGGTGGTCGGTCATCACGCTGAGGGCGCGACCCGCACCGGGCGCCTGCACGACGGGAAAGCCCCCGATAGGCTGGGTGGAGGCGCCAGGCTCGTGGGCGATGGTGTGCGCCGTGCCGCGGGGAACGACGACGATCTGACCTGGGCCCACCTCGTGCCACTCGCCTGCGGCCTCGAGGAAGAAGGAGCCTCGCACCGGAACGTGGAACACCGCCCGCGGCTGGTCGGGGGCCCGCACGCCGAAGGGCGCACCCAGGCGGGCGCGGCGGATCAACGACCCCCGCACGCCTGCGACCCGCAACAGCTGGGACAGCGGGTCGTTCACGCGGTGGCCGCCTCGAGCTGCCCCACCTCGACGAAGGCGTCGTAGGCGAAGGCGGTGTTGAGCACGAACACGCTCACGAACATCGGCCAGAAGGCCGGGCTCGTCGGACCGAGGGCCACCTGCTCGACATAGGTGAAGCCCAGCGCGGCGATCAGCCAGATCGCACCCTGCACTCGCTTGTGGGGCACCGCGATGAGGTAGCCGAGCCCAGGAAAGAAGAAGTTCGCCAACACTGCCATCCACTTCATCACGACCTCCGTGTGTTCGTAGAGTGTAGGCGGCTTGTCACCCACCACCCATCTCAGCGAAGCCGGAAGACCTTGCCGATCGTACAGCACGCGGTGCGCGATGAACCAGCCCGTCGAGCCTTCGCTCGGGTAGGGCTCGCACGTTGCCTGCGGCCACGATACGGCCGCCCTCCACCTCGATGATCGGAGGATCTCCCATGGCTCACGACCACCCGTCCCTTCCGTACAGCAACGACGCGCTGGCCCCTCACATCTCGGCCGAGACGCTGTCCTTTCACCACGGCAAGCACCATGCGGGCTACGTCAAGAAGCTCAACGCCGCGATCGAGGGCACCGACTACGCCAACCTGTCGCTGGTCGACCTGATCAACAAGGCCAAGGCCGACGGCAAGCAGGGCGTGTTCAACAACGCTGCCCAGCACTTCAACCACAGCTTCTACTGGAAGAGCCTGTCCCCCAACGGCGGCGGCAAGCCCAGCGGAGCCCTCGCGGCGGCCATCGACAAGAGCTTCGGCAGCTTCGATGCCTTCCAGGATGCCTTCACCAAGGCGGCCGGTGGCCACTTCGGCAGCGGCTGGGCCTGGCTCGTCAAGAACAGCGACGGCAGCCTCGCTGTGGTCGGCACCCACGACGCCGACACCCCCGTGGCGCACGGCCAGACGCCGCTGCTCACCTGCGATGTGTGGGAGCACGCCTACTACATCGACTACCGCAACGCCCGCCCCGACTACATCGGCGCGTGGTGGAAGCTGGTCAACTGGGACTTCGCTTCGAAGAACCTCGGCTGATCTGCGCTCGCAGGCGCGCCGGGCCTACGGCACGAAGCCGTCGGCCCGGTGCACCTCGCGCCCATCGAGAACGGTCCACAGCACCTGTGTCGTCGCCAGCTCGCTGGTGGTGAGCGGGTCGCGGTCGACCACGACCAGGTCGGCCCGCTTGCCTGCCTCCAGAGAGCCCACGAGCTCCTCCTGCCGCAGCAGGTAGGCGGCGTTGATCGTGTAGGCCTCTAGCGCCGCCTGCACGTCGGGCAGGCTCTCGTCGCCGCGATCGATGGCCCGGGCCATGCCGGCAAAGGGCGACAGGTCGCCTACGTCGTAGTCGCTCGACAGCACCACGTTGGCCCCGCTGTCCCACAGCGCCCGCAGGGGCCACTGCCGCTCGCGGGCCCGGGCGTCGCCGACGAAGAAGGCGCTGTCGTCGAGGTAGGGCGGCTGCACCCACCACGCCGACATCTGCAGGTCGGCGGTGACCCCCAGGGCGGCGAAGCGGGGCACGTCGTCGGGGTGCACCCACTCGAGGTGGGTGAGGCGGTGGCGTGCGGGGCGGGGGGCGGCCCCGGCGGCCTCGATGGCGTCGAGGGCCTCGCGCACGCCGCGGTCGCCGATGGCGTGGATGTGAAGGTCGAAGCCAGCGCTGTTGACCCAGGCGGCGTGGCTGGTCACCTCCATGATGGCGACGGGGCGGTCGGGAACGGCCTGGTCGAGGAGGCGCTTGGGATCGGGCTCGTACAGGGCATCGAAGATGGAGAAGCCCCAGCCCAGCACCTACTCGGTGCCGATCTGGTCGGGGGCGCAGGCCGCGATGTCGTCAACCAGGCGAAACAGGGGCACGTAGGTGGGCACGATGCAGGTGCCGGCCGCAGGGTGGAAGGCCTCGAGCAGGTGGATGTGGCTGTCGTGCAGCCCCGGCAGCACGGTGAGGCCGTCGAGCTCGGTGACCTGGGTGGTGGCCCCGATGTAGGCCTGCACGCCGAGGTCGTCGCCGACGTAGACGATGCTGCCGTCGGTGACGGCGAGGGCGGTGGCGACCGGGAGGGTGGAATCCATGGTGAGCACGTGGCCCTCGACCAGGACGAGGTCGGCCGGAGGGGGCGAGGTGGTGGGGGCCGGCGAGGTGGTGGGAGCCGGCGTGGGGGCTGGTGCGGGCACGGTCGAGGGTGAGGGCGTGGACGGACTGCTGCCCTGCAGTGGTCGTCGCTGGGTGTCGGGCGGCGAGGTGCAGGCGAGGGCGGCGAGGAGGAGGGGGATCATGGGGCAACGTAGCCTTCCGCCGGTGGGCGGGCGCTGTGTCGAAAAACATTCGTCTTGGTACTGCCTGCCTGTAGTAGGATGGTAGCGCCACGGTAGGGCTGTCCGTGGTCAGGGGGTCGAAATGGGGTGGTCATTGGGTCGCTTTGCCGCTTTTGGTGCGGTCTGTATGCTGTCGCTGTCGTGGGCGGGGGCGGCCGAAGCTGCCTGTGGAGACGGTACTGTCGATCCGGGCGAGGCTTGCGACGACGGCAACACCATCACGGAGCCCTGCCCGTACGGCGCCGAGTCGTGCACCGTGTGCGACAGCGTGTGCGAGGAGGTCGCTGGGTCCACCTCCTTCTGCGGTGACAGCGCCGTCGATGCCAGCAACGGCGAGACCTGCGACGACAGCAACCGGATCACCGAGGTGTGTGACTACGGTGAGGAGAGCTGCCTGGTCTGCAATGCCATCTGCCAGGAAGTGCAGGGTCAGACCTTCCTCTGCGGCGATGGCGACATCGATCTGGTCTACGGCGAGTCGTGCGACGACGGCAACGCGGTCACGGAAGACTGCCTGTACGGCGAGACGAGCTGCACGGTGTGCGACGAGACGTGCGAGACCGGTCCCGGGGCCACGTCGTACTGCGGCGACAGCGTCATCGATGGAGCAAACGGCGAGACGTGCGACGACGGCAACGACGTGGTCGACGACTGTGCCTATGGCGACACGAGCTGCACGGTGTGTGGCGCCGTCTGCACCGACGAGCCGGGCAACGTGTCGTACTGCGGCGACAGCGTCATCGACGGCTCGAACGGGGAGACGTGCGACGACGGCAACGCGGTGACGGAAGACTGCGACTACGGCGATGCGAGCTGCACGGTGTGCGACGCGAGCTGTGTCGAGGTGTCGGGGGCCACCAGCGTGTGTGGCGATGGCGTGTTCGACCCGGTCAACGAGGGCTGCGACGACGGCAACACGGTCACCGAGGAGTGCCTGTACGGCGAGGCGAGCTGCACGGTGTGCGACGCGAGCTGCAACGAGGTCCCAGGAGAGACCGACGTGTGCGGCGACGGGGTGGTCGACCCGGGCGAGGGCTGCGACGACGGCAACACGGTGACGGAAGACTGCGACTACGGCGACGCGAGCTGCACCGTGTGTGCCAGCGACTGCACCGAGGTCGCCGGGGCCACGAGCGTGTGCGGCGACGGGGTGTTCGATCCGGTCAACGAGGGCTGTGACGACGGGAACACCACCACCGAGGAGTGCCTGTACGGCGAGGCGAGCTGCACGGTGTGCAACGCCACGTGCGACGAGGTGCCGGGCGAGACCGACTTCTGCGGCGATGGCGTCCAGGATCCGGGCGAGGGCTGCGACGACGGCAACACGGTGACGGAAGACTGCGCCTTCGGGGAGGCGAGCTGCACGGTGTGCGCGAGCGACTGCACCGAGCAGGCCGGCGCCACCTCGCTGTGTGGCGACGGGCTCATCGACCCGGTGAACGAGACCTGCGACGACGGCAACGCGGTCACCGAGGAGTGCCTGTACGGGGAGACCTCCTGCACGGTGTGCGACGGCACCTGCAACGAGACGGCCGGAGAGACCGACTACTGCGGCGACGGCGAGCTCGACGCGGGCGAGGGCTGCGACGACGGCAACACAGTGACGGAAGACTGCGCCTACGGCGACGCGAGCTGCACGGTGTGTGCGGCCGACTGCACCGAGGTGGCCGGCGCGACGAGCGAGTGCGGCGACGGCGTGTTCGACCCGGTCAACGAGGGCTGTGACGACGGCAACACGGTCACCGAAGACTGCCTGTACGGGGAGACCTCGTGCACGGTGTGCAACGCCACCTGCGACGAGGTGGCCGGAGCGACCGACTACTGCGGCGACGGCGAGCTCGACGCTGGCGAGGCCTGCGACGACGGGAACACGGTCACCGAAGACTGCCTGTACGGCGAGGCGAGCTGCACGGTGTGCGCTAGCGACTGCACCGAGGTGGCCGGCGCCACGAGCGAGTGCGGCGATGGCGTGTTCGACCCGGTCAACGAGGGCTGCGACGACGGCAACACGGTCACCGAAGCCTGCCTGTACGGGGAGACCTCGTGCACGGTGTGCGACGCGACCTGCGCCGAGGTGGCCGGGGCGACCGACTACTGTGGCGACGGCGAGCTCGACGCGGGCGAGGCCTGCGACGACGGGAACACGGTCACCGAAGACTGCCTGTACGGCGAGG
>CBDUIC010000162.1:0-12844 GCA_965367245.1 uncultured bacterium | reverse complement strand
CCCCGCCGTCGCCCGTGGCAAAGGTGTAGGCGAGGTAGCCGAGGCGGTGGGTCTCGGGGTGGAACCAGTAGCGGAACACGTCGTCGTGGTCGTCACCGCCCCCCTCTGCCCGAAACCGCACGTCGATGGTGTCCCACACCTCGCCGCCCAGGGTGGAAGGCCCGAGGAGGGTGGCGATGACCGCGTCATCTTGCAGAGGCCGGGGGAGCAGCGCGAAGTAGGCGACGGAGTTGAGCGACCGCCGGAGCGCGTCGGACGCCGCGGGCGACACGGGGGCTCCCGCCACCGTCGACGTGAACGTCGAACCATCCAAGCGATCGACCCGCACACCTCCACCCGGCACGGCCACCTCACGCGTGTAGACCGACCGGCGGCCGCTCAGCCACAGCCGGTAGGGCGTGCCGCGGAAGGTGAAGCGCAGCTCGAGGGCTTGGGGGTCGGCGAGCCCCGACGCCTCCACGGCAGCGGCCACCACGGCCTGGGCGGCAGCGGACGGCGCAGGCGCCCACGACGTCACGGCCGCCAGCACGTCGGCGCGGTGGTGTCGCATCGCCCCGAGGCAGGCCCGGTGCTCCTCGGTGGCGGTCACCAGCGTCAGACACGCCTCGTCGTCGGCCTCGACCCGCAGCACATCCTGCCGCGCGACCGACCACTCGATCACCGTGCCCGCCACCTTGCGACCGCCGGACGGAGGGGTGTCGATGACATGGAACAACGCCTCGGTGGGGGTGAGAACCAGCCCCTGGCGCTCGGCGCCGAAGGCGAGGGTGGAGTCGACCGGCTCGCTCGGCATCGTCAGCACCGAGGCGAAGAACTGCACGCCTTCGGGCAGCGGGCGCGTCAAGGACCACACGTCGGGCATCTCAGTGGCCGAGGCCGCGACGACGAAGAGCATCCACAGGGCTCACCTCCCCAGCCAACCTACCCGCCTGCCGGCAGGTGCCCCCCCGCCGCGAAGAACGCCACCGCCTCAGGCATCGCGCGCTGCAGCGCCTCGGGGTCGAGCTTGTACAGGGCAAAGGCCTCGGCAAAGGCTTCGTGGGCGCTCTTGTTCGCATACGGGGTGGGACCTGGCCCTGGCTGCATCGCGCGCCACGCGCCGATCACCGGCCCGCCGCGCCCCTCGACGAAGCCGTCGCCGAGCCATGCCGCCCGCAGCGGAGCATCCGCCAGGGCATGGCCGATCTCGTGCACCACCGTGAGCGCCCCCAGCGGCAGCGGCGCGTCCACCGGCCCGACGAAGGCGGCGGTGTCGGCGAAGGCCAGGTCGTACACGTCGATGACCGGCGGCTCGGTGGTGGGGTCGAACCACGCCAGCTCGCGGCCGGGCGCCCGCCGGCTCGTGGCCATCCGCCGCAGCACGAGGCCTGGCAGCCGAGCGCGCTCGGCCTCGGTCAGCGCCCCCCACGCTGCCCCCACGGCGCACACCTCCGCGGGGGTCCAAGCGCGGTCCCCCGCCACCAGTAGATCCGTCGGTGGTGGCAAGCAGGGCCCGCCCGTCGCCGGCTCGCCCAGCTCGACATCCGCTGCGCGCCGCGCGTCGAAGCGCACCGTGACCGGCCACCGCTGGCCGTCGTGGGGCACCCACAGGTCGAGCTCCGCCGACCGCGCCCAGCCTTTGTTGAGGGAGAACACGGCATACAGAAGGGGGGTGGGGACCTCGCCCAGCTCGCCCAGCTCGCCCACGCGCACCGGCTCGCCCTCGACGCTCAGGGCCGCCAGGCGCCCGCGGTCGAGGTCGCGTCGCACCCAGTCAGGCAGCACCGCCACCACGTCGTCGCTCGGTGCCTCCAGCTCGAAGGTCACGCTGTCGTAGTGGGGGACGCCCCTCAGCGCGCAGCCCGCCAGCCACCAGCCGATCACCGCTCGAGCACCGCGACGGTCTCGACGTGGTGGGTCTGGGGGAACAGGTCGACACAGTCGAGCTGCACGAGGCGGTAGCCGGCCTTGCGGGCCCGGGCGACATCGCGGGCGCCCGCCACCGGGTCGCAGGCGACGTGCACCATCACCCGCGGTCGGTTGCGCAGCACCCGGTCGACGACAGAGCCTGCGCCGGCACGAGGGGGGTCCAACACCACCGCATCGAAGGGCTCGGTGCTCGGATCGAAGCGCTCCACCCGGCCGGTGCGCACGGTGATGGGCAGCCCCTCGGCGTTGTGGCGCAGGTCGGAGGTGGCCTGGCCCTCGAGCTCGACGGCGACGACCGGCACCCCGGTGGCGGCGAGGGGCACGGTGAGGTTGCCGATGCCGGCGTACAGGTCGAGGATGCGCTCGGGGGACCGCGCGGCCACCGCGTCACGCACGAGGGCGGTGAGCACCTGGTTCTGCTCGAGGTGGACCTGGTAGAAGCTGTTGGGACTCACCCGGAGGCGATGCCCCAGCACCTCGAGCCACAGGGTGGGGTCGCCCTGCACCGCGCGACCGTCGAGGGCTACGGGCCAGGGCAGCTGTGGCAGCTCGACGCGCTGCCGGCCGGCCTGACGGAAGGCGAGCATCACGCGGGTGCCGTCGCTGCGCAGCTCGACGCTGGCGAGGCCGTCGGGCAGGGAGACGCTGTCGAGGTGGGCGATGACGGGCTGAAGCTCGGGCCGGCCGATGGCGCAGGCCTCGATGGGCACCAGCTCGTGGGACCTCGCCTGCCGGTAGCCCACCCGCCCGCCGTCGATGGCGAGCTTGAGGCGGGCCCGGACCCCAGCGTCGCGAGGGGAGGGGTGCACGGCCACGTCGCCGTCGTGGCGGTAGGCCCGGGCGACCATCGCACCGAGCGCCTCACGACGGGCGACGGGCCGCCACACGTCGAGGTCGCAGCCGCCGCAGCGGTCGGTGACCGGGCAGCTGGGGGCACGGCGGTGGGGGGAGTCGGGCGCCGCGGAGCCGTCGGACAGGGTGTCGCCGACGACACCGTCGCGCACCCACACGACCTTTCCGTCGTCGGTCTTGCCGCCGGTGCGCCCGTCGGGATGGAGGAACTGCAGGGTGTTCATAGGAGGTCGTTGCCCGGCTGTTGCAGGAATGTCACCGGGGTCGAATTACGATGCCGGCCCGCGATGAGGAGTCGCTGTGTCGACGCTTCGGTATCTCGGTCGCCTGCTGTTGTTCGCCTACCTGTTCTTCCTGTCGATCACGATGCTCGGCAGCGGGATGAAGGCGGCGTTCAAGGGGCCTGTGGATGCCTTTCTCCAGGAGCACGGTGACAGCTTCACCGAGCTGGTGAGCTTCGTGGTCGGCGTGCTGGGCACCAGCCTGGTGCAGTCGTCGTCGACGGTCACGTCGATGGCCGTGGTGCTCGCCCAGGAAGACATCCTGCCGCTGCTCATCGCCATCGGCATGGTGCACGGCGCCAACCTCGGCACCTCGGTCACCTCGTCGCTGGTGGCCTTCGCGTCCGAGATCAAGCCCCTCACGGGGCAGCCCATTCGCGACCTGAAGGCGCTGCTCTTCGAACGGCGCCTCCCGGGCTTCCACCGCGCCGTGTCCACGGCGGTGGTGCACGGGCTGTTCAACGCACTGATGGTGACGGCCATCCTCCTCGCCTTGGAGATCCCCTTCGGGGTGATCCACAAGGTCGCGGCCGCCTCGGCACACTCGGTGGCCCAGCTCGCGCAGTCTGCCGACTGGCTGCTCGACGTGCTCGACTGGGTCTCCCCCAAGACCTACACCAAGCCTGTGGTGCACCTCGTGCAAGACGGCGGTGCGGCGCTTGGGCTCGGCAAGGTCGCTGTCAGCGCGATCCTGGTCGTGCTGTCGTTCGCGCTGCTGTTCGCCTCGCTGCGTGGCTTCTCCACCACGGTGAAGGCCTGGTTGCTTCAGGGCAACGATGCATCCGAAGACGACCTCGAAGGGCTCAAGGCCATGGGGGAGAAGCTGCTGGGCACCAGCCCCTTCGACACCTTCGTGCGCGGCCTGCTGCTCACCATCATGGTGCAGAGCAGCTCGGCCACCACGTCGATGGTCGTGCCCCTCGCCGCCCTCGGCCTGTTCAGCCTCCGCAAGGTGTTCCCGTTCATCATGGGCGCCAACATCGGCACCACCACCACGGCCCTCATCGCCGCCGCCCAGTCCTTCGGGGAGCCCGGCTTCGCCGAGGGAATGACCATCGCGCTGTGCCACTTCTACCTCAACTGCCTGGCGGTGGTGCTGGTGGTCATCGTGCCTGGGCTCACCACCTCGGTCCTCGGCGCGACCCAGTGGCTCGCCGACCAGTCGGAGCGCGCCCCCATCGCGCTCCTCGCCTACCTCGGCGCGCTCACCATCGGCATGCCCGCCGTCGTCTACTTCCTGCCCACGGTGGCAGCGGGCGCGGTGCTCGGTGCGGTGGTGCTCGTGATGCTGGTGGGGCCCCACGTCTACCTGCGCCGCGTAGGCGAGCGCGACGCGGCGGCTACCCCCACGTGAGGTCGGTGTCGGTGGTGCTGGCCACCGTCGACCGGCCCGAGCGGCTCCCCGCCTTGCTCCGCGAGCTGGTGGACCAGCTGGGCCCCGACGACGACGTGTGGGTGATCGATCAGTCCTCGGGGGAGGCTGCGCGGTCGGGGGAGGCCGCGGTGGCGGAGCTCGGCCATCCGCGCGTGCGCTGGGAGGCCCGTGCCCGTCGGGGGCTGCCGGGGGCCCGCAACCAGGGCATCTCGCGCTCCTCGGGGGAGGTGGTGTGGTTCGTCGACGACGACGTGCACCTGCATCCGGGCTGCCTGCAGGCCCATCGTAGCGCCTACGACGATCCGGTCGTGGGCGGCGTGGCAGGGCGCATCGTCGAGAAGGTGCTGGTCAACAACGCGACGACGCTGTGCAACCGCGTGGGGCGCTCGGGCCGGGTCCACACGAACCTCGATGTGCCGCAGGCCGGCTGGGTCGACAGTCTCAAGGGAGCGAACATGTCGCTGCGGCGGCTGGCGCTGCAGCAGGCGGGCCCCTTCGACGAGGGCTACCGAGGCACGGCCTTTCTCGAAGACGCCGACCTGTCGGAGCGGGTGGTGCGCCGAGGGTGGCGGCTTCGCTACGTTCCCGAGGCAGCGGTGGACCACGATCACGCGCCCACGGGCGGGGTGCGCGTGGGCAGCGACCGGGCGCGCGAGGGCTGGCGCTTCCACCACACCGGCCGCTTCGTACGTCGGCACCGGCCCCTGGTCGGGATGCTTCCCGTCGCCGCCACCTTCGCTGCCATCGCGTGCCGGCAGGGGCTGGCTCAGCGCGCTCCTCTGCGGCCTGCGTGGCTCATGGGCCAGCTGATCCGCGGCTGGCGCGGCGGCAGCGCATTAGACTCCGGCCGTGCCTGACGACGATCGCCGGTTCCGACGCCTGGAAGAGCGCGCCGACACGCTCCGCCATCCCTTCCTCGCGGCTCCCGTGGGGGCGGTGGCTGGGGGGCTGGTCGGCGTGGGGCTCTACGCGTGGGAGGCCGCGCTGTTGCTCGCGCTGGGCGACCGGGTCACGCCGGAGCAGTGGCCGCTGGCGGCGGCCTGCGCCGTCGTCGGGGCTGGGCTGGGCTTCGTGGCGGGCTTGTCGGGCCTGTGGGGCCCCGCATGGATGGTGGCCTTCGCCGTGTGCCTCGCTGGGGTCTACCTGTCGGCGCCGCTGGCCCTCAGCCTCGCTGCGGGGGGGGCTCCGCCCGCGGCCGGGGTCGTCGGCCTGGTGCTGGCGGCGGTCGCGCTGTGCCACCTCGTCGGGCGGTTCCCGCTGCCTGCGAGCCTGCGGGCGGCCGGCGGAGCCTTCGTCGTGCTGTGGCTCGGCGCCCTCGCCACCGCCCACGCGCACCTGCTGGCGGCGCCTGGCGACGATCTGGCCCTCTCCGTCACCGTGCTGCTGGCCCTGATCACCGCACCGCTCGCCGTGGTGGGCTTCTCGCTGTCCCAGATCGGCGGTGGGCCGGTGCTTCCCGCCGGGGTGTTCGCCGCCACTGGCGCGGGCCTCGCCTGGCTGGTGCAGGGTCCCACCCCATGGCCAACGTCGACCGTGCCCGAGCGTCCCAACGTGGTGGTGGTGGTGGTCGAGGGGCTTCGTGCAGATCGGATCGGTCCGACCGACGCGGCGGTGCGGGCTGTCACCCCCGAGCTGTCGAAGCTGGCCCGAACGACGCTGCACTTCACCCAGGCGGATGCACCGAGCTCGTGGACGGTGCCCTCGGTGGCGTCGATGCTCACCGGGCTGCTGCCTCACCAGCACCGGGCCGGGGCGCGCTGGCAGGGCAAGCCCAGCGACCGTGCGCTGCGACCCGATGCCCATGGCTGGCCGACGCGCCTCGCCTGGGAGGGCTACGCCACGGCCGCCGTGGTGGGCGACCCTGGGCTGCAGGTCTACGGTCTCGACGCAGGCTTCGCGCGGTGGCACGACACACCCTCTGCGGGGCCGCTGCCGGCGTTGCTGGCGCCCTTCGTGGTGGCGGGACTCGACTTCGATCGGTTCCCGCTGCGGCTCACCGCCCAGGAAACGACCGACGCGGCCCTGGCCTTCCTCACGAGCGGCGAGGGGAAGGGCAAGGCGCTGCTGGTGCTCTACGCGGGGGCGGGTGGCCCCTTCGACCACCCCGACGGCCCTCCGGGCACCTCGTCGCGACCGTGGCCCGCCGACGCCTACGAGGCCGCGATGGCGACCGTCGACCGCGAAGTGGGGCGGCTGGTGACCGAGCTCGACGACGACACGGTCGTGTTCGTGATGGGTGATCGCGGGGTCCGCCTCGTGGAGACGCGAGGCCCAGGCCACCTGTGGGGCCAGCACCTGATGCCCGAGCTGGTGCACGTGCCGCTGCTGGTGCGAGCGCCATCCATGGCCGCGCGCCGGGTCGATGCGCCGGTGTCGCTGGTCGACGTGGCCCCCACCGTGCTGGAGATGGCGCATGCCAAGCCGATGGAGGGCGGAGAGGGGCAGCTGTTGCGGCGGGTGTTCGGTCAGGCTGAGCCGGAGCGAGTCATCCGCGGGGAGGCGACACGCTACGGGCCCGACGTGCGCACGGCCCGAAAGGGTCGCTACCGGATGGTGGTCGAGGGGGAGCGCGAGCAGCTGTTCGATCTGGCCGCCGACCCTCACCAGCTCGAGCCGCTGGGCCAGGAGCCGACCCTCGACCCGGTCCGCCGGGAGCTGCGGGCCTCGCTCACGCCCGACGCGGCGAGCACGCGGCCGTCGTCGCTGGGAGTTCGGCTGGGGCGCCTCGTGGCGCGGCTGGCAGGGTCGTGACGAGCTTCGATCCGGCGAGCCTCGCCAGCGAGCTGCTGTGGCTGGTGATCGCCACGGCGTTCACGCTGCCGATGGTGCTGCTGCCCGGCATCCAGCAGCTCCGCGGCAAGGAGGTGGCCACCCCGTGGATGCTGGTTGGGGCCTGGGTGGCCGCTGTGCTGCCCACGGCGCTGGGGGCGCTGCTGCTGTGGGGGTGGTCCACCAAGGATGCCGAGGGGCTGCGCCTGGCCGCGACCTCGTTCGCGGCGCTACGGCTGGGCGCCTGGCTGACGACGATGCCGCTGCTGCTGCTGTCTTCGGGTGTGGCGGTGTTCTTTGCGCTGCGGGAGCCAGACAAGCACTGGCGCCGTAGCGCGGTGGTGGGCGCGGGCGGCGCGGCGGTGGTCGCGCTGGTGTTCGGGCTCGGGCTGTACGCCGACGACCTGGTGTTCAGTGGGATGCGGGCGGTGGCCTACGCGGGCCTGCTGGTGCCGGTCGCGGTAGGAGCGGCCGGGCCGAGGCCGGTGTTGGCGACGAGCCTGTGGCCGCTGGCGGTGGCGGTAGGGGAGGCGAGCCATCGGGGGATGGTCGGCCTGGTCATCGTGCTGCAGACGCCCATCGTGACGGCGGCGATGTGGCCCGAGGGGGTGCGGCAGTTCTACGAGGCGGTGGCCGTGCACCAGGTGGTGGGCTTCGCGGCGGTGGCCCTGGCGAGTGGTGTGGCGGTGATGGGGGCGTGGTGGGGCAGGGAGCGCCGAGCTGCGGTGGCCGCCGCGGCGCTGTCGGTGGCGACGAGCGCGCTCATCGTCGCGCGGGCGGATCTGGGTCCCCAACGAACCGAGGCCCTCGCGGTGCTGTGTCCGGAGGGCCTCGAGGGGGCTGACGCCACCGAGTAGTCGCTACTCGATGGTGCGGGGGGTGCACTGGTCGGCGTCGTTGTCGCCCCAGCAGCTGACCACGCCCTCGGTGGTCATGCCGCAGGCGTGCCGCGCGCCGACCGACAGGGAGGTGAAGGTCTCGGCGGGCACCTGCTGCTGGTCGTGAGTGTCGCTACCCCAGCAGGTCACGGTGCCGCTGCTGTCGAGGGCGCAGCTGTGGACGTAGCCCGAGCCGATGCTCACGAAGTCGTTGCCCTCGGGCGGTGTCGCCCGGCCGTACAGGTCGGAGCCCCAGCAGTCGATGGACCCATCCGTGAGCAGTCCACAGGTGTGGTTGGTGCCTGCGGCCACGTCGACGAAGCTCCCGGCCGGTGCCGAGGCCTGGCCGAAGCTGTCGCGGCCCCAGCAGTCCATCGTGCCGTCGGTGTGGACCCCACAGGTGTGCAGGGATGCAGCGGACATCGCGGCCCAGGTGCCCGCGGGGGGCGTGGCCTGGCCGTAGTCGTCGCGGCCCCAGCACTCCATGGAGCCCGACGCCAGCAGCCCGCAGGTGTGGTAGCCGCCGGCGGACAGCGCGACGAAGGCGGTGGCCGGTGGGGTCGACTGGTCGTGGCTGTCGCGTCCGAAGCAGGCGGTCGCGCCGCTCGTCGTGATCCCACAGGTGTGGAAGGCACCCAGGGACAGCTCGGTGAACGCTTCTCCCTCCGGCGGCGTGGCCTGACCGTTGCCGTCCTCGCCCCAGCAGTAGGGCGCATCGTCGGTGTCGAGAGCACAGCTGGTGTCGCCGCCGGTCACCACCGACACGAAGGTGTTGGCGCAGTCGCTGCTGCAGCCCGGTCCGCCGTCGCAGGCCTCACCCAGCTGCAGGATGCCGTCGCCGCAGTACTCGACCATGCAGTCGGCCGAGCAGCCGTCGTGGTCGTCTTCGTTGGCGTCATCACACTCTTCCCCGTACTGCAGGACGCCGTCGCCGCAGAACTCGAGCTCGCAGGTGGCGTTGCAGCCGTCGTCGTTGACGTTGTTGCCGTCGTCGCAGCCCTCGTCGTCCTGCCGCACGTCGTCGCCGCAGAACTCGATCTTGCAGGAGATGCTGCAGCCGTCGTTGCTCACGCGAGCACCGTCGTCGCACTCCTCGCTGGGCTGCAGGATGCCGTCACCACAGCGCTCCTTGATGCAGTCGGCGCGGCAGCCATCGAAGTCCTCGTAGTTGCCGTCGTCACAGGTCTCGCCCATGGTGCGCTGCCGAACGTTGTCGCCGCAGTACTCCTCGAGGCAGGTGGCCGAGCAGCCGTCTTCGGAGACGAGGTTGCCGTCGTCACATTCCTCGTCGGGCTGCAGGATGCCGTCGCCGCACTTCTCGCGGATGCAGCCCTCGCGGCATCCGTCGAAGTCGACCTCGTTGGCGTCGTCGCAGGTCTCTCCCAGGCCGCTCTGCTTGATGCCGTCGCCGCAGAACTCCACCTCGCAGACGCTGTCGCAGCCGTCGTTGCTGTCGGTGTTGCCGTCGTCACAGGCCTCCCAAGGGGATAGCAGGCCGTCGCCGCAGTACTCGATGTCGCAGGCGAAGGAGCAGCCGTCGCCGGTGAACCGGTTGCCGTCGTCGCACTCCTCGGTGGGCTGCAGGACCCCATCTCCGCAGCGCTCGTGCTGGCAGGTGGAGGAGCAGCCGTCGAGGTCGTCGAGGTTGCCGTCGTCGCACTGCTCGTCCATGGCCTTCTGGCGGACGCCGTCGCCGCAGCCCTCGACCTGGCAGTCCCAGCTGCAGCCGTCTTCGCTCTCGCGGCCGCCGTCGTCGCACATCTCACCGAGCTCGGGCTCCAGGATGCCGTTCCCGCAGGGGGGCACGAACAGTGGCTGTGGTTCGGACACCGCGCCGCCGCCCGACGGAGCCACGGCGACCACGACCACATCCGAGCCCTCGCCCTCGGCAGGCAGGGTGATGGTCGCTTCGCCCTCTTCGCTGGCGTTCACCAACCCTACGACCTCGGTGGCCTCGGGGTCCTGACCGGTCCACAGCCCGGCATCGGCGATGGGGCAGGGGCCGTGGGTCGCAGCGGGGCCGACCAAGAACAGGATCGGCTCCCCGGCGACGAGGCCACCGACCGTGACCTCGACGGTGCCTTCCTCCACGCCCTCGACGACCTCAGCCTCGACGGTGACCTCGGTGGTCTCGACCTCCTCCTCTGACACACACACGTCGACGGGCACGATGGTCGGCGGGATCTCGCCGCCGCAGCTCTCCTCGTCGCACAGCCCGATCGGGGGCTCCTCGATGACCGGCGGCTCCTCGATGGGGTCGGGGGGCAGGCCGGTGTCGTCGGCGGAGTCCTCGCCAGGCTCGTCGACCGGTGGGTCGTCGAGCAGCTCACAGGGGCCCCACAGATCGCCGTGGTCCATGTGGGCGGCCACAGCGGCTTCGCTGCCGACCACCAGGGTCTTGGCGTTGTCGGGGTTGCCTGGGGGCAGGTGACACACCGTGTACTCGCCCTCGTAGGGGGGGTAGAGCGGGATGGTGGTGGTGATCGGGGTGCGGTGGGGGGTCGCGCTGGAGATGACGGTCGCCTGGGCGTGCTTGATGCCCTTGTCTTCCTTCTTGCGAGCCACCTGGTCCTTGCCCTCCATCGGGAACCGGCACAGGCCGTTGTCGTCGGCCTCCTGAACGTCGAGCACCACCGGATCGAGCACCTCGGCGCAAGCGTCGAAGGCCTGCCAGGCGCAGGTGTCGGGGGCGTAGTCGTCCCCCTCGACGAGCATCACCAGGTCGCCCGGCTCGGCACCCGCTACCAGGTATTCCTCTTCCCCAGGCTCTCCGACGACGGTGAGCACCAGCCCCTGCTCGGGGGTCTCGGGGGCCGCGTTCTGCAACACGTCCGAGCCGGCGCCGCAGAACTCGAGCTCGCACATCGCCGAGCATCCATCGCCGTCCACCTCGTTGCCGTCGTCGCATGCTTCGTTGCTGGCCAGCAGGCCGTCGCCGCACACATCGACCCAGGTGGTCCCCGTGTCGTCCACCGGTGGGACCCCGGTGTCGCCGCCCAGCCCCGTGTCGCTGGGGGGCAACCCGGTGTCGTCGACCGGCGGCTCGGTGTCGACCGGGGTGCCGGTGTCGTCGACGGGGGGGTCGGTGTCGGAGGTGCCGGTGTCGTCGACGGGGGGCTCGGTGTCGATCGGGGTGCCGGTGTCGTCAGGTGGGTCGACCGGGGGCAGGCCGGTGTCGCCGCCGCCCAGGCCGGTGTCGTCGATGCCCGTGTCGTCGCCGCCCAGCCCCGTGTCCTCGGGCGGATCGACGGGCGGCTGGCCGGTGTCTCCAGCACCGCTGCCCGTGTCCGTGGGGGGAAGGATCGGCGGGCCCGCATCTCGCGGGGGCAGGCTGACCCCAGCGGGGCCATCTTCCGCCCAGCAGCGGCTGTCGCAGCCGTCGCCGTCGTCGTTGTTGCCGTCGTCGCACTCCTCGTTGCACTGCAGCACACCGTCGCCGCAGAACTCGTAGTCGCAGGTCTGGCTGCAGCCGTCCTGGTCGAAGCGGTTGCCGTCGTCGCACTCCTCGCCGGGCTCGAGCACGCCGTTGCCGCAGGCGTCTTCGCCCGGTGCGAGGAACACCTCGGGGTCGCAGTTGGGGTAGCTGCTGTTGAGGTAGGCCATGGCATCGGTGAGGTCGTAGGTCGCGTCTTCGGGTGCGGTGGACGCCGCTACCAGCAGCACGGTGCTCGCCTCCAGCCCGGCGTACATGCCGGCCGAGACCATCTCGCCACCGAAGCTGTCACGGGGACCGAACACCCCGGCGGCGTCGAACTCGACGTTGAGCTGCAGTGCCACCAGCTCCTTCTCGAAGTCGGTGGCCTGCGGAAGCTGGCTGCTGACGGCGGTGCCGTCGGCGTAGCTGGTGCCTCCGGCCACGAAGCCGGTCGGGAACAGTAGCGAGAACCAGTCGTCGCGCACGCAGCCGAGCCCATCGGCGGCACAGTCCGCTCCCCACTCCATGGGGGTGAAGGCGCACGCCTCGCTGCCGAGGACCTGCCGCTCGACGACGTTGCTCAGCGCTCCGTCGCAGGTCTTCACCGCCGCCTGGAAGGCGATGAGCTGGCTCGCCGCGCTCTCCGTCGGCGTGATCGTGAGCTCGGCCGTGCCGTATTCGTCGACGATGCTGGTGCCGATGAGCTTGGGGGAGGGGAGGTCCACACACAGCCCGTTGAGCACGGCGGGGCAGGTCGTGCGATCGGTCACCCCGGAGCGGAGAAAGGCCACTCGCTCGCCAGGGACGGCGTTGTAGACCCGCAAGCTGAAGGCGGCTCCCGGCTCGACTCGGTGGTCGGCGAGCAGGGTGAGGGGCTCGGACTCGACCAGGGTGACGTTGCAGTCGGTTTCCTGGGCGAGGGCGGTGAGGGCAAGCCAAGCGATCATGGAGGGGCTCCGGGCGGGGAAGGGCTGACGCCTTCACGGATCCCGGAGCGTGTTGTTGAGGGCCACGACGCCGATTTTCTCTACGTCACCGGGCGGGCGTCCTTCGGTGGCAGACCGCCAACGGTCGACGCCGCACGTCGAGGGGGCGCCGCCCATGACGGGGGGCGAGGGGGGGCGGAGCCCCCCGGCAACCCGTGGTGCCGGATGGAACGCCCCGTCCTGCGTGGGTCGTCTACTCGGTCCGGATCGAGCCGGACGAGCAGCAGAGCGGTGTCCTCGACCACCTCACCACGCCCCAACGCACCCTCCCGCTCGCCGGCGCACGTCGCGGGTCCAGGGGCGCCGCCCATGGCGGGGGGCGAGCGGGGGCGGAGCCCCCCGGCAACCCGTGGTGCCGGATGGAACGCCCCGTCCTGCGT
>CBDUIC010000161.1:0-12947 GCA_965367245.1 uncultured bacterium | reverse complement strand
GGGTCCCCGTACAGGTTGCTGTTCCCCCGCGCGTACACCGGCCCGTACCCGAGCGGGTTCGTCAGGTCGCCGTTGGTCACACCCATGTACAGCAGCGGCTCGGGCTGCAGCCAGCGACCGTCTTCCACCAGCATGTGGCGCGCACCGAAGTGCATCAGCGCGTCGGTCGAGTCACGCGTCCCACCGTGAAGCTCGTCGAGCGGCCAGCCCCCGCCCACCGTCCGGCGTGGTGCGGGTCGTGCTGGCGGGGGGAGACCGAGCCCGCGACCGGCCAACATGCCGGCTCGAGCTTCCCGCTACCCGTCTGCGGCGCTATGCCTCGAAGAGCTCCGGAGGACAGAACCGGTACATGAGCACGTCATCCCGGTAGCTCCCATCGGCCAGCTTGTACTCCCGCACCCGCCGCCCCTCCTCGGCAAAGCCCTCCGACCGATACAGCGCCTGGGCCCGCTCGTTGCCCCCGAACACCATCAGCCCGAGCTTCTCCACCACGTCGTGCGCATCCGCCCAGGCACACGCCCCCCGCAGCAGCGCCCGCCCGATGCCCTGCCCGCGATGCGCGGCCCCGACCATGATCTCGAGCTTGCCGGCGTGCTGCATCCGCCGCAGGGGGCCGACGTTGACGGTGAGCAGCCCCGCGACCCGCACACCCGGCTGGCGCGCCACCAGGTACAGGTTCCGCCCCCCCAGCGCGGCGCGGATGCGGGCCTCCTCGTCGTCGACGGTGGTGGTGAGCTCGTCGGCCTCGGTGATGAACCAGTCGCCCTCGGCCAACACCTCCCGCCTCAGGGCGAGGCAGTCGAGGGCATCCATGGCCCGCGCCGGCACGACCCGCAGACTCACCGGACCCGACCGTGGCTCAGTCCCACGTGTCTTTCTCCTTCATCTCGGTCACCACATCGTCGTCGACGATGACCTCGACCTGGTAGCGGTCGACGGCCTTGTAGTTCTTGTTGCGACCCAGCGGGGTGGCGTAGCCATCCTTGTCGACCTCGAAGCGGTACAGCAGGCGCTCGCTGCGCTCCGCCGGCCGACCGGTGAGCCGCTGCTTGGAGAAGGGCGCGGCCCACGCCATGTAGAGCTGGTCGCGGGTGAAGCCCAGCCGCACCTCGGCGGCGACGACCATCTTCTGCTCCGCCGCGTCGTAGCGGTAGAACCGATCCCACAGGCCCATCTCCTTGAGCAGCGCGTCGCGCTCGGGGCGCTCCTTGAGCTTGAAGAAGGCCTTCACGTCGTCTTTGTCCATGAAGACTTCGAGGGCGCGGAAGTGCATCTGCTCGTCGGGGTCGAGCTTCTCGAACTTCCCGGCGAACGCCAGCGCAGGCAACAGCATCGCGGCAGTGAGCAGGGTGACGAAGCGCTTCACGGAGACTCCTGGGACGAAGGAACAGGCACGAGACCTAACCCGCAGCCCATCCCCTCCCATCCGCGTCAGAGCAGGAACAGGTAGACGGCGATGCCGCCCGCGACCGCCACCAGCCCCCCACCGAGGAGCAAGCCCACGGCGAGCACCCCGACGATGAGCAGGATGGGGCTGCTGCCGCTCTCTTCCTCGACGGGCTTCGACAGCCGCTTCTTGGGGGTGGACTCCGCCTTCGGCGCAGCCTCGGCCTTCGGCTCGAAGGTCGCTTCCTTCTGCCCGCTCGACGACTTCGCGTCGGCCTTGGCCTTGGCGACCTCGCCCGCCACGCCGCCGAACTCGTCGTCGTCGTCGTACCAGTCGGCGCTGAACAGCGTGTCTTTCGCGCCCTTGCGGCGCGCGACCTCTGGCATCTCGGGTTCGTCGCTCATCGCTCCTCCACGCGCAGCATGCCACAGCGGCACACCGCCGGCCTACCTTCCCTGTGAGCCACTTTGAGCGGCGCACCCCATCGAGACGGGTGAAGAGCCCTCCATCCCATGGAGGTTCCTCATGCGACGCACGTTCTTCTTCCTCGTTCCCGCACTCCTCGTGGCCTGCGGAGGCGACGACGACCTGCTCGAGATCCCCGACGGCCCGCTGGAGGGCGTCATCGGCGGGCAAGACTGGACGTTCGCCTCCGGCACCACCGACAGCTTCCTGTCCGACGGCGACGCCTTCTGGGTGTCGCTGCTCGACATCGAGGGCGACTGCGGCTCCTTCGGCGACGGCAACAAGCTGCTCACCCAGCTCCCCACCGAGACCGGCGAGTACGAGCTCGGCCTGTCGCAGAACGTGACCTTCGTGGTGCAGACCGACGAGGCCGTCGAGAACCTGGTCGCCACCGAGGGCATGCTGCGGGTCGACGACATCACCGACACCACGGTCGAGGCCGCCATCGTGGCCGAGTACGACGACAACAACAGTGTCGGCGGCAGCTTCACCGTGACGATCTGCGAGCAGACGACGTACTACTGAGCGCTGGGCAGCAGCACCGCGCCGTCGGGCAGCCAGCCCCGCCGACCTCGGCCGTCTTCCACGAGCAGGAAGCCGGCGTAGTGCCGATCGACCCGCACCTCGGTGCCCACCGGCAGCTCCGAGCGCGGCCGCCCCTCGAGGGAGGCCGCGTCGCGCAGGCTGATGGCGTGGTCCACCACCACCCCGACGGGGTGCCACTGGTGCTGCAGGCCGCCCCAGGTCGCCGCACCGCCCACCAGCAGGCCAGCCGCCAGCGCCACCGCACCCGGCGCGGTGAGGCCCTCGCGACGCACCCCGACCACCAGCAGCAGGGAGCCGAGACCGGTCACGGCGACCCCCAGCAGCCCCAGCTCTCCTGGGGTCACCACCAGCGACCAGCTCACCGGCGGGTCGACGGGGGGCGGCACGCTGCCGAGCTCGGAGCGGGCCAGGGCCAGGTTGTGGTGGACCGAGCCATCGCGGGGCCGCAGCACGAGCGCGCCCCGCAGGTAAGCGACGGCGCGCGCCGGGTCGCCCCGCCGATACCAGGCGGTGCCGAGGTTGTAGAGCAGGGCTCCACTGGGCACCGAGCCCAGCCCCCCCTCCCAGGCCTCGACGGCGCCCACCAGGTCGCCCTCTTCGTAGGCGGCCGCCCCGTCGGACACCGCACCCGCCAGCGCCAGCGACACGAACCAGATCATGCCGCCTCCACCCGCGACACGACCCGCCGCACCTCGGTCTCGAGGGACTCCGACATCGCCCCGCCGCCGTAGCGAGCCCGGTCGAGGCGCTGGGTGAGCGCGGTGACCTCCTCGGCCACGTCGTCGGGGAGCGCTGCGATGGCCGCTGCGCGGTCGAGGGCCCCGACCACGACGCCTTCCCGGTTGGCCAGGGCCTGGCGCAGCGCTCCATCGAAGGCTGCGAGCCGCTCCTCGGGCTCCTCCGACAGCCCCCGCAGGTAGCTGAACGGCCCGGGCGGCCCCTCCTCGGCCACCGCCCGCTCCTTCCACCGCCGGCGCAGCGCGGCCATGCCCTGCCCGAACAGGGTGAGCCCCCCGGGAGCCGCGGCCCCCAGCAGCAGCACCGGCACCGCCAGGGCGATGCGCGGCGTCGAGGCCACGCCCCACGTGAACGGCCCCTGCAGCACCACCGGCTGCTCCTCGGGCAGCGCAGCGCTCGGCTCCTCGGCGAAGCTCACCACCGCACCGTCGCCCTCACGCCCCGCCCGCACCTCGAGCGACCCCACCTCGAGGCGGTGGGTCACGTACTCGCCCCGCGACGGGCTGAAGGTGACCAGCTCCAGGGGAGGCAGCTCCAGCGTGCCCTCCTGGGTCGGCACCAGCACCTTGCGCGACTGGGCCACGCCCACGTAGGCGCCATCCACCAGCCGCCCGGTGACCGCGTCGTCGTCGGCATACACGGAGGCCCCCGCAGGCTCGTAGGTCGGCAGGGCGAGCCCCTCGAGGGCCCCGTCGGACTGCAGCTTCACCACCAGCCCGACACTCTCCCCCACCGCGGCCTGGTCACGCTCCAGGGTCACGGTGGCCTCGACCTCGCCTACGGCGCCGGTGAATCCGGCAGGAGGCGGCGGAAGCGGCCGCACGCTGAGGCTCAGGGGCTCGGTGGCCCGGCGCTCCTCCCGCATCGGGCCGAAGCGCAGCCCCCAGCCCCGGGAGCCACCCCCCAGGGTGATGCTGGCGATGGCCGGGCTGATCGACAGGGTGCCGGTGCCCGTCGCGATGAGCGGCACGGTGCCCTCGACGGTGGTGATGGGCGTGCCGTCGTCGTCGAGGACCGTGAACTGCCGCTCGCCGGGCTGGCCATGCTGGGGGGTGCGCAGCCCATCGAAGGTGGGTAGCCGCCACGAGGCCCGGGTGCCGTCGACCCGACTCGACAGGCCGTAGCGGTACAGCGCGACCTGACCTTCCCACAGGGTGGTCTCGTCGAAGCGCGCGTACAGCGTCAGGTCGTCGGTGGCTTCCTCGGCCTCGCTGCGAGGCTTCACCGTGACCGTCACCGAGGGCCCCGACACCGTGGAGCCGTCGCTCATGCGGATGGTGGGAGGACCCAGGGTGTGCTCCCCGGTGGCCAGCGCGGTGAGCGCGTACTGGAAGGCGAACACCGACACGATGCGTGCCCCGGTGGACTGGAAGCGCTGCGACAGGCCCTTGTAGCGAACGTCGAGCCCGGGCGGCACGTCGAGGCGAGGCGTCACGCCGCTGGCGAGGGTGGCCCCTTGCGTGCCCTCCTGCACCAGCATCACGTGCAGGTTGCCCGTCTGCCCCTCCAGCAGCGCCGAGGGCTCCGCGACCACCTGCACGTCGGTGCTGGCGAGGGCCAGCGCCGTGAGGAGCGCCATCACCATGGCTTGTCTTCTCCCTGGCCCCGGACGTAGATGCGCTGGCTGCCCTCGTCGACCGCGTCGAGGAGGCGCTCGGCCTGCCCTGCGGTGATGGGACCCTGCTCTTCGCCCTCGATGCCGCCCCCCGCCGACCCAGGCTGCGCCTCACCCTCGGGGGTGTCGCTACCATCGAGCTCGCTGGGGCTCACCGCGTCGCTGCCCTCCCCGTCTTCGGGCTCCTGATCGCCGCTGGGCTGGCCGCTCGACTCGCCGGACTCCCCGGTCGGGTTGCTGTTCTCGCCGTCTTGCTCGCCCGCGTTCTGCTCGGGGCTGCCCGACTGGTTGTCCGGGTCGTCGCCCTCGCCGGAGCCCTCCTCGGGCTGGTCGCCCTCGCCCTGGCCCGACTGGGGCTGGTCTTGCTCGCCCTCGCCGTCTTGGGGGTCGCCCTCGTTCTCTTCGTCTTCACCGCCCTGGGGTGGGGGCGGGGGCTGCTGCTGCCGGCGAGCCTCGATGGCCGCATCCACCAGCTCGCGGTTGGCCTTGGCCGCGTCGAAGCCCGGGCGGTTCTCCTGGGCACGGTCGAAGCGCTCACCGGCCTCCTCGAGGCGACCCGACTGGTAGTAGGCATTGCCCGCATTGAAGTCGGACTGGGCATCCCCGCCAGCCAGGCGACTCGCTTCGTCCCACGCCCGCGCGGCGCCGTCGAAGTCGCCAGAGCGGTAGCGAGCGGCGCCGAGGCGGTCGAACACGTCGGGGTTGGTGGGCTGCTCCAGCGACAGCTTGGTGAGCTCTTCCGCCGCCTGGGGGAAGCGCCCCGCGCGGTACAGCTGATCGGCCTCCTCCACCGTCATGGCGTAGGCCGGCACGCTGCTCGCGAGGCCCAGGGCCAGCAGGGCTGCGGTGGCCATGCCGAAGCGCCGTCGGCCCTCCCCGAGCCAGGCGCCCCCCAGCCACAGCGCCAGGCCCAGCCCCAGGGGCCACTGGAACGCGGCCCGCCACGTCTCTCGCTGCCGTGACTGACGCTCCACGCTCACCAGCGACCTCCGGATCGATCCATTGTAGAGCCCCTCCATGTCACGCGCCGACGCGACCGACTGCACGAAGGCCCCACCGGTGCGCTGGGCCACCTCTTCGAGCACAGTGAAGTCGGGCCTCGTCATCACCACCTCGCCCTCGTGGGTGAGCAGCCCGCCGTTGGCCGTGGGGATGGGACTCGCCTCGATGCCGATCCCCATGGCGTAGATCCGGATGCCCCGCGCCTCGGCTTCGTCGGCGGCAGCGAGGGCGGCGTCACGGTTGTGGATCTCGCCGTCGGAGAGGATGAGCAGCGCCTGGCCCGCCTGCCCCTCGCTGCGTGACAGCGCGGTCATCGCCTCCTCGATGGCCAGCCCGAGGGCCGAGCCGTTGGCCTCGAAGGTGCGGGTGTCGGCGGCGGCGAGCACGTTCTCCACCGCGACCATGTCTTGGGTCAGCGGCAGGCGCAGGTAGGCGCCGCCGGAGAAGATCACCAGCCCGACGCGGTCGCCGGCGAGCATCCGGCCCAGATCGGCCACCTCGCGGCGCGCCCGCTCCAGCCGGGAGGGATCGACGTCGCGCGCATCCATGCTCCGCGACAGGTCGACGACCAGCATGATGTCGGCGCCGCGACTGGTGACGGTGCGGATCTGCTTGTCGAAGCGCGGCTCGGCGAGGGCGACCACCATCAAGCCGACCGCCAGCAGCGCCCCCAGGTCGCGCACCAGGCGGCGACGGCGGACCGAGCGCGGCACCACATGGCCCAACAACGTCTCCGAGAACACCCGACGCAGCAGCACCCGGTGCCGCCAGCCCCCCGCGCCCACCAGCACGGCGAGAGCGGCGACCGCGATCAGCAGCACCAAGTAGGCGGGAGAGCCCCAGTTCATGGGCCCCTCCGCAGCCAGGTCGACCGCAGCAGCAGCTGCAGGGCGAGCATGCCCACGCCGGGGAACAAAAACCACCGGTAGCGCTCGACGTGGGCCACCAGCTCGGTCACCTCGGCGGGACTCGGCTCGAGCTCGTCGATGGTGGCGTAGATGTCGACGAGGGAGCGGGTGTCGGTGGCCCGGAAGTAGCGGCCGCCGGTGGCCTCGGCGATGGCGGTGAGGCCTTCTTCGTCGAGGCCGTCGCCGATGCGCAGCGCGCCGAAGGCACTGCGCGACGCCGCCCCCACCCCGATGGTGTAGACCTTGATCCCGAGGGCAGCGGCGGCCTGGGCGGCCTCCATCGGCGCGATGCGGCCTGCGTTGTTGCGCCCGTCGGTGAGCACGATCATGACGCGGTCGGGGGCCTCGAGGTCTTTGAGGCGCTTGGCCCCTACCGCGATGGCACTGCCGATGGCGGTGCCCTGGGCGCCGGCGACGCCGATCTCGATCTGCTCCAGGACGGCCTGGAGGGTGGCGTGGTCTAGCGTCAGGGGAACGTGGGTGAAGGCTTCTTCGCCGAACACGACCACCCCGAGCCGGTCGTTGGGGCGGCCCTCCACGAAGTCGCCCAGCACGCCCTTGGCCACCGACAGCCGGTCGACCTGGCGCCCCCCGACGACGAAGTCGGTCGCCTGCATGGAGCCCGAGGTGTCGACGGCGAGGATGATGTCGAGGCCCTCGCTCTCCACCACCACGTCGCGCACCGTCTCCCGGGGGCGGGCCAAGGCCACCACGCACAGCAGCAGCCCCAGCACCTGCAGCAGGCCCGGCAGCCAGGCCACCAGCCGCCGAAGCGACATCCCCGCCTCCAGGCTGTCGAGGCTCCCGACCGCGAGGGCGTTGGACCCCGTGAGCCGCCGCTGCAGCGGCAGCGCGAGGACCGGCAGCACCAGCAGCAGCGCGAGGGGCGTGGCCAGCTCGGTCATCGACTGCCCTCCTGCCAGGCCGTGGGGCGGGTGGAGCCTACGAAGGCGCGCAGGTCGGAGTCGAGATCGTCGAACAGGTCAGCGCCGGGCTTGGCCTCGGCGAACTTCACCCGGTCGGTGGCGCGGAGCAGGCGCTTGGCGCGAGGCACGTTGCCCTCGGGCAGGTGGCCCATGCCGGTGAGCCGGGCGAGGATCTCGGTCGTCGTCCAGGCCGTGGCCTGAAACGCCAGCACGCCCTCGACGTAGACCCGGAAGATCCGCGACAGCGCCTCGGCCTTCTCCTCGTCGCCCATGGCCTCGTCGGCGCGCACGGCCTCCCAGGAGCGGATGGCGACGATGTCGGGAGGCTCGGGCACCACCACCACGTCGCGGGCGCGGCGTGGGCGCGTGAAGGCGAAGCCGATGCCCCCGAGGAACAGCAGCCCGGTGCCGCCCACCGCACACAGCGGTGCCCAGGGGATGGACCACACGGTGGCAGGCTCGACGATGTCAGCCAGCTCCCCCACCTCGGGCGCCTCGACCCCCAGGTCGACCCACACCGCGTAGGTCTCGGCCTGCACTTCCTCTCCCTCGGGACCCGACCAGGTCGCGATCAGCGGAGGGATCTCGTGGCTGCCCTTCTTGCCGCGGAACACGTAGCGCTGGCGCACCACCTGGTGGCCCCCGACCCGCTCGATCGTGGGGGGCCCATCGGGCTCGAAGGTGAGGCCCTCGGCGGTGGGCTGGGGCGGCTGCAGCTCGCCGTCGGCGTCGAAGCTCGTCTGCACCACCAGGGCGCCGCCCCCCGCACTCACCTGTCCGTCGAGCCACATCGACACCGTCACCGGCTCGAGCTCCGCCGAGCCCGTGCCGAGGGTGGTGCACGCCGCCAGCAGCCACCAGCTCATCGACGCCCCGCTTCGCGCTGGAAGTGGCGATGGAGCACCGCGTAGGGGTCGTCGGTGGTCGACAGGGCCACCGCGCGGGTGCCCGTGCGGCGCAGCGCCTGCAGGCGGGCCTCGACCGGCTCTCTGGGCTTCAGCCTGGCCCCGTCGACGAGCTGGGTGCGGCCCGTCTCGCTGTCGACGAGCTCGACCAGGCCGAGCTGAGCGAGGCCTTCGTCGATGGGGTCGGTGACCATCACGCCGTGCAGCTTGTGCTTGCGGGCGAGGCTGCCCATGCCGCGCTGCCATGCCCCAGGGTCCAAGAAATCCGAGACGAAGACGAGCACGGCGCGACGGCGCTGCACCTGGCGCACGAAGCGCACGGCCTCGGCGAGATCGGTGCCGCGGTGGCCGCCCTGGCCCTCGTAGACGTTCTGGATGATGGCCCAGGTGTGGCCCCGGGACCGGCGCGGCGCGAGGTAGGTCTCGATGCGGTCGGAGAAGGTGACCAGGCCGACGCGGTCTTGGTTGCGAAGGCTGGCGTAGGCCAGGCCCCCGGCGACACGGGCGATCTGCAGGCGCCGATCGGTGCGCCCGTCGCGGCCGCCGCTGCCCAGCCGGGTGCTCCCCGACACGTCGACCACCAGCAGCACGGTGACCTGCCGCTCCTCTCGGTAGACCTTGATGAAGGGCTGGCCGGTGCGGGCGGTGACGTTCCAGTCGATGTGCCGCACGTCGTCGCCGGGCACGTACTCGCGGATGTCTTCGAACTCCATGCCCTGGCCGCGCACGGCCGAGCGGTAGTCGCCCGCGAACAGCGAGTCGACCCGCTTGCCCGCGGAGACGTGCAGCCTACGAAGCTCGCGTAGCTCTTCTGCCGTCAGCACCGGGCCTCCGCGCCTATGGCTGGTCGACCTTCTCGAGGAGACGCGCGATGAGCTGATCGGAGTCGAGCCCGTCGGCCTCCGCCTCGTAGGTGGGCAGGATGCGGTGGCGCAGCACGTCGGGGGCCATCGCCTTCACGTCTTCGGGGAGCGCGAAGCCGCGGTGGTCGAGGAAGGCATGGGCCCGGGCTGCCGCGGCGAGCGCGATGCTGGCCCGAGGGGAGGCGCCGAACTCGATGGACCGGCCCATGGTGCTGTCGACCTCCTCGGGGTTCCGCGTCGCCCGCACCAGCGCCACGATGTAGCGCATCAGCGGCTCGGTCACCTTGATGTGGGGCACCAGCGCCCGCGCCGTCGCGAGCTGCTGGCCGGTGCACACCGCCTGCAGCTGCGGGGTGGGCGTGGCCGACCGCGCGATGATCTCCAGCTCTTCCTCGAGGGTGGGGTAGCCCACCGACAGCTTGAGCATGAACCGGTCCATCTGGGCCTCGGGCAGCGGATAGGTGCCCTCCTGCTCGATGGGGTTCTGCGTAGCGAGGACCAGGAACGGCGAGGGCAGCGGGTAGGACCGGTCGCCCAGGGTGACCTGCCGCTCCTGCATGGCCTCGAGGAGTGCCGACTGCACCTTGGGCGGGGCACGGTTGATCTCGTCGGCCAGCAGCACGTTGGCGAAGATCGGGCCCAAGCGGGTCGTGAACTCGCTCGTGGCCGGCTGGTAGATCTGCGTGCCCAGCACATCGGCGGGCAGCAGGTCGGGGGTGAACTGGATGCGACTGAAGTCGAGGGCGAGGCTGTTGGCCAGCGCCTTCACCGCCGTCGTCTTCGCCAGCCCGGGCACGCCCTCGACGAGCACGTTGCCGTCGGCGAGCAGCCCGATGAGCAGCCGATCGACCATGTAGCGCTGGCCGACCAGCACCCGGCCCATCTCTTTGCGGGCAGCATCGATGACCCCCGCAATGTCTTCGACCCGGGCCTCGACTTCCTCGACCGTCAGCGTTCGCACGGTGGCCTATCCTGTGATCTTTCCGATGAGGTTCTGCCAGAAGCCCTTCTCTTGGACTCCGACGTCGTGATGCTCGGCGAGCTTACGTAGCAGATCCTCCTCCTCCTCGGAGAGGGAGGTCGGCACGTCGACCACGAGCCGCACGTGGTGGTCGCCCTTGGAGCCGCGGGCCCGGAGCCGCTCGACGCCCTTTCCGCGCATCACCTCGACGTGGCCCGACGGGGTGCCGCGCTTCACGTGGAAGGGCTCTTCCCCGTGCACCGTGGGGACCGTGATCTCGCCCCCCAGGCACATGACCGGGTAGGGCACCGGCACGCTCACGTAGATCTCGTCGCCGTCACGCTTGAACAGCTCGTGGGAGCGCACGTCGATGGTGACGAACAGGTCGCCGGGAGGGGCGCCGGGGTCGCCGGCCTCGCCCTTGCCCGAGTGGCGGATCTGCAGGCCCGCGTAGGAGCCAGCGGGAATGCGCAGCTCCATCTCGGTGGTCTCACGCTGCTTGCCCGTGCCCGAGCAGGGGGCGCAGCGGTCGTCGGCCGACACCGTGCTGCCCTGGCCACGACAGGCCGGGCAGGTGGTGCGGATCCGCAGGAAGCCCTGCGCCTGGATGACCTGGCCCGCGCCGCCGCAGGTGCCGCAGTTCTTCCGGCTTGCGCCCGGCTTGAGGCCGTCGCCATCGCAGGTGTCGCAGTTGACCCGCCGCGCGATGGTGACTTCCTTGGTGCAGCCGTGCACCGCCTCCATGAAGTCCAACGTGAGCGGATACTCGAGGTGGGCTCCCCGCCGAGGACCCCGCCCGCCACCGCGACCGCCCCCGAAGAAGTCGGCGAAGCCGGCCCCGCCGAACAGCGACTCGAAGATGTCTTGCACGTTGGTGAAGTTGGGCTCGAAGCCCTGCCCGCGCAGCCCTTCGTGGCCGTACTGGTCGTAGATGCCGCGCTTCTGGTCGTCGCGCAGCACCTCGTAGGCCTCGGTGGCCTCCTTGAACTTGTCTTCGGCCGACGGGTCGTCGCGGTTCAGATCCGGATGGAACTTCCGCGCCGCCTTCTTGTAGGCCTTCTTGATCTCGTCGGCCCCGGCATCCTTGGCCACACCGAGAATCTCGTAGTAGTCGCGCGCCACGCGCTCTCCCCTCGAAACATGGGCGCGCCCGACCGGATGGCCGGACGCGGAGTCTCAGGACCGACCCGAGGGCCGATCAGGCGTCTTCGTACTCTGCATCGATGACATCGTCGCCACCGCCACCACCGCCCGGGGCCTCGCCGCCGGGGGCCGCGCCGCCCGCGTCGCCGCCCTGCGCCTGGTACATCACCTGGGCGAGCTTGTGGGACGCCGCGGTGAGCGACTCCAGCGCACCCTTGGTGGTGTCGAGGTCGTCGCTGTCTTTGGCCTCGCGGGCCTTGGCCAGCTCACCCTCGAGCGCCGTCTTCTCGTCGGCCGGCAGCTTGTCGCCGTGCTCGTTGAGGGTCTTCTCGACCTCGTAGATGCGGGCGTCGAGGTTGTTCTTCGCCTCGATGAGCTCGCGCCTCACCGCGTCTTCGGCCTCGTGGTTCTTCGCGTCGTTCACCATGTTCTCGATCTCGGACTCGGACAAACCCGAGCTCGCCTCGATGGTGATGCGCTGCTCCTTGCCGGTGGCCTTGTCTTTCGCCTTGACCGACAGGATGCCGTTCGCGTCGATGTCGAAGGTGACCTCGACCTGCGGCATGCCGCGGGGTGCGGGCGGGATGTCGGCGAGGCGGAAGTTGCCGATGAGCTTGTTGTCGCGCGCCATCTGGCGCTCGCCCTGGAACACGTAGACATCCACGGCCGTCTGGTTGTCGGCGGCAGTGGAGAACACCTCGGTCTTGCTGTGCGGGATCGTGGTGTTGCGCTCGATCATCTTGGTGAGGATGCCGCCCATCGTCTCGATGCCCAGCGTGAGCGGGGTGACATCGAGGAGCAGCATGCTGGTGACATCGCCACCGAGCACGCCACCCTGGATGGCCGCGCCCATGGCGACGACCTCGTCGGGGTTGACGGAGCGGTTGGGCTCCTTGCCGAACAGCTCCTGCACCTTCTTCTGCACCAGCGGGATCCGCGTGGAGCCACCGACGACGATGACCTCGTCGATCTCCGAGGCGGACACGCCGGCATCCTTCATGCACTTGCGGCACGGGCCGAGGGTGCGCTCGATGATCGGGTCGATCATGCGCTCGAACTCGGCGCGCGACAGCGTCTTCTGCAGGTGCTTGGGGCCCGAGGCATCGGCGGTGAGGAACGGGAGGTTGATCTCCGTCTTCTGGGCCGTCGACAGCTCGATCTTGGCCTTCTCGGCCGCATCCTTGAGGCGCTGGACCACGATGGTCTGCGACGACAGGTCGACGCCCGTCTCCTTCTTGAACTCGTCGATGAGCCAGGTGATCAGCACGTCGTCGACATCGTCGCCGCCGAGGTGCGTGTCGCCGTTGGTGGCCTTGACCTCCACCACTTCGTCACCGACCTCGAGGATCGAGATGTCGAAGGTGCCGCCGCCGAAGTCGAAGACCGCGATGGTCTCGTCGTTCTTCTTGTTCATGCCGTCGGCGAGGGCGGCCGCGGTGGGCTCGTTGATGATGCGCTTGACCTCGAGGCCGGCGATGCGACCGGCAT
>CBDUIC010000160.1:0-12981 GCA_965367245.1 uncultured bacterium | reverse complement strand
CAGAGGTTTTTTAGAGAGGAACGGT
The DNA here is from genome assembly GCA_965367245.1 of uncultured bacterium. Lineage (GTDB taxonomy): Bacteria > Myxococcota_A > UBA796 > UBA796 > CBDUIC01. Next base: position 12,956 of record CBDUIC010000160.1, on the reverse strand, counting down.
GGGTCGGATGTCTACGATGAGCCCGTTCGCGGAGTCCTTGCGCTCCGCCACGTCGCGCTGTCTGTGGTGAATTCATCGCGGCGGCGCATGTCGGCCGCGTGGTCGCAACGGCCGCGGCGATCTACGCGAAGGGCAGGTCGAGCGCTCGCTGCAGGCGACGGAAGGCTGATCGGCCTCGGTCGTCGACGAACACCACGGAGGTGCCCTCGCGACCCGCACGCCCGGTGCGACCGGCCCGGTGCACGTACTCTTCAGGGGTGTTCGGCAGGTCGTAGTGCAGCACCCAGTCGACCTCGGGCACGTCGAGGCCCCGGGCGATGCGGTCGGTGGTGAGCAGCAGCGCGGCCTTGCCATCCCGGAAGGCCTGCAGGCCCCGCCGGCGGGCTTCCTTGCTGCCCTCGCGGGCCACGGCCACCGCCTCGATGTCGTGCTCGCCGAGGTAGCGCAGCAGGTGCGACTGCAGGCGCGGCTCTGAGACGAACACGATGGCCCGCCGGCAGCGATGCTCCTGCACGAAGCGCGCGAGGGCGATCTCCTTGGCCCCGCGAACGGCCACGTGGCGGTGGGTGATGGCCTGCACGAGGGGGCGCTCGGAGGGGCGCACGAGGACCGCGTCGGGCGCGAACCGAGACAGGAAGGCGGTGGAGCGTCGCCCCAGGGTGGCGCTGGCCACGATCTTCTGCACGGCCGGCTCGGAGCGCTGGAGCCAGGTGGTGAGGAACGAGGAGGCCTGGGCGGCGAGGATGGGGTCGAGCTCGTCGAGCACGAGCACCCTCACGCCCTTGAGCTTGCGCTTGGCGAACAGCTCGCTGATGCGGTCGGGGGTGCCGACGATGAGGCGGGTGGAGTTGGTGACCCGCTTCTTCTGGCGCTTGCGGCTGGTGGTGGCGGCGGCGGCGGCGACAGTCACCCCGTCAGGGGCGACCTCCCGGGCGACCCGCACGGTCTGCATCACCAGCTCGGTGCCCGGCGCCACCACCACCGCCCGCAGATCGGGCGTGTCGCGCAGCATCTGCAGCACGGGCAGCAGGTAGGCCAGCGTCTTGCCCGTGCCGGTGCCCGCATGGAGGACCACGTCGTGGCCGGCCAGCACCTCGGGGATGGTGCGCAGCTGGGCCTCGTTGAGGGCGGGGATGCCGGCGGCGGCGAGGGCCGCTTGCTGAGGCTCGGACAGGTCGATGGCGATGGAGGACATGGGGCGGGCTATCGCGCTGGGAATGACGCGGCGCCTGGGTCATGCTGACGCGGATATGTCATGGGTAGCAATTCGTATAGGAACCATTGCTTCTCTAGGCGGTGGAGGCGCATGGGGCGACCACCTCGCTGGCACGACGAATGCAGTGCTACCGAGCGGAGGTTGTATGTTCTCGCTGCTCGCCCTGTCTCTGGCCCCGTCGGCTGTCGCCGCACCCCACCTGGTCGTCGAGCACAGTGATGCGTACTACGTGGCTGCCCATCCGCCCGCAGGAGCGAACGAAGCGTTCCTGGCGGGGTCTACCGTGCTGGGCGACCACCACGACGAGTACGACCACATGCAGGTGCGCGAGCTCACGGCGACCTCGATGTGGCCGCTGCGGGTGGGCGACGAGCTGCGGTCCTGGGTGACCGACGACCGCTTCGTGGCGTGCACCGTGCGGCGGTTCATCGCTGAGGTCCCCGGGGCCGCGGGGAAGGCCGAGCTGCCGTCGTATGGGGTGGACCGTGCCGTGTTCCTCGCCGAGCTGAGCTGCGAGGAGCCGGTGGAGCCTGTGTCGTGGCTGGTAGCGCCGGGCGACCCCGTGCCCTACCGCCCCGTGCCTCGCCCGGCGGAGGAGGCTCACCGGGAGCGGGTCGCGCAGGTGCTGCAGGCCAGCTCGGCCTATGTCGACGCCGTGGCGGGCCTCCGTGCGCAGGCCGGGGAGCGCGAGGTGGCGCACAACCGCGAGGTCGAGCGGGTCGACACCCGCGCCGGGCACCTGCTGGTCGAGACCGGGCTGCTGTACACCGGGCAGGGCGACGTGTCGTGCGGCAACGACGACCTGGTGATGCCCTACGCGGCGGTGGTGCGCGACGGGCCGCAGCCCGAGCTGCTGTCGTTTCGTGTGTTCGGCGACGACGAGGTCCCAGCGGGTGTGATCGACATCGACCGAGACGGCGGGCTGGAGTGGGTGGTGTACGGAACCATCGGCGACAGCGTGCGCATCGACCGCGAAGAGGAGACGGTGGCGAGGGGCGACTACATCTGGTGGAGCTACTGCGGCTGCTGAGCGAGGCTCGCCCGTCTCGTGGCCCCGCGTACCCCCTCGCGTGACGACCCGAGTAGGATGTGGTACTCGTAGAGTGGACTATAGGAAGGGGGGAACATGCGTAGAAGTGTGGTCTTGGGTATCGCCGTGGTCGCGACGGCAGGATGTGTGGCGTTCCTGGCCCCATATGGGGGGGGGGAGGCCTGAAACCGGTGAGCGAGTCTCGGTGCACGGAGATGCCGGTGACCGCTGAAGACCTCGGCCAGGCCTGGGCCGAGTGGGACGGTGAGGGGCCAGATGTGCGCCTGCGAGGTGCACAGGGCGTGCCGCTGGTGTTCTCGGTGCGTACGAGCTTGCGCTCGGATGGGCAGATGATCGAGGGCTCGACGGTCGACGTGGCGACGACCGAGGGCCTGGAGGAGGCCACGTGGTCGGTCGACGAGGCGGGGTTGGTCGGCGAGCTGTCATCTGTCGGGAACCCGGGAACGCTCGCTCGGCTGGCTGTGGTCGTAGAGGCTCACCACGCCGAGACCGGCGCGCGAATGGTGGAGCAGGCGCTTCCCCCCCTGCACCTGTGGGTCAATGACCGCGGCCAGCTGCAGACGTTCCTCGATGTGGCCCAGATGAAGGCCATGCCGGGCATGGAGGAGCACCTGTGGCGGTTCTCGGGCGCTCGCGATCGGTGGTACGTGAGCTTCCGTAGCCCCGATGTGGAGGTGGCACGCGCACCCCACCTCGTCGACACCGGCTTGGAGGTGGCGCGATGATCTGGCTCGTCACCATGGGGGCCCTGGCGGGCACGGTCGACAAGGACGTCTGCGTACTGTTCAACGCCGACTTCACCGGCCAGGGCGGCCTCGAAGACTTCTGGCCGTCTCGTCTGCCCATGAAGGAGGCTCGAGGGGTCTATGTTGTCATTTTAGATGAGAACGACCCGATTCCTCTGTTCTACGCTGACTACGTGTCGGATGGCGGAGGCACGGGCGGGTGCACGCCGGTGCTGTCGTTCGACGACACCACGACCTATGAGATCCGCGTGTGGTCGAAGGCGAAGGTCAACGGCGTCTACCTGGAGGTCTGGACCGACATTCAGGCCAACACGCTGTACTCCCATGTCGATCAGGGGTGGAGCCCTGCGGCGAGCGCCGCAACCACCCACACGATGCAGGTGGATGCAGGAATCCAACACACGGGGTGGGGTCAGCTGGCCGTGGGAACGTGGGCCTTCCATCGCAACCGGATGGGTGTGCCGGTAGGCGAGACCATCGAGTTCTTCGACGACGACTGCTGCTTCAGCGGCGGGGGCAAGGTGCACGCCCAGCACGACAACAAGTACGTTATCGCCCACGAGATCGGCCATGCGGTGGGGTACTTCAACGACGGCAAGCGCAACCCGGAGAAGAGCTACTGGTCGCCGGAAGACAGCTGCGACGGCGACGGCATTGCGCTCGGCCAGCATGGCAACACGACCAAGGAGTGGCAGTCTGCCGCGGTGACGGAGGGCTGGGCCGACTTCTACGCGGCCTGGCTGTGGAATCGCCGTACGGAGAGTGACTGCTGGTACGAGCGACACTACGCCAGCGACTTCGACCTCGACCTCATCCCTGACGTTCAAGCCTATAGCTGCGAAGGAATCCCGACGCCGAACCTGTCCTCCTATGTCTCCGCGCGAGATTGGCTGGAGGATCTGATCGACGCCCCGGATCCTCAAGGCTGCTCTGGTACTATGGTGAACAAGGGCACCCAGTACGACTGGATGCGCTTCTTCTGGGACATGACCACCGACGAAGGGGTGATGCCCGAAGACCTCGGGGAGCTGTACGGCTTGATGGAGCCTCATTCCTTCGACCCCAAGGGCCTGACCCTCACCGTCACCGACGATCCGACGTTCCGCCTTGACGTCGCGTGTGGGTCGATGGGACTTGTGGCAGCCTGCGACGACCAGTCCAACAACGGGCAAGACCATTGACTTGGCTTCCGTTGCTTCTGTTCGGCTGTGGGTCAGGTGATACGCCACTCCCGGACACGACCACGCGTCCGCCACGGGACATGTCCACGGCGGTGTGGACAGCCCCGCCGGGGCTGGGGACGGGTCAGGTGGTTCGTCTGCAGCGGGGCGGCGCAACGGTCGCCGTGTCAGCGCTGGATGCCTTTGGCGCTGCGCCGAGCGTCTATGTCGTACCGGTTTCTGCGGCGTCGGGATCCCTCGATGACGTGGCGACGGCCACCTTCACGAATCACCCCACCACGCAAGCGGGGTTCGACGTGGTGGTGGCCGACCTCGATGCCGACGGTGCAGACGACGCCCTGGTTCTGGGAAGCCTCGTGACCGACTTGCTGTCCGAGAACACCTCGGTCATGGGCATGCTGGCTGGCCCGCTCCAAGGCGCACTGAGCGCTGAGGATCTGGTGGGCGCCTGGGGTGGCGGTACGACGCGAAGCTATGCCCGTCGCCTCTCGGTGGCCGACGTGTCGGGCGACGGGATCGACGACCTGGTCGTGATGATCGCCGCGGTCGACTTCTCGGAGCTCAATGGCATCGCCGTCTTCGAGGGCCCCGTCACCGGCCTGCCCATCGATGGCCCCCATGACTACGAGATCTCTACTGACGCCGAGGTGGGCTACGGCGCGAACTTCCTGACCGCGCAGCTCGACGACGACCCCGAGCACGAGCTCATCGTACAGGCGGCGACCTCGCAGGAGGTGTGGCTGACCGACGCCCGTCGCGCCGACGCCGACAGCGGCCGCATCGGCGTGCTGCTGCAGGAGGGGTGGGACTTCGCGTACCTCGGTCGGTCGCTGGGCAGCGGGCGGGTGGTGCAGACCGACCTGCCGGAGGTGTGGCTGGGGGCCAACGGGTATGGCGAGCGTGCCGGTCGGGTCGACGCGCACGTGGTGGGGGAGGGGCTGGTGGGCACGTGGGTGGCGAGCATCGAGTCCCACGAGCCCCATGGGATGTTCGGTACCTCGATGTGCCTGGCCGATCTGAACCACGACGGGCACCAAGACCTGGTGGTGGGTGCGCCCGGTGACCCGTACTTCGGGGAGCCTCGCCCGGGGCGCATCTACGTGTTCGGCGGCCCGGTGGCGGAGGGCGAGCACGATGCGAACGAGGCGTCGCAGATCTTGCAGATGAGCGAGGCGGCCGACAGCTTCGGGTATGCGATGGCCTGCCAGGACGGGCAGCTGTTCGTGACCGCGCCCGACGACCCAGACGGCAAGCACGTCTACGTGTTCGAGGGCATGCGGTGGTGAGCCCGCGCTGCCCAGGCGGAGCTACTGCGGCAGTTGGGCGACGGTGAAGGCGAGGGCGGCCTCGACGGCGGCGACCTGGGCCCGCGCACAGGTGTCGGCGTCGGTGCGGGGGCTGTCGGGGTAGACCTCGGTGGTGGTGGCGAAGCGGGCGTCGGTCATGCCCATGCACAGGCCGAGGGCCACCGCGTCGTAGTTGACGACACCGTGCTGCTCGAGGGGCACGCCGATGAGCCGGCCGTCGGCGTCGGCGTCGGCGATGTGGGTGACCTCGGCGACGGCATCGCGCACGGCGGCCTGGAAGGCGGGCTGGGGCCGGTCGGTGCGGCCGACCAAGTAGAAGCCGTCAGGGATGTTCCAGGTCGTCTGCACCACGCCGTCGCGGGCGGCCTTGGCGGGCCGGAACTCGGTGTTGTCGCTGTCGGTGGTCTCGTGCAGGTCGATGTGCACGTCGATGGGGCCGAGGGTGGCGACCCAGCGCATCAGCGCGGCGCACTCCGGCGCGGGGCTGTCGGCGACGAAGGAGCGGTTGGGGTCGATGGCGTCGGGGTTCCAGCGGTGGATGACCTCATAGGCCCAGGGGCTGACGCAGGGCGCGATGGCGAGGTCGACCTGGCCGGCGAAGCGCTGGGCGGCCTGCTCGGCGAAGCGTAGGGCGCCGAGGACCCCGCTCGTCTCGTAGCCGTGCACGCCGCCGGTGATCAGCGCCATCGGCCGGTCGGGGGAGGGGCTGCGGGAGCGCAGGCCCAGGAGGGGGTAGGGGCCGTCGGGGTAGTCGAGGGAGCCGTAGGTCTCGACGTCGAAGCGGTCGCGAAGGGCCTCGACCCGCGCCACCACGTCGTCGCGGTAGGAGCGCTGGCGGGCCTGGCGGGCGCGCCAGGCAAGGCGGTCGGTGGGGGTCCAGGGCTGGCCGGGGGTGCCGATGGGGTAGGTCATGGGCGCCACCCTAGCCTGGCTGGAAGGTGATCAGCTCGGTGCCGTCGAGCCAGGCGTCGACGACGGTGTCGGTGAGCACGGGGCCGACGACGCGGTAGCGGCTGACGAAGCCCGGATCGGTGAGGGGGTCGGCGCAGTCGACGGCGGTGACGCCGCTGTAGGCGCTGTGGCAGAACTCCACGTGGTCCCCCTGCTTCACGAGCACGCCCACGTGGTAGTCGAGGCCGACGATGTACAGGCCGTCGTCGCTGTCGCGTACCCAGTCGACGACCTCGGTCGCGGGCCGGCTGCGGAAGCGCTTCAGGTCGCGTTCCCGGGAGAAGGTCTTGAGGATGTACTCGCTGGCCTGCTGGGCCATGCGCACGCGCTCGACCCGCAGCCCGCTGTGCTGCAGCACGGTCGAGACGAAGTAGCCGCACGCGATGTGCCCCTCGCCGGGGGTCTGGGTGGTGCCGTAGAAGTCCCACGGGGTGCCGAGCCAGAAGGGCACGAGCTCGTCGCGGAAGGCCTCGAGGAGGCGGCGGCGGGCGAGGGCACGGGCCTCGGCCCGGGGGAAGCTGGCGAGGACCTGGCGGTCGGCCTCGAGGTAGGCGCGCACGGTGTCGTAGCTGGGGCCAGGCGCAGCCGGGGGCGGTGCCTCGACCGGCGGCGGCGGGGCAGGAGGGGATGACACGCAGGCGAGCAGGGTCCACCACATGGAGGGTGTGACCCCGCGGACGCGTCGCGGTTCCCGTTGTCGCTTGCTCGATCTCTCGAAACTACTTTAGACTGGTAGTTGACATGACAACAGGAGCTGGATGATGCCCCGCACCCTCTTCGTCGGCGACGTGCACGGCTGCAGCCGGGAGCTGGCTCGGCTCCTCGACAAGGCACGGCCTACGCGAGTCATCCTGGTCGGCGACCTGTTCACGAAGGGGCCCGACCCGCGGGGGGTGTGGAAGACGATTCGGCGGTGGGACTGCGAGGCGGTGCTGGGCAACCACGACGCGGCGGTGCTCCGCCAGTGGACGCCAGGCAAGGAGCTACCTCGCAAGGCGTTCCGCTGGCTGCGGTCGCGGCCCCACATGATCCGCGAGCGGTCGTTCATCGCGGTGCACGCGGGGCTGAACCCGGAGCGGCCCAAGCGAACGAGCCCGCGCCAGGCGATGCACCTGCGCACGTGGAAGCGCAAGCGGCCGTGGTGGGAGTCGTACCAGGGGCGTCGGTTGGTGGTGCATGGGCATCATGCCCGGGAGGGGCTGCTCGACCTGCGGCCGATGGTGCTGGGGCTCGACACGAACTGTGTCGGGGGCGGCCGGCTGACGGGCTACGTGCTGGAGACCGACGAGGTGCTCATGGTGAAGGCCAAGCGCGCCTACGCCTGAGCAGGGGGGCACGTGGCGCTGGAACCGATCCTTCGCGAGGCCCTCGAGGCCCATGGCCGGGCCCGCCCCACGCGGGTGCAGCAGGCGGTGTGGCCCGACGCGCTGGCGGGGCGCGACGTGGTGGCGGTAGCGCCGCCTGGCAGCGGCAAGTCGCTGGCCTTCCTGGTGCCGATGCTGCAGCGCCTGGGAGGCGGAGGGGAAGGCGGGCCGCGGGGATTGGTCGTCGCGCCCACCCGCGAGCTGGCGGAGCAGCTGGCCAGCGAGGCGGCGCCCCTGGCCGAGGCGCTGGGGCTGAGGCTCGTCGTGCTGGTGGGCGGGGTGCCGGAAGGGGCGCAGGTCGAGGCCCTGCAGGCTGGGGTCGACCTGGTGGTCGCGACGCCCGGGCGGCTGCTCGACCTGTGGCGGCGTGGGCTGGTGCGCCTCGATGCGGTGGGCTGCTTCGCGGTCGACGAGGTCGACCAGCTGCTCGACATGGGCTTCGTCGACGACCTGGCGACGGTGGCCGAGGCGCTGCCGGCGCACCAGACGCTGATGGTGTCGGCGACGCTGCCGGAGGCGACGGAGCGGCTCGCGCGGCGCTGGCTGACGGAGCCGGTGGTGGTGCGGGGCGAAGGCGAGGTCCACCATCACGAGGTGGTGCAGTGGGTCTTGTACGTGCGGCAGGCCGACAAGGTGGCGCTGCTGCAGCACCTGCTGGGGGAGCTGTCGGGGCGGGTGCTGGTGTTCCGGCGCACCCGGGCGGCGGTCGAGCTGGCGGTCACGCGGCTGGCGGCGGCGGGGGTCTCGGTGGGTGGACTGCACGGGCAGCGCACCCAGGCACAGCGCTCCGACGCCCTGCAGGCCTTCGTCGACGGGCGCACGCGGGTGCTGGTGGCGACGGATGTGGCGGCCCGAGGCCTGCACATCGAGGGGGTGGCGGCGGTGATGCATGCCGACCTGTGCGACCCCGACACGTATGTGCACCGCACGGGGCGGGCCGGGCGGAGCGGGGCCGAGGGCGTGGCGTATGCGCTGTGCGACCCAGGCGAGCACGGGCTGCTGGCGGCCATCGAGGCGCGGGTGGGGCGGCCGCTGCAGCCGCGGCTGGCGCATCCGTTCCACGACCACGGGCTGATCCCGGCCCCTCCGAACGCGAAGCGGGGCAAGGGGTCGGGGCGGCGCAAGCGGCGGCGGCGGCGGTAGTCGGTAGCGTTGCCGTGGGGCGGTGGCGCGGCAACGTTATCCATCGTCGTGACGTGGACCTCCTGGCTTCAACGACGCCTCGACGCCTGGCTGTCGTCGGCTGTGCTCGCCGGCGATGCGCGACGGGTGATGCAGGCGCGACTCGCCGTTGTGATGGGCCTGACGACGGCGGTGTGGGGGCCCGTGTTCGTGCTGGTCTACCTGGCGGCGGCGATGCCCTGGGCCGCGGCCGTGGTGGCGGCCGGCACGGTGTACCTGCTGACGGTTCCGTGGGTGCTGCGGGTGACGGAGTCCACCGAGGTAGCTGGCCACCACACCGCGAGCGCGCTGTGGTTCGTCATCGTCGGGCTGTCGGTGTTCACGGGTGGCATCGAGTCGTCGGCCCCCCCTTGGCTGGTGGCCTGCGGCTTTCTGGGCATGGCGGTCGGCGGGTGGCGGCCGGGCGTGCTGTGGCTGCTCGTGTCGCTGGTGACCTACGTGGGCCTGGCCCTCGGGGAGCTCGCCGGGGTGCCCTACGGTGAGGCCCCCGAGTCGGTGAGCCTGTGGCTGCGCACGACGAGCCTGCTGGGCTGTACGGCCTTCGTGGCCTCCCTGGTGCTGGTGTTCCAGCTCGAGCACGACATCATGCGGCGTCGCCTCGACGAGCAGGTCGTACAGCTGTCGGCCGCCGACCGCGCCAAGTCGCTGTTTCTCGCCAACATGAGCCATGAGCTGCGCACGCCGATGAACGCCATCCTCGGCTACACCGAGCTCGTCGAGGAGACGCTCGACGACGACGCCCACGCGACGGCCCGCGACGACCTCGGCCACGTGCTGACGGCCAGCCGGCACCTGCTGGCGCTCATCGACGACCTGCTCGACCTGTCGCGGATCGAGGTGGGGGCGCTCCGCCTCGACCTGGCCGAGCACGATGTCGGGGAGGTGTGTCGCGATGTCGTGGCGGCCCTTCGCCCGGTCGCGGAGGCCGCAGGGGTGCCCCTGGTCGTCGACCTGGCACCGGCCCGATGCCGATGCGACCGGGTGCGGGTCGCGCAGATCGTGACGAACCTGGCCCACAACGCGGTGAAGTTCAGCGACGACACCGAGGTGCGGGTGCGCTGCGCGGTGGAGGGGTCCACCGTGGTCGTGGAGGTCATCGATCAGGGGCCGGGCATGACCGAGGAGCAGCTGGGGCGGGTGTTCGACGAGTTCCAGCAGGCCGACCCGTCCATCCGCGCCACCCACGGCGGCACGGGTCTGGGGCTGACGATCAGTCGGCGGCTGGCCCGGGCGATGGAGGGGGAGCTGACCGGCACGGCGGAGGTGGGGAAGGGGTGCCGCTTCCGCCTGGAGCTGCCTGCCCGCTGATCAGGGGAAGAACACCGACGCGCCGAGGGTGACCCCGGCATGCCACTGCCACACGGAGCGGTAGTCGATGGCCTCGAGCAGCCCGTTGCTGGCGACGGTGTAGTCGGCTCGGTCGTCGGCGCCGGTGCCGATGCCGGTGTTGTAGGCGCCGCGGAAGCTGATGGGGAAGCGCAGGTCGATGGGCAGCCCCTTGGGCACGACCTCGAGCCCGAAGCCGAAGGCCCACGCCTTGTAGGGCGCGCTGGTCGCCGACAGCTCGGTCTCGAGGCCGGAGGGCTGGGTGGTGGTGGCGTCGCCGGGGATGACGAACTGCCCGCCGCCGAAGATGTTGGGGCGGACGGCGCCGGTGGGCATCACGAACTTGATCAGCAGCGGGATGTGCCAGGCATCCTGGCTCACCTGGAACGGAAGGTCGGCCGAGCCCAAGGTAAAGGTGGACCTCGCTACGTCGTGGCGACGGATGATGTCGAGCTCGACACCGGCGAAGCCGAAGAACCGGCCCTCTAGCGCCAGGCCGCCGCCGCCACCGAAGCCACCCCAGCCCTGGGAGGGCACCAGGTAGCCGTCGACGTCGGCCTCGAGGGGCTGGCTCATGAAGGTGCCGCCGAAGTGGGCGTGCAGGCCCGCGCCGGCCTGGGCGACGGGAGGGGTGGCGAGGGCGGTGGACAGCGAGATCAGGAGGGTGAGCATGGCGCCGGCTAACCCCGCAGCCGCCCGGGGGCGACGCTACCGGTCGACGATGCTGGCCGCCCACAGCAGCGCCGCGACGGCGTACATGGCCAGCACCTCGCCAGCGGGGGGCACGGCGCCGTGGAAGGGCACGTCGAGGTGCTGCAGCGCCACCAGGGTGACGGCGATGGAGCCTGCCAGCCACAGCGGCACCCGGGCCTTGCGGTAGCCCCAGGCTGCGGTGGCGGTGATCACCGTGATGCCGACGACCAGCGTGGCATCGTAGGTCCACATCCCGTCGCGGGTGCGGGACGACACCGGCAGGAACCACACGGCCGCGGACTGCAGGGCGACGATGCCGCCCACCGCGACCCGGGTGGGCCACAGGGTGCGGGTCATCCAGCCCATGGCGGTGGTGTGCAGGGCGCCCATGTCGATCTGTAGCCTCGCTGGGGCGCCCCGGCCGCGACATAGCGCAGCCCCAGGGAGCTACTGCGGGGCCTTGGCCAAGCGCAGGTAGGGGAACCTGATGTCGAGCTTGCCGAACTGGGACTCGGCCTGGGCATCGTCGAGGCCAAGGCCGACGACAACGTCTTGCCCGGGCGCCCAGTTGGCGGGCGTGGCGAGAGGCTCCTTGTCGGTGAGCTGGATCGCGTCGAGCGCACGGATGATCTCTGCGAAGTTCCGCCCCACCGACATCGGGTAGGTCATGGTGAGACGAATCTTCTTGTCGGGCCCGATGACGAACACCGTGCGCACCGTGGCACTGTCGGCGGCGGTGCGACCGCCGGGGAGGTACGCCTCGGCTGGCAGCATGTCGTAGAGCTTCGCCACCTTCAGCGAGGTGTCGTCGATGATCGGAAAGTCGGCCGGCGCGCCGGCGAAGGACGCGATGTCTTTCTTCCACTTGTGGTGCTCTTCCACGCTGTCGACCGAGACCCCCATGACCTTGGTGTTGCGCTTGGCGAATTCGGGCGCGAGCTGGGCGACGGCACCGAACTCGGTGGTGCAGACCGGGGTGAAGTCTTTGGGGTGGGAGAAGAGGATGGCGTACCCGTCACCGATCCAGTCGTGCAGGGTAATGGAGCCCGCGGTAGAGTCGGCGGTGAAGTCAGGAGCAACGTCGTTGATTCGGAGTGACATGGTTTCCTCTCTGGGTGGGCGTGGAAGGGGTTACCGTTCTGAATAGGTCACGTAACGACTTGTGTGTGCCCACCGATGAACCAAGTACGTCACCAGAGATCCACATGGCGTGACGGGTACCGTCCCGTGGTTTCCTGCTGGCCACCCGAGGTCCTCTCGATGAAGCGTTCGACGACGAGTATCCAGCGCGCGCCTCCGGGGGGGCGGCGCCCGTCTGGATGACCAGGTCGGGCAGGGTGGTGGTGCCGTCGTCGTCGGCGGCGACGAGGTGCCAGGTGGCCTCGGTCACAGCACCTGGAACATCGTCGTCAGGGTCATGGGATTCTGGGTCGGGAGGCTGGCCTCGCCGAGCCAGTTGCCCGCGCCGAGAGCGCCGAAGCCGAAGGTCTCGACGAGCTGGCCGCTGGCGGGCACCGTGAACACGGTGGCCCCCCCCATGCAGACCTGGCCGCCGCCCATGCCCAGGCCGTTCGAGCCCGTGACGCTCCACGTCTCCACCATGCAGTTCTTCGTGAAGGTGACGTCGATGGGTGCGGGGCAGGGGTTGGACAGCACCACCGCCAGCTCGATGTTGCCCTGGCACTGCACGCAGGGCCCGCCCGGGTCGCGCGCCTCGAGGCGGAAGCCGATGTCGGCGGCCGTGCCGGTGGGGCAGGCCGAGGCGGTGTCGCCCGTCGAGCCGGTGGGCGTGGTGAAGCCGGTGTCGCCGGTGAGGGCGGTCGTGTCGGTGTCGGTGTCGGTGTCGGTGTCGGTGTCGGTGTCGGTGTCGGTGTCGGTGTCCGAGTCGGTGTCCGAGTCGGTGTCGGTGTCGGTGTCGGTGTCGGTGTCGGTGTCGGTG
>CBDUIC010000159.1:0-13018 GCA_965367245.1 uncultured bacterium | reverse complement strand
GTTCGCCGCCTCGTGCCCGCTGATCACGGTCACCCCCTCCTGCTCCGACATCCAGTGCACCCGCCACAGCACGTCGAGGCCCTGCTTCCAGTCGTCTTCCAGCAGCTTGCGGGGCAGCCAGCCCTTGGGCCGAGGCCCGTCGACCCAGCCCCCGTCGACCCAGGCCGCATCGCCGATGAGCAGGAAGCTCCCCGCGGGCAGGTTCACCAGGTAGACGGTGTGCCCGGGCGTGTGCCCCGACCCGGCCAGGGCCAGCAGGCTTCCGTCGCCGAACACGTCGTCGTGGGCGGGGAAGGGCCCGTAGGGGCCATCGTCGAAGGCCAGGGCCTCGAAGGCGTGCTCCGCGTAGGGGGCCGGGTCGTAGCCCTTGAGCCCGCGCTTCCGCGACGCGGCCGCCCACTCGGCCTGGGGAGCGCGCACCACCGCGTCGGGCAGGTCGGCCAGGCCTCCGGCGTGGTCGGTGTGCAGGTGGGTGAGGAACACCGCCTCGATGTCGTCGGCGCCGAGCTGCAGGTCGGGTAGCGCATCGACGATGGGCTTCACGTCGCCGAGGTCGAACAGCTTCGCCGCGAAGCGCCCGGGGTAGTCCTCCGGGTCGTCGGCGGTCACCCGACCGAAGCCCGCATCGATGAGGAACCAGCCCCGCGTGGGGTGCTCGAACAGGTAGACGCTCACCGGAGCGCGCGACACCGCCTTGCTGCCCCCGCGCAGGGCCTGCTTCTCCTTCATGGCGAGGGTGGCCGTGTGGTAGGCACGCAGCGAGCTATCGGGCAGCGCGCCACGGTCGACGCGCCAGCTCGTCGTCGCCGCCACCGGGCTCGGGGGGACCTTGTAGGCGCAGCCCGCCACCAGCGCGAGGAGGCCCAGCCGCGTCATGGCTGCTCCGGCACCAGCGCGTAGATGTCGGGCAGCGCGGTGACCCGGCCGATGTGGCTGACCTGGGGCCAGGCGACGTCCCACACCACCGTGCCGTCGGGGGCATACTCGCGCACCCGCGACTGGGTGCCGTAGCTCTGCAGCGTGTGGCCCGACGGCGTGCGGTAGGCATCGCCCATCTGGTTGCCCACCACCCCCGCGTCGACCCCCGCGTTCCAGATCTCGGTCAGCGTCTCGGTGTTCTCGTCGATGGTGTACTCCCGCGCCACCAGCTGCCGGTCGTTCTCCTCCTGGTGGGTGGAGATCAGCAGGGTGCCCGCGTCGGTGAGGTGGGCGCCGTGCTGGAACCAGAAGGTGGACTCCACCGGGTCGAAGGCGTAGCTGCCGGGGGCGTGGCCGAACCAGCGGAGGGCCTGGCCGGTGCTGTCGATCTGCACCACCGTCTCCAGGGTCCAAAAGGAGAACAGGAAGGTGTCGGTGGCCTCGTCGTAGTTGAGGGTGTTCGACGCGCAGAAGGTGCTCGCCCCGATGCCCGCCGCCCAGCTGTCGCAGCTCCACAGCGTGGTCTGGCTGTCGTCGGGGTGGGTGACGACCAGCGACTCGTCGTAGAAGTAGGTGAAGGCTCCGTAGGCGAGGGAGCCGTCGGGGAGCTCCTGGTGGGGGTGGTGCAGCCCGGGGGCCGGCCACTCGTGCACGAGGGTGCCGTCGAGGCGGAGCTTCTGGACCGTGCCTTCGTCGCCCAGGCCGAAGCTCACCCAGAACTGGTTCTGATCGTGCAGGATCGCGGTGCCGTCCCACGACAACCGGGGGTGCATCGACATGCGCTCGAGCTCGGAGCGCCGCACCCACACCGGTCGCCCGAGGCGGTCGACGATCATCACGTTCCAGGCGCCGCCGAAGCCGCCGTCGAGCGCAGGGACCGACAGCAGCGTGTACTCGGAGAGGGGGTCGACCCCGGCGACATCGAGGGTGTTCACGGTGGCGATGGGCACGAAGGCCGGCACCGGGCCGGCGGTGATCGACTGGTCGGCGCTGGTGGTGATGTCGGTGGACGTGGTGGCGACGACGCGCCAGGTGACGTCGAGGCCGTAGGGGATGCCCGCCAGCAGCTGCTCGTGGGGCCCCTCGTCGAGGGTGCGCACGGGGCTGCTGTGCCACTCCCCCGCGTCGAAGCTGTACTCGACGAACACGTCGGCCTCGACGTCTTGCTCCCACGAGGCCACGACCAGCGACTCGAACTCGGGATGCAGCGCCGCCGACAGGTTGCTGAGCTCGGGGGCCGGGATGGGCTCGGCGGTGTCGCCGGTGGGCGCGGTGTCGGTGTCGGTGTCGGCATCCGTGTCGGCGTCGGTGTCGGCATCCGTGTCGGTGTCGGTATCGGCATCCGTGTCGGCATCCGTGTCGGCGTCGGCAGCGTCGGTGTCGACGGCATCGGCCTTGTCGTCGGCGTCGCCACCACAGGCGGCGGCGAGGAACAGCAGGGGCAACAAGGGCAGCAAGCGCATGACGACCTCTCGTGGACGGTCAACGTGCCCCGATCGAGGAAGCGCCGCCGCAAAATCCCCGTCACGCCCTCATCGCCACTGTTGTTTGCATTCTTATTTATTGGACCATATTGTATGCAGGTATCCAGTTGGCGCTTCATGCGCCGTCACCCTCACGGAGCCCGAATGCCCGACCCAACCAACCCGACCAGCACCCCGACCGACGACACCCCCCCCAGCTGGGATCCCGAGCCCATCGAGATCACCGAGCTCGGTGAGCTGGTGGTCGGCACCCTGCGCGAGTGGCTCACCTTCTCGGTGGAGATGCTGCCCAACGTCGTGGTCGCCGCGGTCGTGTTCGCCCTCGGGTGGGTGGTCGCACGGGTCGCTCAGCGGCTGACGGCCAAGGCCATGCGCCGGTTCACCGACCACCAGCAGGTCACCTACCTCGCCTCGGTCGGCGTGCGCATCGCCCTCACCAGCGTCGGCCTGTTCGCCGCGCTGTCGATGCTGCAGCTCGACGGGGTCGTCACCTCGCTCCTCGCTGGTGTCGGCGTCGTCGGGTTGGCCCTTGGTTTCGCCTTCCAAGACATCGCCGCCAACCTGATGAGCGGCGTGATGATGGCCACCTCGCAGCCCTTCCACGTGGGCGATCTGGTGCGCACCGCCGACTTCTTCGGCACCGTGGAGCAGGTCGGCCTGCGCGTCACCCACATCCGCACGCCGTCGGGCGAGCTGGTGCTCATCCCCAACCAAGACGTGACGAACAGCGCGCTGGTCAACTACACCGAGACCACCGACCGGCGCGTGGAGATCGCGGTCGGCGTGGCCTACGGCGACGACCTGAAGCTCGCCCAGCAGGTCATCATCGACGCCCTCACCGAGATCGAGCACAGCAACCCCGACAAGCCCGTCCAGGCGCTGTTCGTCGGCTTCGGTGGGTCGAGCATCGATCTGAGCTGCCGGTTCTGGATCAGCACCCGCCGCAATGTCGACTTCATGGAGGCGCAGTCCGCCGGCATCCAGGCGATCAAGCGAGCCCTCGACGAGGCAGGCCTGAACATCCCCTTCCCCATCCGCACCCTCGACTTCGGTGCGCAGGCGGTGGGCGGCGAGAACCTCGACCGCATGCTGCCCAGCCAACAGCTCCGCGACGACGCGCAGGCCGCCGCAGCCAAGTAGGCCCTGACACACCCGCGTAACGACGACACGCCAAACGACTGCTACGCTCCGCACCCTGCACCCGGGAGAACATCATGTGGACCTTGGTTTTGGTGAGCACCGCCCTGGCGGTCAACCTCGACAACGACGGTGACGGCCTGACGAATGCCGAAGAGCAGCAGATCGGCACCGATCCGAACGACCCCGACACCGACGACGACGGCCTCGACGACGGCGACGAAGTGGGCATCCAGCTCGACCCCCTCGACCCCGACACCGACGACGACGGGCTCACCGATGGCGACGAGGTGCTGCAGCTGGGCACCGATCCGTGGAACCCCGACACCGACGGCGGCGGCGTGCTCGACGGCGACGAGGTCGCCCAGGGCACCGACCCCCTCGACCCTGCCGACGACCAGCTCGTGGCGCCCACCCTGTCGGTCACCCCCGCCGTCGCGGGCGTGCAGAACAGCTGGCGCGTCGCCGACGCCACCGCCAACGGCAACGTGGTGGTCCTCGGCGGCGGTCAGGTCGGGCAGACCTTCCACCCGGCCTGCCCCAACACGCTGATCCACATCGCCAACCCCAAGTCCCTCGGCATCGCTACCGCCAACGGGAGCGGCAATGCCACCGTGTCCAAGCAGGTGAGCCAGAACTGGTCGGGGCGGGTCGGCATCTTCCAGGCCGTCGACCTCACGAGCTGCGCTTCGTCGGCCCCCATCGAGGTCTTCTTCCAGTAGGCAGCTCCAGGGGCGAGGTCACCCCTTGGCCTCGCCCCAGGTGCGGCCCACCCCCACGCTCACCTTCAGCGGCACGGCGAGGGTCGCCGCGCCCTCCATCGCGGCCACCAGGGCCGATGTCGCCTCGTCGACCCGGTCTTCGGGGCAGTCCACCAGAAGCTCGTCGTACACCTCCAGCACCAGCTCGGCGCCCTCGGGCAGGGTCTTCGACGCCGTCAGCATCGCCACCTTGCACAGGTCGGCCCCCGAGCCCTGGATGGGCATGTTGATCGCGATGCGCTCGCCGTGAGCACGGTCCGCCAGATCCCGCCGCGTGAGGTCGGGGATGTAGCGGCGCCGCCCCATCAGCGTGTCGACGTAGCCGTCGGTGTAGGCCTGGGTGAGGATCTGGTCGCGCCAGGCCGCGACGCCTGCGTACAGGGTGAAGAACTCGTCGATGAAGCGCCGTGCTCGCTGGGGGCTCACCTTCAGGGTGTGGCCCAGCGCCGGGGCCCCCTGGCCGTAGATGGTGGCGAAGTTGACCAGCTTGCCGATCTCGCGCTCCTCGGAGCCCACCTCCGCCGGGTCGAGCTGCAGGATGTGGGCGGCCGTGCGGGCGTGCACGTCGATGCCCGTGCGGTAGGCCTCCAGCAGCACCGGGTCGCGCGACACGTGGGCGAGCAGCCGCAGCTCGAGCTGGCTCCAGTCGGCCCGCACCAGCAGGTGGCCCGGCGCCGCCGTGAGGGTGTCGCGCAGCTGGCGTGACACGTCGGTGCGCACGGGCGTGCGCTGCAGGTCGGGCTCGGTGGTGAGGATGCGCCCCGCCGAGCTGCTGGTGGCCATGTAGGTGGGGTGGATGCGCCCGTCGGGCCCCACCGCCTTGCCCAGCACCTCCGTGTAGGTGTTGATGAGCTTGTCGACGGTGCGCCACTGCAGGATCACATCGACCAGCGGGTGCTGATCGGCGAGCCGATCCAGCACGTGAGCGGCGGTGGAGTACCCCGTCTTCGTGCGCTGCAGCACGGGCAGCTTCAGCTCGTCGAACAGCACCGTGCCGACCTGCTTGTGGCTGCCGACGGTGAAGGCTCGGCCCGCCAGGCGGTGGGCCTCGGCCTCGAGCTCGGCCCGCTCGGCCTCGAAGGTGCGCCCCAGCGCCGCCAGCTTGTCGGGATCGGCCCCGATGCCCACCCGCTCCATGCGGGCGAGGACCTGGGCCAGCGGTAGATCGATGTCGACCAGGTGAGCGTAGCGCCCCTCGTCGCGGAGCAGCTGCTCCAGCCGCGCCCAGCAGGCGCCGACGGCATCGGCTTGGTGGCATGACCAGGCTCCCGCACGGTCCACCGTCAGATCCGCGAACGACTTCTTGCTCCTCCCGGTGCCCAGCAGGCCGCGAACCGGCTGCAGGGCCGTATGCAGCACGTCGCGAGCCACCTGCTGCAGGGTGTGCGGCAGGTGGCGGGTCGGGTCGACCAGGAAGCTCGCCAGCTGGGTGTCGCCGACCACGCCGTTCAGCTCCAGGCCGTGCCGCGCCAGCGCTACCGTCGCGTCTTTGCTCCCATGGAGGACCTTGGGGGAGGCCGACGCAAGCCAGGGCCTCATCAGCCCCACCACCGCCGGCCCCAGGCCCCCCGGCCCGGCGATGGGCAGGTAGACCCCACGGCCCCGACGCGGCGACAGCGCCACCCCCAGCAGCGGGCCCCGCTGGGCGTCGGGCACGTCGTACAGCACGTGGACCGCCACCGGCTCGGGCCCCTTCGTCTCGTGCTCCAGGGCCCCCGCCGCCATCTCCAGCGAGTCGACCACGAAGTACTGCACCTTCGCCGCACCGTGGCTCGTCAGCCCCTCCGCCGACAGCAGGCTGAAGAACTCGAGCTCGGTGTAGATGGCGTTGAGCTTCGCTTGGCTGGGTGGGGGGACCTCGAGGTCGCTCAGGTCGAGGTCGAGGGCCAGATCGGTGTGGATGGTGGCCAGGGCATGGCTCTTGCGGGCCTGCTCGGCGTGGGTGCGCAGCAGCTCCCCGGTGCGACCCTTCGGCGGATGGCGGAGCAGCTCCTCGAGGGTGGACTCGGCCAGCAGCTCAGCGGCCCGCTGCTTGCCGATGCCGGGCACCCCGGGGATGCCGTCGACGCGGTCCCCCACCAGGGCCAGCCAGTCGACGAAGCGCTCGGGCAGCACCCCGAAGCGGCGGCGGATGCGGTCTTCGTCGTAGACCACCTCCTTCTGGCTGTCGAACTGGCGCACCTTCGGCCCCACGAGCTGGGCGAAGTCTTTGTCGGACGACACCACCCACACCTCGTGACCCGCTGCCACCGCCTGGCGGCACAGGGTGCCGATGACATCGTCGGCCTCGACCCCGGGCACGCGCAGGATGGGCACGGCGTGGGCCGCCACGAGCCTGTCGATCCACGGCAGCTGGGGCTTCAGCTCCGGCGGCATGGGCGGCCGGTGCCGCTTGTAGCTGGGGTCGACGCGGTTCCGGAAGGTCGGCCCCGCGGCATAGAACACCACGGCCATGTGGGTCGGCCGCTTGCCGGCGAGCAGCTTGCGGAACATCTGCGCGAAGCCGTAGGCGGCGTTGGTGGGCAGCCCCGCGCGGGTGCGCAGGGAGCCGGGCAGCGCGTGGAAGGCGCGGTAGGCGAGGCCGGTGCCGTCGACGAGGGCTACGCGCTGCACGAGGTCCTCCCCATGGATGAGCCGGTCTACCACGGACCGCCCGTTCACGGGCTCGGCAAGGCGGCAGCCAGGGGGTCAGCCGTCGACGTAGCCGAGGGCCTCCAGGGCCGCGCTGGTGCCGATCTCGGCGTCACGTACGGTCGGCCCCTCGAGGCCGTCGATGGCGTCGAGCAACGGATCGCTCAGGTCGGGTCGCTCCCCCAGCTGCTCGTGGGGGTCGGCCACCAGGTCGTAGACGAGGGCTCGGGTCGGATCGCAGTCGGCCGCGATGAGCCGCCGTCGCCCTACGCGCGCGCTGCACCAGCCCTGGCGGAACACCGCCCCCCACGCCGTCGCCACCCTGTCGGGGGGAAGGGGCTGCCGGAGGTCGAACCCATCGTGGGGCAGCCCTACGGCGGCCCGGATGGTCGGCGCGACATCGACCAGCGAGGCCAGCGTGCTCCGAGCTCCAGCAGCCACGCCTGGCGCGACCACGACCAGCGGCACGTCGACGACCTCTCCGTGGTGCGAGTGGCCGTGCTCGACGTCGCCGTGGTCCCAGAACTCCTCGCCGTGGTCGGCGGTGAGCACGACGATGCCCTCGTCGAGCACGCCCCGGGCCTCCAGGGCGTCGAGCAGGCGCTCGATCTGGGCATCCATCTGCGCGACCTCGGTGCGATAGGCGTCGCGCAGCTCTGCCTGCATCGCAGGCGACCACGGGCGCTGGTTGCGCAGGTCGTGCCCGAGCACCACCTGGTACTGAGGGTCGGCGGCGCCGAGGTAGGGCATGTGGGGATCGAGCAGGTGCACCCACAGGTAGAAGCTGTCGTGGGGCGTGCGGTCCAGCCAGGCGAGCGCCGAGTCGACCACGTGCTCGGCCCGCGTCGTCTGCAGGTCGACCAGCTGCGGGGGCTTGGCGTCGAGGAGCAGATCGAAGGGGGCCTGCTCGATGGGCTCGAAGGCCTGGAAGCCGTCGGCGAAGCCCGTCTCCCTCACCAGCCAGGTGTTCTTCACGAAGGCGGCGGTGGCGTAGCCGCGCTCCGACAGCTCGGCGGCCAGGCGTGGGGTGCCCGGCGCGATGCCCTGGCAGTGCACGCCGGCGAGGCAGCCCGCCCCGTGGCCCGGGGCCTGCAGGCCGGTCTGCAGCGTGGCGAGCGAAGGCATGGTCCACGACGAGGTGCTCATGGCGCGGGGCCAGTAGGCGCCGCGCTGTGCCAGGCGCTGCAGGGAGGGCATGCGCGCTGCGTCGTCGGCCCGAAGGGTGTCGATGCTGATCACCACCACGGGCGGGCCTACGTCGCGGGGGGGCGGAGGGGGTGGCGACGACCTCAGCGGCCACAGGAGCACGTCGGCCAGCACCGGCCCGCCCCCCACCCCGCGGTCGGCCCCGTTGCCTTCGCCCACCCGGTGCACGCGGTCGGCACACAGCAGCACCGGGGCGAGCCAGACCACCGCCACGACCGGGAGGCGGAGCCGCTGCGCCCCGCGAAGAAGCCCCCACGCCAGCAACCCCACGCCGGCGAGGTACACCAGCAGCCCCATCACGCCGGACGGGCCCAGCCCGAGGACGCGCGGCAGGGCCACCAACAGGGCCGGAAGCAGCGGAGAGCCCAGCGCGTGCCCCCGCGCGAAGCGCCACTGGGCCCAGCCACAGCCCGCGAAGGTGACGAACTCCAGGGCGAAGGCGGCAGGTGCGGGCCGGCTCGGCAGCGGCCACGCCAGGTACAGCTCGACGACAGGCACGACGAGCCAGAGCGCCAGGGCGGCGGCCAGGCTCGGGCGGTCGGCGGGGGCGGGCGCGGCGTCGGCCATAGGTCCCGTCGTAGTAGCACGGGGGCCGACGTCCAACGCCCCGACACGACGTGCCGAGGCGATGAGGGAGCTCCTGCCGACCGAGCCCAGACACAACCGCTCGCGTCCCCCGCGAAGCTGGCCGATGGGCAGGAGCCCCCTGGTCGGGCCGTGGCCTACCGCTCGTAGAAGCCGAGCCAGCCGTCGCCACCGGCCACCGCGATGGTGTGGCCGTCGTCGAGGAACTCGCAGCGGTAGAGCGCGGGCACCCAGCTGCTGCTCAGCTCGTTCGTCAGGTCGCGCCAGGTGTCGCCGCCGTCTTCGGACAGCAGGGCGATGGGGTCGTTGTTGGTGGAGTAGCGGCCCACGGCGGCCATGGTGTCGCCGTGGCGGCACACGCCGTCGATCCAGGTGGGGTGGGTGCCCATGAAGTCGACCAGGTAGATCTCCGTCCAGTCGTCGGCATCCCGCGGGTCGTCGTTGCTGACGTAGATGACCCCCGAGGCCATGCCGTGGTCGACACCGCCGGCGATGAGCTGCCCGTCGTCGTCGATGCCCAGGTTGCGCAGCTCGACGGCCCACTGCGACAGCTCGATGACTACCATGTTGAAGCCGTCGGCCTCGACGTGGCCGTTGCGGGGGGGCAGGAACACCATGGGGGCCATGTTCATCGTGGAGCCCGTGCCGTAGAACTGGTTGTCGAAGACCTCGAGATCCTGCATCTGCACGCTCGCGCCACCGGCCCAGCCCGACGCATCCAGCCAGGGGCCACCGGGGCTCCACTGCACGGCGATCTGCGTGCCGTTGAGGGCCTCGACCACCGACATGCCGTCGTCGTTGCGAGCGAAGCTCCCTGCCAGCTGGACCTCGCTGAAGCTCGAGCCCGCGTCGTAGACGGCCTCGACCTCGTAGGGGGTGGTGGTGGTATCGACGGCGACGACCTGGGCGCCGAGCAGCTGCTCGCCAGCGACGTAGAGCAGGCCGTCGCTGCTGCGGGAGATGGCGTTGACCCGGCCGCCGGTGGCGCCGCGCGGCTCGGTGTTGATGTCGGGCCAGGTCTCGCCGCGGTCGGGGCTGTGGTGCAGGCCGTAGCCCTCGGTGTTGGTGCCG
The DNA here is from genome assembly GCA_965367245.1 of uncultured bacterium. Classification (GTDB taxonomy): domain Bacteria; phylum Myxococcota_A; class UBA796; order UBA796; genus CBDUIC01. The sequence goes on along the minus strand of CBDUIC010000159.1, from coordinate 3,225 downwards.
CAGCCGATCCAGACGTTCTGCTCGTCGTCGTCGAACCACATCGCGTCGATGCCGTCGCCGTAGCAGGTGTGCAGACGCGTCGTCCAGCCGCCGGCATCGTCGTCGTCGTCGCCGGTGGAGGGCGAGCCGCCGCTGGGCTGGCCGGGCTGGCCGGGGTTGGGCTCGGTGCCGTCGTCGACGTAGCCGGTGTCGGCGGTGGACATCGTCGACGCGGTGTCGGTGGTGGAGAGTTCCTCGAGGAGCTCACAGCCGGGCAGGGCGGTGAAGGCGAGGACAGACAGCGTGGTGAGGGTGCGGAACATGGGGACCTCCTGTGTGGTTGCCCCCAGACACAGTGCAAGCCCGCTGCCAGCGATTGTCGGGCTTGGCCCGTGGGGTGACGGTTGTCGGTGACGGACGTCCGTCACCCCCTTCCGTCACCGCGGTGGCGGTGGCCCCTCGATGCGCGGCCCGACATCCCCGACCACCGCCGGAAAGCCGCCGTCGCGCCAGCGCTCGGCCTGCGCCCGCAGCACGGCGGGGTCGGAGTGCACGAAGTTCCACCACATGTGGCGAGGGCCGATGGCGTCGCCACCGAGGAGCACCAGGGTGCACGCCGTCGGGGCGTGGACGCGCCGGGAAGCACGGTCCACCACCACCACCTCGTGGGGACCGAAGACCTCGCCATCCACTGTGGCCCGACCCTGCACCGCGTAGACACAGCGCTCCTCGTGGTCGGGCAGAAGCAGGGACTGGCCCGCCTTAAGCTCCGCGACGGCGTAGACCAGCGGCGAGGTGACGTCGACGGGGGAGCGATGACCCCAGCCGTCGCCCGCCAGCAGCTTCACCGCGACGCCTTCCAGGGACAGCTCGGGCAGGTCGAGGTAGCTGTCGAAGCGCGGCGCCTGGTCTTCCTCGCCGTCGGGATGGGCACACCACAGCTGCAGCCCGTGGGCGCGTGTGGCTCGGTCTTCCGGACGGGTCGGCACCCTCTCACTGTGGACTACGCCTCGGCCGGCCCGCATCCAGTGCACCTCGCCAGGCCGCACCAGCGCATGGCCACCGGTGCTGTCGCGATGCTCGACGCAGCCCTCGAACAGGTACGACACCGTGGACAGGCCGATGTGCGGGTGGGGCAGCACGTCGCCGCCGGAGCTCTCGACGGGCCCGAAGTGATCGAGGAACACCCACGGCCCCACCTTGCGGCAGCGGGCGTGGGGAAGGATGCGGCGCACCGAGGCCGAGCCCACCTGGGCCGTTCGCGCTGCGATGCGATGGAGCACGGCCATGAGCACCTCCTCCAGCTCGGTAACCTCGATGGGAGCGCTTCCTCCCGCACCGCAGGAGCTGCCCTGACGGCGGCGGAGGTGGCGAGGCGCCGTTAGGAGCGCCTCCCTGATCGCATGAAACAGACCCCCCTCATCGCCACTGCCGTCTTCGGTGCCGCTGCCATGGTCTCCCTCGGGGCCCTGGCCCTGGCCAGCGATGCGCCCCTGCTGTTTCCATCGCTCGGCCCCACCGCCTTCGTGATCGCACACCAACCCGAGGCGCCCACGTCCTGCCCTCGCAACACCGTGGTCGGCCACGCCCTGGGCGTGGCCAGTGCCGTGCTCGCCCTGGCTGCGACCGGCCTGCTGGGGGTCGGTCCTGGCGACGGTGGAGCCGCGAGGGTCGTCGCCGCCGCCCTGGCCTTGAGCCTCACCAGTGCGGCGATGCTGGGCACACGCCGCGTCCACCCACCCGCATGTGCCACCACCCTCATCGTCGCGCTCGGCTTCGCCCACGACCCGACGTCGTGGGCAGCGATCCTCGTCGCCGTCACGCTGCTCACCGCCCTCGGCTGGGCTGCTCACCGCCTGCTGGGCAGGCCCTACGTGCGCTGGGCGCCCGCGTAGGTCGCCTGCGCAGCCTCCTCCAGCGTCTGTTCGTCGAGCACCGCGAGAAACGCGCTCCACGCGTCGGCGAGGGCCGGTGCCAGGCCGCACTGGGGAAGGAGCGGACAGCTACGATCCCCTGCGAAGCACGGGGCGACGGCCATCGGCTCCATGGCCCGCACCACCTCTCCGAGGCGTAGCTCCGACGCAGAACGCGCGAGCAGCACCCCTCCGCTACGACCTGCCACCGTGCGCACGAACCCGTGGGCAGCCAGCCCCTGAATCACCTTGGCGAGGTGGGACTCCGACACCGCGAACACCTCGGCGAGGCGACGCGCCGAGCGGGGTCGGTCGTCGTCGCAGCCGGCAAGGTGCAGAAGCACCCGGAGCCCGTAGTCCGTTCGGTCGGTCAGTCGCACCAGATTCATCTATCGCACCACGGAGGTGGCCGAGTCCCACAAGACCTCATAAAAGGCGACTCTCATATTCCTAGTTTAGGAGGAGTCCCGATGGATGATCGTGCCCTGTTGTTGGAGTCCGTGGCGTGGGCCACGGAGAAGGAAGACATCATCACGCTGCGTTTCTACGAGCTGTTGTTCGAGCGCTACCCGGCCGTTCGCCCGCTGTTCTCGCGCGACCGCAGCGCCCAGGCAGCGATGCTCCAAGACGCCATCATGGCCGCGATCGATCACCTCGACGACGCCACATGGCTGACGGAGACCATGGGGGCCCTGGGGGCGACCCACATCGACTACGGGGTGCGCGACGAGATGTACCCCTGGGTCGGTGAGTGCCTGGTCGACGCCATCGCCGAGCCATGCGGATCGCGATGGACGCAGGCCCACAAAGAGGCCTGGATCCGCACGTACGGAGCCCTACAAGACATGGCCCTGGCCGGGGCTGCCAAGCGCCGCGCCGAGGGGTGAGCCTCGGTTGACGCGGAGGGTCGGTCGCCGTAGGTGGTCCGTCTCCCGAGGAGGGAACCATGGCGCGAGTGACAGGGATCGGCGGTGTCTTTTTCAAGTCCAAGGATCCGGCTGCGCTGAAGCAGTGGTACGCCGACCACCTCGGCATGCGCCTCGAAGACTGGGGCGGTGTGGTCTTTCGCTGGGCTGACGACGCCGCGAACCAGTCGGCCGAAGGGGCCACGGTCTGGCACCTGGCCGACGAAGGCGGAGACTGGTTCGCCCCCAGCACGTCGCAGGTGATGATCAACTACCGGGTCGACGACCTCAAGGCGCTGCTCGCGCAGCTCGCCGAGGCGGGCATCGAGTGCCTGAAGGGCCCCGACGAAGAGTACAACGGCCTGTTCGCCTGGGTGATGGACCCAGAAGGCAACAAGGTCGAGCTGTGGGAGCCGAAGTAGCCGGCG
>CBDUIC010000158.1:0-13057 GCA_965367245.1 uncultured bacterium | reverse complement strand
GCGCCCATCAGCCCGGCATGCTCCCGCCGCTCGTGCGCCTGCAGCGGGCTGAGCCGCCCTCGAGCCACCGCCGCCCGCCGGAACACCACCGCCAGCACCAGGGCGGCCAGCGCATTGACCAGCACCACGATGGGCAGCATCCCGTGGGGGTCGAGGCGGGCGACCATCAGGGCGCTGCTGTGACCCAGCAGGGGCAGCCCCAGCCAGCCCACGGCGACGCCGGAGAGGAAGAGTGCGGCGAGGGGCATGGCGAGCATGCCGATGCGCGTCGCGTGGGAGGGGCACTCCTCCTGCAGACGAGCCAGCAGCCGGGCCTCGTCGGCGCGGTCGAGGAAGGCCTGCAGCTGGGCGCGGGCGTGGTCGAGGTCGGACTGGGCGGTGGTGAGGTCGGTCATGGTGGGCTCCTTGGCGTGAGTCCATCGCAAGGGCCGTGCCTACCGAAACGCGGCGTTGCTCCGTCTACGGGGGACGCCGGTCATGACCACGGTCAGGGTCTGATCACGTCATGGGGCCGGCCGGCGACGGTGGGGTCCACCGAAGGATCCCCGTCGACGACCACCACCATGCCCACCGCGCCCACCCGCAGCGCGCCGACGTCAGCAAGGCCCCAGTAGGCAGCCGGGGCCGTCGTCGCCGCCGCCAGCACCTCGGCGGGCGTGAGCCCCGCCTGCACCAGCCGCCCCAGCTCGGCCCCGTCGATGCCGCGCACCTGGGTGTTGCCGAAGTCGGTGCCGTACAGCAGCGTCGCCCCCGCCGCGTGCAGACGTCGCGCGTTGTCGACCGCCGCTCCTCCGAAGGCCCCACCCGTCGAGATCACCGCCTTGCCCGACCAGGCCTGCACCGTCGCCTCGGCCAGAGGCTCGGTGGGCAGGTGGGCCAGCGCGTCGACCCCCAGCCGGGCTGCCCGGGCCGCGTCGGCATCCCCCAGCGCGTGGGCGACCACCTTGATCCCAGCACCATGCGCCGTCGCGACGACCGCCTGCAGCGAGGCGTCCGGCAGCGTCGGCCCGCTGTCGAGGGGGACCTTGATCACGCCGGCTCCGGCCGCCACGAGCCGCTCCACCGCGGCCGCACAGGCGGCGGCATCGGAACACTCCAGGCCGTAGCCCCCCGCCCCCCACGAACGCGTCGGGTAGCCCCCCGGCGCGGTGACCATCGGCCCCGACCACAGCACCTGCACCGGACCTTCGGAGCCAAGGGCCGCTAGGGGTGCGGCCAGGTCGACTGCTGCGGCCACCCCGCCGGCTGCCAGCCCCGCTGCATCGGGGAGGTAGGCGAGGTGCACGTGGGAGTCGACGAAGCCCGGCAGCAGCACCCGGCCCCCCGCGTCGATGACCCTCGCCTCTCCCCGCTCGACCTGCCGGCCCACCTCGGTGATGCGCCCCGCCTCGATGCGCACCTCCAGCGGCTCGCCGCCCACCGAGCGCCCGTCGGCCACCACGACCGCGTCGGCGCCGCATGCCGCGGCCATCGCCAGCAGCCAACCCATCGCCACCTCCCACCGCAGGGTACGCCTGACACCCACCCCGCGGATCACGTAGGCTGACCCCACGGAGACCTCACCATGCGCCTCGTGCCCCTCCTCGTCTGCCTCGCCGCCTGTACCAGCGACGGCAAGGACACCGGGTCGACGACGACCGACACCACCACCGACACCGACACGACCTTCGACCCCAACGACGCCGACCGCGACGGCTCGCCGGCCGGAGTCGACTGCGACGACGCCGACCCCACCCGCTACCCCGGCGCTCCCGAGCACTGCGACGGCATCGACAGCGACTGCGCCGGCGACGAAGACAGCCAGGTGGTGACGATCCTGCCGGCGACCAGCTTCGCCACCCTGGCCGAGGCCGCCGACGTCGCTACCGCAGGGGCCACCATCCAGGTGTGCCCCGGCACCTACACCGGCGCGGCGACCCTGGGCGTGACCGTGACCGTGCAGCCCCTCGGCGACGAGAGGCCCATCCTCGACGCCCAGGGGGCCGGAGCGGTCATCACCGTGGCCGCCCCCGACGTGGTGCTGTCGAACCTGGTGATCCAGGGCGGCTCGCAGTCTGGTGTGGTCGCCACCCTCGACGGGTCGATGGAGCTTGTCGACTGCGAGGTGGTCGACAACGTCGGGGTGGCCGGCGCTGGGGTGCAGTTCTCACCGCTGGGGGGTGCGCTCACGCGAACGGTCGTGCGCGACAATGTGTCGTCCGACGATGGGGCCGGTGTCTACGCCTCGGGCGTGGTCCAGCTCACCGATGTCACGATCACGGGCAACGTCTCGGGGGGGCAGGGGGGCGGCCTCACCGTGGGCACCGCGGCGTCAGTGCTCCTCGACGGGGTCGTGATCAGCGCCAACTCGGCGGAGTTCGGCGGGGGCGTGTTCGCCTTTCAGGGCGCCGAGCTCGATGCACGGGGGGCGACCGAGATCAGCGACAACACGGCCACCAACAGCGGGGGCGGCGTCTACCTGTGGACGGCCGACATGATCGGCGGCGAGGTCAGCGGCAACGACGCGGCGCAGTCGGGCGGAGGGATCTACGTGCACGAGAGCGGGTCACTCACCGACGTGGTCATCGAGCGCAACGCGTCCGACAAGGGCGGGGGCGCGGTCCTCCACGAGCAGGTGGAGCTCGACAACGTCACCGTGCAAGACAACCTCGCCACCTACGGCGGCGGCCTGTACCTGCTCGACGGTGCCGCTACCAGCCTCGACGTGCTCGTCAGCGGCAACGAAGCCGACGAAGACGGGGGCGGGGTCTACCTGCAAGACGCCTCGCTGGCCGACGCGGAGATCCTCGACAATGCCGCCACCGATGGCGGCGGGATGTACCTGTACTCGGTGGCCTACACCACCGCCGTGCTGGAGCGCATCACGCTGCAAGACAACACGGCCACCGTGAGCGGCGGCGGGGTCTATGCCGCTGGCGACGTCGACATGGTCGACAGCACGCTGCGGCGGAACACCTCGGCCGACCGCGCCGGCGGCCTCTACGCCACGAGTGGTGTGCAGGTCGCGCTGCACGACACCGACGTGATCGACAACACCGCCACCAACCGCGGCGGCGGGATCTACCCCAACACCGACGCGGTGGTCAGCATGGAGGGAGGTGAGCTGTCGCTCAATGACTCCACGCGGGGAGCCGGCGCCTACATCAACAACGAAGCGGAGCTGTCCCTCGACGGGGTCACCGTGCACAACAACGGCGATCCGACCACCCTGTCGGGCGGCGGCGTGCGCGTCACCGCAGGGCGCGTCACCTCATTGCTGAGCGACTGGGGCGTCGACGGAACCGACAACCAGCCCGATGATGTGTACACCGAGCTCGCTGGGCCCTACGTCGACTTCGGCGTCGGCGAGATCTTCGTGTGCGACGCCAACGGCTGCAAGTGAGCCGAGCACCGCGCCAGGGGATCACCGCGCCAGGGGATCACCCCTTGCGCAGCACCTTGCTCTGACGGCCACCGGCGCGACGCTTCACCAGCCGCCCACCCTTGCGCAGCCGCTCCTTGGCCTTCTTGGCCTTGAGCTTCGCCTTCAATCGGTTGGTCTTGTTCCGCGCAGCCATGATCGTCACTCCTGAAGAGCCCACCTGGTAACGCGCGGGGAACAGTTACTCAACGCGGGCCCTCCCAACCCGATACAATGCGCCATCGGACCCCCCCCGCAGAGGCACCATGGCAGACCGCACCTTCTGCATCGGCGACATCCACGGCGACCTCGACCAGCTGCACGACCTGCTCGCGCGCGTCGGGCCGCTCGACAGCGACGACACCCTGGTCTTTCTGGGTGACTACGTCGACCGTGGGCCCAAGTCGCGTCAGGTGATCGACTTCATCCGCTTCGAGCTCCCCAAGGTCTCGAATGGCGCCAAGATCGTGTGTCTGCGAGGCAACCACGAGGATGCCTGGCTGCGCGTGGTCGACGAGGGGTGGGATGGCTTCGTCCTCCCCCCTGGCAACGGCTGCCTGGCGTGCCTGCGCAGCTTCACGGGGGGTCCCATCCCCACCCTGGGCGAGCAGCCCACCACCGACGAAGAGTGGGACTTGCTGCTGTCGGGCGACTTCTACCCCGACGACGTGATCGACTGGATGCGCTCCCTGCCCCTGTGGCACGAAGACGAGCACGCCATCTACGTGCACGCCGGGCTGCCGCGAGTGGGCAAGGGCTTCAGCCATCCCAGCAAGGTCGACAACCCCGTCGTGCTGTTGTGGACGCGCACCCTCGACTTCTTCAAGGAGTACCGAGGCAAGACGGTCATCGTCGGCCACACGGTCACCAGCCTGCTGCCCCCCGAGCTGTCGAGCTACGCCCCCGAGAACCCCGAGGATCTGTGGGCCGGCACCGACGTGCTCGCCATCGACACGGGCTGCGGCAAGGGCGGCTTCCTCACCGCGATCGAGCTGCCCGAGCTGTTCGTGTGGGAGTCGCGCGACCCGCTGCGGCACCAGGATGCGCCTCGCTCCTCCTCGGCGCCTGCTCGCTAGCTAGCGCCCTCGCGCGGCTCGCTTCCGGGCCCGCTCTTCCGCACGGCGATCCGGTGCGGCGCTGCCCTGATCACACAAGCAGCCCGTCGAATGGGCTCTACGGTAGCAACGGGGTCGCACACGAGGCGGTTCTTCGTGAACGAGCCGATGACCCTATCTGTCTTCCAGAGGGAGGAGCGACCTGGTTCGCCAAGCCCCAGCCGCCCTCTCCCCGACCTCTGTGGTTCCTCTGTGTTCCTCCGTGTTCCTCTGTGGTGCATCCATCGCGGCCGCACTGCGGTCGGCCGCCGTGCACGAGGCCTACACCGCACCCGGTCTGTCGAACGGCTGCGACGGGACACTGTCGACCATGGGGCGCTACCGCCTAGCGCCCTCGCGCGGCTCGCTTCCGGGCCCGCTCTTCCTTCTGGATCGCCAGCACCGCATCACGCATCGCCTGCGCGTTGGCGTAGCGCTCTTCCACGTCCCACGCGCAGGCCTTTCGCACGAGAGGCCGCAGGGCCTCGCTGAGCCGCGCCAGGGGATCGGGCAGGGGCGGGCCGTCGCTGACCTCGTGCTCGCGCAGCTTGCCCGAGGCCACGTTGAGCGGCACCCGGTTGGTGTTCATGGCGTAGAGGGTGGCCCCGAGGCTGTACAGATCGGCGCGGCCGTCGACGTGGCGTGCGTCTTCCTGTTGCTCGGGCGACATGTAGGCCCCGGTGCCCAGCGGGATGCCGGCGGCCGTGAGCTCGGAGCCCTCCTCGCGCAGGATCCCGAAGTCGGAGATCTTCACCATGCCCGCGCTGTTGAGCAGCAGGTTGCCCGGCTTCAGATCTCGGTGGACCATGCCCGCGTCGTGGATCGCGCTCAGACCTGCGAGCACCGAGTCGGCGACGTGCAGGCACCAGTTGACCGGTAGACCCTTCTTGCGGCGTGTCAGGCCGTGGCAGGAGCCGCGGTCCATCAGCTCCATCACCATGAACACCAGGCCGGGCTCGCGAACCACGTCGTAGACCTTGACGATGTTGGGGTGTTCGAGCCCCAGCATCGCCTCGCCTTCGCGCAGGAAGCGCTGCTCGACGCGGGTGCCGTGGTAGCGCGGCTCGAGCACCTTGATCGCCACGGAGCGATCCGTCTCTTTGTCGCGCCCGCGGTAGACGTTGCCGACACCACCGCGGCCGATGATCTCGCCGCGCTCGTATCGCCCGCCGAGCACGACGGGCCCCTGCCCTGAAGAGGCATCCACGGTGGGGTTGGCCATGCCCCACCCTACACCATGCGACAGACAGCCTCAGTCGGAGAAGCGGCCCGTGCTGGCGTCGTCGTCATCGAAGGCGAACTCCGCGAGATCTCCCGCCGCTCCGTGGGCGCTGAAGATCTCGGTGGCCTCCCCTTCGTCTTCGTCGTCGTCCCAGTCGATCGCCATCTTGCCGCGCTGAAACAGCTCGGTCTTCGCGCCCTCGACCTCGCCCGTGCGCGCCGTCGAGGGCTCGTCGTCGAAGAAGCCGATGAGCCCCGCACCCAGCGCCGGAGGGGGCGCCGCCGGCTTGCGCGGAGGCGACGCCGGGGGCACCGACCCCGCGGGGCGCCGCGGTGGCTCGGGGGGAAGCGTCTGGGGCGGGGGCGGAACGCGAGCCGCTGCGGTCGGGGCCGACGGCCTACGACGCGCGCGCACCATCATCAGCAAGGCCCCCACCAGGAGCACGACGATCCCGAAGGCGACGACGCCGAGCAGGAGCACCAAGACAATGCTGAGGACCAAGGTGGCAGACAAGCCATCTCCCGTCGCCATCCTACCAACAGTCGCGGCCCGCGCTCCATGGTACGACCGCGCCGCGTGGGGTACGGTGAGCCGCACCGCGTCGGTTGAGGAGGCCCCCATGGACGTGACCGAGCTCGAGCCCGCAGAACGCGAAGCGCTCTACGTCGCCCTGGCGCACCTGTCGGCCGCCGACGGGCGCATCTCCGACGGGGAGACGGCCGAGATCGCCGCCCTCGCCGAAGAGATGGAGCAGCCCGACCTGCCCGACCTGGTGACCAAGGCCCTCAGCGACCATCCCGAGCTCGACGACCTGCGGGCGATCGTGTCGAAGGTCGAGCGCGACGACGCGCGGGAGCTGATCCGCACGCTGTTGTTCGACCTGGCGCACAGCGACGGGGAGCGCGGCGAGCAGGAAAACGACGTGCTCGACGCCATCACCCGACAGTGGGCCCGCGACTGACGTAGCGCTGGTGGATACACGTCCCTCCCGGAAAGGAGGGTCGCATGTCTGCTGGTGTCTTCGCCGTTCCCACCCCCATCAACGAGCCGATCCGCTCCTACGCCCCGGGCACCCCGGCGCGGGCTTCGCTGCATGCCGCCCTCGAGCAGCGCGCAGCCGAAGTCATCGACATCCCCTGCGTCATCGCGGGTGAGCACATCTACACCGACAATGTGGTGCCCGTCGCGATGCCCGCCGACCATGGGCACGTCATCGCCCGGGTGCACCTCGCCACGCCCGAGCTGGTGAACCGCGCCTGTGATGCCGCCGAGGCCGCCCGAGCCGACTGGGCTGCCCTGCCCTGGCAGGAGCGGGTCGCCGTCTTCCTCCGCGCGGCCTCGCTGCTCGCGGGCCCCTGGCGCGACCGCGTCAACGCCTCCACCATGCTCGGCCAGGCCAAGACGTGCTTTCAGTCGGAGATCGACGCAGCGTGTGAGCTCATCGACTTCTGGCGCTTCAACGCCACCTACGTCGAGCAGATCCTCGCCGAGCAGCCCCCCGTCAGCCCCGACGGCATCTGGAACCGCCTCGACCACCGGCCCCTCGATGGCTTCGTGTTCGCGATCACGCCGTTCAACTTCAACTCCATCGCCCTCAACCTGCCCACCGCCCCCGCGATGATGGGCAACACCGCGGTGTGGAAGCCCTCCCTCACCAGCACCGCCGGCTGCTGGGACCTGTTCCGCATCCTCGAGGAAGCAGGCCTGCCCCCCGGTGTGGTCAACCTGGTGCACGGGCACGGCGCCGACGTGGGCGATCCGGTGCTGGCACGCCCCGAGCTCGCCGGGCTGCACTTCACGGGGTCCACCCAGACCTTCCAGCACCTGTGGCGCACCATCGGCAACCGGATCGACAGCTACCGCGCCTACCCCCGCATCGTCGGGGAGACGGGCGGGAAAGACTTCATCGCCGCCCACCCCAGCGCCGACGTCTCGGCGGTGGTCACCGCCATCGTGCGGGGCGCCTTCGAGTACCAGGGCCAGAAGTGCTCGGCCGCCAGCCGTCTCTACCTGCCCAAGAGCCTGTGGCCCGAGATCCGCGACCGGGTGGCTGCCGAGCTCGCTCAGGTGAAGATGGGCGACGTGCGCGACTTCTCGAACTTCGTGTCGGCCGTCATCGATGAGCGTGCCTTCCGCAAGCACGAGTCCTACCTGGCGCTGGGCAAGGCCGAGGCCGAGACGGTGTCGGGGGGCAGCGCCGACGACCGGGTCGGCTGGTACGTAGAGCCCACCCTGTTCCGCGTCGACGACCCGCGCCATCGCCTGATGTGCGAAGAGATCTTCGGCCCGATCTGCACCGCCTTCGTCTACGACGACAACGAGTGGGACGCGACCCTCGGCCTGGTCGACGACGCCACGCCCTACGCGCTCACGGGCGCCATCTTCGCGGGCGACCGCCACGTGGTGAACCACGCGAGCGAGCGTCTCCGGTTCGCAGCGGGCAACTTCTACGTCAACGACAAGCCCACCGGCGCGGTGGTCGGCCAGCAGCCCTTCGGCGGCGGCCGCGCCTCCGGCACCAACGACAAGGCCGGCGCCCCCATGAACCTCCTTCGGTGGACCTCCCCCCGCGCCATCAAGGAGACCTTCGCGCCCCCCACCGACTGGCGCTACCCCTTCCTGGGCTGAGCCACCGCGCCCTCCCCGCGGAGCCGGTGGGCCCGCTCGACGAGGCCTGCCTGCTCGGCCCGCTCGGCGCCCAGGCGCAGGGCCAGCGCCGCCGCGGGCACGGCCGGCGAGCGTGCCAGCCACAGCAGCTCCCAGTCGTCGCCGGGCCGGTCGGCGGTCGCTGCCAGGCGCACCGCCTCCAGCACCGAGCGAGGCTCCGGCCAGGCGGTGCCGACGAGGTAGTCGAGGCCGTCGCCAGCCCACCGGATGGCCTGCCGCACATCCCCCGCCCGCAGCGCTGCCCGCGCCGCGAGAGTCAGCGCCCGCGCCACCGTCGGCCCCCGGGTACCCTGGGCTGCGGCCTCGGCGAGCACCCTCGCCTCGCCCAGGTCGCCTTGCTGCAGGGCCACCTCCGCGCGGGCCAGCCGCATCGACGCGCCCAGCGCCCCCGCAGGCCAGGGGGGACCCAGCCAGCCAGCGGCCGACGCCAGATCCCCGCGCCGCACCGCCAGGCGAGCTCCCGTCAGCGCGCGCTGCGCCGCGACCGCCTCGTCGCACGGCGCCACCGCCCGCACCACGGCCTCCGCCGCCTCGAGGGCACCGGCGCGCCCGCGCACCTCCCCAATCGCCAGCGCCACCTGCGCCCGCATCGAGGGCTCCCCCACCTGCCGCACCAGCCGCTGCACGTCGGGCAGCGCCGCCACCGCCTCGGCCAGGGGCGCCAGGGGCAGCCAGTAGCGCCAGGCCTGCAGGGCCAGCTCGTCTCCGCGGCCCAGCAACGGCCGCAGGCAGGCCCGAGCCTCCTCGCGACGACCGAGCACCCCCGCGCGGATCCCTCGCCCCAGGGCCAGCCACGCACGCTCCTCGGCGCCCTCCCCCAACAACTCCAGGTCGAGGGCCAGCGCCACCCCGGTGAGCAGGTCGCGATCCGGCGGGCGCGCCAGCCCCAGCCGCCCCCGCAGCGCCCCCATCAGCGCGTCCGCCGCCCCCGGCTCGCCTGCGTACAGCCGATGCAGCGCCTGCCTCGCCCCCGCGGTGTGCCGTGCCGCCTCGGCGTGTCTCGGCGCCAGCTGGTCACGGTCGCGAAGGCCCCCGCGCAGCAGCTCGCGCAGCGCCTCGGTGAGGATGAACCGCCCCTGCACCTGCATCGCGAAGGGGGCCAGCTCGGCACAGGCTCCCTCCCCTGCCACCTGCTCGTGCCGCGACGGCTCGAAGCCCGGCACCCACACCGCGGCCCACGCCAGCCGGTCCCGCGCCTCCCGGCTCATCGCCCCCACCCGCCGTGACCACCAGGCCCGCTCTGCCGCGGTCACCGCCGGCAGCTCGCCGCCCAGCGCCAGCCCGTCGGCCCCCGGCACCACCGGCATCGCCAGGACCTCCTGCAGGATCGACCCCGCCAGCCGCGTCGACCCCAGCGAGCGCCGCGCCACCTCCCAGGCCAGGTCGGCCTGCAGCCGCACCTGAGCCTGCAGCCAGGCCACCACCTCCACATGCTGCAGCAGCTCCACCCGCAGCGTGCCGCGACGAGGCTCGGTGACCGTCGCCAGGTGCAGCGCCGGGGCCCCCGCCGGCGCGTGCCCCACCGCCACCTCGAAGGGAGCGCCCGCACGGGTGTGCGCATCGACGCCCAGCTCGCGGAGGCGGAGCACGAGGTCGTGCACCAGCGGCTCGACCGACACCCCCGGGTGGATCCAGATCGACAGCGACACCACCCGCTGCCCCTCCACCGCACGCCGCGCCGCCGCCCACAGCCGCTGCCGGAGCCGGTGGTGCCCCACCCGCGGTGGGTCTCGCCGCGCGAACAGGCGGGTCGTCGGCATCCGCGGCCGCGCCCGACGCACGCGGAAGCCCGTCTCGGGGAGCGGCGGCGCCTCCCCAGGGCCCTGATCGGGCTGCCAGGTCGGTGCCTCGTCGACCACCGGCCCCACCGGCACGATGCCGGTCATCGTCGCCAGCACGAAGGTGTCGTTGCTGGGCATCCAGGGCACGGCCAGCTCCGCAGCGTCGTCGTCGATCCCCAGCAGCGCGTGGTAGGCGACCCAGGCCGAGCCGAAGCGCTGCTCGGGGACCTTTGCCAGCAGGCACCGCCGCCAGGCGTCGACCGCCGGTGGCAGGCCCAGCTCGGGCAGCGGCGTGGGCGCCTCGAAGCGATGGGCACTCGCGAGGTCTTGCAGGCTGCCCGAGAACGGTGGAGCGCCCGTGAGCAGATAGGTCGCCAGGCATCCCACCGCGTACAGATCGGCCGCCGGCCCCACCTCCGCCCCGCCGAACTGCTCGGGCGCCATGTAGCTGGGGGTGCCGCTCATCAAGCCTCGCTCGCGGATCCCGGCCAGACCGAAGTCCGACAGACGGATCCGGAGCCCGTCAGCGCGCCGCACCACCAGCAGGTTGTCGGGCTTCAGATCGCGGTGGACCACCCCCCGCGCGTGGGCATGGCCCAGGGCATCGAGCACCGCCAGCAGCAGGGCCCGCACCTGCGACCAGTCGAGCCGCTCGCGGAGGGTCGCGAGGGTGCCGTCGGGCACGTACTCCATCACCAGGTAGGGCGTGCCCACCGCGAAGCGCCCGCCGCTCGCCGCCGCGGTGTCGACCCCCACCGTGCCGGCGTCGTGCACGTGCACGATGGCTTCGTGGTCGAGGCGTGCCGTCAGCTCCACCTCCTCGAGGAACAGCGCCAGGTGGTGCGCCGACGAGGCCCGCAGCAGCTTGATCGCCACCACCTCGCCGAGGCCTGCGTGCACCCCGCGCCACACCTCGCCCATGCCCCCCCGGCCCACCGGCTCCAGCACGTCGTAGTCTCCCAGGGGGACCACCTTCCCGGCCACCGCACGCACCTGCTCGAGGCAGGGCTGCAGGCTCGCGTGGTCGAGGCGCTGCCACCACCGGGCGGCCAGGCACTGCAGCCGCGGCTGCAGCACGGCCGGCGCATGGGGCACCGCAGCCTCCACCAGCTCCGGGAAGGCCGGCTGCAGGTATTCCTCGAGGGCCTCGCTCTCCACGCTCACCAGCGGGGCCGCGTCGCCGTCGATCACCGCCGTGCCCACGCGATCGACGACGTCCATCACCGTGTGCATGAAGCCACCGTAGGCCTCGGTGGCCAGCTGCTTGCGGGCCAGGGACCGCGCCTCTGCCCAGTCGCCCGCCGACACCGCCTCGTCGAGGCGAGGGAGGGCCCACGACCGCTGCGACACCCGCTGCACGCCCCGCTGCACCCGGGCCCGCAGCCCCTCGTCGCCGGGCGCCAGGGTCTTGCCCGCCAGATCGAAGGCCGCCTGCTGCACCTCGCCGAAGGCCAGGTGGCGCACGGCATCGTCGACCCAGTCTTCCAGCGTCGCCTCGTCGACCTGCAGCGCTGCCTTGGTGAGGAGGACCTCGCCCAGCGCGCAGCCCAGCCCCCGCAGCTGCGCCTCGAGCTGGCGCCGCTCGTCGCTGCCGGGCCGGAGCTTCTCCACCTGGAAGTACAGCATCCGCGCCATCAAGGCCGTGGAGGCGGGCCAGCGCAGGGCCCGAGCAGTGACCGCGCCGTGGCTCATGCGGGTGCGGTCGAGGAGGAACCGGGCGTCGGCGCGGTCTTCCGGGCGCTGGGCCCGGTCGGCGGCCGCGTGCAGCATCGCCTCGCGCTGGGCCATGGGCACGAAGAAGGCGCTGTACATCAGCAGCCTGGCGCCCCCTGGCTCAGCGCCGCGACGGCGCAGGCGTCGGGCCTGGGCCAGGCCGTCGGTACGGGTGAGGTGGTGAGCCCGCGCTACCTCGGTCCACCGGTGCGGCAAGGCCCGCTGGGGGGCCAGGGTGTGCAGCCAGGCCGCCCAGGCCCCCGCCTCCACCAAGCGACCGTCGTGCACCGCTGCACCCAGGCGAGCCTCGACGGTGTCGATGTCGTCGGGGGCGGGCATCAGCGGGCCATCGATGACCACCTCGCCACCACCGGGCGAGGGGCCGGCGGGCGCCTCCACCGTCTCCCCGTGGCTCGGACCTGCGTCGACCGCTTCGTCGGTGAGCAGCACCAGCCAGGGCAGGTCGAGCAGCCACAGCGCGCCGGTGAACAGATCGGCCGCGAGGCGCGCCCCGTAGCCACGCCCGAACCACACCGCCCCCGTCGCAGCGTCGGGCAGCACGCCCGTCACCCATCGCGACTTCAGCAGCCCGGGGTGCCGCGCCCCGAAGCGCTCCGCCGCCTGCCGCGCCCCCTCTCCCACCAGCCGAACCACCGCGGGCTCGCCCGCCCGCACCTGCGCGAGCGCTTGGTCGAGTGCCTCGTCTACTTGCACTGCTGGAAGGCGGCGTCGCACGTGAGCAGCACGTCACCCCCATCGTTCACGGTGACGTAGGCCGCCCCGGCCGCAGGGGCGCCCGAGGCGAAGGCGACATCGACCCGGTAGGTGCCCGGCGCCAGGCGAGGCCCGTCGAAGCGCTCGCCAGTGCGCTCGTTGACGAACGAGTGGGAGACGGCTCCCACGACCCGCACCGTGCCTCCTGCAGCGGCCGCCGGCTCTGGGGCGGGCTCGGGCTCTGGGGCTGGCTCGGGCTCCGGGGCGGGGGCGGGCTCCGGGGCGGGCGCGGGGGCGGGGCGCGGTGCGGGGGCCGGTGCGGGGGCCACAGGCTCGGGCTCCGGCTCCTTCAGGTTTTGAATTCATATCCAGGTCTCCATAAGTATTTTCCTTCCCCGGTTAACAGAGCGTCCTCATCGATCTCGAACAGATCCGGTGTGGAGCGATGGACGCCGATGCCGTGTTC
>CBDUIC010000157.1:0-13134 GCA_965367245.1 uncultured bacterium | reverse complement strand
CTCGCCGAGCGGCAGGCGGAGCTGCAGGGGGCGCGGACCGAGGCGGATCGGGCGGTGGTGCGACGCCTGCGTGAGGCCTGGCCCGAGGACGCTACCTGATCAGGTGCAGCCGAGGTAGGCCCACAGCTCATCCTCGCAGGTATCGCGGTCGTAGGTGACGCCCCCGCTCGAGCACGTCGGCGAGGCTTGATCGAAACACGACTCCATCTTCACGTAAGAGCTCAGGCACGAACTGGCGCTGGCTTCCTGGTACCACTCTACGTTGTCGTCGACGCACGCCACCTGGTCGAGGAGCTCGACCTGCTTGGCCGCGTTGCAGCGGGCGGCGCGCTCGCACCGTAGCAGCGCCACCATCTCGATGCCGATGGTTGGGTCGGCACTCTCGAGCGCGCAGGCCCGCAGCTGGGTGTACTCCGAGGCACACCGGCCGGAGGAGTGGAACAGGCCCCCGTCGTCGCACACCGCTTCGGCTCGATCACAGGTGAACAGCGACTCCAGCTCATCGAGGCATCCGAGCTGGGCAGCGAGGGCGACGGAGGCGGAGCGCTGCTGGAGGCACACGTCGGTCGCCTGGCCTTCGGCTGTCTCGCAGGTGGAGGCTGCTGCGCAGAAGTCGGCGGCTTGCTGCTCGAGGGATTCCACGCGAGCGCTCGTCGTGGTGGAGCTGTCGTCGGGTGCGCTCGGGGTCGGATCGGCCTCGCCGCCCCCACACGCGATGAGCATCGACAGGCTGGCCGTGCGGAGGGCTCGTAGGGCTCGGATCGGCATCATGTTCTCCTGGCGTGCGGGTCGACGGTACCTGCTATCGAGCAAGCAAAAGACGAGTCTATCTCGGCCAAGCGGACAGGGAAGCGAGTTCGCCTGGTATCCTCACTGGCAGCAGCACCTCCCACGCCTCCCGATCGAAGCCATCACGGTGCAGCCCCACCACCCACTGCCACCACGCGGCCTGCGGTGCCAGCGGCCTGCCCCGTGCCACGGCCAGGTAGGCGGCCTCCGCGTCGTGATCGGGGGACCCCGCCTTGCGCATCGACCAGGCCACCGCCGCCGCCGCACCGCTCACCTCGTCGGGGCAGGTGGCCTCGACCTCGGTGACCATCGGGTCCCACACCCTCGGGAGCTGAGCGGGCGACCACCCCGCGAACCAGGCATCCAGCCGGGCCCGCGCGTCGGGGGGGTTGGCGCGGTGCCAGGCGTGGAACACCAGCGTGCGTCGCAGGCTGGCGCAGGGGGTGACGTCGTGGTGGGACTTCGTGCTGAGCTCGATGGCGACGGCGTGGTTGGGCGTCGGAGCGCGGTCCACCCACACCCGCTCCCCGTCGAAGGCGCGGAAGCGACCCCCCTGCGCGGCGTCGAGCTGCACGATCAGCCGCGCGGCCTCGTAGCCGGCCTGGGGCGCGTCGGTGTGCCGGTCGGAGCCGTCGTCGGGGTGCATGCGCTGGGCGGTGACGGTCATCTGGGGGTGCAGCGGCAGGTCGAGGCTGCGGGCGAGATCGGCATGGGCCCCTCGCACGCGAGCGGCCGGTAGCTGGCCTTCCACGTGCACGATGTCGCAGCGATAGAAGTGCTGATCGTGTCGCTGCCAGGAGTGTTTCCCGTGGAACACACTTGCCAGGATGGCGAGATCGTCGGGCGCAAGCCAGGCGTCGGTGACCGCGAGCCGGAACGGGCCCGCCACCCGCCGCAGGGGCTCAGGCAGGGTGCACGCGCGCCAGCTCGACCCAGCCCGTCTTGCCGTCGTAGCAGACCAGCAGCTCCTCCCGAGCCGCCAGCCCGTCGAGATCGCCCAGGCGCAGCGGGCCGAGGACCTGGCCGTGGTAGCTCACGAACCACCGCTTGGCGGCCGGGCGGTCGGAGGCCCACCGCTGCACCACCTGCACCTCGGCCTCGTAGGCGGCCCGCTCTTCCTCGTCGAGGTGGCCGCTGTCGTCGGTGTCCCAGTGGGCGAGCAGCCAGGCCTGGGTGGCGGCGTGGGCGCGGGCGTCGGCCTCTTCCTCCAGCTCGTGCTGCAGCGCCTCCACCTGCATCGCGTCGTCGATGCGGCCCGCCGCCCGGAGCTGCTCGGCCTGCCGCTGCAGCTCTGCCAGCAGGTGGGCCTCCCGCCACCGCGACGGCAGCAGGTTGAGCTTCGACAGGATCACCGGCGTGAGCAGGCTGGTGCCCGGCAGCGGCAGCGTGCCGTTCGTCGCCGCGATCATGCCCGCCGGCACCATCCGCAGCATGTCGGCGAGCTGCGCGCGGACCTCCTCGGCCTCTTCGGGGGCCAGCGGCTCACGACCTGCCACCCGCTTGCGGATCAGCGCGAACAGCGACCGGCTCTCCTTGAGCTCGCCCACCACGTGCGACCACTGCCGCTTCGCCGTCTCGATGGCCTTGGCCGACAGGCTGCGCACCCCGCGCGGATGCTGCACCACGTCGAGCTCGGCCTGCAGGGGCCGCAGCGCGGAGGTGTCGACGCCGTGCTGCTGCAGGTGGTCTGCCAGCTCGAGGATCCGGGTACCCATGCGAGCAGCTATCCGGTCCGAGCCCGGAGCGGGATAGCAGCTGCGGTGGACTGTCGACACCATCCGCGCTGCCCGGGCTGCCCCCTGCTGCCCCAGCCCTACCCCTCCCAGCTGCAGGCCAAGCAGAGGCGCCTGCACGCGGCGCTGTCGGTGTTCGGCCACCTGCCGGCCGCGCCGCCGGTGCGAGGGGCGCTGCACACCGAGGGCTACCGCCATCGGCTGAAGCTGCCGGTGCACCACGGCCCCAAGCACACCTCCATCGGGCTGGTGGATCCGAAGACGCAGCGGGTGCTGCACACGCCCGACTGCCCGGTCCTCGCCGCGGGCCTGCGCGAGGCCCTCCCCCCGCTGCTGCGGTGGCTGCAGGGGCGGCGCTCGGTGCACAGCGTCGACCTGCGGGTCAGTGCGGCCACCGGCGAGCTGCAGCTGGTGCTGGCCTGTCGCGGCGGCAAGCTGCCGGGGGGCAAGGGCGGCGCCCGGGAGCTGCTGCGCTCGGTGCCGGGGCTGGTGAGCGTGGCGGCCAGCGAGGCCGATCCCTCACGGCGTCGGGTCATGGGCCGTCGCCCGCGCATGGTGGCGGGGGAGCCGCTGCTGCGCGAGGCCATCGGCGACACCGACTACGTGCTCTACCCGGGCGCCTTCTTCCAGGCCGACCCGCGCAACGCGGTGCAGATCCACGACCTGGTGCGCGAGCTGGTCGGCGACGCCCGCACGGTCGCCGATCTGTACGCGGGCGTCGGTGCCTACGGGCGGATGCTGGCTCCCCACGTCGAGCGTGTCGTGGCCATCGAGGAGGTCCCCCAGGCCGCCAAGGCCGCTGCCTACCGGGGCCCGAGCAACCTCGAGGTGCAGGCCGGCCGGGTGGAAGATCTGCCACTGGCCGACCGCTTCGACGCGATGGTGCTCAACCCTGCCCGCCGCGGCTGCGATCCGGGAGCGCTGGCTCACCTCGCCACCCGCACCGACCGGATGGTGATGGTGAGCTGTGGCCCGGAGACCCTCGCCCGCGACCTCGACGTGCTGTCGGCCCACGGGCTGCGGGTGTCGCGGATCGAGGCGGTCGATCTGTTCCCGCAGACGGCGGAGGTCGAGGCGGTGGTGCTCCTGGAGCGCGGCAAGGCCCTGCGCTCCTGGCCGGTCGAGGGGGGGCGGGCATCGGGCCCGTGGCTGGGCAAGCCGAGCGGAGCGCAGGGGCGGCCCAGCGTCGTGGAGGCGCTGGTCCTCGGCGACGCGCGGCGCGCCCGGGTGCGCGGCGCGCGCCTGAAGGTCACCCGCAAGGTGGCGGGCCACAGCCTGGTGGAGCTCACCCTGTCGGCGCCGCTGGGTGCGGTGCTCGGTCAGCTGCGGCGTGCCGGGCATCCCGTGGCCGGCGAAGACATGAAGACCGCACGATTTTTCCGTGACAAAGGGCTACTCGTAAGGCCGTTTGTGCACGTACTGCGTGCGGGGAGTGCGAAGGCGCCGCGCCATGGCGACCTCGAGCTGTGCTTGCGGCAGCTCCGCTAGCCAGGGCTTGCGTAGCGTGCGGCCGAGCAGCCCGTCGGCACGCCGATGCAGCCGGGTGCGCAGAACCCGCTACACTGGCCCATGCTCGTCTTCCTGTCGCTCACGGCGTCCTCCCTCGCGGTCCCCCCCGACAGCGACGGAGACGGGTGGCTCGACGTGGCCGACAACTGCCCTGCCGTGGCGAACGCGTGGCAGGCCGACCAGGACTTCGACGGGGCCGGCGACGCCTGCGATCCGTGCGCCGGCGTGGGCACCGGCAGCGGCGGGTTCGGTGCCGCCCGGCGCATGCTCGGCGGGGTGCTGGGCTGGGCGCCCGCCGACCTGCACGTGGTCGATCTCGACGGCGACGGCGACCACGACACCGTCGTGGTCGCCACGGACGCCGACGCCCTCCTCCCCGGCGACGACGTGCTCCTATGGATCGAAGAACATCCCGAGGACGACACCTTCGTGCCGCGCATCGTTGACGATGGGCTGAGCGACGTGCGGCAGGTCGTGGCCTCCGACGTCGACCATGACGGCGACCTCGACCTCGTGGTGGCCACCGGCACCGAGTTGCGCCTCGCCGAGCGCGTGCAGGCCGACGCCTTCTTGCCCACCGTCGCCGTCGACACGCTGACCGGGGAGGTGGGCGACCTGGAGGCCTTCGACGTCGATTTCGACGGCTTCCTCGACGTGGTGCTGGTGGTCGACGGGGGCCTGGTCGTGCGCCTGAGCGGCCCAGGCGGGCTGGGAGTCCCCACAAGCGCACCACCGCTCGCCTCGGTCGTCGGGCTCTCCGTGGGCGACCTCTATGGCGACGGAACACCCGAGCTCGGCGTGACCACCTCGGGCGGCATCGAAGTCTGGCGCGGCAGCGGCAGCGGCATGACCACGATCTACACCATCGACTGGCCGGGCCTCCTGCAGTCCGTCATCGGCGACGACAGCGTCGCCGGGCTCACATCGGAGGGCGCGCTGCTGGAGTGGGACCCGCAGCGCGGGCCGGATCATCGGGAGCTCACGCAGATCGACGGGGCTGTCGGCGCCTTTCTCGACGGGGGGTGGCACGTCTGGACAGACGAGCGCACGTACGCGTCCAACGACCTTACCGGCACCTTCACGACCGCAAGCTTGTCGATCCCGAGCCACGTCGCACACGCGGCGGATGCCCCGGTCGCGCGTCGCCTCCAGCTCATGGAAGCGGCGCAGATCGCGCTGATGGCAGAGGGCCGGATCATGATGTCTGGCCCCGGCGGGGGGCAGCCCATCGACATGAACGGCGACGGGGTCGACGACCCCATGCTGGGGTTTCGGGCCATCCGAAGCCGTCGCGGTGCGCGATGGAGCCTCCTCACGGACTGGGGATTCCACTGGGCCTGGCTGGGCGACTTCTCGTCGCTTCCCGTCGACGACGACGGCGACGGCGATGTGGACCTCTTCCTCATCGATTCCTCCGGGACCATCTCGTTGTGGCACTCCACGAACCCCACCACGGAGGGTTCGGTAGCCTTCGGAGAGCCCTACGGGTGCTACTGGGGCTGCCTCTCGCGCCTTCATGCCGCGGTCGACCTCGACGACGACGGGCAGACCGATCTCTTCGGCACCCTCGACGGCGACGCATTCTGGTGGCACCGGGTAGGTGCGGAAGAGATGGCGCAGCGGCGCCCGGTGCCGGGCGCCGCCCACCTCGTGGCCCTCGACATCGAACAAGATGGCGACCTCGACCTGTTCTCGACCCCGACCGAGGCTCCGTTCGAGCTCACCCTGCACGAGGCGAGCGCGCCGGGGGTGTTCCTCGACCCCGTCGCTCTCGAGGCCCTCCCGGCCGCGGCCATCAGCCTTGACCACGCCGATCTCGACGGCGACGGCCACGACGACCTGTGGGCCGTGCTCGACGACGGCAGGGTGCGCACGTGGTCCGAGCCCGGCAGCCCCACGGCAGGCATCGACCTGTCCCACACCCTACCCGTCGTCGAGGCCGCCGCCGCCGACCTCGACGGCGACGGGGTGACGGAGCTCCTGCTGGTCGACCACGAGGGCGTCACCTGGCTCTCCCCCGCGGGGCCTGTGGTGATCACCCCTGCCACCGAGAGCCCCCTGATGTGGCGCGATCTCCGCTTCGGCGACCTCGATGGCGACGGCGATCTCGACCCCTACGCCCGGGTCGACGGCGTGGCCTGGATGTGGTTCCCCAACCAGCTCACGTGCGAGGCCCCCGAGCCCACCGACACCTCCGACACCGGCGTGCGGGGCCTGGCCCCCGGCTACGTGCCCGCCGACATCGCAGCCAGCGCCGACACCGGTGTTCCGCCGACCGTGCCGGCTACCCGTCGCGACACCGCGGCACCCCCGGGGGCCGCCCCCTCCACATCGACCCGCGCCGACCCCTCCGGTTGCGGCTGCACCTCAGGCACCGCACCCCCCTCCAGCCTCGTGCTGACGCTTCTCTTCGGCATGCAACGCCGGCGACGACGCCCTACTGGGCATCGCTGAATACCCGAAGTACGTTCATCTGAACTAGCGGGCGCAGGCCACGTCGGGCTGCTCGCCCAGATCTCCGTACACCGTGCAGGCCAGGCCGGTGTTGGTGGTGATGGTGCCCACGAAGCTGCCCCCGATCCCCGCGACCTGCACCGTCCACCGCTCGGCGTCCGTGCCGCGGTAGTACAGCGTGGTCGACCAGTCGGACAGTCCGTGGTCGTCGAAGTCGGCGGTCAGGTCGTCGACGGTGAACGAGGTGTCGGCGACCGAGCCGTCGTCGAGGCGCAGGGTGGCTTCGCGCGCCCCGGAGGCCTGCAGCGACCACACGTCGGCGGGCTGCGACCAGCTGCCCTGCAGCCAGCCATCGTCGACGGTGTACTCCTGATCGGCGGCCCGGTCACCGCCGCAGGGCAGCGCGGCGGGGGCGGTGGCGAAGGTGCCCTGGATGCGGATGCCATCCCACTCGGCGCACCAGGTGCAGGTGCCGACGGCGTCGACGCAGGTGGAGGGCTCGGCGGAGCGGTCGGACTCGGCGCGGTCGATGGCGTCGTGCATCTGCTGCAGCCCGCCGAAGGTCTCGGCGAGGTCGGCGCTGGCCGTCTGGGCGACGGAGTCGGCGTCGAGGCTGGGGGGGGTGCCGCAGGCGGCGAGGGTGAGAGCGAGGATGAGCGAGCGATGCATGGGAAGGCCTCCGATGCCTGCCTCTCGGTGCATCGGCGGAACCCTCGACCGACGGGGAGTCAGGTTCCGCGCTTCATCAGCATCTTCACCTGTGTGGGACCCAGCTTCAGCTCCTGAAACCCTACGATCAACGCCGGGGTCCACGTGCGGTCGTCGACCTCGTAGCCCTGGCGCTGCAGCCCCTCTCCGAGGCCGGGAAGGTGGTCGGCGCCGTACCACAGCCCCACGGAGCTCAGCCCACCCACCTCGCGGAGCACGTGCTCGTTGCGCTCCTGCAGCAGCCACCGCTGGTACAGCGCGTCGGTCGATGGGGGCTCGGCCAGCTGCTTGACGAGGGCGAGGCGAGCCAGGGCGCGGCCGGTGCCAGCTCGCGGCACGTCGAGGGGATCGGGAGGGGGGTCGTCGGGACGCCCCATCAGGTCGCCGATGGCCACCTCGCTGACGCCGGCGGCCTCCATCGCCTCCCGTAGCTGGGAGGCGTGCAGATCGGCGTGACGCCAGCCGGGGTGGTTGACGGGCACGTCGGTCTGCGACGCCAGGCCGTAGGCCGCAGCGACCCGCAGGGGCTCCGAGCTGCTCGCGCCCTCGTCGTCGATCAGGCCTTCGTACAGCACCACCTGGCTGGCCTTCAGGCGGGCCACCGACACATCGTAGAAGGCCTGTTCGGCGACGTGCACCGAGCCCATGACCGTGACCTCGCGCCCGTCGGGGTGCTCGTAGTGGTCGGTGGCGACCTCGAGCACGATGCCCGCTGCGCTCTCGACCCAGCGGGTGGCGGGTGGTACCGCGACGGGCTCCGGCGGCGGCGGGAGCGGGGAGCGACAGGCGAGCAGCAGGAACGTCCACACCCTGGAGCCATAGCCTGCCGTTGGCAGATCAGCCGGAGACCAGCTGCATGCCCAGCGTGCGCCCCAGCTGCTCGAGGCTACGCGACGTGGTGATCAGGGTGCTCGCCGCGGGGTCGAGGCCGTAGGTGTGGCACAAGCCCAGCACCAGCCCCGGCAGCGGGGGGCGGCACCAGCACACGGGGGGACCGGGCGGGTGAGGGCACCAGGCGCCGCGGCCAGGGAGGGGCTCGGTGCGGTGGGGCGCCCATCCGATCGCCAGCTCGTCGCCGATGGCCGGGCGCAGGGCGAGGTCGACGAACACCCCAGGGGCGCCCCCACAGGGCGTCGGAGGGGGCGTGACCCGCTGCACGGGCATGCCCTCGTCGTCCTCCGGTGCCTCGAAGGTGCGGAGGAAGCGATCGAGGGCTCGGGGAGCCAGCACCTGCGGATCATGGCGTGCCAGGGCCTTCATGGCCTCGGGACCCGGCAGCTCGCCGTAGCGGCCCAGCAGCCGCTGCACCAGCTGGGTCGCGCAGCGCGGCTTGGGCACGTCGATCCACACCGCCCGCGCCTCTGCGCCGGCGCCCCATGCGGCCTCCAGGAGCTCGGCACGCAGGGCGCGGGTGCCGTAGGTGTTGTCGAGCAGCACCTCGGTCGCGCCGCCCTGCACGGCCTGTACGAGAGGTCGGAGCAGACCTCTCAGGGTGCCGCCGCGCTCGTCGCGGTTGAGCCGTAGCGCGTCGGGTCGTGCCTCGCGGGCCCAGGTGGACTTCCCGCTGCCCGGTGCCCCCACCGTGAACCACACCGTGGCCCGCGGCTCGGTCGGTGGGCGTGGGCGGACCTCGTCGGGGCCGAGCCATCGCAGGCCGGGAAAGGCGGCGAACAGGGCCGCGTGGTCGTCGCCGGTGAGCTGCAGGCCCATGGCCTGCTCGATGGCGTCGAGGTGCTCCCCCTGGGTGGGGCCCGGAAGCGGCGTCAGCCCGAGGTCGCACAGCCACGCCAGCGCCACCGCCCACGGCGACACCCCGTGGCGCGCTCCGACCGCCACCAGCTCCCGCTGCCGGCCCAGGGAAGCGGCTCGCCGCGGCCCTCCCAGGGGCGAGTGGGCCAGCACCCGCACGCCGTCGGCCAGCGCCTGCCCCACCACCCCCCCGCGGACCGCGGACACGTCGAGCACCGACACCCCCACCTGCAGGGTGTGCAGCGGCAGCAGCTCGTGGGCCTGCCGGTAGCTGGGCAGGCCCACGTTGCTCACGCCGACCGGACCGTCGTGCCCTCGCAGCGCCCGCAGGCTCGTGGCCAGCTTGGTGCGGGGGTCGGGGGCGTGGAGCAGCACCGTGGGGCAGCCCAGCGGGGCCAGCCGCTCCACGCTGGCGGCCCAGGCGGCCTTGATGTGCTTCGCCCGCCCGTCGGGCACCCAGGCGCCCTTGGGCCGCACCAGACCGACCTTGGTCACCACCTCGACGCCCTGGGGGTCGTCGCCCAGCGCCTCCGCTAGCAGCCGCTCGTTGTGGCCGATGTCGGTCTCGCCGACCCCGTAGCTGTCGGCGGTGTCGAACAGCCGAACCCCCAGCGAGCGGGCCCGTCGGATCAGCGCGATGGCCCCGTCGCGGTCGTCGGCCCGGTCGGCCCGGGTGGACAGCCGCATGCACCCCAGGCCGATGGTGCCCCGCCTCCTCACGCTGTGCGCAGGTCGAGGGTCGTGCCGGCCGCTCGCAGCCGTTCCTCGAGGGCCTCCCCCATGGCCAGCGCGGGGGTGAGCACCCCGGCAGCGTCGGGCAGCGGGGCCTCGTCGAGCAGGCACAGCGCCGCCTCGGTGGCGTACACGGCGGTGGCGGCGGTGGCCGGGTCGCCGGGCGTGCTGAGGCTGCCGCGCAGCTCCGTGCCGTCGTGCCCGCGGGCGAACAGCGCCGCCGACACGAAGCCACTCCTCCGCTGCACGTCGTCGGCCCCCGCGCCAGCCGAGGGCAGCACCCGCCGCAGCACCGAGCGGCCTCGCCGAGACCTCAGTGCGGTGGTCAGTGCGGCCTGGGCCGCGGTGAGGGCCAGGGCCTGGCGCCGCGTGGGCGTTCGCAGCCCCTCCCGGTAGATCAGATCGTCGCCGTAGGGGCTGTCGGGTCCCGCCAGGGCGATGGAGCGCCGCACGACCCGCGTGTGCACCCGCGACAGCAGGAAGGGGCTCATCCACCGCTGCGACGGGCGATGCCAGCGGGGCCAGGCCAGGTCGCGCTCCTCGGCGCGCACGCCGCGCGCTCCGGCGGGGTTGAGCAGCCGCGGGTCGTCGAGCTGGGCGCGGGCCCTCGGATCGGCCCACAGCTCGCGGAGGGTGGCCATCGTGCCGCCCGGGACGCTTCCGCGCAGCGTGTACAGCACCTCGATGGTGCGGGGCTGGCTGCCGCGCTCGCGCAGGGCACGGGCCATGAACGACGCCGACAGATCGGAGGGGACCGCGTCGAAGCCGCAGCACGGCACGATGCGCAGGCCGGCCGCGCGGGCTTCCTCGTGGTGCGTGTCGATGATCGCTCGCACCCATGGGACCTCGCCGGACACGTCGACATAGTGGGCGCCCTGGGCCACCGCAGCGGCCACCAGCTCGCTGCCGAGCCGGGCGAAGGGGCCCGCCGCCGACAGCACGACGCGGGTGTCGGCTGCCAGCTTCGCCAGGGCGTGAGGGTCGTGGGCGTCGGCCAGCACCACGCCGGCGCCGCCCCCGAGCAGATCGGCCAGAGCGCGCAGCCGGACCTCGTCGCGACCGGCCAGCGCCCACGAAAGCCCGTGCTGGCCGGCCTCAGCGAGGCGCTGTGCCAGCAGACGGCCCGTGAAGCCCGTGGCGCCGAACAGGGTGATGTCGTACGACCGTGCCATGATCCCCGCTGATAACGGAGGCCCCTGGTGAGCGGCAGCAGCTTCGGACGCGCGTTCTGCATCTCGACCTTCGGCGAGTCCCACGGGGGCGGGCTGGGCGTGATCATCGACGGCTGCCCCCCCGGGATCGACCTCGATCTCGACGCGGTGCAGTTCGAGATGAACCGCCGCAAGCCCGGTCAGTCGAAGCTGGCCACACCGCGCAAGGAAGACGACGTGATCGAGCCGCTCTCCGGCTTGTTCGAGGGGCGCACGCTGGGCACGCCCATCGCCTTCGTGGTGCGCAACAAGGATGCGCATCCCGCGTCGTACGCGCACCACAAGGAGCGGTATCGGCCCTCCCACGCCGACTTCACGTGGGACGCGAAGATGGGCCTGCGGGCCTGGGCAGGCGGCGGTCGTGCCTCGGCCCGTGAGACGGCGGCTCGCGTCGCCGCGGGAGCCGTCGCTCGTCAGGTGCTCACCCACCTGTCGGGCGGGCGAGCGGAGATCGTCGGCTGGGTCGACACCGTGCAGGCCGATCGCGCCCAGGTCGACCCGCAGACGGTGGTGCTCGAGCAGGTGGAGGCGACCGAGGTGCGCTGCCCCGACCTCGCGGCCGCCGAGCGGTTCATCGAGCGGATCAAGCAGGTCCGCGCCGAGGGGAACTCCGTGGGCGGCGTGGTGCGCTGCGTGGCCCGCGGGATCCCGGCTGGCCTGGGCGAGCCGGTGTTCGACAAGCTCGATGCCGAGCTCGCCAAGGCGATGCTGTCGCTGCCCGCCGCCAAGGGCTTCGAGGTCGGCTCGGGCTTCGCCGGCACCGAGCTGACGGGCCTCGAGCACAACGACCTGTTCGTGCCCGGCGGGCCGCAGGGCATCCAGACGGCCACCAACCGCAGCGGTGGCATCCAGGGGGGCATCAGCAACGGCATGCCCATCGAGGTCGCGGTAGCCTTCAAGCCGGTGGCGACGGTGTTCCACGAGCAAGACACGGTCGACAGCTCCGGACACGCTACCCGCATTCGGCCTAGAGGAAGGCATGATCCGTGCGTTCTTCCGCGCGCGGTCCCCATCGTGGAGGCGATGATGTGTCTGGTGTTGGCGGATCACTGGCTGCGCTGGCGTGGCCAGGTGGGGGCGGCTCCTCCGGTGCCGCTGCACTCATGAGGGGGGTGCTGCCGGTGGTGTTGCTGGCCGTGGTGGGCTGCCGTCGTCACGATGGCATCGACTTCCCCCAGACGCTGGGCCTGCTGGAAGCCAACCGGGCGCCGGCGCTGCAGGGCTCCGACGAGGTCCCCTACCCCCAAGACATCGTGTTCGCGTCGGGCAAAGACGACGGCCGCTACTGGGCCCACGCCCGTGCCTACGTGCACGGAAGCACCGAGGAGGTCTTCGCTGCGCTACAGCTGCCGCCCGTGCTCGTCGATCGGCGAGAGATCGACGAGTACACGGTGGTGTGGGACACAGTGCCCCGCTTCGATGTGAGCCTCACCCTGCAGCAGACGGTGCACGACGTGGTGACGGTGTCGTACGACACCACGTGGGTGATGGAGGTGCAGGGGGAGACGGGGCTGGGGGTGAGCCAGCTCGCGGCCCAGTGGGACAAGACCGACGGCACCACCTTCATCGACCTGCTCGCGGGGTCGCTGGTCGCGACCCAGGTGAGCCCCGAGGTCACCGAGCTGCAGATGGTGGCCTGGCTGGAGGCGACCCTGCGCGACGAGGCGACGCTGGTGTCCTACCTCGACGACCTGCACGCCGACATCGTGGCCACGGTGCACGGCGATCCGCTGCCGAGCTTCTGAGGGCATGACCGCAGCCCTCACCGACGTAGGCTGAGGGCAGGAGGTTCGATGGCACGCGACCCCATGCTCGCGCGAGCGACGGAAGAGGTGGAGCGACGGCGTCAGGCCCTGTGGGACCTGGAGAAGGCCATTCGGGTGGCCGTCGCCGAGGCCGACGCCGCGTCGTCGTCGGGTAGTGGGCTGTGGTCGATGCTCGTGGGCGCCCCAGATGACGACGACGGGCGCGAGGTGGAGCAGGAACGCATCGCCGCCATGCGGGCGCAGCTCGAGGGTCATCGACAGAGCCTGGTGGCGGCAGAGGAGCGGCTGGAGGCGGCGCGCCGGCAGGCCGAGACGGAAGGTCGGGTGGAGCGCGCGGAGCCCAAGCGCCTCCAGGAGCGTGCCCGCGAGGCGCTGACCGGGGGCATGGATGCCCATGCGGTGCTGGCGGTCCAGGAGCTGGAGGACATCGTGCGGCGGCTCCGTCGCACGGCCGACAAGCTGATCGTAGAGACGCGAGCGGCG
>CBDUIC010000156.1:0-13333 GCA_965367245.1 uncultured bacterium | reverse complement strand
CGTCGGTCTCGAGCAGGCGGAAGGGGCGGGCCTGGGTGAACCGGATGCGGTCGAGCTCCAGCGACAGCAGCCGCGCCGCGTGGAGGTGGTCCCACAACGCATCGTCGGCAGGCACCCCCAGCACGGCACACACCTCGCGCCACTCGTCGAGCAGCACCTCGCGCCCCAGCACCGCCGCGACCTGCAGCCCGTCGCGCCAGGCCTCGGGGTGGCCCTCGAGGAGCCCGTCGAGACGCTGCCGCCAGATCTGGGCCAGGTCGAGGGGGATGCCGCGGCCGTCGGTGTCGGCGAGGTAGTGGCCGCGGTCGCCCTGCCCCAGCAGCCCCCGCGCGATCCAGTCGCAGATCAGCTGCCGCGCGAAGGCCGGGCGCCCCTCCGCCCGAGCCACCACGTCGGCCCGCAGCTCGGGCTGCAGGGGCAGCATGTCGTCGACGAGGATGCCCAGCTCGTGGTCGGTGAGGGGCTTGAGGCGCACGACCGTGGTCACGGCCAGCTGGGCGAGGTGCCCCAGCAGCTCGTGGGCCGCCGGATCGGGGCGGTCGTCGTCGACGGTGACCAACAGCACCCCAGGGCGGCGCGCATCGACCCACTCCACCACGAAGCGCAGCGCCTCGGGGGCCTCCTGGGCCTCGTCGACCCACACCAGGCTGGGCAGCTCCCCCGACCGCCGCTCCAGGGCCCCACGCATGGCCCCCCGCCGGGCCGCCGGAGCCACCGCACGAGAGGGCCACAGCGCCTCGAGGACCTCGGGATCGACCACCCGCTGCTTGGCCTCCTCCTGGGTCGCCCGCTGCACGCCGAGCGCCCGCGCCACCGTCTCGTCGAGCCCATCCCGAGACGTACCCGCCCCCGCCTCGACGTGGTGCACCCAGGCGGTGCCGTCTTCCATCGCCCGCTCCGCCATCCAGCGGGCCAGGGTCGTCTTGCCGCAGCCCTGGGGCCCCTCGAGGATCACCACCCGGGGGACTCCGCCCTTCGCCCCGCTCAGCACCGCCGCCAGGGCCCGACGCTCGGTGCTGCGCCCCACCACCGGCAGCCGCCGCAGCGGCACCACCGCCAGACCGTGGGCGCTGGGAGGCGGGGTCGCCACGCTCCACAGCGGCCCCCCCATCGCCCGCAGCTCGGCGAGGGCCTCCGCCGCCAGCGCCGGGCGCCGAGCCGGATCGGGGTGGGCCAGGCGCTTGCACCAGCCCCCGAAGGCCTCGGGAACGGGGAAGCGAGAGCGAAGCCTCGGCAGGCGCCGCCCCGCACCGAGGGCGAGGTCTTTCGAGGCCGAGCGGCGCACCATGGGCAGGTGACCCGCCGCCAGCGACCAGCCGAGGACGCCCACGGCATGCAGATCCGTCGACGGCCCCTCCGCCCACCAGTTCCCCGCGCCCTGCTCGGGCGCCACGTACACCGGGGTGCCGCCGCGCTGGGGTCGCCGCACCGCCCGGGCATCCCACCGCGCCCCGAGCCCGAAGTCGGCCAGGCACAGCCGCCCGTCGCTGTCGTAGAGCAGGTTGTCGGACTTCACGTCGCGGTGGAGGATCCCCCGGGCGTGGCAGTGGCTGAGGGCCAGCAGCACCTGCTGCAGCATGACCGCCAGCTCGTCGAAGGTCGTGGGGGGGCGCGAGGCCAGCGTGCCGCCCTCGCAGTAGGGCATCGCGAGCCACAGAGACTTGGCAGGCAGGGATCCGTCGGGGGACTCCGCCTGCAGCCGCCCGGTGTCGAGGACCGGCAGGATGTGCGGGTGATCGAGCTCGGCCAGCAGCAGCACTTCCTGCCGGAACAGCCGCTCGAGCTTGGGGCGCCCGGGCCGGAGCACCTTGATCGCCACCGCCTCACCGCCCGGCGCGACGGCACGGTAGACCGCGCCGCTGCCCCCGCTGGCCAGCCGCTGCACGAGCTCGTAGCGGCCGGCGCGAAACGTCACGCCGCCAGTCTACTCCCCAGCCACGGGGCGGGTCAGCCCTGGTGTGCGGGCGTGGCGTTCAGCGCCCGAACGCCCGGTCCTCGAAGGCCGCGATGCCCGCCTTGGCTCCCTCGCCCAGCGCCACGACGATCTGCTTGTAGGGCACCGTGGTGACATCGCCCGCCGCATAGATCCCCGGCACGTTCGTGCGGCCCTTGGCGTCGACCTCGATCTCCCCGTAGCGGTTGGTGCGCACGAGATCGCCCAGGAACTGGCTGTTGGGCACGAGCCCGATCTGCACGAACACGCCGTCGGTGTCGACGTGGTGGAGGCTGTCGTCGGAGCGGTCCTGGTAGACGAGCTTGGCCACGCCCTCGTCGTCGCCCTCGATGGCCAGGGTGGCGGCGTTGGTGACGAGCCGCGTGTTCGGCAGCTGGGCGAGCTTGTCGAGCAAGATCTGGTCGGCCTTCGCCTCCGGCATGAACTCGAGCACGGTCACGTGCTTCACGATGTTCGCCAGATCGATGGCGGCCTCGACACCGGAGTTGCCCCCGCCGACCACCACCACATCCTTGCCCTTGAACATGGGCCCGTCGCAGTGGGCGCAGAAGGCGACCCCGCGGCCCATGTAGTCTCTCTCGCCAGGCACCCCGAGCTCCCGCCATGCCGCGCCCGTGGCCACGATCAACGCGTTGGCCTGCACGGTCTCGCCACTGTCGAGCGACAACGCGATGGGCTCGCCTGGCTCGCCCGGCTCCACGGTGGTCACGCGACGATGGAGCAGCATCGTCACGCCAACGCTCTCGAGATGGGTGCCCAGCTCCGCCGCCAGCTTGGGGCCCTCGGTGTAGGGCACGTGGATCATGTTCTCGATGCTGGCGGTGTCTTGCAGCTGCCCGCCCAGGCGATCGCTGAGGACCAGGGTTCGCAGCCCCTTGCGGGCGGTGTACACAGCAGAGGAGACGCCGGCAGGGCCTCCGCCGATGACCACCACGTCGTACAGGCCCAGATCGATCGCCTCCTGCTCGCCGGCGCTACCGACCTTGGCTTCGAGGCGCTCGAGGAGGGAAGCGAGCGTGGCCTTGCCGGAGCTCACCAGCTCGTCGTCGACCACCACGGCGGGCACACCGCGCAGCTTCAGGCGATCGACCTCGGCTTGCTGGAACGCGCCGTCGATCACCTCGTGCTCGAAGTCGTCGTGGATCAACGCCATCTGGTTGAGCGCCTGCACGACGTCGGGGCAGTTGTCGCACGACAGCGACATGAAGGTGCGCACCCGCACGGGGCCCGCCAGCCGGCGGACGCGGGCCTGGAAGGCATCGTCGGGGAGCTTGCCCTTGCCGTCGGCGTTGAGCAGGGCGAGCACGAGGCTGGTGAACTCGTGGCCCCCGGGGATGCCCGTGAACGCGATGCCCGTGGGGGTTCCGTCGGCACGCTCGATGCGGAAGCGAGGCACGTCGCTGGGCTCGCCGACCTCGACCGCGTGAAGGTGGGGAGACGTGCCCGCGACCTGGGTGAGCAGGTCGAGGAGCTCACCCTGCTGCGCGTGGCTCGAGGGCCGATACGCGAGGCGAAGGGGGGCCGACAGGTCGGCGTAGAGGCTCTTCAGCTGCTGCAGGATGGAGGCGTCGAGCACGGGAGCTCCAGGCGAGGGGGTGTCGGGGAAGCCGCATGCGGGGCCCCAGAAGAATCAGGGGGAGCACCGTGGGGGTCAGGCTCTCAGGCGACGCCTCGATGGGTCGCGTGTGGCTGCCTGACCCCCTCCGGCCTCAGATCTTGCCGACGAGGTCGAGGCCGGGCTTCAGGGTCTTGGCGCCGGGCGTCCACTTGGCGGGGCACACCTCATCGGGGTTTTCGCGCGTGAACTGAGCGGCCTGCACCTGGCGGAGCAGCTCGTCGGCGTTGCGGCCGATGGAGTTGTCGTGGATCTGGGCGAGCTTGATCTTGCCGTCGGGGTCGATCAGGAACGTGCCGCGGTAGGCGAGGCCCTCCTCCTCGATGTGCACGCCGAAGTGGCGCGTCAGCAGGCCCGTGGGGTCGGCCAGCATCGGGTAGGAGACCTTGGCGATGGTCTCGGAGGTGTCGTGCCACGCCTTGTGGGTGAAGTGGGTGTCGGTGCTGATGGAGTAGACCTCCACGCCCATCTCCTTGAAGGTGGCGTAGTGGTCGGCCATGTCGCCGAGCTCGGTGGGGCACACGAAGGTGAAGTCGGCCGGGTAGAAGAACAGGATGTTCCACTTGCCCTTGAAGTCGGCCTGGGAGATTTCCTTGAAGTCGCCGTCGACGAAGGCCTGGAGCTTGAAGTCGGGCACGTCGGTGTTGATGAGGGTGGCGGCCATGGTGAGTCCTCCTGGGTGGTGTCGCGCCGGTGCGGCGCGGTGAGTCAGGAGGT
This sequence comes from uncultured bacterium, assembly GCA_965367245.1. GTDB lineage: Bacteria > Myxococcota_A > UBA796 > UBA796 > CBDUIC01. The sequence goes on along the minus strand of CBDUIC010000156.1, from coordinate 9,047 downwards.
GTATGTAGGACCGTGGTGCCATAGGGCCAATCGAATGTTCCGATGAGGCGATAGACTGGAGCTATGACGCAGCTGCCATCGACATCGTCGTGCCTGCGACGCCCGCTTCGTCGTGGAACGACGCGATCCCCTCGGTCACCCGACGGGTAGCACCTCGGCGTCGCTCGGGCTTCGGCGGAGGGATCGAGGCAGCGTGTCGACCACACAGGCGGTCAGGGCCCCGAGTACGTCGGTCTTCCACTGGCTGCGGTGGTGCACCAGGCTGACCTCGCGGGTGGGGGTGACGCCGGCGAACGACCGAACCTGCTTGCGTCGCACCGCGCGGGGGAGCGTCCGGGCGTAGGTCTCGGGCACCAACGTGTGCCCTCCCGCGGCGTCGACGAGCCCACGAAGCGACTCGAAGCTCCCCCCTTCCATGTGGACCGAGCCGAGGATGGTTCGCTCGTGCAGCCCACATAGATGGACCACCTGGTGGCGAAAGCAGTGGCCGTCCTCCAGCAGCCACAGGCTGCCCTCCTCGAGGTGCGCGACGCGAACGTCGTCGTCGTCGAGGATCGGGCTCCCCACGTCGGCGTAGACGTAGAACGGGTCGAGGAAGAGCGGGATCTCGATGATCGACGGCTCCTCGAGCGGCGTAGCGAGGATGGCGGCATCCATCTGCTGGCTGCCGAGCTCGCGCACGATGACCTCGGTGGGGCGCTCTCGCACGGTGAGCTCCACGTCTGGGTGTCGCTCGGCGAACTCGGCCAGGAACCAGGGAAGCACGTAGGCGGCGAGGGTGGGGATAATGCCTAGGGTGAAGCGGCCCGACAGCTGGCCCACCTCGGCGCTGGCGGCGAGAAGGCGCTCGTGGGCGGCGAGGACCTCCCCTGCGAGCTCGATCAAGGGGCGACCGGGCTCGGTGGCGGCGATGGGCTTGGTGCGACGGTCGAAGAGGATGACGCCGAGCTCCTCCTCGGCCTTGGCGATCTGGGCAGACAGCGTGGGCTGAGAGACGTGGCAGGCCTCGGCGGCACGGCCGAAGTGGCCCGTGCGGTGCACCGCCACGATGTAGGTGAGCTGGCTCAGGGTCGGCATGAGGTCGAGTATCTCGGGGCGACGGTTAGGATGGCGGCAGCAAGCGGTGAACCGAGGCGTGGCGTGAGCAGCATCGAACCATCCACAAGGCCTCACGCCGCTCGCACCTTCGTGGACCGCGGGGGAACCTTCACCGACGTCGTGCACATCGATGCCGACGGCCACACCACGATCGTGAAGGTCCGGTCTGACGAGGCGGTGGTGGGCGAGCTGGCACGGGGCCGGCTCACCTTCGGCACGACCGTGGCGACCAACGCCCTGCTGGAGGGCCGCGGGGTCCCCACCCTGCTGGTGATCAGCGAGGGCTTCGCCGATCTTCCCCATGTGCGCGACATGACCCGCCCCGCGCTGTTCGATCCCACCGAGCGCTGGCCCGAGCCCCTCACCCGCCAGATCGTCGAGGTGGGAGGCCGCCTGGGCGTCGACGGGGCGATCCGCGAGCCCCTCGGATCGCTGCCGCCCCACGACGGCGAGGTGGCGGCGGTGGCCATCGTGCTGCTCCACGGCCCGAGCCGGCCCGCGTGGGAGCTCGAGCTCGCCCGCCAGGCCCGGGCGCGCTGGCCCGAGGCCCACATCAGCCTCGGGCACCAGATCGCGCCCCGCCGCGGCTACCTCGCCCGGGTGGAGACGACGCTGGTCGATGCCGCCATCACCCCGATCCTCGCCCAGGCGGTGCGGGCCGACCGCATCGCTGCCGAGGCGCTGGCCATCCGGTCCGACGGATCGCTGTGCCCGGCGCTGGAGCTGCGCGCCCCCGACGCCGTGCTGTCCGGGCCCGCCGGGGGGGTCGTGGCCGTGGCGTCGTTGGCGAGGCACCTGGGCGAGGGCCTGGTCGTGGGCTTCGACATGGGCGGCACCTCGACCGACGTGTGCCTGATCCGTGACGGGCAGATCCCCCGGCGCAGCGGCCACCAGCGGGTCGCGGGCACGGCGCTGTCCACGCCGGTGCTGGAGGTGCACACCATCGCGGCAGGCGGAGGCTCGGTCCTCCATCACGATGGGGTGCAGCTGCGGGTGGGGCCTCGCTCGGCCGGCGCGGATCCCGGCCCTCAGTGCTACGGGCGCGGCGGCCCCCCTACGGTCACCGATGCGGCCCTGGCGGCGGGGCGGGTCGCGGCCCAGGCCTTCTCCCCTCCCCTGCAGCCTGCGGCGGTCGACCTGCCCGCCACCGCCGAGGCCTTCCTGGCGGTGGCCCACGAGCAGATGGCCGGAGCGATCCGCGCCCTGGCCGCGGCCCGCGCCGAAGACGTGACCGAGGGCTCGCTGATGGCCTTCGGAGGGGCGGCCGGGCAGCATGCAGCCGACGTAGCGACCCGCCTGGGCATGTCGCGGGTGTGGGTGCACCCGGCGGCCTCGGTGCTGTCGGCCTACGGGCAGGCCCTGGCCCGCCGGGAGGAGCGAGCGGAGCGCAGCCTGTGGTGCCCCCTGGGCGACTGGGACCACGTGGAGCGGGCGTGGTCGGAGCTGGAGGCGTCGCTGCCGGTGCTGGGCGAGGTCCACCGGGTGCTCGAGGTGCGCTACGTGGGCACCGACGCCAGCCTGACGGTGCAGGCCGCCGGCCCCGACGAGGCAGCGCAGGCCTTCGCCGCCGAGCACCGGCGCCTGTACGGCTTCGAGGGCGCGGGCGAGCTCGAGGTGGTGGACGTGCGCGTGCGGGTGACCGGGCCCGCCCCCGAGGTCCCCGCCCTCCCCGACGACCCCTGGGGCCTGGGCGAGGGCGTGACCACCGGACCGGTCCGCCTCGACACGCCGACCACCTCGGTGTGGGTGCCCGCCGGCTGGCAGGCCTGCAGAGATCGTGGCCTGCTCCGCCTCGACCGGGTCGCCCCCGCTGCCCGACCGGCCGCCACGACCCGCACCGCGGAGGCCACCGCCCTGTGGTCGCAGCGGATCCGAGCGGTGGCCACCGACGCGGGGGTGGTGCTGCGGCGGCTGGCCCGCAGCGTCAACGTGCGGGAGCGGCTCGACTTCTCCTGCGCGGTGTTCGACGGCGACGGGCAGCTGGTCGCCAACGCCCCCCACGTGCCGGTGCACCTCGGCGCGATGGGCAGCACCGTGCGCCACCTCCTCACCCACGGCCCGCCCCTCGAGGCAGGCCAGCACTACCTGTGCAACGACCCGCAGGCGGGAGGCTCCCACCTGCCCGACCTCACCGTGGTCCACCCCACCGAGGTCGATGGCCACCGGCTGTTCGTGGCCAACCGCGCCCACCATGTCGACGTGGGGGGCCTGGTGCCCGGCTCGATGCCTCCTCACTCCCGGAGCCTGGATGACGAGGGCTTCGTGGTGCAGCACCTCCCGCTGCTGGTCGACGGCCGGCTCCGCGACGACCTCGACAGCTACCTCGTCGGCTGCCGGGAGCGCGCGACGGTGCGGGCGGATCTGCTCGCTCAGGTAGCAGCGAACGTCACCGCGGCCCGCCAGCTGCGCGCCCTGGGGCCCGCGGTGGTGCCGTGGTGTGCTCACCTCCTCGATGCCGGCGAGGATGCCCTGCTCGACCTCCTCGACCGCCTGGCGCCCTCCACCGCCCAAGACCACCTCGACGGCCAGCTCCTGCACCTCGACCTGCGGGTGACCCCCGACCGACGGCTGCTGGTCGACCTGCGCGCCTCAGCGGGCCCCTCGCCGCGCAACCTCAATGCGCCCGAGGCGGTGGTGCGCGCCGCGGTGCTGTACGCGCTGCGGGTGATCACCGGCCGCGATGTGCCCCTCAACGACGGCCTGATGCGCCGAGTCGACGTGCGCACCCGCCCCGACAGCCTGCTGTGTGCTCCGGCGGGGGCGGCCATCGCCGGCGGCAACGTGGAGACCTCCCAGCGGGTGGTCGACCTGGTGTTCGCCGCAGCAGGCTTCATGGCGGCCTCCGCCGGCACGATGTCGAACCTCACCCTCGGCGGGCCGGGCTGGTCGCTGTACGAGACGGTGGGTGGCGGGCAGGGGGCCTCGGCGGCAGGCCCCGGGCCGAGCGCGCGCCAGGTCCACATGACGAACACCCGGGCGACCGACCCGGAGATCCTGGAGGCGCGGCTCCCGCTGGCGGTGCGACGGTTCGCGCGGCGGGTCGGGTCGGGCGGCGCCGGTCGGCATGCGGGAGGCGACGGGCTGGTGCGCGAGCTGGAGGTGCTGGCGCCCGCTACCGCCGCGCTGCTGGCCACCCGTCGGGGGCGCGGGGCCCCGGGGCTACTGGGCGGCCTGGCGGGGCTTCCCCGGGCCGACGAGGCACGGATCGACGGCACCTGGCGGCCGTGGGACGGAGCTCCTCTGCAGCTGCAGCCCGGCGACCGGGTGCGGGTGGTGACGCCGGGCGGCGGAGGGTGGGGTCCACCTGAGGATGGAAGCTAGGAACGAGTGAGATCCTCCGGCTTGCGAATTTCTGACGGGCATGTCATAAATGATGGGCCTGTCAGAAAAGGGGTGCCGCATGATCGGGTTCGCTGCCGCTCTCGTCTACGCCAACGCCGCCGAGTGGTGGATCCACAAGCACGTGCTGCACGGGCCCGGCAAGAAGCGGGAGAGCTTCTGGTCGTTCCACTTCCACGAGCACCACAACGCGTCACGCCGCCACGACATGGTCGACGACGCCTACCTTCGCTCGGTCTTCGGCCGGCACGCCCAGGGCAAGGAGGCCGTGGGGGTGTTCACCCTCGCCGCAGTCCACACCCCGCTGCTGTTCCTCGCCCCGGGCTTCGTCGCCGGCGTGTGGTGCTCGGCGGCGCTGTACTACCGGCGCCACAAGCGCGCCCACATGGATCCCGCCTGGGCCCGCGAGCACCTGCCGTGGCACGTCGACCACCACATGGGCCCCAACCAGGATGCCAACTGGTGCGTCACCTTCCCCTGGTTCGACCACGTGATGGGCACCCGCGAGCCCTACGTCGGCACCGAGCGGGAGGCTGCCGACCGCGCCAAGGCCGAGCGTCGCGCCGCCCGGAAGGCCCAGCGCAGCGCGGCCTGAGCTCACTCCCCGGTGAGGCCCAGCCGCTCCATGTGCCGGTCGCGCAGCAGCGTCTGCCGGCTGACCATCGGCAGCTCGCGCCCGTCGATCCACACCTGCGCCGCGGTGGTGGTGACCTCGAGGGGATCACCCGTCCACAGCACCACGTCGGCCATGGCCCCCACCTCGATGCGGCCATGGCCCTCGAGCCCGAACACCTCCGCGGGGACCTCGCTCAGGCTGCGCACGGCCTCGGCATGGGGCACCCCCGAGCGCACGGCGTTGCCGGCGTGGTGGCGCACCAGGTGGGCGTTGTGGGTGGAGAACGACGCCTGGTACATCACGTCGACGCCGGCCGCGACCAGCCTCGCCGCGTTCTCGTGGGTGCCCCAGCGCTCGTCGAAGCCGTTGGCCCGCCGCCGCATCGACTGCACCATCACCGGCACCTTCGCCTCCGCCAGCCGGTCGGCCAGAAGCCACGCCTCCGCCCCCCCGAGGAGCACCAGGCGCAGGCCCAGCTCGTCGGTCACGTCGAGGAGCGCCTCGATCTCGCTCGCCCGGTTCGCGGAGACCACCAGCGGCACCTCGCCGCGCACCACCGGCACCAGCGCCTCGAGGTCGAGAGCCGACGCCCCCTCGTAGGTCGTGCGCAGCTGACCCGATCGGTAGCCGGAGGGGTTGGCGGCTACCGCCCGCACGTCGGCCACCAGCTCGCGGAGCTGCCGCAGCCCCTCCGCCCAGCTGTTCGTGCCGATGTGGGCGCGCATCGCCACCGAGGCGTTCTCGATGGCCTCGGCCTGCGACGCCCCCGACAGCTTGGCCACCGCGATCTGGCCGCTCACGAAGCCTCCGCTGGGGCTGACCACCGCGTGGGTGAGCCCGCCGATGCGGTTGACGCCGATCACCGGGCTCCGCGGATCGTAGGCCTCGGCGATGCGCAGGGCGGCACGCACCGGATCGGGGGTCTTCGGGTCGGCGTCGTTGGCCGCATGCTCCATCCCGATCTCGTTGACGCCGATGGCAGAGTCCACCGCGATCAGACCGGGGGTGAGGTGATGCCCCCCGCCCTGCACGAAGCCGCAGGGGGCCCCCTTCCAGGTGGCTCCGGTCCCCGACTGGTCACTGCCGAGCTGCAGCTTCAGGTCGGCCCTGCCCAGCCCGACCCCCACGATGCGGTCGCCATCGAGCACCACCGAGCGCCCCTCGAGAGGCCCCTGGGGGGTGTGGACCACGGCGCCCGCGATCACCGTGCACGCGGCATGGGCCGCCGCCAGCATCCACCAGATCATGGGCTCACCTCCGTTCCCAGCGAGAAGTCGCTCCAGGGGACCTCGCCCCCCGCCTCGTAGACCTGAGCCCCCTCGATGTAGACCGCCTCGGCGCGGGCGTAGACCGACAGCGGGTGCTGATCCCAGACCACCAGGTCGGCGCGCTTGCCCACCTCGAGGCTGCCGGTCTCCTCGTGGATGCCCAGCGCCCAGGCCGGGTTGTAGGTGATCCACCGCAGAGCCTGGTCTTCCGTCAGCTCGATGCCGGCGGCCCGCCCCGAGGTGTAGGCCTTGGCCGCCTCCTGGTTGAGCCGCTGGATGGTGGTGGGCGAGTCGGAGTGGATGATGGCGGTGCCCCCCGCTGCGGTGAGGATGGCGGCGTTCTCGGGCACCGCGTCGTGGGCCTCGAGCTTGAAGCCCCACCACTCCGGCCACACCGAGGCCGACACCTGCTGCTCGGCGAGGATGTCGGCGATCTTGTAGGCCTCCACGGCGTGGTGGAAGGAGCGGATGGAGAAGCCGAACTCCGCCGCCAGCTGCAGCATCGAGAGCATGTCGTCGGCTTGGTAGCAGTGCACCTGGGGCAGCACCTGGCCGTCGAGGATGAGGGCGAGGGTCTCCATGTCGAGGTCGCGCTTGGGGGGCTTGGGCTCGGTGCCTGCCTCATCCCGCACCTTGCGCTTCGGCGACGCCAGGGCCTCCTCCCACGCGTGGTGCTTGGCGGCATACTGCCGCCACTTGGCGACGTAGTTCTCCGCCTCGAGGAAGGCGGAGCGCTGCCCGCGCAGGTTGCCCATGCGGGTCGACGGCGCCTGCTTCTTGCCGCCGTAGACGCGCTTGGGGTTCTCCCCGCAGGCCATCTTCACCGTCTCCGGCGCACCGTCGAAGCGCATGGCGCGGGAGCCTCGGGCAGGAAGGGGCCGCATCACCACCCCGCGACCGCCGACCAGGTTGGCCGAGCCGGGCAGGATCTGCAGCGCGGTGATCCCCCCCGCCACGGCGTACTCGAAGCCGGGATCCTGCGGCCACACGCTGTGCTCCGCCCACACCCCGGGGGTGGTGGGCGCCGTCATCTCGTTGCCGTCTTGGTGCGACACCGCGTCGCCGGGGCTCGGGTAGACGCCGAGGTGGCTGTGGGTGTCGATGAGGCCCGGGGTGAGGAAGCGCCCCTTCAGCGACACCTGCTCTGCCCCCTCCACGGTGGGGGGACTCCCCTCGCCGACGGCGGTGATCCTCCCCTCGTCCACCACGATGTAACCGGGCTCCAGACGGTCTCCCGCGGCCGTCAGCACCGTGCCGCCGGAGAACACTCGAGGGGGCACCGCGACGGGCTCCCGCACCTCGATGGCGAGGTGCCCGCGGGCCTCCTCGGCAGCCAGCACCCGCTCGCCATCGGCTGGCGTACCGGACTCCTCGGCCGCCAGTGCCGTGGCCGACACCAGCACGACGGCCAGGCTCGTGACAGGTCGCATCCCACCTCCGCGTCGTGGACTGCTATCCTGCCCCGGCACGAGCGCACCGGAGGTACGAGGATGAGGCCCATTGCGGCCATGGCCGTGGCAGCCCTGCTCGCAGGGTGTCCCCCGAAGCCGCCCCCCACGGGGCCGGCCGCGCCGCCACAGGTCAACGCCGACATCGCCTGCCCCCCGGGCACGCTCCTCACCGGGCACGCTCCCCCCGTCGGCAGCGAAGTGTGGTGCCAGCGCCCGAACACCGACGGCACCTTCACCCGCGTGGGGCCTACGCTCACGTGGCACGGAAACGGCCGCAAGGCCTCCGAGGGCGCCTACCGCGAGGGCAAGAAAGACGGCCCCTGGCTGTTTTGGTACCCCACCGGAACCCCTGAGCGGCAGGGCTCCTACGCCAACGGCCAGCCCGAGGGCGTCTGGACGAGCTACCACCCCAACGGCGAGCGCGCGTCCGAGGGCCAGATGGTCGACGGCCACGAGCACGCCCGCTGGACGTACTGGAACGCCGAGACCCTCACCCGCGTCGAGGGCGAGTACGTGCTCGGCGAGCGCGACGGCACCTGGATGGACTTCGGCCCCGACGACCGGCCGATTCGGGAGCGCATCTACCGCTCGGGGCGCCTGGTGAGCCAGCGCGAGCTGTGACGCGATGGGGTGGTTCGTTCGCTGGCTCGAGCGCTTCGTTCAGCTGGGCCTGGAGCTCGCCGCGAGCCTGATCCGCGGCCTGCTGGGCGCGCCGGCCACCGCGGTCGCGCGGGCGACGGCGCCCATCGAGGTCCGCCGTGCCGAGGTCGACGATCTGCTGCCCGTGCGCCACGAGGTGCTCCGCCCGGGTCGGCCCCTCGCCACCGCCCACTTCGACGGCGACGACGCACCCGACACCCGCCACTGGGCGGCCTGGCAGGCCGATCGGGTGGTGGGGGTGGTGACGGTGATCGCGCGGCCCCATCCCGACGACGGCACGCCCACCTGGCAGCTGCGGGGGATGGCGGTGCTGCCCGGGCTGCAGGGCGAGGGCATCGGTTCACAGCTGGTGCGCACCGTGCAGGCTGAGGTCGCCGAGCCGATGTGGTGCAACGCCCGCCAGCGGGCCGAGAGCTTCTACCTGCGCCACGGCTGGGAGCCCCAGGGAGACCGCTTCGAGGTCGACCCCATCGGGCCCCACCGTCGCATGGTGTGGCGTGGCTGAGCCGGCTCTGCACCCCGACACGGTGGTGGAGCCCGACGGCGAGGAGGTGCTGCTGTACGGCCCCCACGTCGGTCGCCACGTGCGCCTGCATCGCGACACCCTCGCCCGGC
>CBDUIC010000155.1:0-13344 GCA_965367245.1 uncultured bacterium | reverse complement strand
GGGGCAATCTAGAGGGTCGGTCGTCGGCGTTCCGCCCACGCACACGCCCGACAGGTCGGCGTGCTCCACACACCGGAACGCGTCGACCGGCAGGGGCGCGCAACCGACAGGCCTCGGGCCACAGCTAGGCTTGATAACCATGGGGGGGGGCTCCACTTTCGACCGCAGCGCGGGCGAGCGGCGCGACCGAGCGGGCCTCCTGTTCGAGGCTTGGCCCGCCGCAGGCGAGCAGGAACCACATCATCGAGTACCTCCGGAACAGTCTGCACCGTACCCATTCGACACGATGCTACCATAGTTGCGGAGGCACGCAGAAAACCTCATGACCGCTGGAGTCATCGAGCGAAGTCGGCCATGATCCGCGGCGCGGCGGTGTCGAAGCCCACCACGTCGAGCATGCCGGGGTCGCCCGGGTCGGCGATGGTGAACTTGTTGGCCACCATGCCGACGACCACGAGCTTGGCATCGCGGCCCATGGCCTGCCGGTACCGCTCGAGGGCCACCGACGGGTGGATGCCGCCGAACCACGTCTCGTTGTCGGTGTAGACCACGAAGCAGTCCACCTCCACCTTGTGCTTCCGCGCCCAGACCATCGGCAGCGCGCAGTCGGTGCCCCCCATCGGGAGGCGGTCGACCTCGTGCAGCACCTGCTTGAGCGAGTCCGACGGCGACAGCGCCAGAGGCACCAGCTTGTGGCTGAAGCCCATGGTCATCGCCGCCGGCTCGGTGCGCAGGGTCGCCATGGCCATGGCCGCCGAGCCCACCCGCGGGGTGATGCCCGTCAGCCCCGCGATGGTCGAAAAGCTCATCGAGCCCGACACGTCGAGGGCCAGCAGGAACCGACGCCCCGTGGGACGGATCGTCTGAAACGACAGCTGGAAGGCCTGCTGCAGAGCCTTCTTGACCTTGGGGACCGCGCGCCAGGTCATCGACCCGCGCACGCCCTTGCCAGCCCCGAAGACCTGACCCGCCACCAGCAGCGACAGCGGATGGATCCGCGCCCGACGCAGCTGCTCCCGCGACCGCAGGCGATCGACGACGAGCTTGGTGGTAGCCGAGCCCTGGGTGAGCAGCCCCACCGCCGACAGCTTGCCGAGCGACCGCAGCAGGGCGGTCATCGGCATCCGCTGCAGCAGGGCCTCCCACACCACCGCCTCCCCGAGGAAGCGCGTGGGCACGGCCTCCCGAGGCAGGTCGTGGGCGAGCACCAGCTTCACCAGCTCCTCCGCCGACTCGGCCTTCGCCGCCGCCTCGAAGGCCGCGACCTGGGCCAGCGCCTCGTGCTGCACGGGCTCCTTGCCGGTGACCCACGCGAACAGCTCGTCGTGAGCAGCCGACATGGGGCGCGCGTGCACCTTGCGGAGCAGGTCGCGCAGCGTCCAGCCCTCGCGCTGACGGTACTTGATGGCCTGGTAGGCGAGGCGCTGCACGTCGCCGGTCAGCCACGTAGCGAAGGCCGCGCGGGTGCCACGGCCCCAGCCCCCGAGGGCATCGACCGCCTCAGCGAAGCGGTACAGGTGCGCCAGGGTGCGGGCGACACGGGGCAGCGCCGCACGGGCGTGCCGACGGGTGGCGACGTCGCCGAGCTTCAGCGCCATCGCCAGGGCGAACAGCGCGGGGTCGTTCGACGGCGCGCGACCGGCCTGGGACACAGCGACCACGTGGTCCACCACACGAACACCATCCACCGCCAGGCAGGCGGTGACCGCCGCAGCAGCCGCCCGGGTGAGGGTGCGCGAGGAGGCGTAGTAGGTGGGGGCCGAGGTGCCGAGGATCAGGAAGCGCTCGAGCTCGCCGAACGGGCCGACGCCCCACACGTAGCCGCCGGCGTCGTTGACGAGCTGGCCGCGACCGACGAGGGCCTCCGACTGAGGAACGGTACGGATGTGCTGGGTGATGCGACGCATGGCGACCTCCTACGGGCGAACCGGCCCGTGGCCTCGGGGGCGCCCAGACCGCATGGCCTGGGCTCCCCCACGTGAAGAGAGCCGCTGACGGGACTCGAACCCGCAACCTCCCGAGTTACAGTCGATAACCCAGTTCCTTCGGCCCGATACGCCGAGGCGCGGGCAAGGGATGGAGTGGGTGTAGGCGCTCTACCGATTGAGCTACAGCGGCAACACCCAGAGACATTGCGAGGGGTGTGCCAAGCCACAATTCGGCCATATTCGCGCTTCTAACGTAGCCTGTCCGACCCCAAGCTATCCAATCCTATCGTTCTGTATATCTCTTGCTAGTGTGGACCTCGCCCCCGCCCCGCGGTAGCTCACGCCGTGGACTCTCGCCCCGCCCCTGCGATGCGTGCCCTGCTCTCCCTGGTGGTGAGCGTGCACCTGCTGGCGATGGCGGGCAGCGCGCTGCGCTACACCCCGGTGGGCCCGCCCCTCCGCGAGCTCACCCGCCCCTGGGAGCAGTTCCTCGGCGTGCACCAGACCTGGCCGATGTTCGGCGTCGCCCCTCGCCACACCCACGACCTGGTGATGCGCGGGCGGCTGGCGGGCGGCGAGGAGGTGGCGCTGCCCGAGCTCGGGGGCCGCGCCGACCCGCAGGCCGTGCTGTGGCGCTACCAGCGCCGCAACAAGCTCATGCGCAACGCAGTGAGCCGCAAGTACCTGCGGGCCAGCTTCGTGCGGTGGCAGTGTCGGGAGGCGAAGGCCGCCGGGCTGCCCTTGCGCCAGGTCCTCATGGATCGGGTGACCGTCGCCACGCCGCCGCCGAGGGCCTCGGGCCTCCCCCGCAGCGAGTGGCCGACGAAGCGCACGCACCTCGAGACGTGGAACTGCGCCCCATGAGCCGCCTGCTCGCCACATGGGACCGCCTGTGGTTCGCGCCGGTGCCAGCCGAGCCCCTCGGCCGCATGCGGCTCACCCTGGGCCTGCTGTTGCTCTGGTGGTGGGCGTGGCTGTGGCCCGAGCTCGGGCTGCTGTTCCACGATGGAGGCGTTGTCGACCCACGGCTCATCGGCGACCACTGGACGCCCTACCGCTGGGACGTGCTGCAGGGCTGGTCGCTGCCTGCCCTGCAGGTGGGGCACCTGCTGGGGCTGGGCGTGATCGCGGCCTACGCCGCCGGGCTTGCGACGCCGGTGACGAAGTGGCTGGTGCCGGTGCTGCTCGTGGCGGTGCTGCATCGCTCCCCGTGGGCGTGGAACGGCGGCGACCGGCTGATCCGCATCTGGGCGCTGATGATGGCGCTCACGCCGTGCGGGGCGGCATGGTCGGTGGATGCCTGGCTCCGACAGCGGTGGGGGTGGGCGCGCCGCAGCGAGGTCCCCGTGCTGGGGCTGCGGCTGGTGCAGCTGCAGCTGCTGGTGATGTACCTGTGGACGGGCATCGACAAGCTCCGCTACGGGGCTTGGCGCGACGGCTCGGCGGTGTACTACGCGATGTCGGAGGGCAACTTCAGCCGGGCTGCCTGGCTGATCGACCCGGTGATGCAGAGCGCGGCGGGCTGGCCGCTGTCGGCCCTGCTGGTGGTGTTCACGCTGGTCTTCGAGGTGGGCTTCGTCGTCGGCGCGCTGCACCCGATCACCCGACGCGCCACCCTCGCGGCGGGGACGCTGCTCCACGGCGGCATCTTCGCCACGCTGTCGGTGGGCATGTTCGGCCCGGCGTCGGTGTGGGGATACCAGGCCTTCCTCGGCGACCCGACGCTGCCGAGCCGGTCGAGCGACGATCCGGTATCGTAGGCCATGCCTGCTCTTCTGCTCCTCCTGGCGTGCCTCGGCTCCTCCGGCGACCCTGCGCTGAAGTCGCTCCCGACGTCGACGTCGTACGGCACGCCGACGACCTCGACGTCACCTCCCACGGTGACCACCCCGACCATCGCTCCCGGCACCGACAGCGCCTGGATCGTCGACACCGGCGGCCCCTCGCTTCCCGGCGTCACGACGTGGGACACCGCAGCCGCGGGCACCGACGACTCGGGCGTGGGGTCCACGAACTGCGCCCCCGAGCCCTCCCCCTGGCTCGACACCGGCGACTGGCCCTCTACCCGCGACACCGCGACGGTGGCCGCCGCCGACGACCACGACGGTGACGGCGTCGACGCCTCCCTCGACTGCGACGACCACGATCCGTGGGTCTACCCCGGTGCCGAGGAGCGCTGCGACGGCGTCGACACCGACTGCGACCCGCTCACCGGCGAAGACGGGCTCGTCACCCTGGCCGGCACGGTCACCACCGACACCATCCAGGCCGCCATCGACCTCGCCGTCGACGGCGACACGGTGCTGGTGTGCCCCGGCACCTACGAGGAAGAGCTGGTCATCGACGGCAAGAACGTGCGGCTGGTGGGCATCGGAGGCGCCGAAGGCACCGTGCTCACCTCCCCGACGCTGGTGAACATGGCGAACGGCGTCGCGGTCACCCAGGCCGACGCGGCGCTGGTCGGGCTGACGGTCGAGGGCTTCGACCTGCGGTTCACGTCGTACTTCTTCCCGGTGTTGCCCGGTGCGGGGGTCGGGGTGGGCTCGTGTGCGTCGGCGGTGCTCCGCCGCAGCGTGGTCCGCGACAACCAGGGCGCCCAGTTCGGCGGCGGGGTCGGGGTAGAGGATGGCGGCGAGCTGTGGCTCCTCGACAGCGAGGTCCGTGGCAACACCGGGGCGACCGACGGCGGCGGGCTGTCGTCGCAAGACGCCCGGGTGGTGCTGCGCGACACCGTGATCGCCGACAACACCAGCTTCGAGTGGGGAGGCGGCGCCTACGTGAGTCGAGGCTCCATCGAGCTCGAGCGCGTCGAGGTGAGCGGCAACAGCTCCTACGAGGGCGGCGGCCTGAGCCTCTGGTACTCGACGGCGACCGGCACCGAGGTGGTGGTCGAGGGCAACGTCGCGACCGGCGACGGCGGCGGCCTGGCCGTGCAGAGCTCCACCTTGGAGGGCACGGGGTGGTCGCTGCTCGGCAACAGCGCGCTGCGCGGGGGCGGGGCCTTCGTGGGGCCGGAGGGTGACTCCAGCAACGGCATCAGCACCGTCGACCTCGACGCGAGCAGCGTGGTGGAGGGCAACGACGCCAGCGAGGGAGGCGGGGTCGCTGCCGGCTACGTCGACTGGTCGGGCGGGGTGCTTCGCGACAACACCGCCGTCGAGGGCGGGGCCATCGCCGCGATCGGTGGGCCGGCCAGCTTCTACGAGGTCGAGCTGCAAGGCAACACCGCCGAGCGGGGGGGCGCCGTCGCGCTGGGGGAGGCGACGCTGCACCTGCACGACAGCGTGGTCCAAGACAGCGTCGCCACCGACGTCGGCGACGGCGCGTGGCTGCCCGACACGGTGTCCCTCGGCCTGTACAGCCTGGGCACCACCTGGGGCGGCGCCACCGCCTACCCGGTGGGTCTCGGCACGCCCTCCCCGCTGGGGGAGGCCACGGTGTGCAACACCTGGCTGTGCGTCGACGACATCGCCACCCCTCAGGGCGTGGGCGTGCAGTGGCTCCCCGCCCCCGACACGCTCCCCCACCCGCAGCGCATCGTCGCCAGCCCCGACCACATCCTCGTCGGCGACCCCGAGGCCGGGCTGGTCGTGGCGTGGCACCACGACGGCGTCGACTGGCGCCTGCTGGGTCCCATCGACACCCCCCATCGCAAGAGCCACTACGGCCGCGCCCTCGCGCTCCACGGAGACACCCTCGTGGTCGGGGCCAGCGCCGCCCACGTGAACGGCTCGCAGAGCGGCTCGGTGTGGGTGTTCCAGTTCGACGGCACCACCTGGGTCGAGCAGGTGCGCCTGTCGCCCAGCGGCACCGCGGAAGACTACGGCTTCGGCGCCTCGGTGGCCCTCAGCGACGACCAGCTGTTCGTCGGCGTCAGCGGCTACGACCTCGACCCCAGCGGCCACCTCGGCGCTGTCTATGTGTTCGACCGCACGCCGGCCGGGTCATGGCCCCTGGTGCAGCTGATCGGCAACCCCTCCCCTGGCAACGACTACTTCGGCGGGGTGCACGTCGACGGCGACACCCTGGTGGTGGCTGCCGCCTACGACGACCAGGCAGGCATCGACGCGAGCGGTGCGGTGCACGTGTACGAGCGGCCGACCGGGGCGTGGGCGTGGTCCACCACCCTCACCGCCACCACCCCGAGCGAGTATGGGCGGTACGGGATGGCCGTGGCCCTCGAGGGCGACCTGCTCGCCGTCATGAGCGACGAAGGGGTCGACGTGTGGGAGCACTTCGGCGGGATGTGGCTGCGCCAGGCCACCCTGCCCGAGGCAACCGGCGGTGGGGTCGGCCTGTTCGGCACCCGCCTGGTCGCCGGCGACCCCGATCGCGACAGCTTCGGCCAGGCCACCGGCGCGCTGTTCGCCTACGACCAGGTCGCCGGCACCTGGCCCGCCCCCCGCATCGTCGCCGCCCCCGTGCGACACATGAGCGACTTCCTCGGCACCGACCTGGCGATGATCGACGCCACCCGGTTCGTCACCATCGCCCCCAACGGGATGGCCGGGCCGCGCGACGGGCAGGTCGTCGTGTTCGACCTGCCGTAGGTTGCTCCACGCCTCAGAGTGGCGGCAGCCGGCACCGGCGAGCGTCTGCGGGTTGCAGCCGCCGCATCTTCTACCCGCTCGAGCCCGCAGCAGCACCCGACTAGCTCGGCTCGATCACCAGCCTGTCCGTGCCGATGCGTAGCTGCCCGGTGCCGGTTCGTCGCTCGACCACTCCGCCTGCGTCGGCCACCCCTTCCGCGCCCATCTGTTTTCGCGCACGGTGTACCCACAGGTTGATGCCGAGTTCATCCATTCGCAGCATGCGCGAGAGCTCCTCGACATGCACCCACCCCTGGTCGCCTTGGGGGAGCGCTGCATCGGCCAGGCGTTGTCGCGCGAGCACGAGGAGCAGGTACAGGTGAGCCCTGGGCTTGAGCTCCAGCCTCATGCCCGACCCGAGCACGGAGAGGGTGATGTACTCCTCGTCGCGGCTGACCCCAAAGACCAACTGCAACTGTTGGAGGTGGGCCGAGAGTTCGTCGGGGCGCCTCGCCGTCTGGGGAACCTCGTCAGAGAGCAGCAGCAGCCAAACCTCTCCGGCGACCACCGCTGCCGACCCATTGCTCACCTGGGTCACGTCGCTGCCATCGTCGAGGAGCCACGTTCCACGGGAGCGATAGATCGACGCGAACGGGGTTTCGTCGTCCGGCAGGCTCAGCATCCCGCCCTCGCCACGCCGCAGCCGGTCTCCGCAGCGGGCCATGGGCTGGGGAGGCCCGATCGTGTCGAGCACCCAGGTCTCCTCGATGTCTCCGAACTGGAGCTGGTCATGGAGGCTCAACGGATGCGCGGTGCCCGCGTCCACGGAGCGGGCGTTGATGAGGGTGCCGTTGGAGCTTCCGAGGTCTCGAAGGTGCCACGTGTCGCCATCGAACCAGATGCGGGCGTGCTCTCCCGACACCGCGGGATGGCTGAGCCGGACCGTGCACGCAGTACCTCGACCGATCAGCCCACGGCCTGCCAGTGGAACCCGTAGACCATCAGAAACCCGCCGCAACACACCCACGGTTGCCCCCAGCCCCCCAGCACTTCGTATAGTAGCTCATGACCGAGCCCACACGACGACCTGGGCGCACCGGTGGAGGCAGCCCCCGGCGGCAGCTCCTCCCGGAACGCTACGAGGACCTCGGCATGCTGGGGCGTGGCGGCATGGGTGAGGTGCGAAGGGTGCGTGACCGCAAGGTCGGCCATACCCTGGCCATGAAGCTCCTAAGCTGGGACCTGGTCGATGACTCGCCATCCAGGGAGCGCTTCCAGCGGGAGGCGAGGCTCACCGCCGAGCTGCAACACCCGGGCATTGTCTCGGTGCAGGACATGGGTGAGCTCGCCGACGGCCGGCTC
Organism: uncultured bacterium; assembly: GCA_965367245.1. GTDB lineage: Bacteria > Myxococcota_A > UBA796 > UBA796 > CBDUIC01. Next base: position 5,525 of record CBDUIC010000155.1, on the reverse strand, counting down.
TGGTACACGATGACGGAGGTGGAGGGCGAGACCCTGGGCGACTTGCTCGAGGCCGGTGAGCTGAGCTTGAGACGCATGGTCGAGATCCTGCTTCGGGTCTCGGAGGCCGTCGACTACGCCCACGCACAGCGCGTGCTGCACCTCGACCTGAAGCCAGACAACCTGATGGTGGGGGCGTTTGGGGAGGTGCGCGTGATGGACTGGGGGCTGGCTCGTCCACACCACGCGCGCGAAGAGGAGGTCTTGGGCACGCCCACCTGGATGGCGCCAGAGCAGGCCCGCGATGGCAAGGTCGGAGCCTATACCGACGTGTACGCGCTGGGTGCCATCCTGTTCCGCATCCTCGCTGGAAGGGCTCCCTATCCGGGCAGCACGTCGGGGGTATGGGCCGACCTTCTGGCGGGGCCACCGCCTTCCCTGGCGGCACTGGCCCCCGAGGCCCCAGCGGAGCTGGTCGAGCTTGCCGAACGCGGGATGGCTCGTGATGCGGCAAAGCGTCCCCGCGATGCAGGTGTGTGGGGTCGGGGTCTCCGCGACTGGCTGGAAGGAGCACGGCGGAGGCAGCAGGCCGACGAGCTGCTGGCGCGTGCCGATGCGATGGTCGAAGCGCGCGAAGGGTTGTGTGCCGAGCTCGAGTCGGCCAGAGCGGCAGCGGCCGCGAGCGGTGCTGACCTACGGCCGTTCGACCCGGTCGCCGTCAAGCGGCCCACCTGGCAGCTGGACGATGCCGCCGATGCGCTGCACCGGCGGGTCGTCGACGCCGAAGTAGCGTGGCTTCAGACGGTTCGCAGTGCATTGCAGCTCGCGCCTCACCATGTTCCGATCCTCGACCGTCTCGCCGCGCACTACCAGCAGGCGATGGTTCGGGCGGAGCGGCGGGGCGACCGCGACGCCGCGGCGCGGGCGGAGGCGGAGCTTCGCGCGTACGATCGAGGTGCCTACGCCCGTTTCCTGCGGGGGGATGCCACCCTCGATCTGGACTCGGAGCCCCGCGGGGCGTCGGTGACCTTGGCCCGCTTCCAGGAGGTCGATCGTCGCCTGCAGCTGGGGCCACGTCGTTCCCTGGGCCTGACGCCGCTGCAGGATGTGCGACTCACTGCGGGTCGGTATCTCCTCGAGCTGCGCCATCCCGAGTGCGCGACGGTGGCCTATCCCATCGAGCTGCGGCGCTCGGGGCGCTGGGACAGCACCCCCCCCGGTGACACGGAGCCGCAGGCGGTGTGGCTGCCGAGGTCCATCCCTGAGGACACCGTGTACATACCAGGGGGATGGGCCCAGATCGGCGGCGATGCCGAGGCCCCCGACGCCCTCGCTGGCCAGCGGGTGTGGGTCGATGGGTTCTTCATCCAGCGAGACCCGGTGACGGAGGCTGACTACCTCGCGTTCATCCGAGACACAGCCGTCACCGACCCGGAGTCTGCTGCCCGATGGATGCCTAGGGGCGTGCGCCAGGGGCACCGCTACCTGAACACGGCCGCAGGCTTCCACCTCGCCCCCGACCCCCACACGGGCCAGCTCGAGCCGCAGGCGCCGGTCACCCTCGTGGACTGGCACGGGGCCATGGCCTTTGCTGCCTGGCGGGCGCGAGCAACTGGCCTGGCCTGGCGACTGCCCACCGGGCACGAGCACGAGAAGGCTGCCCGTGGCGTCGACGGTCGGGCTTTCCCGTGGGGGGATGCGTTCGACCCGACGTTCGCTCGCATGGCCGGGAGCCTGGACGGCGCGCCTCGTCGTGCGCCGGTGGGCGAGCCTCCCACCGACGTGTCGCCGTACGGCGTGCGGGGGCTGGCGGGCAACGTTCGGGACTGGTGCATCGAGGCCTGGCGTCGAGAAGGCTCGGCTGTGCGTTCTGGTCGCGCGGTGGTCGACGCTGCCTCCGCTGAGGGGATGGCCTTCCTGGAGATTCGTGGCGGAGAGTTCTACAGCCCGGCTCGCCACTGCCGCGCGGCGGCCCGCACCGCCGGCCGGCCGGGCGATCGATTCAGCACGGTGGGATTCCGCCTGGCCCGATCCGCTAGGACGATGGAGTGAACGTGATGCCGGCAGGCACCGACTGCTGCACCCAGCGGCTTCCAGCGGGCAGTGTCACCGACTGGCCCGTGGGCAGGAGGGTGAGGGGGAGCTGCTGGTTCGATCCCGCGTTGGTGAGGGGGTCGAAGGTGTCGCCAGCGAGGATGTCGTTGCTGGTGATCCATCGAACGGTCTGCAGCGTGTAGACCGAGCTCACAAGCGTGTACTGGAACTCCAGGCACACCGAGCCGTCGCTGCTGACGAAGGTGCGCCAGTTGGCGCGCCCCTTGACGGAGCCCACCGAGGACCAGGTCTGATTGGTCCGGTCCCAGCTGAACTGCTGCGACCCCGACACGTCCTCTGACTCGAGGTCCAGGTACATGGACGTGGTGTGGCCGGAGAGCAGGCTCACCATCTTGTCGTTCTTCAGATCCCACTGCTCGGTGGGCGCGGTGCCGCCGACGGTGAGAATCGTCTTGCCATTCGCCTTGCGCAGGCCGTACTTGAGACACACGGTGTCGCCGGCCCACAGCTGTCGGCCTGGGCGGGACACGTCGGGGTTCCGTGACGGGGCTTGCGTCAGGTCGCTCCAGTCGTCATTGGGGTCGAACACCCCGACGACGTCGAGCGAACGAACGCCCGCGATCCATGGCGTCTGCTGCACTCCGATGGCCTCGAGCAAGAGCCTGGCCCGCACGACGAGCTCGGCATGGCTCATGGTCAGCACGTCGAAGCCACCACGCTCATCGAGCTGCCATTGGGCGATGACGGTGCTGATGGCCCACGAGAACGCTCCCTGCTGGCGAGCGTCGACGGTGATCGAACGGGCGACCTCGCCGTGTGCAGCTGCCATCAAGAACCGGTAGTACATCGGGTCGTCGTCGGTAGATGCGGGGGTAGGCACCACCTCGTCGTCCGCGCCGGCAGCAGTGTAGCAGGTGTCGACGACGACGGTGATGCGGTGCTCGACGTGGCCCTCGATGAAGGCGTCGCGAAACACCCCGAACGGCACCAATCCCGCCGGGGGCTGGTCCGTCGTGTAGTCCTGGGCACACAAGGCCAGGTCGGCGGCGCTGTCGGGGGAGCCTGCGGGTGGCTCGACGATGGTTCCGTGCCCCGAGTACGTCACCAGGGCGGCAGCTCTCGGATCGGCCCGCAGCTGGTCGCCCAGGTCGTGGAGCGCAGCCTGGATATCGCTGGCGCGGGCGCTTCCTTGGACGGTCGCATGGGCCGCCTCTGACCAGGTAACCCCGACCCGGCACGGGCCAGACAGCCCACCCGTCAGCATCTCCTCGGAGATGGGCGGATGGCAGAGCAGGCGGATGTTCGCGGGAGGCACCAGCAACTGGTCGACGCACTGGCGCCAGAAGCGCACGGCGTCGTTGCGGCTACCCCGCAGGGTGGGAGCATCGGGGCTGGTGTAGTCATCGATTCCGATGAGCAGAGCATGGGTGGGCATAGAAGGACTCCCAGAGGAAAGGGGCGAACCGGGCCCCATCGTGGGACCCGGGGAGGGGTCAGCTCGACCAGCGCGTCTCGCCGGTCTCGGACAAGAAGGTCTCGGTGATCGACGTGCCGTCGAGTGCCACGATGGCAGCGCCGTTCAGGCATCGATCCGGGATGCGTGTGTCGCCGGCGAGGCCGTCTTCGAACCAGTCCACGGTGCCTCCTACGGCGGGCTGCAGAGAGCTGGCGACGCCGAACGGGATCGCCCCGTGGCCGTTGCAGCGCGCGAGGCAGCCATCGATGTCGTTGTACACCACGGCGTTGTGGGCGTGCCCCCAGTACCAGTAGTCGGGACTCTTCCCCAGCGCGTCCACCACCTCCTGCCACAGCGAGGTCTTGGTGGCTCCCGTGAGGTCGGTGCCTGTGTGGTGGGTCATCACGATGATCTTGCGCCCGGGGTAGGCGGCCTGGGTCCTGGCCATCCATCCCTGCTGCAGCGAGCCCAGCGCTCCGTCCATGAACATGCTGTCCCAGCTGGCGTTGTAGGCGGAGTCCAGACCGAAGATCAGCCAGTCGTCGTTGACCAGGGCAAAGAACGACGTGCCCTGCTGGGCTGCGAACGCCGGCGCGGCCAGGGTGGTGCCGAAGTAGCCGCGGGCTCCGTAGTACATCCCGTGGTTGGAGTTCAGGGCGAAGGAGGCCAAGGTGCCCCCGGGCCATAGATCTACCAGCTTCGACTGTTCCTCATCGGGAGTACCAGCGTAGTACTCGTCTCCCAAGTGCACGGTGATCTGAGGCGCTGCCGCGCTCATCGCGTTGGCCACGCCCTCAGCGGGGGTGTCATCCTCGTAGTACCCAGTGCCCCAATCCCCTGCAATGGCGATGGTGACCTGGTTCGGCATGGTGAAGACTGCGGGGTCGTTGGCGAAGTCAGCCAGGTCGCGCCCTTCGGTCAGCCACAAGGTGCCAGCCTCGATCCAGCCAGGGTCGAGCTGCTCGTAGGTACCAAAGCCCCACAGGGTGCCATCGTTGCCGACCGGTGTGGCCGCGTTGCTCGGAAGCTCGGCGTCGCTCACGGTGCTTAGCATTCGGGCGAGCTCTGGATGGTCCACCGTGCCCTCACCGGCACGGAGCACCGCCGCCGTCTGAGTGTGGGCAGTCTGCAGGAGCTCATCTACGCGGGCGACCTGCGCCGGCGAAGCGGTTGCGCGGAAGGTGGCCAGGGCTGCCCTGGCTCGGCTCGTGACGTCGGACATTACTACCTCCAGGCGCCCCGGCCGATCCAGGGCGCCGGTTGGGTTGGCGGTCTCAGCTACCGACGACGAAGACCTGGAGGTAGACCGGGTTGCCATGGGCAGGCATGGCGCCAGGCGCCCAGTTGCCGGAGCCCGACTTGCCTTCCCAGGTGACCCGCAGCGAAGTGCCCGAGGTATCCACCGTGGCGTAGTTGTCGGCGGTGATGGGGTCGCCATAGGTCAGCAGAATCTGGCCGCCGTCGCTGGTGGCAAAGATGCAGCTGCCCTCGGCACCGTAGAGGCCCGCGTTGGCGATCAGCGCGAAGTCGACGACCTTTCCGGCCGGGATCACGGCAGGGGGCTGGGGGTTGTAGCTGCCGTGGCTTGCCTTCGAGTCCACGATCGTGAGGGTGGTGGGGTTGTTGGAGTTGTCGATGGTGATGTGGACTTCGTGTTCGGCCATGATGGGCCTCCTTCTGGTTGGCTACGGGCCGTCGTGGCTCGCAGGAAGAAGGTCACATCCGAGGCGCTATACGGGTATTTCAGCGTATTGCAGGCCCTGCGCACCCGGTGGGCCTCGCCGGCAGCAAGCAACGGCCACGCCGGCGACATCAGGGCCCAGGAGCTCCACCTGGTCGTGTTCGACCTGTGTAGTGCCTACCAGCTGACCACATCGACGGAGAAGCCCAGCTGGGGGTCGCCCTCGCCGTCGCCCGTGCCACCGGTGGTGTCGACGTCGGTGGTGGTGTCGGTGAACAGCGGCGTGGCCGTGGTGGTGCCGGTGCTATCGGTGGTGTCGGTGCTGCTGCCGCTCGTGTCGGTGCCGCCCGTGTC
>CBDUIC010000154.1:0-13356 GCA_965367245.1 uncultured bacterium | reverse complement strand
CACCGACACCGACACCGACACCGACACCGACACCGACACCGACACCGACACCGACTCGGACTCCGACACCGACTCGGACTCCGACACCGACACCGACTCGGACTCCGACACCGACACCGACACCGACGGCCACACGGGTACCATGGGCCACACGGGTACCACCATGCCGACGTGGGACACCTCGCTAACCTACGAGACCGGATCTCCACGTCCTTCCGTCTCGGGCGACACGAGCACCCGCCCAACGGGCGTTGTGCCCTCCGGCACCACCGGCGACACCGCGGGAGGAAGCGGAGCCAGTGGCCACACCGGGCGTCGAACCACGCAAGGCCACAGCGGTCGCCCCTTGCGGCACAACGGTGCCTTGATCGAACCTCGTGCGCCGTCGGTGCCCGATGCCAGGGCCGCCTACTGGGCGACGTGTGCATCGGAGGAACACCTGTCCATCGGGTCCTTCCGCCGCTTCGCACGCCAGCTCGAAGAAGTCGGCGCACCGCAGCATCTCATCGCCCGAGCCTGGGCAGCGGCGCGCGACGAGGAGCGGCACGCCGCCGGGGCATTCGCTCTGGCCTCCCGCCTGTCGGGCAAGGCCGTGACAGCAAGCCCCGTCACCATCGCACCCGAGCCCCCGGCCGACCTGGTCTCCCTTGCCGTCGAGACCTTCCTCGACGGCTGCTGCAACGAGACGCTCGCGACCGCCTTGGCCATCGCCCAGCGCGAGCAGGCCACCGACGACCAGGTGATCGCACACCTCGACGAGGTCATCGCCGACGAGACACAGCATGCGTCGCTGGCCTGGGCCACCGTCCGCTGGGCGCTTCGCGTGGGAGGCGCACCCGTCCGACAGGCCATCGAGCTCGAGGCCTCCGCGTACCAGGTGCCTCGTGCGGCACCGGTCCTTCAGCCCGACCCAGCGCTCGGCATCCTGCCGCAGCCATCGAGCCAGCAGGCCCTCGACCAGGCCTACGCCACGGTCGTGCAGGTGTGCACGCGTGCGGTGCTGGCCGCATAGGTCGCCACAGCATGCATCGCCCTCACCCCAGCCGCAGCTCCAGCGGCGCCCGCCCCTCGTGGATCTGCCGCACCAGCGCCAGCGTGTCGGCCTGTGCCGCCGTCTTGTCGGACCGGTACCGCTTCACCCGCGCGAACCGCAGCGCCAGCCCCCCCGGGTAGCGCGGGCTCTCCTGGACCTCGTTGAAGGCGATCTCCACCACCAGCTCGGGGCGCACCACCACCACGTGCCCCTCCCGCCGCACCTCCCGCGCCAGCAGCTGCTCGGTCTGCCAGGCCAGCAGCTCGTCGGTCAGCCCCTTGAAGGTCTTGCCGAGCATCACCGGCCCGTCAGGCCCCACGCAGCCCAGGTGCAGGTTCGACAGCGTGCCCTTGCGCCGTCCCGACCCCCACTCCGCCGCGAGCACCAGCAGATCGAGGGTGTAGGCCGGCTTGATCTTGCGCCACGCCGCCCCCCGCGCCCCCGCCTCGTACGACGAGCCCAGCGCCTTGGCCATCAGCCCCTCGTGCCCTGCCTCCATCGTCGCGCGCAGGAACCGCTGCGCCTCGTCGGCATCCGCGGTGTGCAGCGCCTGCACCACCTGACCCGGGGGCAGCAGCCGCTCCAGCACCGCCCGCCGCTCCCGCAGCGGCGCGTCGATCAGCGGCTCCTCGTCGACCATCAGCACGTCGAAGAAGTGGGGACTCAGCGGCTGCTCCTCCCGCATCCGCGCCACGTCGAGGGACCGCCCGAACCGCCGCATCGTCACCTGGAACGGCTGGGGCCGGTCGCCGCTCCAGCACAGCACCTCCCCATCGAGCACGATCCGCCGTACCGGAAGCGCTCGTACCGCTTCCACCACCTCCGGAACCGCTCTGGTCACGTCACGTAGGGCCCGCGTCACCACGCGCACCTGGTCGCCGTCGCGGTGCACCTGCACCCTCGCCCCGTCGAGCTTCACGTCGAACAGCGCCTCACCCAGCTGCGACAGCGCCTCCGCTGGATCGGCCGCCGTCTGCGCCAGCATCGGCTGCACCGGGCGCCCCGGCTCGAGCCGGAAGGCATCCAGCGCCGCATCCCCCTCGAAGGCCGCCAGGGCAGCCGCCGCCAGGTCACCCGACAGCATCGCCGCCCGCCGCACCCGCGTCGCGTCGACCCCCGCCGCCTCGGCCACCCCCTCGGCCATCACGCCCGCCAGCGCCCCCTGCCGCAGCTCCCCCGACAGCAGCTCCGCCAGGAAGCGCTGCTCCGCCTCGGTCGCCCGCCCCATCAGCGCCACCAGCGCCTCGTGCCGCCGCGCCTTGCTCCCCTTCCCCGCGATGGCCCCCAGCGCCGTGAGCGCCTCGTCGACCTCCTCCACGGTGAGGGTGGACTCCCCCGAAGGCGCCGTGCCACGAACCGCCCGCAGCGCCGCCCAGCCGACCCCGATCTTGCCCTGGGGCAGCACCCCCGACAGCCAGGGGACCACGATCCGGCGCAGCCCCCTCCCCTCGGCCAGCAGCGCCGCCAGCGCCGCCGCCTTCTTCTTCCGCGAGCGCGTCGCCCCGACCTCAGCGCTCGTCGCCACCACCCGCTGCAGCTTCACGGCTGCCCCGCGAAGGTCGCCCGCCGACGCCCCGTCGCCAGCGGCGCCTCCTCGTCGATCTGCAGGTGGACCTCGTCAGGAGCCTGCGCCGCCACCACGGTGAGCTCCCGCAGCTGGCCGCGCCGCGCCACGGTCACCGCGAGCTGCTCCCCCGGCGCCACCCCCTGCAGCCGGTCGTGCCCCGCATCGACCCGCCAGCCGTTCACCGCCACCAGCTCGTCGTCGGGCTGCACCCCAGCCTGCCAGCCCGGCCCTCCCTGCAGCACGGACTTCACGAACACCCGGTCGTCGTCGGTGCGCGTGCGCAGCCCCAGCCAGGGCTTCACCTTGCCCGGCGGCTTGGTCTGCAGCCCCCACCAGTCCAGCGCGGGCTGCAGCTCGAGGGGCTCGGCCCGGTCGACGTGGGCCGCCAGCCACGGCTCCATGTCGCTGCCCGCGACCTCGCTGATCAGCGCCCGAAAGGCCGCGCTGTCGTAGCCCGTGTCGGCGAACCGAGGCCACGCCGCCCGCAGCACATCGTCGAGAGACCTCGCCCCTTCGGTACGACGCCGGATCTCCGTATCGAGCAACCAGGCCACAACTGAACCCTTCAGGTAGTAACTGATCGCCTGGTTCGGGCTGTCGGCGTCTTGCCGGTAGTACTCGGTCCACGCATCGAAGCTCGCGTCGGCCAGGGGCATCACCAGGTGCCCGGGGTCGGCGACCACCCGCCGGATGTTCTTGCTCATCGCCTCGAGCCAGGCCTCTTCGTCGATGAGGCCGGCGCGGAGCAGGAACACGTCGTCGTAGTAGGACGTGAAGCCCTCGGCGATCCACAGCTCCCGGGTGTAGACCTCGCGCTCGTAGTCGAACGGGCCCAGCATCTCGGGCCGGATGGCCTTGACGTTCCAGGCGTGGAACAGCTCGTGGCTGACGATGCCCAGCCAGGAGCGGTAGGTGTCGTCGGAGCGCGTGGCCCACGGGTCGGCGAGGATCAGCGTGCTCTCGTCGTGCTCGAGGCCGCCGCGGCCGCCCAGGGCGATGTTCAGGAACACGTAGTCGTCGTAGGGGAAGGCGCCGAACAGCGCATGCTGGGCCTCGGTGATCTTGCGCACGTCGTCGGCGGCTCGATCGTGGTCCCACAACCCCTGACCGCCTCGGGTGACCAGGCGATGGGGCACGCCCGCCACCTCGAAGGTCGACACGTGGCTGTCGCCCAGCAGCATCGGGCTGTCGACGAGCTCGTCGAGGTCGGCCGCCACCAGCTCGCCGGGGGCACGCTCGCTCAGCGCGGTGAACGGCCCCGGCAGATCGGAGACCACCCGCCACGCGAACGGGCCCTGTGCCGTGCCGTCGGGCACCAGCACCGTCGCCGCGGGGTTGAGCACCATGCCGTCGCCATCGACGTGGTTGGTGCGCACCGACAGCTCGTTGGCGTACAGCTGGTAGGTGAGGACCACGGGGCCCGCCTCGCAGTCGACCCGCCAGCGGTTCTTCGCCACCTTCGTGACCGGCAGCGCCCCGTCGGGGCCATGAGCCGCCACCTCCGTGACGTTCCGAGCGAACTCCCGCAGCACGTAGGAGCCCGGGATCCACACCGGCATCCACCACTCCCCGCAGCCGCTGGGCGCCTCGGCGCGCACGTGGATGCGGTGCCGGGCCGCGTCGGGAAAGGTGAGCGTGTAGGTCGGCATCGGCACCCCGGCCGGCACCGCCACCGGAGCGGGGGGCGTGGGTGGGGCCGGCGCCGGCTGGGTGCAGGCCAGCAGCCACAGCAGGGGCGCGATCACGAGCCCCACACGCCGAGCACGTTGCCGGCGGGGTCGGCGAAGTGAAAGCGTCGGCCGCCCGGGAAGGAGAAGATCGCCTCCACCACCTTGCCTCCCGCTCCCTCGACCGAGGCCAGCGAGGCCTCCAGGTCGTCGCTGTACAGCACCATCAGCGGGCCGCCGGGGCGCACCTCGCCCTGCGCCAGCCCCCCCACCTCGGTGTCGTCGCCCTGGATCCCGGCGTAGCCTGGCCCGTAGTCGGTGAAGGCCCAGCCGAAGGCCTCGCCGTAGAACCGCTTGGCCGCCGCCACATCGGGGACGGTGAGCTCGTAGTAGTCAAAGCGGTGGTGGCGGTGCGGCATGGTGGGCTCCCTGGTGCGGCGCCCAGTCTGCCACGGAGGGACCGTGAAGGTGGACCACCCCTATGCAAGTCCACCTTATATTTATGTGGCAATCACTTATTCGGAGCCACCTGCCGTGCTAGGAAGTGGCGTCCTGCCTACCGGAGTCGCCGATGTCCAGCCGCCGCCTGTCTTGGCTCCTTCGTCATGGCGCGACCGAGGTGGGCCTGCCCATGAGCGCCGAGGGCTGGTGCCGCATCGACGAGGTGCTGCAGCACGCCGAGCTGGATCGGGCCACCTTCGACGAGGAGGTCGCCACCAACGCGAAGCGTCGCTTCCAGGTCGACGGCGAGCGCGTGCGCGCCACCCAGGGGCACTCCAGCGGGGTGCCGGTGACCGTCGAGGCCCTCGAGGCGAGCTGGGAGCGGGTGGTCGGGCCGGGCACCATGGTCCACGGCACCCGCCTGGAGGTGGTCGAGGCCGCGCTGGCCGAGGGGCTGAAGCCGATGGGCCGCACCCATGTGCACCTGGCCGACGATGCCGAGGCCACCGTGGGCAAGCGGGCGGGGGTGGCGGCCGCGCTGGTGGTCGACCGAGGCTTGCTCGCACAGGCCGGCCAGCCGCTATACCGCAGCCCCAATGGGGTCCTCCTCACGAGGGCCGTGCCCCCCAGCGCCTTCGTCGACCTGCTGCTGCTCACCAAGCGCGCGCGACGCGACGGCGAGGCGCTTCGGGCGCGGGTGAGGGGCCTGGCAGGCGCCTAGCGGAACCGCCGCGTCGCCAGGTGCCACAGGATCGGCGGCAGCAGCACCAGGTTGCGGGCCAGCGACCGTGCCCAGCCCAGCTCCTCCTCCCCCGCCGCCAGCACGTCGCGACCCAGCGGCCGGTCCTGCAGCCGCTCCAGGTCGCTCGGACGCGCCAGGGCCCCCGACGCCCCCACCAGGCCCCCGACGATGGCCCCCACCGTGTCGGTGTCGCCCCCCAGCTCGATGCCCTCCCGCACCGCCTCGCTCACGTCGTCGTGTCGCAGCCACAGGTGGACCGCGATGGGAACGGTGTCGTCGACGAAGCCCGTGACACCACCCTGCAGCCCGAAGCCCGCCGCCACCGCCGCCGTGACCTCGGCTGCCGCACCCGCCACCGCCTCCAGGCGCTCCCTGAGCAGCGGGCCCTGCACCCCGACGAGCACCTCCTGCAGCGCGACCGCCTTGTCGCGCCCGTCGTGGGTCGCCCGGGCCAGCCGCGCCACCACCAGCGCCCCCTCCACCGCCCGCGGGTCTCGGTGGGTGACCACGCTGCTCGCCTCCACCCAGTCCGCCAGCTCCTCCGACGGCACCAGCACCCCGAGCACCGGCGCCCGCATCACCGTGCCGTTGCCCGCCGAGCTCGACCCGCTCCGCCGGGGCGACCAGCCCACGCACAGCTTGATCAGCGCGCGGGCCGTGCCCAGCCCGATGCCCGGAGGCAGCGCCAGGAACCACCACCGCAGCCGCCTCGCCAGCCCACCACGAAAGTGCTCGAGGTCGCCCCCTGCCTCTGCCCACGCTCGGTAGGTCAGGTAGGCGTGCTCGGTGTCGTCAGACACCACGCCGCGCCCCAGCAGCGTCGGCCAGTCGCGCCCCCTCGCGGTGACCCGCGCCGGCGGCAGGTTCTCCCACATCAGCCCCAGGGCGTCGCCCACAGCCATCCCTAGCAGCACCGCACGCGCAGGCTCGTTCATGTCGGGACCCCTTTTCTGCAAAGAGCATATTAGTGTCCGCGACCCCGCGCTCGTCACCATCCGTCGCGGCGTCGGGGTTAGCGGTGGCTGTCGACGGAGGAGGCGGCCGTGCACCATCACGACAGTCCGATGCAGGGTGGGCCCGCGGTGGCCTGGGGTCGCGTAGCGACGTTCTACGCGCTGGCGTGCATCGGGCCGGTGGCGGCGGCGGTCGCACGGGCCTTCCTCGAGCTCCCGCAGCTCGCCGTCGTCGCCGTCACCGCGTCGGCGATGGTCGCTCCGCTGCTGGCGACGGTGGTGATGCAGCGCATCGACGGGCGCCGCCCCCTCGACGGCCTGGCGACCGTGCGAGCCAGCCGCTGGCTGCTGGCGGCCGCGCTGCTGCCCGTGATCGTGGTCCTCACGACCCTTCCCCTGTCACTGGCCATGCCCGGCGCCACCTACGACCCTACCCTGTCGGCCTTCCTCGACGCCCTGGCCAGCCAGCTCGGCCCCGAGCAGCTCGACGAGGCCCGCGCGCAGCTCGCCGACCTGCCTGGGGGGGCGCTGGGGCTGGTGCTGCTGTCGATTCCCCAGGCGCTGGTGTTCGGCTCCACCATCAACGCCCTGTTCGCCTTCGGCGAGGAGGTGGGCTGGCGAGGCTGGCTGCAGCAGCAGCTCGCCCCCCTCGGCATCGGGCGCGCCAGCCTGGTGACGGGCCTGCTGTGGGGGCTGTGGCACGCACCGCTGATCCTCGCCGGGCACAACTTCGACGAGCACCGGATCGCGGGCATCGGGGTGTTCACCGTGGTGTGCGTGGCCCTGTCGCCCGCCCTGGCCCTGGTGCGCGAGCGCGCCGGCACCGTGTGGGCCGCCGCGGTCTTCCACGGCGTGTTCAACGCCATGGGCGCAGTCCCCATGCTGGTGATCGCGGGCCACGAGCTGCTGGTGGGCTCCCAGGCGATCGCGGGGGCGATCGCGGCAGCCCTGGTCAGCGCCGCGGTCGCTCTCGGCACCCGCCGCACCGAGCGCTGATCGCCGCCGCTGCGCTACCCTGCCGGCATGCCCCAGCTCGACCCCGACGCCCTGCACGCCTTCTTCGCCGAGCACTTCCCCCAGGCCGTCGCCTTCGGCTTCCGGGTCACCGAGGCCACCGACGACGGCTGCACCCTGGTCTTGCCCACCTCCGAGCAGCACCTGCGCCCCGGTGCGACCCTGTCGGGCCCCACCCTGATGACGCTGGCCGACACCGCGATGTATGCCTCCGTGCTCGCGCGCCTCGGCCCGGTGGCCCAGGCCGTCACCTCATCGCTGCAGATCCACTTCCTGCGGCGGCCCACCCTCGGCGAGGTCACCGCGCGCTGCGAGCTGCTCAAGGTCGGGCGACGCCTGGCGGTCGGGCGGGTGGAGCTGAGCACCGACGACGACCTGGTCGCCCACGCCACGGTCACCTACGCCATCCCCCCGAAGTAGCATCGCCTCACATGTGGTGAGCCTGTCTTAGATATGGCTGTCGAGCCAGCTGCGATGGGGCTCGGGCACCGCGTCGCGCAGCCCCGCCCAGCTCGGGTCCGCCAGGGCCACCAGCAGCTCGCGCACCGCCTCGTCGCCCATGCGCTCGGCCAGGTCCGCCAGCACCGCCCCGCCCGCCGGCCCCGCCTCCGCCACCGTCATCGACCGCAGCCCGAGGCAAGTCACCTCCCCGCGCTGGCCCAGATCGAAGGCGATGGCCGCCGCGACCAGCCGGGGCGTGGCGCCGTCGGGAAGCGCCAGCTCTGCCCAGCTGACCGGCCCCGACGCAGGCACCAGCAGGCCCCGTGCCTGCGCGACCGGCCGCGTCCCAGACCACACGAAGTGCAGCCACGGGCCCTCCGCCAGCCCCGGCCAGCGCTGCCGTGCCGCCTCGAGCTCGGCGAGCCGCGCCCTCAGGGTCGATGGATCCGCCGTGCCCTGCAGGCGCATGCGCCCCTCGCTCACCGTCTGGGGCCGATGGTAGGCCACCACCGCCTCCGAGCCCTCCCAGGTCGGCGGCAGCGGCCCCACCAGCGACATCGCAGGGATGTCCTTGAGACGCACCCGACCCCGCAGCCCCAGCGCCGACGCGGGCAGCACCACCTCGTGGGGGTTCACCACCCCTTCCGGTGGGACGCCGCCCCCGCCGCTCAGCTCCACCAGCCCAGGCCCCGGCACGACCGCCCACGCGCCGCGCCGCACCAGCCCCGCCGGCCCGTCGAGGGCCCAGCCCTCCGGCCACGGCACCACCGCCACCTCGGCTACCTCGAGGGTGCGCTTCACCGACACCTCAGCGGTCATCGGCTGCACCGCCACCACCGACGACGCCGCGCTGACGCCCTTCTCCACCCCAAGTAAAAGCGGCTTGCACTCATCTGAGCATGTCGTACACTTCAGCGAAGTTCCCGCCCACACCGTCGCGCCCCCCACCCGGGCCGGCTCGCCGTCGAGCTGCCAGCCTGCACCGGGGTGGTCGGCGACCAGGGTGCGCAGGTCGGCGTCGTAGGCGACGGCCTCGCCCGGGTCGAAAGCACGAGGGCCTCCCCACCCGCAGGCGAGGAGGCCCAGCAGCCACATACTGCTCACGTCAGTTGCAGGACGCGGGCTCGGCGTAGGTGATCTCGACGATGTCGCTCTCGCCGATGGGCGGGCTGTTCACCGTGACGGTGGACCCGGCCGCCTCGTAGTCGAAGTCGGTCGTCTCGACGCCGTTGACGGTGACGGTGATCGTCGCTTCGTCGGTGACGGCCTGCAGGTTGTAGCTCTTGATGCCCGCGAGGACCGACGAGGCGATGTCGGTGAGCTGGTTGCCCCAGTCGGGCTGGCAGATGTCGATGAGCGAGCCGCCCGTGGCATTGACCGCGTCGATGTAGCCGCCCGGACCGACCGAGCCCTCGCCACAGCGTGAGTTGATGTCGATGATGCCCGAGACGCGCACCATGGACGGGTCGACCACGTAGTTCTCGTATTGGCTGACCCAGTGCGACGGGCTCTGGGGGGACTGGTCACTCTCGTCGGAGGCGATGATGATGTGCAGCAGAGCACCGGGCCGCAGGAAGCCCTCGTTGCACAGGCCGGGTGCATCCTTCGACAGCGCGGTGTCGGCGTGCTTGAGCAGCTGCTCGGTGTAGTTGGAGAAGCTGATGCCGCCGTTGAAGGCGTTGTTCGACAGCACCTGCGCCGCGTTGGGCGTGTTGGCGTCGATGATGCCGTTGTTGCCGCAGCCGCCTTCCTTGGTGACCTGGATCATCCGCCAGTCGGACACGTTGGCCAGCTCGTCGACGAAGTCGGGCATCCCAGCCTCGATCGTGCCCTGGTTCTCGCTCATGGAGCACGACTGGTCGATGAGGAACACGATGTCGACCGGCGCGACCCCGGGCACCTCGAAGCTCTCGGTGACGAAGTTGAGGTAGGCGCCCTCGCCGTTCTGGTCGGCGGTGACCACGCCGCGCGGGTCGTTGGAGGTGACCGACAGGGTGCCGGTGTCGGCGCCCGCGGTGGTGGCGGCGAAGTCGACCGCGACCGTCACGTACTCGTCGGGGGCGAGGGTCAGCGGGAGGCCCACACCGCGGTTGTCGAAGCTGAGCAGCCCGCCGGAGATGTAGTCGACATCGGTGACGATCAGGTCGGCCGAGCCGGTGTTGCGCATCTCCAGTTCCTTGGAGGCGCCACAGGGCACGAAGGTGATGCCGTCGGTGTCGCCGAACTGGTAGTTGTCGGGGGTGATCTGCAGGATCGGGGTGTCGGGGGGCGTGCCCAGCCCGTACAGGTCGACCGGGGCCTCCGGCGTGTCGGGGTCGTTCGACGACACCTCGATGGAGCCGTAGTGCTCGAGGCCGTAGGGAACGAACTCGACATCGATCGTCTCGGCGTCGCCCGGCGCGATGCTCCACTCGGTGTCGGACAGCACGCGGAACACGTCGTCGCCCACCACCACTTCGATGTCGCTCACCTCGAGGGTGACCTCGCCCACGTTCTCGATCTCGAAGGACTCGGTGGCCGCCTCGCCCTCACCGAGCTGCCCGAAGTCGAGGGCCGGCGGGTGGACGACGATGTCGGGGTAAGCGTCGGACTCGGGATCGGGATCACGCTTGAGGTCGTACTCGCCGGAGCAAGCGGCCGTCAGGAGCGTCAACGAGATCAGTGAGCGCATGGGGACCCCTCTGCTGGTTGGCGGCCGAATAACGCCTTGGGTCCGAACGTGCAGCACATCGCGGCACGTGTCACAGGTTAAGCGCCGCTGGGGGACGCGTGGACGCCATCGCCAGGTTGCTCGATCACGTGGGCCGCTACACCGGCCACGGCATCAACCACGAAGACGAGCCGTTCCACGGCGAGCTGGAGGTCGCGCGCCTCCTCGACGCCCAGGGCGTCACGTTGAAGTTCCGCGCCGAGACCATCGACGGCACGGTGCTGCACGACGAGCGCACCTGGATCGCCCGCGACACCGACGGGCAGGTCGCGTTGTGGTCCATCCACAGCAACGGGGGCGCGGTGCGCAAGCACCAGCAGCGCAACGGCGCCGGCACCGAGGGCGCCGACGCCACCCTGGTGTTCGGCGCCGGCGATCCCGACGACGGCAGCGCCTACCGCGAAGAGGTCGCCATCGACCTGTGGCCCGACGGCGACGTCAGCTACCGCACGTCGTGGGGGCTGCCGGGTGGGCGGATGCTGCCCCGCTCCGACGTGCGCCTGCACAGCGTCGACGCCGACTAGCGCTACGCAGCGCCTACGCGATCGCTACCCTGCCCCCCTGCACGGCCCCGCCCTCATTAGGGGCACCGCAGACGGAGGAGTCCACCCCATGCGCACCGCACTGATGCTGACGGCCCTTGCCCTCGCGCCGAGCGCCCACGCCACCGAGATCGGATCGAGCCGCCCCTTCGGCCTAGGGATCCAGCTCGGCTCCCCCTCGGGGATCACCGGGAAATACTACCTGGGCGGTCGCCAGAACGCGCTGTCCTTCGCGGTCGGCTCCCAGTACGACGGCGGCTTCTACAGCGGCCTGTGGGTCACGGGCGCCTACGACTTCCACATCGCCGAGCTCACCAGCGGCAGCGGCGTCACCATTCCCTGGCGGGTCGGCGTCGGCGGCTTCCTCGCCACCGGCTCCTACGGCTGGGGTCGCTACTACGGCAACGTCTACCTGGGGGCTCGGGTGCCCGTGGGCCTCGACTTCGACCTCGAGACGGCGCCCGTGCAGTTCTACGTGGAGGTCGCTGCCAACCTCGTCCTCTACCCGGGGATCTACGGCGGGCTCGATGCCGGCATCGGCGCCCGATACTACTTCTAGCGCCGCGCCCACCAGGGCGAAGGCCGAGGAGTGCCCGTGTCGAGCAACGTGCCCAGCCTGAAGAGTCAGGTGATGGCCCGCTGGGAGGTCGCCAGCGACGAGGTCCATGCCGCCCTGCAGCAGACGCTGGCGGTGGCCTTCCTGGGCTCCGCCTCCTCCGGGAAAGACTCGGCCATCCGCGCCCTGTTCGGCCTCGACTTCGGCCAGGTCGACCCCATCCCCGGCTCCACCGAGCGGGTGCGCGTCGCCGCCGTCGACGCCGACCGTCGTCTGCTCGTCGTCAACGCGCCGGGCTTCGGCGACCTGCGCGACGATGTCGAGGCCCAGGCCCGCTCCGTCCTCGACCAGCTCGACCTGGCCGTCTACGTCGTCAACTGCGACGGCGGCGCCACCATCGACGAGCGCAACGACCTGGCCGCCATCCGCGCCCTGGGCCGCCCCACCCTGGTGTGCCTCAACAAGATCGACCTCATCCGCCCCGAGCAGCGCGAGGCCTTCGTGCGGGCCACCCTGGTGCAGCTCGGCGTACAGGAGTCCGACGCCGTCGTCACCGCCTTCGACCCGCTCCCCGCGCTGTCCGACCACCCCATCGGGGTCGACAAGGTCGTGGCCTGGATCCACGAGCAGCTCGAGACGAGCGGCAAGGCCCTGCTGTTCGCGAAGAACCTGCGCAGCAAGGTCGCCGCGTGCGAGGCCGTCATCCAGGCCGCCGCCCGCAAGTCGGCCATGGCCGGCGCCCTGCCCCTGCCGGGGGCCGACGCCACCGCCGTCACCGCGGTGCAGGTCAAGCTCATCAGCGACATCGCGGCCATCCACGGCAAGCGCATCGACAAAGACCTCGTGCTGTTCATCCTCGGCGAGGCGCTGGCAGGGTCCTCCAAGGGCTTCGTGCGCTGGGCCCTCCGAGCCGCCAAGGGGGCGGGCTGGATCCCCGGCGGCCAGGTGATCACCATCGCCACCAGCGCGCTGGGCGCCACCATGGCGGGCGCCACCACCTTCGGGGTCGGGCGGGCCACCGTCGCCTACATGCAGCGCGACGGCGGGCTCACCGGGCCCGAGCTGCGCGAAGTGTTCGACGCCGAGGCCCTGGCCTACCGTGACCGCGCAGGCATCGAGGCCGCCGAAGAGTGAGCGACACCCACGAGCTCACCGAGCTGCTCCGCAAGTGCCATCGCGACGAGCTGCTGCCCCTGGCGGAGGCCTTGGGCATCCCTCACGAGCGCATGCGCCGCGGCACCCTCGCCCAGGCCATCGACGGCAAGCTGCGCCGGGCCGCCGCCCACGAGCTGGTCAACGTCGTGCGGCGCGGTGGCAAGGGCCCGCCCTACCGCGACGTGCTGCGCAAGCTCGCGGCGCGTGAGGGCCTGGAGCTGCCCAGCGACGATCCTGCCGAGGCTGAGCAGCTGTTGTTGGACCACGCCCTCGCCCAGCGGTGGGCTGAGCTGTCGCCCGAGGAGCGGGCCGAGCGGTGGGCCCGCCTCGGCCAAGACGAACCCGTGCCCGACGAGCCGGGCACCGCGCTGCAGCGCCTCGACGGCCAGCTCCCCCACCACCGCCTCCTCGCCCACGCCGAGCTGGCTGCCCGGGTGCTGCCTGGCCCCCTGGGCTGCGTGCCCGCCCTCATCGCCCTGCGGCCCCGCTACGAGCTCGTGCTCCCCGCCGTGCTCGAGGTGGGGCGGCTGCGGCA
>CBDUIC010000153.1:0-13655 GCA_965367245.1 uncultured bacterium | reverse complement strand
CGGTGTCGGTGTCGGTGTCGGTGTCGGTGTCGGTGTCGGTGTCGGTGTCGGAGTCCGTGTCGGTGTCGCTGTCAGCATCCGTGTCGCTGTCAGTATCCGTGTCGGTGTCGGCATCCGTGTCGGCGTCGGCATCCGCGTCGGCGTCCACCGTCGTGGCGATGTCGGTAGACGGCACAACGAGGTCAGCTACCGCATCGTCGTCGTCTTTCTTGCAGCCCGCGAAGAGCAAGCCGCCAGCGATCATCAACGTCCACATGGTCTTCATCCTCAGATGCCAATGGCCTTGTCGGCCAGGCAGCGTCACCAATGTAGGCAATCGCTCCACGCCTCGCCGCGATCAGTCATCTTTTTTGGCATGCCGACGGCTGGGCACAGCCACACGCACACCATCTTCCGCGGCCACGACATCGCCGTGATGCTGCCGAGCCTCCTTCAGAAACGGCTCCACCCGCGGGTGCCGCTGGCTGAAGTGCGTCAGAACGAGACGCCGGGCCCCGGCCGAGTGGGCGAGGCGCCCCGCATCGGACGCGGTCATGTGGCCCCGCTCGGTGGCCTCTCGCTGCAGCGACGACAGGTAGGTGCTCTCGGCGACGAGCAGATCCGCACCCGAGGCGAGCTCGACAGCGGCATCGCACAGCCGCGTGTCCATGACGAACGCGAACACCTGGCCCGGGCGCTTCACTGCCACGTCGTCCCTGCGAACCACCGCGCCGTTCCACGTGATCTGCCCCTCCGCCAGCAGCTGGCCCACCGCTGGACCACGCAAGCCGCGCTCCTTCAGCGCCTGCGGCTGCACCGCCCAGCCGTCGGGCTCCTCCACCCGATAGCCCCAGCACTCCACGGTGTGGTCGAGACGACGAGCGATCAGGCGCGGCGGCCCTGCCCACACCAGCCCCTCCTCACGCAGCGGCATGGCCCGTACGCGGCCAGGGTCCTGGAAGATCGAGGCGTGCCTGAGCCGCTGGTAGTAGGCCTCGCCGCCCTGCGGGTAGCAGACCCCCACCTGTTGAGGCACGTCGTCGAGGGCCAGGCGCTGCACGATCCCGGGCAGGCCCAGGCAGTGGTCGCCGTGGAAGTGCGTGACACAGATGTGATGCACCTGCGAGGCGCGAACGCCCGCCAGCAGCATCTGCCGCTGCGTGCCCTCCCCAGGATCGAACAGGTAGCCCTGCCCATCCCATAGCAGCAGGTAGCCATTGTGGTTTCGGTGCCGTGTGGGGACCTGGCTAGCCGTGCCCAGCACCACCAGCTCACGGGTCGACATGGGCATACCTCGTCAGCAGGGGGCGCTCCGCGCGATGCCGAGCGTAGGCAGCGTCCCAACTGGGAGACGACACCGGTTGTTGCACTGGGGCTTCGTGATGCCGCTTGAAGCTGCCACACCGCCGACAGAACGCCGACAGCTGGTCGTGCATGTCGTCGTCGGGGGTCGGCAGGTGCTGCCGCCCCATGTCGAGGCCGACGATGCGGTCGATCCCGCCCGCGACAGCGCACGCGTAGTAGCCGTTGCGCGTGAGGCCCACACCGCACACCGAGGTGACCGCGCACCCATTCGTGTAGTCGGCCCCCGCGTAGGCGGGCAGATCAGCAGGGGCCACGTTGAACGTGTCGAACGGCTGCTCCGCGGAGCCCTTCGCGGTGTTCTCTACGACCACACCGGCGGGCATGCGAGCGAGGGCCGCTGCCACCTTGGGACCATGCCCATTCGTGGTCACCTCGATCCGCGTGGCCGGCGCGTGCTCCTGGCGGTAGCGCAACAACACGTCGAGCATCTCGAAGAACTGGGGATGCAGCGTGGGCTCTCCCCCGAGCACCCGGATCCGCTCCCACCGGGTGCCCGTGGCTACGCACTCCTTCACGAACGCCTCGATCTGCGCCAGGGTCATCCCCTCCCCCGTGGGCGCCTGCTCACAGGAGCGGTTGCAGTTGAAGCAGCGCAGGTTGCAGGCCCAGGTGATGTCGATCTCGATCAGGACTCGACTGCGCGCGTAGCGAGGCCCCAGCACCCGGGTGATCGGCCGCTGCACCCGCACCCACCGCCACCACCCGCGCAAGGCGAGGAGGGGCTGCTGCGCCGGTGGGGGAAGTCGCCGAGCGACACGCCTCAGCACCAGACACCGCCGTGTCGCCGGACTTCGCCCGCCACCTGTCCACCTCCCCGTGCTCCGTCCATTACTCTCCCACCGGTGGAGGCACCATGCCCGGCGTTCCGCACGCAGCCCATGTAGCTGCGGCATCCCTGAACCAGACCGTGGGCGACTGGCGCGGCAACCGCGTGAGGATCCGCGCGGCCATCGAGCACGCCCAGGCCCGAGGGGTGCGCCTGCTCGTGCTCCCCGAGATGTGTATCCCCGGCTACTCGCTAGGCGACCGCCTGATGATGCGCGGCACCCTGGAGCGCAGCTGGGACAGCCTGCAGCGGCTGCTGCCCAGCACCAAGGGGCTGGTGGCGCTCATCGGCCTGCCGCTTCGACACCGCGACGTGCTCTACAACGTGGTGGCCGTGTGCGCCGACGGTCGACTGGCGGGGCTGGTGCCCAAGGAGAACCTCGCCACCGGCGACGTGCAGTACGAGAACCGCTGGTTCAGCGGGTGGGTCCGCGGGCGGGTGGAGGAGCACGAGACCCCCGAAGGCGAGGTGGTGCCCTTCGGATCGCTGCTGTTCGAGGCCGACGGGCTGGGCCGCTTCGGCGTGGAGATCTGTGAGGATGGCTGGAAGGGGATCCGCCCCGGCTCGGTCTACGCGCTGGCAGGCGCCCACATGGTCGCCAACCCCTCCGCGAGCTGGTTCGTCATGGGCAAGCACGGCGTGCGCCGCGCGATGGTCGAGCAGATCTCCCGGGAGGACCACACCGTCTACCTGTACACCTCACTGCTCGGATGCGACGCCACGCGGCTCGTGTTCGACGGCTCGGTGTTCATCGCCCAAGACGGCCGCATCCTCGAGGAAGGCGATCGCTTCGTGTTCGGCGCCGACATGGTCTTCGTCGATCGCGTCGTCGACCTGGCCGGCCTGCAGCGGGCGCGCATGGAGGAAGGCAGCTGGCGCCAGCAGGTCGAGGGCATGCAGCGAGGTGATCACGGCCGCGCGCCCACCACGGTCCGGGTGCGAGGTGACTTCGCCACCGAGCAGCCCGCGCCCGCCCACGCTCGCTACTGGGAGGTCGCCACCGAAGAGGCGTCGGCCGACCCCTCCCTGGACTGGCTCGCGGAAGATGGCCGCATTCCCCGAGCACCGGCGGCGCGCGACCTGCCCCACCTGGAGCTCGAGCTGGCCCTGGCGATGGCCCTGTCCGAGTATCGCCGCAAGTGCGGGATCCGTGGGTTTGCCCTCGCCTTGTCGGGTGGCCGCGACTCCGCGATGTGCGCCCTGCTCGTCGCCCGCGCCTACCACTACGAGAACCCCACGGCATCGGTGGCCGAGGTTCGCCAGGCGGTCCGGGAGGGGCTCACCACCGCCTACATGGCCACCGACAACAGCGGGCAGGCGACTCGAGACGCCGCCCACGACCTCGCCGAGGAGCTCGGCGCCACCTTCATGGAGGTCGGCATCCAGCCGGCCGTCGACACCCACGTCGACCTGTGCAGCGCCCTCACCAGCGTCGACCTGAGCTGGAGCGAGCCCGCCCACGACATCCCCCTGCAGAACGTGCAGGCACGGCTGCGCGGCTCGATGATCTGGATGGTGGCCAACCTCGGCGGCCTGCTCCTCATCAGCACCAGCAACAAGAGCGAGGCGGCGGTGGGCTACGCCACGATGGATGGCGACACCTCGGGGGGCATCAGCCCCATCGCCGATGTGCCCAAGTCGTTGGTCACGCTGTGGCTCCGGTGGGCGGCCGACTTCCACCAGCTCAGCTCGATCCGGCAGGTCGTCGGCATCCCGGCCACGGCCGAGCTGCGGCCCCCCGACCGTGGCCAGACCGATGAAGACGACCTGATGCCCTTCGACATCCTCGATCGACTCATGTACCAGTTCGTGCAGTGCGGCCAGGAGCCCGTGGAGATGTTCCGCACCTTGTGGCCCGACCTGCGCGACAGCTATGACGACGACCCCAGAGGTCTCGCGGCCCACATCGACAAGTTCGTGCGGCTGCTGTGCCGAGCCCAGTGGAAGCGCGAGCGGTTTGCCATCTCGTTCCGCGTCACCGCCTTCGACCTCGATCCGAAGACGGGCTTCCGCTTCCCACCCGTGCAGGCGCCGTTCACCGACGAGCTCGCCGAGCTCCATGCCCACGTCGCGTCGCTGACCGATGCCTGAGCTGCTGGCCCGCGGCGTCGTGCGCCGTTTCGGCGACCGCACTCCCGTCAACGGGGTCGACCTGCAGCTCCACGCGGGGGAGGTCTTCGGGCTCATCGGGCCCAACGGCGGCGGCAAGAGCACGCTGCTGCTGCTGCTCGCCGGGCTGCTCCACCCCACCGAGGGGGAGGTGACCGTCGATGGCCGCCCCACCACCGAGCTCGCCGTCGCGGCCACCGGAACCATCGGCCTCATCACGGCCGAGCCCGGGCTCTACCCGCTGCTGACCGGCTGGGAGAACCTGGTGTTCTTCGGCGGGCTGTACGGGCTCGACCCAGCGGCCGTGCGCGCCGGGTGCACCGAGCGGCTGGCGCGACTGGGCCTCACCGACGCGCTGGATCACCCCGTGGCGACCTACAGCTCGGGGATGAAGCAGAAGGTGAGCCTCGCCCGCGCCCTGCTCCTCGCTCCTCGAATCCTGCTCCTCGACGAGCCCACGTCCAACCTCGACCCCCTCTCCAGCCACCGCCTGCACGCCGAGATCCGCGCCTGCGCCGATGACGGGGTGGCCGTCGCCCTCGCCACCCACGACCTGCACGCTGCCGAGCATGTCTGCGACCGGGTCGGGGTCATGGCGCAGGCCCTCCACGGAGTGCAGCGCCTCCAGGGCTCCCGGGAAGCTCCCCCCGTCGGCCGCCTGCACCGCATGCTGGCTGACAGCCCATGACGCGCATCTGGCTGATCGCCCGCCGCGAGGCGCTGGAGCAATGGCGTCAGCCCGTCATGCTGGCGGTGATCGCGTCGCTGTTCGCCCTGGTGTCGACCGCCGGCGCAGGGGTCGTCCACCTGCTCCATCAAGTCACCCTCGACCCCAGCACCGCGCAGCTGCTCGCCGACATCGGGGCGTTCGGTCCGGATGCCCTGCCCGCCCTCGTGCGCTCCGCCCTCAGCCTGCTGAGCTTCCTGGGGTTCAGCCAGTACCTGGGCATCGCCGCCGTGCTCGCTGGCCACGGCATGCTCCACGAGCGGCAGTGCGGCACCCTCACCTTCTTGCTGCTGGCTCCGGTCCGACGGCTCGAGCTGCTGGCGGGCAAGGTGCTGGGGGCCATGGCCTGGCCGACCCTGCTCTACCTGACCCTCGTGGGAGCCGGCTCCCTGCTGGCGGCGGCCTCTCCCAGCTCTGCCGCCGCCCCCCACCTCACGCCCCGTAGCGTGGGCTGGTGGATCACCTTCCTCCTGGCCGGCCCCCTGTGGGCCTCGGCCATTGCCACCGCGTGCACCCTCATCTCCGCTGTGGCCCGCGATGTGCGGTCTGCGCAGCAGGGCGTCTGGTTCCTCGTCTTCTTCGCGACCTTGGGGGCGGGGACTGTCCTCACCGCCAGCCTCGGGAGCGGCTGGCTGATGCCGCTGCTGTCGTGCGCCGCGGCGGCCACCCTCACGGCCACCCTCGCCTTCGCCGGCACCGTGGTGCTCAGCGGCGACCTGTCGCGCTGACCGTGCGGCATCCTGTCCCGCTGACGGTGCGGGATCACGGGGCTATGGTGCCCTCATGCTGTCACTCATCCTGTTGTTCGCCTGTGGAAAGCCCGACATCAGCGACGAACCGCTGTCTACCCAGACCGACCTTCCGAAGGTGGGAACGGGCGCGCTGCAGTTCTACGGCCAGGTCCCCAAGAACCTGATCTTCCTATCGATCGACACCTTCCGCAAAGACCACATCGGGTTTCACGGCGGGGGCGACATGACCCCCTTCCTCGACAGCATCGCCGAGGAGGGCTTCGTCCTGCAGGACCACCAGCAGTGCTCGAACTGGACCTTCGCGTCGACCACCTGCACGCTCGCGGGCCGCACCAACATCGAGCGCGGCCACATGCCCCGCCTGTCGGGCACCGAGGAGACGCGCACCCCCGTGCCGGTAGGCACCCGCCTGCTCCCCCGCTACCTCGACGACCTGGGCTTCGCGTCGGCGCTGGTGTCGGCCAACGACTGGCTGTCACCGACGTGGGGCAACACCCAGGGCTTCGATGCCTTCGACTCCCCCGGGGGCAACGCCCTCGCGGTGCTCGACAAGGGCCGCGACCTCATCACCAAGGAAATCCGCCAGCAAGACGCCGACCGCTTCTTCCTGCACATGCACCACATGGAGCCCCACGCGGCCTACGCGCCGCCCCTCGACAACGCCATCGGGCTCGACGAGCTGGAGCTGTTCTCGGAAGACCTCACCAACCGCGACATCCACTACAGCTGGCGGGATCGGTGGTCGACCCTCGGCGAAGACGAGCAGGAGCTCCTCGACGCCCACCTGCGGGTGCTCTACGCCGGCGAGATCCGCACCATCGACGAGCGCCTCGCGGAGAACTGGTCGATCCTCGAAGACGAGGGCTACCTCAACGACACGCTGGTGGTGATCTGGAACGATCACGGCGAGCAGTTCTGGGAGCACGGCAACCAGACCCACGCCTACATGCTGTACGGCGAGGAGAACGACGGCTTCGCCATCTTCTGGGCGCGCAACATCGTGCAGGGCACCTTCGACGGCCCGACCCATGCCATCGACCTCGTCCCCACCCTGCTCGACCTGTACGGCTACGACATCCCCGAGGAGGTGACGGGCACCCCCATTGGCCTCGCCGACGACGGGCGCATGCGCTTCAGCAGCTCCATCGCGCGCAAGGGGGGCGTCAACTCCGTCACCAAGGATGGCTTCAAGCTGACCTACCGGTGGAACGGCGACGTGACGCTGTACGACCGCAACACCGACCCCGAAGAGACCACCGACCTGTTCGCCCCCGACCACCCGATGGTGGTCGAGCTGTGGCCCGAGCTGCGTGCTCAGGCCGAGGCGATGGAAGGCCTGATCATCGGCGGCGACCCCGTCCCCAACTGGCCCGAGAGCCTACCGTAGCGCTCGTTACTTGCAGGCGTCGCCGTCGAGGTAGCCCAGCTCGCACAGCTGCTTCTTCGTCGCAGCGTCCATGTCTTCCACGTCCATCACCTCACCGGTGACCTCCGCGTCGAGCTCTGGCAAGAGCAGCTCCCCTCGGTAGAAGTCGAGGTCGTCTTTGAGCTCCTCGAGCTTCTGCCACTCGGCCTCGGCCACATCCTCGAGCTCGCCCGGGTCGGAGCCGAGGTCGTACAGCCACTCGCCCCCGTCAGAGTGCTGCACCAGCTTCCAGTCGCCCTTGCGGAAGGTGCGGTAGCGACCGCGCGGGTTGACCTGCGGGCCCTTGCCGTTGGCCGTGCCCGGTGCGAAGCGCGCGGCGAGCAGGTGCTCCTCGAAGCGCTCGGCGATGACCGGCTGGCCGACCTGCACCCCCGTGAGGGCGGGCAGCAGCGACGGGACGTGCACCGTGGGGTGCTCGATGCCCGCCAGCTCGGTGAGCGTGGCGAAGGTGCCGACCGTCGACACCGGGCCTTCGATACGCGTGCCACCGGGGATGGCCTTGGGGAATCGGAAGATCAGCGGCACCCGGAGGTCTTCCTCCACCATCGCCGTCACGTGACCGAAGGCATCGTGCTCGCCGACCACTTCCCCGTGGTCCCCCAACACCACCACGATGGTGTCGTCGAGCTTGCCCGCCTCGCGCCACTGCTTGATGACCTCGCCGACCAGGAAGTCGGTGTACTTGATGCCCCCGTCGTACAGGTCGATCAGGGGACCTCGAATCTGCTCGACCTCTGCGCTGGTGAGCGGGCGGCCGAACTGGGCCCCGAAAGCGATCTGGCCCGCATCCCGCAGCTCCGACATGGGGCGGTCTTGGTAGGCGTAGACGTACTCCTTCGGCAGCTGATGGAACGGGAAGTGCGCCTCGAGGAAGTTGACGAACACGAAGGCGGGGGGCCCATCCTCGGGCCGGTCGGACCACCAGTCTTCGATGTTCTGCACCACCAGGGCCCCGCCCTTGTCGTCGACGCCCAGGCCGAGGAAGTCGAGGAACCGGTAGATGAACACGAACTGCCGGGCGCCGGGGCCCGCCATCCATGCCTTGTCGGAGTAGTGGAAGCCCCGCGTGAGGCCGAAGGCCTCGGAGATGTGCGGGTTGGCGGAGAAGCAGCGCGTCTCGTAGCCGGCCTCGGCGAACACCTCGGCGATGGTCGGGAAGGTCTTGCCCAGCATCCGCGTCTCGGCATGGGCCCCGTTGAACGACGGGAACGTGCCGGTGAACAGCGCCGCATGGGCGGGCAGCGACCAGGTCGACGGAGCCGTGGCGCCCTCGTAGAGGATGCCCTCCGAGGCCAGCTGCTCCAGCACGGGGGCCGTGTCTCGGTGGTAGCCGTGGGTCGACAGCGACTGCGATCGGGTCGTGTCCATCACGATGAACAGCACGTCGGGAGCGCCCTTCTTGGCGGGCTTGAGCTCGGGGGGCTGCTCCTTCTCGGACAGCGCGGTGCGCACCTCCGGTGCGGCGAGCAGCACCACCGGCAACAGCGCGGCCGCGCCCAGCACCAGGGCCGGTGAGCGCTTCCAGGCCAGCGACCCCACCCCCACGAAGGCCAGCGCCACCAGCGAGGGAGCGATCCACATCAGCGGCTTGCTCGGATCGACCGCGACCACGCGCTCGATCACCAGCCACAGCGCAGACAGCGCCACGATGTGGGCCACCGCGCCGCCCTTCGGCAGCTTGAGGAGCGGCGACAGCACCAGCCCGGCGAGCACCCCGAACACCAGCTCGACGACGGTGCCCTTGGCGGCAAACAGGGTGAGTGGAGGCTGGCCGAGCACCAGGATCAAGCCGATGCCATGCCCGAGGTGAGCGATGGCCACGGCACTGCCCCAGGCGAGTCCGCCGAGGAGTCCACGAAGGAGGAAGTGTCGTTCGTTCATGGGGACCGTGTCACCTGATTGCGTTGTCTGTGCCTGTCGCGAAGCGCATCGTTGCGTTTCGGCGCGCTCCTAACGCTGTCGCGGCTACCACACGACGCAGATGTCGTCGGACTCCGCAGGCCGCATGCCGCTACCCGGCTCGCAGGCGAACACCTCGTGGAAGGCTGGCGTGTGCTTCAGCGTGCCGTTGATGCGAACCCGTGCCGGGCTGTGGGAGTCGGTCTTGACCTGCTCTTCGAGGGACTCGTCGGTCTGCAGCGAGCACCAGGCCTGCGCGAAGGACACGAAGTAGACCTGCTCGGGGGACAGGCCCGCGATCTCCGGCTCCGGCGCCTCCTGCTCGGCGGCCCACGCCTGGTAGGCGCGCAGCCCGAAGCGAACCCCGCCGATGTCGGCGATGTTCTCGCCCAGCGTCAGCTCGCCATCGACGTGCAAGCCCGGAAGCACCTCGAACGTGGAGTAGTCGTCGACGACGCACTGGGCCTTCGCCTCGAAGCCCTCGGCCGCGGTAGGCTCCCACCAGTCTTGCAGGGTGCCCTCGGCGGTGAACTGGCGCCCCGAGTCGTCGAACCCATGGGTGATCTCGTGCCCCATCACCACGCCCATGGCGCCGAAGTTGGCGGCCATCGGCCAGTGCTGGTGGAACATGGGGGGCTGCAGGATCCCCGCCGGGAACACGATCTCGTTCTCGGTCGGGTTGTAGTAGGCGTTGACCGCGCTGGCCGGCATGAACCACTTGTCGGAGTCGACGGGCTTGCCCACCTCTTCGAGGTCGTTGTGGATGGTGTAGGCACGCGCTCCGGCCACGTTGGCGAAGTGATCGTCGCCCAGAGCGAGGCCCTCGTAGGCCTCCCACCGATCGGGGAAGCCGATCTTGTTGGTGATGGCGCCGGCCTTGTTCCGAGCCCGGTCACGGGTGGTGTCGTCCATCCAGGCGAGGTCGTCGAGGCCCGCCTCGAAGGCCTTCTCGATCCGAACGATCATGTCGAGGGCGATGGGCTTCGAGTCGCCACCGAAGGCGCGATCGACGTAGGCCTGACCCAGCAGATCTCCCAGGTGGGTCTCGAGCCGCTGAGCGCACCGCTTCCACCGCGGCAGCATCTCCTTCTGGCCCCGCAGCCGGGTTCCGTGAAACGCGAAGTGCTCCTCGGCAAGCGGCGCGGCGAGCTCGGGCGCGGCAAGCTTCACCGCGTGCCACGAAAGGTAGGAGCGAAGGATCTCGGCGTCGACCTTGGCCAGGATGCCCTCGAGGCTCGCGAAGTAGTCTTCTCGCTCCACGTTGATGTCGACGATGTGCTCGGCGCCCATCCCCGCCAGCCACTGGTCGAGGGGAAAGCTGGGCACGAGGGCCTGAAGGCCGTCGCGGTCGATCTTGTGGTACGTCGTCGTCGGGTCGCGCAGCTCGGCTCGCGGGACCGAGATCTCGGCGAGCTGCGTCTCGAAGGTGAGCACGTCGTGGGCCATGTGCTCGGCCTCGTCGCCCGCCACCCCTGCGAGGGTCAGCATCCGGGTGATGTGGGCCAGGTAGTCGGCCCGCAGCTTGGTCTTCTCTTCGTCTTCATCGAGGTAGTACGACCGATCCGGGAGCCCCAGGCCCCCCTGGCCGACGTGGTAGATGTTCAGATCGGGGTCGTCGAGATCGGCCCAGACGTAGCCGCCGAACAGCACGTTCGACCCCTGAGCCTGCAGCATGCCGACGGCTGCCGCGAACGACGGAAGGTCGCTCACCTCGGCCGCGGCCTGCAGCCAAGGCTGAACCGGCTCGGCGCCGCGGGCGTCGATGGCCGCTTCGTCGAGGCACGCCGCATAGAAGCCGCCCACCATCTGCCAGGCCCGGTCGTCGCTGGGGTTGGCGACCGCGTCGTCGAGAATGCCCTTGAGCAGCTCCTTGTTGCGGTCGTCGATCTCGGTGAAGCTGCGCACCATCCGCGCTCGATTGGCCGGCAGCTCGTTCGACGCCTCCCAGCCCCCACACGCATAGGCATGGAAGTCTTCGCAGGCGTCGACCTCCGGGTTCATCGCGGCCCCCAGGGCTTCGGCCATGGATGCTCGAATCTCTTCGGGCGTCTGGGCGACGACCTCCGGGGTCGGCTCGGGCGCCTCGGCGGCGGCAGGCTGAGGAGCAGGAGTGGTGGCGCCGCCGGAGCAGGCCATCGCGATCGACAAGAGAATGGTGGTTCGCATCGGGCCCGGGTAACCAACCCCATGCCCTCGTCCCAGCCCCCATCAGGTCCCCCAGGGGTCGACGCCCACAGCCATCTCGACGACCCGTTGTTCGACCTCGATCGAGCCGACGTGCTGGCCAGGGCCCGAGCGGCAGGCGTAGGGGTAGCTGTGCTGGCGGCGGGCGACCCCGCGCGCTGGGCCCAGCTGCGCGCCGTGGCCCTCGCCCACGAGCTGCCCTTCGCCGTCGGCGTGCACCCGTGGTGGCCCGACCGCACCGCCCTCGACGCCTTGCCGGGGGCCCTGCACGGCGCCTGCGCCCTGGGCGAGACCGGGCTCGACTTCCACCGCGCGTCGACGGCGACCGAGCGAAGCAGCCAGGAGCACCTGTACGAAGCGCAGCTCCAGCTTGCGGTACAGCACGAGCTGCCCGTCGTCCTCCATGCCGTGCGTGCCGTGCGACAGGTCGTGCAGGCCTTCGAGGGCCGTGGGCTGCAGGGCCAACTGCATGGCTTCGTCCGCGGCGACCTCGACCGCGCCCTCGCCGCCGGGCTGCACATCAGCTTCGGCCCCGACCTCACCCGCTCCCGCCGCGCCCGCGATGCCATGGCGAGGGTGCCTCGCGAGCGCCTGTTGTTGGAGACCGATGCCCCGTACCGACCCGTGTCGGGCGATCGCGGCGAGCCCGCCCACCTGCGGGTGCTCGCCCGCATCGTGGCCGAGGCCTGGGGTGCGACGGTAGAAGACGTGCTGGTGCACACCGGGCGCAATGCCCGCCGCCTCTTCCGCATCGGAGCCCGCGAGTGGTCGAACGACTCCACAGCGTGATCCGCGCCCATGGCGAGGCGCCCATGGGGCAGCTGCGCACGGCCGGGGTTCGGGGCTTCGTCGACGAAGACGGCGCGCTGCACGACGAGCCGATGTGGCTGGTCACCACCACCCACCGCGCCTGGCTGCTCAGCACCCGCGGCGACGCCTTCCGTGCGGTCGCGACGGCCGCCCGCGACGAGGTGGAGGTACGTCGTGGCTGGGTGGTCGACGAGGTCCGCGTCGGCCCTTGGACAGCCCCCCTGCGCCCCTCCACGCGCAGTGTCGCGGAGCGGCTGCTCACCGAGTGGAAGGCAGCGTCACCTCACGGAGAGCCGCTGCTACCGCCCGCGGCACCGACCGATGGAGAGCGCGCCCCGGCGGCGAGGGGCGCCCTCGACGTGCCGGAGGAACTGCCTCGCTCGGTCCCCGCCCCACCGGCCGAGCGGTGGCTGCTGGCGGTGGCCACCCGCTCCGAGCAGCCCTTCGACCTGCCCGACGGCAAGGTCGAGCGGGCCCCGTTGTGGCTGGCCTTCGGCGCGTCACAGCAGGTGCTGTTCGCGCGGTCTCGGGAGGGTGCGACGTGGAGCCACCGCGTCGACGAGGTCCACGACGACTCCACCCGAAAGCGGCCCGCGGTGCTTTGCGATCGGCGCCGGGTCGTGCTCACGGTGGAGGCTGCCCCCCTCGTCGACCTGGCCGACGCCGACCCTGGCCCTCGCTGGGCTGCCGTGGCACGCCGAGCCCTCGCCTCCGCCGACACGCGCGATGCCATGCGACTGGTGGCGGAGGCTCTGGATCGCGGGCATGAGGAGGCCTGGCCCGTCGCAGCCCGGATGCTGTACGCGGCGGGCGATCCGCTCCGAGCGATGGCGGCCGCTGTCAAGGTGCTGCGGGGGCAGCCCGACTTCGCCATCCGCACGGAGGCCAAGGCCTGGCACCCCGCCGTCGACGCCCAGCGCATGCGGCGCAACGACGCCGACGTGCACTTCCTCCGCGGGCTGCTGCGGGAGCACCTCAGCACCCTCGAGGCCGCGGAGCCCCCTGACGACCTCCCGTGGCCGCCGAGCCGCCCCGACGAGGTGTGGGGCGCCGCCCTCGCCCACCTGCAGCGCCCGGAAGCCGCTCTGCCGCTGTGGACCGACCGGGGGCCCACGCTGCACCGCCTCGAGGCAGAGGCAGCCCTCCTCGCCCAGGCCGGCGACCCGGGGGCCGCTGCGGCGTGGGAGCAGGCCGCCCTGGCACACCGCGCCGCGTCGTCCGCCAAGGCCCCCGAGCTCCTCGACCGAGCCCTGTCCCTCGAGCCCCAGCCGGCGCGCCACCACCTGCGCGCAGCCTGGGCATGGGCGAAGGGTGACGACCAGACCGCCCTCGGCCACTGGACGGCGGCGATGCTCCTCGACCCCGACGCCACCGTCGTCCCCGACCTCCCCGCCGACGCGGAGCGAGCCCTGGCCCGTCACGCCGAGGAGGAGGGGGAGCCCGACCACGCCGCCCTTGCCTGGGCCAGGGCGGCGCGGCGCGAGCCTGACGACGGTGCGGCCTGGGAGCATGCAGCCCGGCTGGAGGCCGAGCAGGGCCACTTCGACGAAGCGGTCGGGACGTTCCGCGAGGCGCTGG
>CBDUIC010000152.1:0-14093 GCA_965367245.1 uncultured bacterium | reverse complement strand
CTCGCTACGGTCGGCGTCGCGTGCCCTGCGGCAGGTCGCGGTGGTCGTGCTGGCGCTCGCCCGGGCGGGGCCGAGCGGGTGCGTAGGCGGAGGCGGCCTCGCTGGCTCGGTCTTCCGGCTACGGGTTGCCGGGGGGCTCCGCCCCGGCTCGCCCCCCGCCAAGGGCTGCGCCCCTGGACCCGCGACGTGCGTAGGCGAGGGGAAGCGTTGGGAGGTGCGTAGCGTGACCCATCACAGCCCGGGCAGCACTCCCTGCACCTGCAGCCCCTCGAGCAAGGCATCAGCCGTGGCCTCGGGGGCCTCGAGGGGCAGCAGGTGCCCGTGCTCCCCGAGCTGCCGATACCAGCCGGTGGGCTGGCGCGCGACGAGCTGGGTCCACCGAGCATCGTCGAGAAACACACTGGAGGCACCGCGCAGGCCGACGACGGGGGCCTGCACCCGACCGAGGGCCTCCCCAGGAAAGGGCGGGGTGGCGTAGAAGTGGGCCTCCCAGGCCTTGGGAAAGGTGAGGCGCACGCCGTCGCCGCCAGGCTCGATGGCGGCCCTGACGAAGGCGTCCATGGCATCGGCCCTCAGGCCCTCGTACAAGCCCGACTTCGCACAGCTCGCCCGGAACGCGGCCTCGTCGGGCCAGGTGTCGCGCTTGGCGAAGGTGGCCTTGGCGGGCTGCAGCTGGTGGCGAACGAAGGCGGGCAGCCAGCGAACGAGAGCCGCCTGCCACGGCCTGACCATCGCCGGCTCGATGAACGCGAGGGCGGTGAACCGGTCAGGATGGGCGGCGGCGGCGTAGGTGAGGATGGTGCCACCCATGGAGTGACCGATGGCGATGGCGCGGTCGATGCCGTGCTCGTCGAGGGCCCGCACCGCGTCGTCGGCCAGGTCGGACCACTGCAGCGTAGGGGGTGGCTCATCCGTACGCCCGACGGGGCGCAGCGGTGGCGCGACGAGGTGAAGACGCTGCTCCAGGGCCTGTCGCAGAGGGCCGTACGCCCCCGGAGCGAAGCCGTTGGCGTGGAGGAACAACGCAGGAGGGCGGCTGGGCAATGGGACCTCGTGGGGCGGCCGGTCGACCCTAGCGCGCGGCGGTGTGCGCCAGGGCCTCGGCGGCGACGTCGATGGCGGCGTCGGGGTCGAGGCCCTCGGCACCGAGCCGGATCTGCACGACCAGCCCAATCACGGTCCCCACCAGCAAGGCGGCGAAAGCGTCGACCTGTGGCTGGCGACGAAACAGGGCGGAGGACTCGTGGCGATAGCGAGCGAAGATCTGAGCATCGACGGCCTTCGCACGAGGGTCGGAGGCGGCCCGCGTGGCGAAAGACAGCAAGATGTTCGTGGCCTCGGGGTGCTCGAGGAAGCCGTTCACCTTGGTGCGAAGCACCGCACGGATCTGCTCGGCGCGCGGCATGCCCCGCACGGCCTGCTCCGACGTGGCCTGGTCGATCTCCGCCACGGCGCTGGCGAGCACCGCATCCACGATGTCGTCGCGGTTGGCGAAGTGGTGGGTGATGACCCCGCGGGTGAACGGCAGCCGCTTCTCGAGCCGCCCGATGGTCAGCGACTCGAGCCCCCCCTCTGCGATCAGCTGACGGGCCACGGTGACGATCTCCGCGCGCCGTGCCGAGCGGACCTCGGTGTGGCTCACTTCGCCACGGCCTGCTTGCGGCGCAGCTTGCGCTGGTCGGCCTCGGGCCAGGCCGACACGTCGTCGGCGGGCAGGCGCCGCACCGATGCCGTCTTGTGGCCGAGCAGCTCGGCGGTGGGGGTTCGGGTGGCCTGGGCCGCGGCGATGAGGCCGCTGTGGGCCGCGCCGAACACACCGTGGCTGAGGGTGGAGCTACCGCACAGGAACAGCCCCTGCACCGGGGAGCGCGTGGAGAAGGCGAAGGGGCCGAGCTGATCGAGGGTCTTCTCGGTGCCGTACATGTTGCCGTCGGTGCTCTTGACGTAGAACTTGTTGGTGGCCGGGGTGCCGAGCTCGCGAAACACCAGGTGCTCGCGCAGGCCCGGCACGATGCGCTCGGTGGCGTCGATCATCTCGTCGAGGAGGCGCTGCTTGCGGTCTTCGTAGGCCTGCGGCCGCTCGCCGGGCTTGCCCTGCACGTTCTTCCACGGCTCGGTGCCGGTGAGGTGGAACACCTCGATGGTGTGCACATTGCCCTGTTGTTTGGACCGGTCTTTGAGCGAGGTCACGGTGAGGAAGCCACCGTCGATGGGGCCCGGGGTGCCCAGGCGCGCCCGCTCGTAGAGGCTGTCGATGTCGGGCGTGGCTGACCACCACACGTTGCCAGAGTCGAAGCCGAGGGCGGGCAGGTCGAGGTCGACGGCGGCGAACAGGCTGACGTTGCTGATGCTGTAGCGGGTGCGGGCGAGCTTGCGCCGCAGCGAGCGGGGCAGGTCGTCTTCGCTCATCATCTGGGTGTAGGTGAGGTGCGGGTCGGCGTTGGAGATGACGATGGGCGCGTCGAGGGTGGAGCCGTCGGCGAGCTCGACGCCGACCGCCCGGCCCTGGTGGGTGCGGATGCGGCGCACGTCGGTCTTCAGCCGGATCTCGCCGCCGTGGGCGCGCAGCTGGCGGAGGAAGGCACGGGGGATCGCCTTGGCTCCGCCCTTTGGGTAGAAGCCGCCGTCGAAGTAGTGGCTGGCGACCAGGGCGTGGAGCACGACGGGTGCCCGGCTGGGGCCGACACCGGAGTCGCCCACCTGGATGGCCAGCACGGCCTGGGCGAGGGGGTCGCGCACGTAGCGGTCGAGGAGGGCCTGCAGGGGACGCCGCCCCCAGCGGAGCAGGGTGGGCGCGCGGAGCGGCAGGGAGGCCCCCTTGGCCAGCGCCCCGAGGCGACGGCTGCCGAGCACGCGCTGGCTCGGCCCGGAGATGGCCTTCATTTCCTCCCGCAAGGTGCGGAAGATGCCCAGCACGGTGGCGATGCCCTGCGCGTCGGCCGGGAAGCGCTCCTGCATCCGGTGCAGGTAGCGGTCGAAGCCCTTGGGGATGTCGAAGCGGAAGTCGTCGCCGATGCGGACGTGGTCGTAGCCGTCGGGGTTGAGCTCGAGGAAGGTGAGGTGCTCGGCGAGGCCGAGGCCCTCGATGATCTGCTGCCCCAGACCCCCGTTGTCGAGGTCGCCCAGGTAGTGCACGCCGGGGCTGAACTCGTAGCCCCCCAGCGGGAAGGAGTGGCACCAGCCCCCGGGACGGTCGTGCTGCTCGAGCACGAGGACCTTCTTGCCGGCGAGGGCGCAGGCCACGGCGGCGGTCATTCCCCCCGCTCCGGACCCGATGACGATGACGTCGGCGTCGGACATGCTGGCTCCATAATGGTCGTTATGGCCGGAGTCATAACGATCGTTGTGGTGGGGGGCAAGCCGCGAACAAGGCGGGTTGTACCCGGCGAGCTTCCCCGGAGTCCCACAGGTTGGATGACATCGGCGCGATCGTGCCTACATGGTGGGTGGAGGAGGTGCCCATGACGGTGCTTGCGCTGTCTGCCCTGTGGGGGTCGGCTTCGGTAGCCCTGGCCAACGATGGCCCGAGCCCCGAGCTGTTCGCCGAGCAGTCGGGGCCGGATGTCGAGCTGATGCTTCGCCTGCACGAAGGCGGCGAGCCCGGCATCGACTCGCAGCTCGACCTGGCGCGCGACGGGGAGCCGCTGCTCACCGATCACCGATTCTCACGCGACGAGGCGGTGGCGAGCGCCTGGTACTGCGGTGGCGGTGACAGCGTGATGTACGGCCCCCTCGACCACATGATCGACTGCGAGGTCGAGCCCGAGTACTGCGAAGACTGCGGCGACTCCGACGTGACGTGCCCCATCGGTGGCTGCTACGAGATGTACGACATCCTGGTCGTCGACGCCTGCGTGCCCGAAGGGGAGCACACGTGGGCTCTGCAAGAGCACGGCAGCAGCTGGGTGCCGGCGAGCGTCACCCTCGACGTGCAGCCCTCCGACGAGGCCTGCGACGACACGGGGGAGGGCGATGGCGCCACGGGGGGCTGCGGCTGCCAGTCGGCATCGGCGACCCCCGGCCTCGCCCTCGGTCTGCTCATGCTGGGCATCGGCGTGCTGGCCCGGCCGCGACGCTAGGTGCTGTGGTCGTGGGCCCTGTCGTTCGTGCTGACCCTGGCGACGGAGCTGCCGGTGGCGGCCTGGGTGCTGCGGCATCTACCGCGCCCTGCCTGGCATGTGCCTGCGGTCGCCGCCGCCGCTACCGGGCTCACCCATCCGGTGTTCTGGTGGCTGCTGCCTCGGTGGTTCGACCACTACTGGGCCTACATCGTCGTAGGCGAGCTGGGGATCATCGCGGTCGAGTCGCTGGTGTTCCTGGCGCTGCTCCGCCCGGTCGGCTGGCGGGAGGCCGTGCGCGCGTCGGCCTGGATGAACGGTGTGTCCTACCTGGTGGGCCTGGGCCTTCGACAGGTCGTGGGACTCGGCTAAGCGCGGCGCAAAGACGGGGTTGGTGCGCTACGTAGGCCCATGCCGGAGCTCAAGCGATCCCTGGGGCTGCTGTCGTGCACGCTGATGGGTGTGGGCGTCATCCTGGGGGCCGGGATCTACGCGCTGGTCGGCAAGGCCGCGGGGCTGGGCGGCAACGCGGTGTGGATCTCGTTCGTGGGCGCCGCGGTGGTGGCGAGCTTCACCGGGCTGTCGTATGCCGAGCTGGCCTCGTTCATCCCCAAGGCCGGCGGCGAGTACTACTACGTGCAGCGCGCCTTCGGGAAGACGGCGGCCTTCCTGCTCACCTGGCTGTTGCTGGTCGCGCTGTGCATCGCCTCGGCGGCCGTGGCGCTGGGCTTCGGGGGCTACTTCGAGGCGTTGACGGGCGTGGGGCAGGTGCCCTCGGCGGTGGGGCTGCTGATCGGCTGTGCGCTGCTGCTGTTCCGCGGCATCCGGGAGAGCGCTGCCTTCGCCGGCTTCGCGGCCCTGCTCGAGGTGGCGGGCCTGCTGGTCATCATGGCCATCGGCCTGCCTCACCTCGGTGAGGTCGACCTGCTCGAGATGCCCGACACGGGCTGGCGAGGGGTCACAGCGGCCGCCTCGCTGATCTTTTTCGCGTTCATCGGCTTCGAAGAGATCGTGCAGCTGGCAGAAGAGACGGAGAACCCGGCCCGCAACATCCCCCTCGCGCTGGTGCTGTCCATCGTGATCACCACGGTGATCTACGTGCTGGTTGCCTTGGCCGCGGTGTCGGTGATGGGCTGGGAGGCCCTGGGGGCGTCGGCATCGCCCCTGGCCGACGTGGCCGAGCTGGGGATGGGGGCGAACCTCTCCTTCGCTATCAGCTCCATCGCCCTGTTCTCCACGGCGAACACCGTGCTCATCCTGGTGCTGTCGTCGAGTCGATTGCTGTACGGGCTGGGGGAAGACGGCGGGCTGCCGGAGGTGTTCGCACGCATCCATCCCGGGCGGCAGACGCCGTGGGTGGCCACGGTCACCATCACCTTGGTGTCGATGGCGGTCGCGGTGGCCTTTCAGCGCATCGAGTCGGTGGCCAGCGTAGTGAACTTCGCGATCTTCCTCACCTTCCTGATGATCAACGGCACGGTCATCGCCCTGCGGCTGCAGGAGCCCGAGGCCCACCGCCCCTTCCGCATTCCGGGCTCGGTGGGCGGCATCCCGCTGCTGCCGGTGGCGGGCATCGTCAGTGTGCTGGCGCTGATGGGGGAGACCACGCTGTTCACGGCGACGGTCGGGCTGGGCATCGTGCTGGCGGGCGCGGCCGTGCACCTCGCCTACGACGGTTCCACGCGCTGACGGTCGACGGAGCAATGGCTTGCTACGTCGGCCCGCCGAATGGTTACCAGCCGTGGAGGAGGTGGCTGTGGGGTCCCACGACGTATCCATCGAATACTGCGTCTCTTGAGGCTACGACAAGCGTGCGGCCCGGGTGGCTGCACACCTCCTCGAGACGCTGGGTGTGTCGGCGCAGCTCGTTCGCGGCGGCGGTGGGCGCTTCGTGGTGTCGGTCGACGGCCAGGTCGTCGCGCGCAAGACCCTCGACGGCTTTCCCACGGTAGAGGCCTGCGAGGCAGCCGTGCGTGAGGCACTGGCGTAGCGACCAGGGCGCCACCGTGTGGGCGCAGCCTTGGCTCGGCTCCGAAGTGCCCCGTGCCCCGTGACCCATCGTTCAGCCCAGCGAGCGGACCGCCGTTCGTCAGCAGGCAAGCCGGCGCTCCAAGGTGGGTTGGCGGCGCCTGCGGTGCGGTGAGCTCGTGGCGTGTTGCGTTTGGGGGCGTGGCCTGGTGGGGTGTAGGTCCGCTGGACGTCGCGGACGGGAGCGGATGGGTGTGTCAGGGGCGCTGAGCAGCAAGGGCGTGGTGCAGGCGGACTGGCCGGTCCGCAGGGTTCGTCAGGCAGGCCTGGTGGTGTTCCACCTGCTTGCGCTGGGCCCGCTGTTCACCGGGGTCACCACGGAAGGCGTGCTCATCGGTGTGGCGCTGTATGGCGTGCGGATGTTCGGCATCACCGGGGTGTACCACCGCTACTTTGCCCATCGCACCTACAAGACGAGTCGGTGGTTCCAGTTCGTCTTGCTCCTCGTGGCCTCGACCAGCCTGCAGCGTGGCGCCATCTGGTGGGCCGCGCACCACCGCGACCACCATCGCTGGTCGGACCAGGAAGCCGACCCGCACTCACCCGTGCAGCACGGGCTGTGGCACGCCCACATCGCCTGGCTGTGGTCCGAGCGTGCCCATCGCAGCGGGCACGTTCCCCGCGACCTGCTCAAGCACGTAGAGCTGAGGCTCCAGGCTCGGTTCTGGATGGTTCCCGGCTACGCCCTCGGCTTCGCCATCTGGTACGTCTTCGGCTGGTCGGCCCTGTTCGTCGGGTTCATCTGGAGCACCCTGGCCAGCCTGCACCTGACGATGTGCGTGAACTCGGTGGTGCACCGGTGGGGCACGCGACGGTTCGAGACCCGTGACGAAAGCCGGAACAACTGGGTGATGGGCCTGCTCGTGTTCGGGGAGGGGTGGCACAACAACCACCACCACGATCAGAGCGTCTGCCGGCAGGGGCTGGCCTGGTACGAGGTCGACCTGACCTACTACATCCTGCGAGGCCTGCAGGCCGTCGGGCTGATCTGGGACATCAAGGAGCCCGCCTGGCAGGCGAACAAGCGCCTGGCCCGGGGGGCGAAGCGGGCCATCGAGGCCGACGCGGTAGCTAGCTGACGCCCAGCTTCTCCCGCACGCGGGGGTGGTCGATGTGCTTGACCACGTCCATGGGGTCGCAGCTGCCGGTGGGGTCGAAGTCGATGGGGCCGATGTCGCGTGCGACGCGCAAGGCATCGGGCCACAGCGAGGCGCTGCGCTTGCCCATGCCCATCAGCGCGGTGGCCATGGCCAGCTGGCCGTCGACGCTCTCGCTGCGCCAGGTCGTGTCGATGTGGGCGATGCGGTCGTGGAACCAGGCGTCGTCGGGAGCGCTCTTCTTCTTGGACTTCGACAGCTCGTAGACCAGGGTGTGGCCGCACTGCCGACGCATGGGGTCGTCGCTGACGCACCACGCCTCCGCCAGCTGTCGGGCGATGCTCGACTTCGCGAGGGTGGCGTCGCAGGAGGCGAACACGTGGGCGAGCTGGCCCTCCCCGAGCTGCTCGACCTGTCGCTCCGCCTGCTCGACGGTGATGGCCTTGGGGTCGTCGATGAGCAGCGCGAGCACCCGCAGCTCGTAGACGTCGGACGTCCACAGCTCCGCCGCCAGGTCGGCGTCGCGGCCCACCTGCTTGCCGATCTTGCGCAGCTTGGTGAGCCCGACGCCCACCGATTGGAGCTTGCTGTGGGGGAACCGCTCGCCCCAGTGGGCGCGGGCACGCGGGTCGGCGTGCTCGTTCACCAGGCTCAACACTGCTGCTTCGTTCATCGGAGCCTCCGCCCCGCGGATGTAGCACACTCGCTAGCCGATGATCGGCAGCTCGCGGGGCCTAGCGCCCAGCACGGCCATCGCGTTCGCCACGGCCGCCGACAGGTGCGGCACGGCCACCTCGCCGACGCCCCCCGGGGGGTGGGGGCTGTCGACGGTCTTCA
This sequence comes from uncultured bacterium, assembly GCA_965367245.1. Classification (GTDB taxonomy): domain Bacteria; phylum Myxococcota_A; class UBA796; order UBA796; genus CBDUIC01. The sequence continues at coordinate 6,073 of CBDUIC010000152.1, read as the reverse complement.
CGTGCAGCCGGGGTGCCTCGGCCAGCTTGACCATCTGGTAGTCGTGGAAGTTGCTCTGCTTCACGCCACCCGCCTCGATGTCGATCTTGCCGAACAGCGCGGCGGTCAGCCCGAAGATCATGCCGCCCTGCATCTGGGCCTCGACGCCATCGGGGTTGACGACCCGACCGCAGTCGACGGCGCACCACACGTCGTGGACCTTGGGCTTGCCGTTCACCAGCGACACCCGAGCGACCTGGCAGCAGTAGCTGCCGAACAGGTCGTAGGCGGCGACGCCGAGAGCCGAGCCGTCGTCGCGCACCCCCGTGGCCCATCCGGACATGTCGCGGGCGAGCTGCAGCACGCCGCGGAGTCGGTGCCCCTCGGGAAGCAGATCGAGGCGGTACTGCAGCGGATCGGCGCCGGCAGCCTGGGCCAGCTCGTCGATGAAGCTCTCGTTGAAGAAGCAGTGGATGGAGGCCTGCACGCTGCGCCAGTAGGCGTAGGGGACGAAGGTCTCTTCGTTGACCGTGCGCTGCAGCAGGTTGGGCACGGCGTAGGCGGTGAGCACATCGTCGGCGATGATCACCTCGGCATAGCTGTCGGCCTGCCAGTAGGCGGGCTTGCCGTCGGTGCCGACCACGCCGCGGTAGCGCGCCACCGCCTGCTTTCGATAGCGGTCTTGCCGGGTGTCGATCTCCCGCGACCACGTGAGCTTGAGGGGGGCGCGGCCGGTGGCCACCCACACGGTGAGCGCCTGGCGCAGGTAGTTGTGCATGTCGTCGCCGCCGGATGCCCGCCGCCCGAAGCCGCCGCCCATCGTGTGCGCATGGAACACGACGTCGTCTTCGTCGATCTCGAGGAAGTCTTTCACGAAGGTCTTGGTCATCAGCGGGTTCTGCACCCCGGCAGCGACGTGGACCTTGCCGTCTTCCTCCCACAGGCTGGCGTTCATGGGCTCCATCGGCGAGTGGGCGAGGAAGGGCACGAAGTACGACGCCTCGACCACTGTGCCCTGGTGCCCGTCGGTGGTGCCGCGCTCGTCGAGCACCGTCATCCGCCCCTCGTCGTCGAGGGAGGCCTCCTGCATGGCGCGCAGCGAGGCGGTGTCGTGGTGTTGGTTGGGACCTTGCCCCTCGGTGAACTGCACCGCGTCAGCCGCCTGCTGGGCCCGCCAGGGGTTGTCGGCCACGACGGCCACGCCCTCCTGCACGATGACCACCGCCTCGACCCCACGCATGGCGAGGATGTCGGCCTCGTTGTCGATCGACAGCACCTCGCCACCGATCTGCTGGGCGCCGGTGAGGGCGGCGTAGCGCATGCCCTCGACGTGTCGGTCGATGCCGTAGACGGTGCGGCCGAACACCTTGTCGGGCAGGTCGGCGCGCACCCGGGAGTGGCCGACGTGCCGATACGTGGAGGGGTCTTTGAGGACCGGCGCCTGGGGAACCGGCAGCTTCGCCGCGAGGGGCGCGAGCTCGCCGTAGGTCATGGAGCGGTCGCTGGGGGCGTGGGCGATGACCCCGTCGGCGACGGACAGCTCGGTGATGTCGACGTCGAGCTGGGCGGCGGCGGCGGCGAGCATCATCTGCTTGGCGGCCGCCGCGGCGATGCGCATGCTGCGCCATCCGGTGAACCGAATCGAGGTGCTGCCGCCGGTGAGCTGCATGTGGAGCAGGTCGCCGCCGATGAAGAAGGCGTTCTCCACGACCTTCTGGAAGAAGCCCGACAGCTTGCCGTCTTCGAGGATGAAGCCCTGCACGACGTTGCCGTTGGAGAAGCCGGTCTGAGCGGGGGCCTGGCGCACCGTGACCTGCTCCCACGGAAGGTCGAGCTCCTCAGCCACGATCTGGCGCAGGCCGTTGTGAGCGCCTTGCCCCATCTCGGTGTGGGGGGAGAGCACGACGACGGAGCTGTCGGGGCGCACCTGAACCCACAGCGCGACCAGGTCGCCGTCGGCGTCGAGATCCGCGGCCTGGTGAGCGCGGCGGTCGTGGGTGCCCACGGCGCCGATGGTGGCGGTGAGCCCCACGGCGAGGCCACCTCCCACGGCGGCACCAGCGATGAGGACGTGACGGCGGGTGAGCTTCACGAGGCCACCTTCGACGCGTCGACTACAGCGCGGCGGATGCGCTCGTAGCAGCCGCAGCGGCAGATGTTGGTGATGGCGGCGCACACCTCGGCGTCGGTGCACGGGCCCGGATCCTCCTCACCGGCCTCGGCGGCCCGCCGGTCGAGGAAGGCGGCCGCGGCCATCTGCATGCCCGGCTGGCAGTAGCCGCACTGCGGCACGCGGTGCGCCAGCCACTGGGCCTGCACGGGGTGCGGTGACTCGGGCGTGCCCAGGGCCTCGATGGTGGTGACGGAGGACTCCCCGACGGCGGACACCGGGTAGATGCAGCTGCGCACGGCTCGCCCGTCGACGTGCACCGTGCAGGCGCCGCACAGGCCCTTGCCGCAGCCGAACTTCGTGCCGCGGAATCCGAGCTCCTCACGAAGCACCCACAGAAGAGGCATCTGCGGCTCCACATCGACCTCGTGTGCCACACCGTTCACGGTCAGTCGAGTCACGGGACCTCCGTTTGTTGGTCTCGTCGCGTATCGTCTCATGCCAGGCGATGTGGCCTGTTTCGCCGTGTTCGGAGGGTCGATGCGGGTGCTGCCCATGCTCCAGGTCGCTGATGTCGAGGCCGCCAGTGCCTGGTACCAGCGGGTGTTGGGGCTCACGAGTGGCCACGGGGGCGACGAGTACGAGATGCTGTTCGAGGGAGAACCCTACGCATCGGCCCTGCTGCTGCAGCTCCATCGATGGGATGCCCACGAGCACGCCTACCTCGGGTCGCCTTCGCTGCCCGTGGGCAATGGTGCCTCACTGTTCTTCGAGGTCGCCGACCGCGCCGCGCTCGACGCCGTCTGGGCGAGGTCCCAGCACGACGTGGTGCGGGTGGAGGGGCCGCACTTCAATCCGTCGGCGAGGCACTGGGCCATTGTCCTCAACGACCTCGATGGCTACGTCATCGTGGTGAACACGCCCTACGATCCCGGCGCAACCCCGATGTGAGCCCGTGGAGACCCGATGCGACTCGCTGATGTGATGAGCCACCCCCCCAACGTCGTCGCCGACACCACGCCTGGGGTGCACTGCGCTGCGATCATGGCTCGCCTCGGGGTGCGCCACCTGCCGGTGGTCGATGGCAGCGGGCGGTGCACGGGCGTGGTCACCGATCACGAGCTGCGCCGGCACCGGCTGTGGATCGAGGAGAGCTTCGATCACACCACCGCGAGGGTGCTGCAGCGGCAGGTCGACGTGGTCCTGAGCCCGGCCGTCGGGGTGGGCGACGCCCTCCGACGCCTCGACCGCACCACCCAAGACCTGGTGGTGGTGGCCCGCGACGACGGGGTGCCGGTGGGCATCTTCACCGAGCACGACGCGGTGGGCGTCGCTGCGAAGGCGCTGCCCGACCAGCCGCTCCCGCTCACCCAAGACCCACTGCCCCTCCTCGATGCGAACCTGCCAGCCCACGAGGCACGGTCGTGGCTGGCCCGCGAACGGCTGCTGCACGCCCTGCTGGTGCGGGAGGAGCGCCTGGTCGGGGTGCTGTCGCTGCGCGACGTAGCGGTGGAAGACGACCTGGCCGACCACCTCACCGCCGCCGACGTAGCCAGCCGCCCCATCGCGACCCGGCGTCGCCTGTCGGCGCGCACCACCGCCGCCGTGCTGTACCGCCGCGGCATCGGCTGCCTCCCCCTCGTCGACGACGAGGCGCGCCCCCTCGACATCACCACCCGGCGCGAGCTGCTGCGTGCCCTGGCCGAGTCGGTGGAACGTTGACGCAACGACGCGGTTCCTGAGCGACGATAGACACAGCTCACGAGAGGTCCCCGTGCACGACCCCACCCGCCACTTCCTCGACGACTTCGACGCCGAGACCTACCTGCGCGCGCTGATCGTGGTGGTGAAGGTGCACGGCGTCGAGCCCGTCGAGCGCGACTTCGTCGTCAGCCGCGCCCGGATCCTCGGTGTCGATGACAGCCACCTGTGGGATGACGGGGTCGACGAGCTGCCGGAGCTGCCCGAGGGCATGAGCGACATGACGCGCCGGGTGGTCCTGCGCGACTGCATCCTCATCGCTTGCATCGACGGCGAATACACCGACACCGAGCGAGAGTGGATCCATCGCATCTGCGCCTGGCTGGGCCTGTCGCTGCAGACGGCCGACCTGTTCGAAGACTGGTTTCACCGCTACTTCGACATGATGGACGAGCAGGAGGCCCTGCTGTGGGGCTTCGAGCCCCCTACAGACTCGTTCGTAGACACCGACGCGGTGGTTCGCGACTAGCGCCTGCGGCACCGTGGTCGCACCCCCACGGGGAAACCACCATAATGGGCTGGTCTTTCGGGCATGCATCCTGCAGGAAAGGCCGGGTGGAGGTGGCGGATGCTGTGGTGGTGTGGTGCGCTGGCGCTGGCGGGGGGGCTGCCGATGGGCCGGTTGACCCTCGACGTGGAAGCCTACGGGGAGCGCTTGGCGGGGGTGATCCTCGCCGACACCGCGGCCCTCGCCCCAGGTGTGCGGCTGATGAAGGGCACGGAGCCGGTGTCGGGGCGGGTCGAGCTGCTCACCTCGATGAAGGTGGACCGTGCGGGTGCGCGCTCCAAGCTCGATGCTGGCCCCGAGTCGCTGATCGCCTTCGATGACAACGGCGACGGCTACCTCGACGCATCCGATCCCTCCTTCGCCGCCCTCTCCCTGTTCGTCGACGCCAACGGCGACGGTGAGCCGCAAGACGGGGAGGTCCGCCCGTTGGGGAGCCTGGGGATCGAGTGGATCTCCCGCTACGGGCAGGTGTCGTTCGCCGAGCGCCGCACGAAGGTCGCCCCGTGAAGGCGCTTCCTCTCGACCCGGAGCTTGCCACGCGTCTGCTGGTCGCTGCGCTATGCGTTGGGCTCGGCGCCTGCAGTGGGGGGGGCAAGGTGGGCTCCATCGAGACGGTGGACACCAGCCCCACGTCGCCGACGGACACCGACACGGATGCCGACAGCGACAGCGACACCGACACGGATGCCGACGGCGACTCGGATGCCGACACCGACAGCGACACGGACGCCGACGCGGACGCCGACACGGATGTCGACACCGACACCGACACCGACACCGACACCGACCCGTCAGCTGACAGCAACGACACCGGTGCTCCGCCGCCCGCCGCGCTCGTTGCGGGGTTCGAGTCCGATCTCACCGAGCTGTTTGCCTGCGTGACGCACTTCTACGCTGTGTCGGGTGACGCCACCCTCGGCATGGACTTCGACGCAGAAGACATCACCGCGCCGGCCCTGTCGTCGGGGAACGACCAGGTGTTCACCGTAGACCTAGCGGTCGACGGCGCTCGCCTCCGCGTCGTGCTCGGCGACCAGGTCGACCTGGGCTGGTGCGCTGGAACGGGCAGTGGCGTGGTCTACGACGAGTACGTCGCGATCGCTGGCACGGCGACCATCGACGTCGATGCGCACAACTCCCAGCCCGAGTTCAGCGATGCCGCGCTCGCCCTAAGCGACGTGCTGCTGCAGCCCGTCGGCGGCGGTCCCACGGTGGCTCTGTCGTCTTGGGACCACCCGATGGACTCCTTCGCCGACCTCACCCGGTAGCCAACAACCGTCAAAGACTGTCCAAACACTGTACAAACATGATACACCTCCCCCTGCGGAGGGTGTATGCGGTGGATGTCTGTGTGGTTGGCGCTGGTGGGGTGTGGCTCGACGGGCGACGATGGTGGCTCGGGCACCGCGGGCCCTACGGGCCTGTCCAGTGAGACCTTGGTGTCGACCACGAGCCCGTCGCTGTCGGAGCCGTCGACCGACGCGTCCGTCGACCGGTGCCGCTACACCAACCCGTTCTCGCAAGGCGCGGAGTGCAAGGAATACACGGGCTCGGGGTGGACGATGGAGGCCGCGGAGGCCGACTGTGCGGCCCCGGTTCCCGGTGCAGGCGCTGGCACCTACGAGCCCGGGCTGGCCTGCGACCGTGACGCCTACCTGGGCACGTGTGAGGCGGCCGCGGAAGACGGGCTCGACACCATTACCGTGTTTCCCGGC
>CBDUIC010000151.1:0-14104 GCA_965367245.1 uncultured bacterium | reverse complement strand
ACGGTGGTGTGGGGGCTGGGAGGGGGTGACCCCTCCCGGCTACCCGATCGCCGGGCTGCGCCCAGTCCCCTTGCGGTCGACCTCCGGGGGAGCCGCAGCGTGCACTCGTTGGCTGCGCTCGCAGGCTCCCTTCGCCCGCCTCGTCACCCGCTGCTCCCTCCGGTCTCCCTGGTGCCGCGACGTGCATGGCGGCTGGCAAACGCTGGGTACGCAGCTTGGTGCCCGTCGTGCTGGCGTACCAAAGGCCCGGGTCCGCGAACAGCCGGGTGGTGGACATCTAACACCTAGCGTCCTGACCCCCGAATCGAGACCCGGGTGGTGGACACCTAACACCTAGCGTCCTGACCCCCGAATCGAGACCCCGAATCGAGGGTGGTGGACATCTAACACCTAGCGTCCTGACCCCCGAATCGAGACCCCCGAATCGAGACGACCCCCGAATCGGACCCCCGAATCGAGAGGTGCGTGGTGCGCGGCGCCCGCGCGCGACCGACCAGCGTGGTGTTACCTCCCTACCTCTCAGGGGGACTCCACATGCGCCACCACATCTCGCTGGCTTGCCTGTTGGCTTTGGCCGCCTGCTCTGGCGGCGGCGCCGACCTCAAGGAAACGTCGTCGCCCGCCGACACCGACACCGACACCGACACCGACTCGGACACCGACACGGACTCGGACACCGACACCGATTCGGACACCGACACCGACACCGACACCGACACCGACACCACCTACGTCCCCCTCGACCGGCGGTGGGACTGCTCGGGCATCGATCCGGCTGACCCTGCTCCCCTCGGCGGCGTCGTCGCGTTCACCTTCGACGACGGCCCCAGCAGCGTCTACACCCCACAGATCCTCGACACCCTGCGGGCCAACGACGTGCCCGCCACCTTCTTCATGCTCGGCGAGCGCGTGTCCGACCCTGCAGTGTGGCCGCTGGTCGAGGAGATCGTGGCCGACCCGCTGTTCCTCATCGCCAACCACAGCTGGTCGCACCCCGAGCTCACCTCGCTGTCGACGACGGCGATGGAAGAGGAGATCGACGACACCACCGACCTGCTCGAGACCTTCGGCCCGGTCGACTTCTTCCGCTTTCCCTACGGCGCCTCCGACTGCGACGCCGTCGACCGGGTGGTCGACCGCGGGATGTTCGTGGCGGGCTGGCACATCGACACGGCCGATTGGTGCTACGCCGCCGTGGGCGACCGCGGGGTCTGCGAGCCCTCCGACTACTGGCGGGTCCCCGAAGAGCACGCCGACGACATGCAGGGGCTGATCCTCGAGCAGGTCGAGCGCTTCGACGGGGGCGTGCTGCTGTTCCACGACATCCACAGCTACACCGCCGACACTCTGCAGGCGGTCATCGACGACCTCGCAGGCCGCGGCTACACCTTCGTTTCCCTCGACGACCCGCTCGCCTTCCCGCTCCTCAACGCTGGCACGCCGGTCGACCTGCCCTTCCTCGGCGAGCCCTGCGACCCCGCCGACGACCAGTGCTGGCAGACCGAGTTCTTCGCCTACTGCGAGCCCACCGCCAGCGGCGCCACCACCGGCGTGTGCACCATGCCCTGCGAAGGCTACTGCCTCGACCGTGACGGCGCGGCGACCACCTTCTGTGCCGAGCAGGGCACGGGCGCGGGGCAGTGTATCGGGAGGTCCCACTCCCTCAACGGCTACTGCGCTGGCGTGCCGGGCACCGTGGAGAAGCCGATGGACCGCCATGTCGGCAGCAGCGGGGCCTCGGCAGCCAACGAGCTCGTCTGCGCCCCGGCCGGGTGGTGACCGCGATGCTGCCAGCCTTCCTGTGGGTGGCCCGCCTCGAGGGTCTTTCGCTGCTGCTGCTGATGGGGGTGGCCATGCCGCTGAAGTACGGCCTGGGCTGGGAGCACGCGACGATGGTGCCCGGATGGGCCCACGGCGTGCTGTTCATGGCCTACACGGTGCTGCTGTTCGTCGTCGGGGTGCAGCAGGGCTGGTCGCTGACGCGGATCGTCGTCGGTGGCTTCGCCAGCTTCGTGCCCTTCGGCACCTTCGCCTTCGAGCGCTCCCTGCCCGAGCCCGCCTGAGCTCAGTGGGCCTCGAGGCCTTGCAGCTCCCGATCGGCGCGAGCCCAGGCGAGCAGCGCCTGCGGGTCGTTGGCATCGACCCACTGCGGGAGGTGGCCGAGGTGCGCCTCGCGGATCTGCGCTGCGACCGTGAGGGCCTGCAGCTCGATCTCCCGCTCCCGCAGCCGGATCCATGCACGGCCCAGCCAGGCCGCCAGCGGCAGCCCGATGAGGGTGGCCAGCGGCACGGCCACCAGCGAGGACATGCCCAGGAACACCAACGCGATCTCGAACCCTTCAGCCATACCGACCTCCTGTGAGGGCGCTACGGGCGGGGTCCACCGCTATTTCAGGGGGCTTGGCATTCGGCGCCGCGGGGGCTAAGGCGTTCGCTCGGAGGAGCGATGTCGACCGAGAATCACTGGGAGCAGGTGCAGCTGTCCACAGGCAAGATCGTGCGCCGCGACGAGGTGAAGCCCGTCGAGGAGCTGCGGTGGGTGTGCCCCGAGCCCGGCCACAGCGGTGGCTTCGTCAAGGAAGGCGTGTGCCGCATCTGCGAGACGCCCCTGGTGCAGGAGAAGATGATGGTGCGCTGGGAGCTCAAGTAGCCGCAGCGTAGGTGGCGTGGGCCAAGGCCAGCGCCCTCGGCGAGCGAATCCGCCAGTCCATCCGGTTCATGACGTAGCCCATCGACAGGCGGCGGTCGGGATCGACCCAGCCCACCGAGCCCCCCGCCCCGGCATGGCCGAAGGAGTGGGGGTTGGGCGAGAAGAGCCTGGCCTCCTCCTTGAGGAAGCCCTGGGACCACCCCACGGGCTTCTGCAGCACCCGGTCGCGAACCGACCACGTCTGGCGCGGCTTGAGCGCAGCGAGGCTGTCGTCGTGCACCAGCTGCACGCCATCGACGGGGCCCACCATGGCGGCATAGGCGCGCGATAGCGAGCGAGCGGTGGTCAGCGCGCCCATCCAGGGCAGCTCGTAGCTGATCACCCGCGGGTCGTTCACCGCCTCGAAGCCGCCCATGTCGGGGTTGACGAAGGCCCGTCGCACCAGGTGTTTGGACTGCACGATGCGCCGGAACAGGCGCCCCTCGTGGTTGCGACGGGTGAGCAGCGTCGGCAGGTGCCGGGTCGCGACCTCGCGGGGGCCGACCGGCACGAGGCGTGCGGCCCGACCGATGGCCTCAGGGGGCGCGCCGATCCAGGTGTCGAGGCCCAGCGGCTCAGCCACATGCTGGCGAAAGGCCGTGCCGAGGGACTCGCCTGTGAGCCGCCGGTGCAGCTCGCCGACGTAGGCGCCGTAGCTGCAGGCGGCGTAGCCCTGGTCGCTGTCGGGAGCCCAGTGGGGGCGCTGACGAGCCAGCGCAGCGGCCACCTTGCCCGTTGGATCGGCGAAGTCGTGGATGGACAGCGGGTCGTCGAGGTAGGACAGCCCGGCCCGGTGGTTGAGGATCATCCGCCCGGTGATCGACTCCTTTCCCTGCTGCGCAAAGCCGGGCCAGTACTCAGCGACGGGCTGGTCGGGGTCGAAGATGCCTTGCTCGGTGAGCTGCAGCATGCGCATCGCCGCGAGGCCCTTGGTCGCCGAGAACACCACCATGGGGGTGTCTTCTCTCCACGCCCGCCCGGTCGTCGGGTCGGCCGTGCCCGCCCACAGGTCGACCACCACCTCGCCGTCGAGGTGCACGCAGAAGGCAGCCCCGAGCTCCCTTCGCTCGGTGAAGTTGGCCTCGAAGGCCTTCCGGACCCCCTCGAAGCCAGGCGCTACGAAGCCGTGGATGTCGGGGGCACTACGACGCTTTCGGGAGAGAATAGACACGCACGCGCTCCTGTCGGCCCTTCACGGCGTGGTCGCCGTGGTCGGTGAGGTCTACCGGGCTCTGTAGCCGCTCGGCGGTGGAGCTGGTGCACAGCATCGGTGTTCCGAGCTCCTTGTTCAGCCCCTCGACCCGGGCGGCGGTGTTCACCGTGTCGCCGATCACCGCGTACTTGACTCGGTCCTTGGTGCCTACGTTGCCCACCACCACGTCGCCGGTGTGCACCCCGATGCGGATCGACAGCTTGTCCATGCCGGCGGCCCTGAGGTGCTCGATCGTGCCATCGGCCCTCCACGTCTCGTTGAGGCGCTCGACGGCCTCGAGCATCGCGGCCGCGGCGTGTAGGGAGCGGTCTGCGTGGTCCTCCGAAGGCAGGGGGGCCCCGAACACCGCGAGGATGCCGTCCCCCTCGATCTCGTTGATCATGCCCCCCGCGTCGAGCACGCACTGCCCGACCTCCTGGAAGTAGGCATTGAGCATCGCGATGACCTGGGTGGGCGACAGCTTCTCCGACAGCGTGCTGTAGCCGCGGATGTCGGCGAACAGCACCGTCACCTCGCGCAGCTCCCCGCCCAGCTCCACCTTGCCGGGGTCGGCGACCAGCTGCTCGACCACCTGGGGCGACACATACCGGGAGAAGGTCTCGCGGATGAACCGGTAGGCCTGCTGCTGGGCCTGCAGCTGCTGCTGCGCCTCCTTGACCTGACGCCGCAGGTCGAGGAGCTCCATGGCGTCGCGGTCGAGGATGGCCCCGGCCCCCGCCGCCTGCAGCTGGTAGCGGATGTAGATGCCGGCCGGCAGGGCTGCGGCTGCGCCACACTGCACCTTCTCGAGGAGCCGCAGCCCGTCGCGGCCGACGAGGTTGCCGTTGAGGCCGGCGTAGACCACCGAGTCGCACACCATGCCCGCGACCAGGGCCATCCAGATGGGCAGGAAGATCGTGGTCCACCGGAGACGGTTGTGGAGGAACTGGTAGACGACGACGATGGTGACGAAGTCGGCCAGGATGGCGATGAGGGAGGCGACCCGGCTGCGCTGGTCGTAGTCGAGCAGGGCGTCGCCCGTGAGGTCGGTGTAGCCGGGGGGCACGTGGGTGCCGTGCAGCCAGATCACCTCGTCGACGAGCCCGTGGAACAGGTAGACGCCGATGACGCTGGCGATGACCCGGCGGGCCTCCTTGGTGCCCTCCAGCGTGTAGATGATCACGACGGTGACGAGCATCAGCGGCATGAACATCTGGGCGCTGATCGACGCCACCATGTCGCCGAACAGCACCGCGACGGGGCGGTCGGCGCCGCCCTTGCCGGCCACGAAGAGGAACACCTCGAGCAAGCCGAACACGGTGTAGACCGGGGCGAGGCCGAAGCGTGGGCGCAGCGCGTGCAGGCCGCACAGCAGCGCCGACAGGCCAGCGATCTCGCCCAGGAACACCAGCGGCGACAAGGCCACCTCCTCGCGGAGCCTACCGCACCCGCTTAGGGGCGGTCCCATGCTCACCGACCTCCTCCGCAGCGCCCTGGAGCGCCGCGTCGATCTGCTCGCCTCCCTCGCCGACGAAGGAACCGACTGCGTGCGCCTGCTGCACGGCACGGTGGAGGGGGCTCCTGGCGTGGCGGTCGACCGCTACGGGCCGGTGTTGCTGGTGCAGACCTGGCGGCGTCCCCTCGAGGCAGGAGAGCTCGAGGCGCTGGTGGGGCTGGCCTCCGAGGTGCTGGGGGCCGAGCTGGTCGGCGTGTGGAACCACCGTGCGCCCAGCCGGCGTTCGGGGCGGGCGCCCGACTACGGGCTGTTCCACGAGGTGGAGCTTCCCGAGGAGGTGTGGGGGACCGAGCGTTCGCTGCGCCATGACGTCCGCCCGCGGCATCACGGCCACGACCCCCTGCTGTTCCTCGACCTGCGCGCGGGGCGCCGCCGGGTGGCCGCGGAGTCTCAAGGGCGCTCGGTGCTCAACCTGTTCGCCTACACCTGTGGGGTGGGGCTCGCGGCCCAGGCGGGCGGGGCCAGCGAGGTGTGGAACGTCGACTTCGCCGCCTCCGCCCTCGAGGTCGGCCGCAGCAACGAAGCCGCCAACGGCCTGACGGGCCAGCGCTACCTGCAGGAAGACTGCCTGCCGGTGATGCGCCAGCTGGCGGGGCTGAAGCCCGGCGGCCGACGAGGCAAGCGGCCTCGGTTCACCAAGCTGTCGGCACGGGTCTTCGACCTGGTGGTCCTCGACCCGCCGCGGTGGGCGCGGTCGGCCTTCGGGGCGGTCGACGTGATCCGCGACTACCCCACGCTGTTCAAGCCGGCGTTGCTGGCGACGGCCAAGGGCGGGCACCTGCTGGCCACAAACCACGTGGCCTCCGTGGCGTGGGAGGAGTGGGTGGAGGTGATGCGGCGCTGTGCCACCAAGGCCGGGCGCCCGCTCCGATCCATCGAGCGCATCCTGCCCGATACCGACCTGCCGAGCCCCGATGGCCAGCCGCCGCTGAAGATGGCCTGGATCGAAGCGTAGGCAGGCCATAGGCAGCTGGGGTGGAGGCCCCATGCCGTTCGAGACCGTCAGCGACCAGCGCAGCTTCGGAGGCCGGCAGCTCGTCGTGCAGCACGACAGTGCCGCTACCTCGACGCCGATGCGCGCGGGGATCTACCTGCCGCCACAGGGAGCCAGCTCTGCACCGGTGCTGTTCTTCCTGTCGGGGCTCACTTGCACCGAGCAAAACGTAGTCACCAAGGGGGGCTTTCAGGGGCTCGCCGCCGAGCTCGGGATGGTCGTGGTGTGCCCCGACACCTCCCCGCGGGGCGAGGAGGTGGCCGACGACGAGGCCTACGATCTGGGCAAGGGGGCGGGCTTCTACCTCGACGCCACGCAGGCGCCGTGGGCACGCCACTACCAGATGGAGCGCTACGTGATGCAGGAGCTGCCCGCGGTGGTGGCCGAGGTGCGCGGTGGCGAGGTGGGGCGGTTCGGGCTCACGGGGCACTCCATGGGCGGCCACGGGGCCCTCACCCTGGCCCTGCGCCACCCCGAGCAGGTGGCCTCGGTCTCCGCCTTCGCCCCGATCTGCGCGCCCACGCAGTGCCCGTGGGGCACCAAGGCGCTGTCGGCCTACCTGGGCGACGACCGGGCGGCCTGGGAGGCTCACGACGCAGCTGAGCTGCTGAAGCGCCGGGGCTGGCACGGCGATGTCCTCGTCGATCAGGGCCTCGCCGATGGCTTCCTCGAGTCGCAGCTGCACCCGCACCTGCTGGAGGCGGCGGCCGGCGAGGTCGGAGTCCCCCTGACCCTTCGACGGCACGAAGGCTACGACCACAGCTACTTCTTCATCGCGACCTTCCTCGGCGACCACCTCCGATGGCACCGAGAGCGCCTCGGCTGAAGGTGCCTAGTCAGCTGTAGAGATGGGGAGACGCCTAGAAGGTGAGCACGGTGCGGATCGACTCGCCGCGCTCCATCATGTCGAAGGCCTGGTTGACCCCCTCCAGCGGCAGCACGTGGGTGATCAGGCTGTCGATGTCGATCTTGCCGTCCATGTACCAGTCGACGATCTTGGGCACGTCGGTGCGGCCCCGGGCGCCTCCGAAGGCCGAGCCACGCCAGGAACGGCCCGTGACCAGCTGGAACGGGCGGGTCTGGATCTGGGCGCCGGCGGGGGCGACGCCGATGATGATCGACTCGCCCCAGCCCTTGTGGGCGCACTCCAGCGCGGTGCGCATCACGTCGACGTTGCCGATGCACTCGAAGGTGTAGTCGGCACCGCCGCCGGTGAGGTCGACCAGGTAGGGGACCAGATCCCCCTCCACCTCGTTGGGGTCGACGAAGTGGGTCATGCCGAAGCGCTCGGCCATCGCGCGACGACCGGGGTTGATGTCGACGCCGACGATCTGGTCGGCGCCCACCATGCGTGCGCCCTGGATGACGTTGAGGCCGATGCCGCCGAGGCCGAACACCACCACCTTCGAGCCGGGCTCGACCTTGGCAGTGTGGATGACCGCGCCGATGCCCGTGGTGACGCCGCAGCCGATGTAGCAGACCTTGTCGAAGGGCGCGTCAGGGCGGATCTTGGCCAGCGCGATCTCGGGCAGCACGGTGTGGTTGGCGAAGGTCGAGGTGCCCATGTAGTGGAACAGGGGCTCGCCGTTCAGAGAGAAGCGGCTGGTGCCGTCGGGCATCAGGCCCTTGCCCTGGGTGGACCGGATGGCCTGGCACAGGTTGGTCTTGGGGTTCAGGCAGTACTCACACTCCCGACACTCGGGGGTGTACAGGGGGATGACGTGGTCGCCGACCTTCAGGCTGGTGACGCCCTTGCCCACCTCACGCACGATGCCGGCGCCCTCGTGGCCGAGGATGGTGGGGAACAGGCCCTCGGGATCGGCTCCTGACAGGGTGTACTTGTCGGTGTGGCACACGCCCGTGGCCATGATCTCGACGAGGACTTCCCCTTCGCGGGGGCCCGCCAGCTCTACGGTCTCGATGGAGAGCGGCTTTCCGGCCTGGAACGCGACAGCGGCGCGGGTCTGCATGGTACCTCCTGGTACCGACGCATATGATCTCGGAGGCTAGCTGGCGAAGTCGACGGCCACAACCGCCTCGATCCGGGGCTTGAGCCAGGCCAGTACCTCTTTGTGGATGGGGTGGCCGCCGTAGGCGTCGAGGCCCGCCTGGTCGTCGTGGCGGGTGATCAGGGCCAGGTCGTAGCTGCGGCCCGAGCGGGTCTGGTCGACGCCGGCCTCGATGGCGTTGAGGCCGGGCACCTTGCCCTCCATGCTCAGCAGGCGCTGGCGAGCCTCCTCGGCGATGTCGAGGGAGGCGAAGCGGAAGCAGACGACGTGGGTGAGCATGGGGGACCTCGGGTTCGCGGGTGCGCGCATGTAAGCACGGATGCAGCGTGAGCAACCCGGTGACGAGGCCAGGCCGGTGTCTACTTGTGAGTCAGGAGGCAGACATCATGCGAAATGCCTACGACCCCTGGGGACGCCGCGCCGCCGCACGGACGGTCCCTCTCGATACCGCCCTCGCTCTACGCGACGAGGCTCAGCGGGCGCAGGCCCGAGCCGAGCAAGCCGAGGCGCGTCTGGCTCAGGTGGAGCGCCGTGCGGCACGGGTCAGCGCCGAGTCGGCGGCCCTCCGCGACGAGCTCGCGGTGGTGAAGGCCGGCCTCGACGCTGTGCTGGTCGAGGCCGAGCCCGAGCCGGCCCCTGCTCCGCTGCGAGCCGTCGACGACGAGGAACTCGCTGTCCTCGAGGCCCAGCTCGCCGAGCTGCGCGCCGACCTCGCCAACGTACGCCGCCACCGCGACGAAGCGGTGCAGCGCGCTCGGGGGGAGGGGCGGGAGCAGGCGCTGCTCACCGTGGCCGACAGCCTCGACGACCTCGACCGCGCGCTGACCGACGTGTCCGATCCCACGGTGGCGGAGGGCCTGCGAGCCCTGCGCGACCGCATGGAGCGCCGCCTCGCCGAGGCCGGCGTGCACCGCTTCACCCATCCGGGCGACCGCTTCGACCCCACCCGTCACGAGGCCATCGGCCTGGGCGACGGGCCCGAGGGGGAGGTCATCGCCCTCGAGCGCCGAGGCCTTCAGCGCCTCGACGGCGCCGTCATCCGCCCAGCACTCGCCGTGGTGGGCTCCGGGAGGACTGCATGAACGCCACCTTCGACCCCTACCGCGTCCTCGGTCTCGCCAAGGATGCCGATGCGGCCGCCATCAAGAAGGCCTACCGCAAGCTCGCGAAGGCCTACCACCCCGACCGTGGTGGTGACCCCGAGCAGTTCAAGGCCGTCGGTCGTGCCCACGAGGTACTGTCCGACCCCGACAAGCGTGCGCTGTTCGACGAGTTCGGGCCGGTGAGCCTGCAGCCCGGCTTCGACCCGGCGATGGCCCGTGGCGGCTTCCGTGGCGACCCACGGGGCGGCTTCGATGGCACCGGCGACTTCGACATGAACGACCTGCTGTCGCAGCTGTTCGGGGGCGGCCGTGGCGCGCCCCGAGGAGGGCAGGGCTTCGGCGGCTTCGGTGGTCAGGGCTTCGGCGGGCAGACGCCGGGGGTGCGCGCCGAGCTGAGCCTCGACCTGCGTACCGCCTGCCTCGGCGGCGTGCGCCAGCTCACCACCCAGGCCGGCTCGATGTCGGTGCGCATCCCCCCCGGGGTGCGTGACGGGGAGACCCTACGCCTGAAGGGCCAGGGCGACCGGGTTGGAGGCCCACCGGGCTCCGACCTGCACCTCACGCTGCGCATCGAGGCCCACCCGGTGTTTCGCCGCGAGGGCGAAGACCTCCATGTCGACCTGCCGGTGACGGTGGCCGAGGCCATCGGTGGCGGCTCGGTGCGGGTGCCGACCCTCGACGGGGCGGTCGACCTCAAGGTGCCCGCAGGGACCCAGGCTGGTCGCACGTTGCGGCTCCGTGGGAAGGGCGTCGCTCGCCGAGGCAAGGCCGCCGGCGACCTGTACGTCCACGTGCAGGTGAAGCTCCCCGAGGCCCTCGACGCGGCGGCGCTTCAGGCCTTGGAGCGTGCCTACCAGGGGGATGTGCGCGACGACCTGCTCCGGGCCGCCGCCGCCTGAGGCGGGGGCTCGGATACGGGGGAGGCATGGTCTTCCTCTCGTTGCTCGTCGGCTGTGCCGGCTACACCCCCAGCGCCTCGCTGGGGGAGCTGCAGGTGCGCTCGCTGTCGATGGAGGGCGCCGAGGGCCTCGTGCAGGTCGTCGTCGACAACCCCTGGCCGGTGTCCGCCGACGTGGGGGCCGACTGGTCGCTGGTGGTGGCCGGGGTGGAGGTGGCGTCGGGGCACGCGCCGGAGGGGGCCGTGGCGGCCTCGTCGCCGAGCGTGATCGAGGTCCCTATTCACTGGCGCTGGGTCGACCTGTGGAGCGCGGCGGGGGCGATGGGCGACGAGGTGCCCTACGGCGTGTCTCTCGACGTGCACGGCACCACCGCGCTGGGGGCGTGGCATCTCCCTGTGGCCACGGAGGGCACGCTGCCGGCGGTGCGCCTGCCCTCGCTGGGAGGGCTGGGCTTCGTCATCGACGAGGTGTCGCTGGTGCGGCTCGCGGCGCGGGTGACCGCGGTGGTCGACGTGCCCCTGCGCGACCTCGACTGGGCGGTGCGGGTCGGGGCCGTGCCGCTGTTTCACGGCCGCCTGGAGCGCGGGGAGGGTGCCCTGGCCTTTCCCCTGGTCGTGGAGATCGGCCAGGCCACCGCGGCGCTGGTGACCGCCCTACAGCAGGGCTTGGGCCTGCAGCTGAAGGCCACCGTGGTCACCCCGCTGGGCGACCTGCCCGTCGACCTGCAGGGCCAGTGGCCCTGAGGTCGTGCTGAGCGGCTACTTCGCGGCCAGCTCGTCTTGCATCCAGGCGCCGACGCGCTGGAACCAGGCGGGGCTGGTGCGGGCCAGGTAGAACTGCTGGAACAGCTGCTTGACCGTGGTGTGGATGAGGTCGAGCAGCATCATCCGCTCGAAGATCTTCTCGTCGGTGCCCTGCTTGACCTCGAAGGGCAGCTTCAGCCCGGTGATCGCCAGCCCTCCCGCCGTCGCGACGAGGGTCATCTTGCACTCGAGCTCGTCGAGCTTGAGGCCCATGGTGGCCTCGACGGGCTGCTTGCCGGCCTGCACGTCGTGGCGGGCTGCGTCGGTGGTGGTCGGCGCCTCACCCACGATGGTGGTGGTCTCGGGGCTGTCGTCGACGCCGAGGTTGGCGAGCTTGAGCTTGCCCTCGAGCCACAGGGTGAGGTCGGCGTGGCGCAGCGTCTCGGTGATGTCGTTCCACTCGTCGTCGCCTTCGTCGTCGAGCTTGGCAAGGGCGGCCTCGCGGGCTCCACCGCCGTCGAGCACGCGGAAGTGCCCATCGGAGGACTCCGACTGCAGCCACAGCCAGGTGATGAAGTCGACCGCAAGGCCTTTGTGGGCGCCCTCGAGGGGGTCGTCGGTGTGGTAGCCGTCTTCGACCTCGCCCCGCCCCTGGCCGCCGCGGGCGTCGGGGAGGTACTGGCTGGCGCGCTGCACGACCTCGTTGCGGTCGAACTTCTCGGTGAGCCAGTCACACATGCGCTCCGGGCGCAGCGGCACGCCGAAGGTCTCGAAGAACAGGTTGTCGACCAGCTCGAGCACGGTCTCGGAGGTGGAGAAGACGATGAGCTCGCCGGTGGTGATGTCCCACGCCAGGTCGCAGGTCGACACGCTGGGCAGCGCGCGGCGGGTGAGCTCAGCCTCGAGCTGCTCCTTGATCATCTCGCGCTCGGACTTCGTGAGCTTCTCCAGCCCACGCTCTTCGCACAGGGCGCGCTCGCGCTCGGCGAGGGCGATCTTCAGGAAGCGGCCGTTGACGCTGGTCTTGTCGATGCGCATCGTCACGACGAGGAACCGGTCGAACAGGAAGTCGTTGAGCTCGAAGGTGGCCAGCGACGGGTCGAAGGCGTGCACCCAGCCCACCCGGGGCTCACCGTCGGAGGCCTCCAGGTCGGTGACCATCTTGTGCTCGCGCAGCGCCTCCATGAACACGTCGCGGAAGGCGTCGGGCAGGGGCGAGGTGATGCGGTAGCGGCGGCCGTTCAGGCCACCAGACAGGAGTCCCATGGGGTACCTCTCGGGGTGTCGGTAGGAAAGGGGGCGCCAGGGTGGCGAGGGGGTGGGCGGACTCGGGCGAGGCCGCGCGCAGCGAGGGCAGTATGCCACGGGCCGGGGGCCGATGCCAGCGTGCAGGAGGGGGCTGCGCGCGTGCCGCGGTCGGGGCGGGTAGAGGGGTCCCACGGAGGGTTCATGGAGATCGTCGTCTATGGGATGGGGCATGCCACGCGGGCCACGCGGGTGCAGTGGGCCCTCGAGGAGGTCGGGCTCGACTACCGGATGGAGCACACCTCTCCGCGTGATCCGAGCTACCTGCGGATCAATCCGATGGGCAAGGTGCCGGCGATGGTGGTCGACGGGCGGGTGATGACCGAGTCGGCCGCGTGCTGTCTGTGGGTGGCAGACCAGCGCCCGGAGGCGCAGCTGGCTCCTCCGTCTGGCAGCTGGGAGCGGGCGCAGTGCGAGCGGTGGGCCTTCTTCGTGCTCACCGAGCTCGAGCAGGCGTGCTGGCTGAAGGCCAAGCACAAGTTCGCGCTGCCCGAGCACCTGCGGGTGCCAGAGGTGATCGAGGCGGCGAAGTGGGAGTTCGCTCGGTCGGCGCGGGTGCTCGAGGGGGCGCTCGACGGCGGGAGCTTCCTGGTCGGCGACCGGTTCAGCGTGGCAGACCTGCTGGCGGTCCACACGCTGATGTGGGGGCAGCGGGCGGGGTTCGAGGTGCCGTCGGCGCTGATGACCTATGCCGGGGTCCACATGATGCGGCCGGCCTTTCAGCGGGCCGTCGCGCGCGACGGGTAGCCTCTCGGGCCTACGCCTTCTTGAGGAACTCGGTCTTGAGGTAGATCGCCGTCTTGTTCACCCGCCCCTCGACGAGCCCGGGGTCGTCGCCCAGCCGGATGTTCTTCACCATCGTGCCGCGCTTGGCGGTGAAGTTCGCCCCCTTCACGTCGAGGTCTTTGATCAGGGTGACGGAGTCACCGTCGGCCAGTGGGGTTCCGTTGCTGTCGAGGGTGGGGGACCTCGCCTCCTGCCCCTCGTCGACCCAGGCTGCCGTGTCGTCGTCGAGGTAGACCTGGTCCAACAGATCCGCAGCCCACGCGTGCTCGCGAAGCCTACGGAGCAGCCGCACCGCGACGACCTGCACGGCGGGCTCCTCGCTCCACACCGCTCCCTGCAGGCAGAACAGGTGGGTGGCATCGAGGTCGGCCTCACCCCTCACCATGGGACCACACGTGGCGCACAGCGACACCTCGTCGCTACGGGGTGGCACGGCGACCATCGCGTCGCTGGGCTGGTCGCAGAGCACACAGGGGCTGGCATCGCTCATCTCGCCTCCGGCCGCGCGTAGGAGGTGCGTGGGGTTCGCGCGGGGCGCGCCCCACGTAGCTTCTGGGTCGAGGAGGCGCGATGAGACCCTGGATGTGGACAGCGACGATGATGGTGGCGTGTGCGGGCAATGGCGGGACGGACTCCGACCCCACGCTGACGCCCACCCCGACCGATACCCCCTGCGATACCGGTGATTCCGACACCGACACGGACACCGACACAGACACCGACACCGACACGGACACCGACACCGACACGGACACGGATACCGACACCGACACCGACTCAGACACGGACACGGACACCGACACGGACACCGACACGGACACCGACACCGACACGGACACCGACACCGACACCGACACCGACACCGACA
>CBDUIC010000150.1:0-14310 GCA_965367245.1 uncultured bacterium | reverse complement strand
ACCGGGTGACCATCGAGGTGGAGCTCATCATGCCCATCGCCATGGAGAAGCAGCTACGCTTCGCCATCCGCGAGGGTGGTCGCACCGTCGGCGCCGGCGTGGTGGCCGACATCATCGACTGACTGCCCCCGTCCATACGGACGGGTTTGCGGTATCCCTCGCTGGCTCCACAGTAGGAGCCAAGCCAACTTGACCGCAGCTCGGATCTCCGAGCTGCGGTTGTGCTTGCGCCCATGGTGGGCGTGGGCTAGTTGGCACGTCGCTTGCTAGCGACTTCCTGTCGCGCCCGAGGCCGAACGTGTCGAATCAACGCTACGTACTGCTCAGCTTCATCGCCTTCGCCATCATGGCGGGGCTGGTGGTGCAGTCTGCCTCGGTCTCAGCCATGGCGCAGTTCGCTTTCCCCGACAATCGGATCGGCGGGCTGGTCAACACGTCCACTGCCCTTTCGCTGGTGGTCGGCGCGTTGTCGTTTGGCGTGCTCATCCGCAACCGACGCGCCCTCGGGTTCGTGTCGGAAGTCGTCGGAGAGCTGCAGCAGGTGACCTGGCCCTCGCGCGACGAAGCCGTGCGTGGGTCGACGACGGTGATTCTCACCACAATCTTCACGGCCAGCCTGCTGGCTGTCTATGACTTCATCTGGAAGAACCTCGCAGACCTGGTCCTGTTTACAGAGGGCTGAGCGAGAGCACCCGGCAACGCCGGGCGGGAGCGGCAGCAATGGCGATGCGGTGGTACGCCGTCCATACCCTTTCGGGATCCGAAGAGAAGGCCATGAAGGCCCTCCAGCAGCGGATCGAGATGTACGAGCTCGACGACCGATTCGGTCGGGTGCTGGTGCCTTCCGAGCAGGTTGTGGATCCGAAGACGAAGCGCAAGGTCACGCGTCGCTTTTTCCCCGGCTACATGCTGGTGGAGATGGACCTCGACAACGAGACCTGGCACCTCGTAAAGGACACGCCGAAGGTCACGGGCTTCGTGGGCGGCAAGCGCAACCCGCCGCCGGTTCCGGAGTCCGAGGTGATGCGCATCACCCAGATGCTGTCCGACGAGGAAGAGGTCAAGCCCGTGATGGACTTCGAGGTGGGCGAGGAAGTCCGCCTCACCGAAGGCCGCTACGCGTCGATGCGCGGCACGGTCGAAGAGATCAACGAGACGCGCGGCAAGCTCCGCGTCGTCATCAACATGTTCGGCCGACCGGTTCCGACGGAGCTGTCGTTTCACCAGGTCGAGAAGCTTTCCTGATTGTCTCGCACTGTGGTCGCTGACGCGGCGCACAGGACACGGAGTTCGTCATGGCCAAGAAGGTCGTCAACCAGATCAAGCTGCAGATTCCCGCTGGGCAGGCCCGTCCTGCACCGCCCGTCGGCCCGGCCCTCGGCCAGGCAGGCGTGAACATCAAGCAGTTCTGCGACGAGTTCAACAGTAAGACGAAGGCCCAGGCTGGCGATGGCACCATCGTGCCCGTCGTCATCACGGTCTTCTCTGACCGTTCGTTCAAGTTCATCACCAAGACCCCCCCCACCGCCAAGCTGCTGTTCAAGGCCGCGGGCATCAAGGGTGGTTCGGGCACGCCCAACCTCGAGAAGGTGGGCACGGTGACCCGGGAGCAGGTCGAGGAAATTGCCAAGATCAAGCTGCCGGATCTCAATTGTACCAGCCTGGAGTCGGCCATGTCCCAGGTGGAGGGTACTGCGCGTTCGTCGGGTCTGCTCGTAGAGAGCTGATCCGCGTCGCCTCGGGGAGCTAGCCACGGCTTCCCGTGTTCAACCGGTGCCCTTGGGCACCTCATGCGCCCCGCTCGGGGGAGGGTATGCCGTCTGCCCGGGCACCCCGATGGGCGTGAGTCGACATTCCGGTGTCGGCCAAGGAGAATGTGAGTGGCTGTTGGAAAGCGATATCGCGCAGCGCGCGAGCAGGTTCAAGAGGGGGTCAAGTACCCCCTTGAGGAAGCGCTCGAGCTCGTGCGAAACACGGCCACCGCGAAGTTCGACGAAAGCGTCGATCTCGCGGTGCGGCTAGGGGTGAACCCGCGCCAGGCAGACCAGATGGTCCGCGGTGCGGTGTCCCTGCCGCACGGCACCGGTAAGACGGTGCGCGTGGTGGTGTTCGCCGAGGGCGAGGCTGCCAAGGCTGCGGAGGAGGCTGGCGCCGACTTCGTGGGCGCCGACGAACTCATCAAGAAGATTCAGGACGAAGGCTGGGTCGACTTCGACAAGGCCATCGCTGTTCGCACGATGATGGCCAAGGTCGGTCGTCTCGGGCGGGTCCTGGGTCCTCGGAGCCTCATGCCGAACCCGAAGACGGGTACGGTCGTGGGTCCGGATGGGGTCGCGCAGGCTGTCCGCGAGGTCAAGGGTGGCCGCGTCGACTTCCGTGTAGAGCGGGCGGGCATCGTGCACGCCAGCATCGGCAAGGCGAACATGAACGCGGAGCAGATCCGCGAGAACATGCTCACCTTGGTCGGCACGCTCTTGCGCCTGAAGCCGTCGAGTGCAAAGGGCATGTACGTGAAGTCCGTGGCCTTGAGTTCAACTATGGGCCCCGGCGTCCGCCTCGATCCCAACGAGGTGGCACGCTTGGCGAACGACTACCGCTGAGGTGAACGATGAATCGTGAACAGAAAGCAGCAGTGGTCGAGGGCCTTCAGGGTCGCTTCGCCGAAGCTCCGCTGGTCATTCTCACGGAATACGTGGGATCCTCCGTTGCTGAGCTCGACGCAGTGCGACGTGCCGTGGAGCCTGCCGGAGGCAGCTTCCAGGTCGTCAAGAACACCCTGGCTCGTCGTGCCGTCGCTGGCACAGACATGGAGAGCCTCACGGAGCACTTCCGCGGAAACGTGGCGGTGATCGTGAGTGGCGACGACCCCGGGGCCGTCGCCAAGATCTTCCGTGAACAGGCCAAGGAAAACAAGAAGCTGGCGGCAAAGGTCGGCTTCTTCGAGGGCGATCTGCTCAAGGGCAAGGAGGTCGACGCACTCGCCGATCTGCCGAGCCGCGAAGAGCTCCTCGTCACTCTCCTGCAGACCCTCCTGGCGGCGCCGCGTCAGGTGCTCGGAGTCATCCGTGCGCCCGCCCGCGACCTGCTGTACCTGCTGAACAACTACGCCAACAAGCTCGAATCAGAGCAGAACGGGTAGGCCGCTCTTCGGAGCAAGCCCGGTTTTACAAACCAATCGCGCCCAGGGGTACCTACCCGGCGCTCGGAGAATCAAATGTCCGTTTCCCAGAATGATGTCGTCGATTTCATCAAGAACCTCAAGCTCTCCGAGGTGAAGGCTCTCATCGAGACCCTCGAGGAGGAGCTCGGTGTCGAAGCGTCCGCTCCCGTGATGATGGGGGCAATCGGCGGTGGCGCCGGCGGTGGCGAAGCTGCCGAAGAGCAGACCGAGTTCGACGTGGTCATGGAAGAGTTCGGCGGCAACAAGATCGCCGTCATCAAGGCCGTGCGTGCCCTGACCGGTCTTGGCCTCAAGGAGGCCAAGGGCATGGTCGAGTCCTGCCCTGTCAAGGTCAAGGAAGGCATCTCCAAGGAAGAGGCCGAAGAGGCCAAGAAGTCCCTGGAAGAGGCTGGCGCCAAGGTCAAGCTCGACTGAGATGTGTGATGGGCCTCGCTCTTCGGGGCGAGGCCCGACCCCTTCCGCCTTCGTCGACAGGCGGCACCCGGGCTGGTTCGTCCAGACCCGGGCTGGGGTCTATCTGGGGCACCAGGCCTCAGGGGAGCAAGCTCCCATCGCGTCGACGAACATCGCGGGTCCGCCCGCTCCCCCCTCCCCGAACGGAGTCACCCCATGTCCAGGCTGCTGGCGAACAACTACCGCTACCGCAGGACCTTCGCGAAGACGCCGACCGTGCTGGAGGTGTCGAACCTCATCGAGATTCAGAAGAGCTCCTACGATCTCTTCCTGCAGCCCGAGACCCCGGCGGACGAGCGTGAGGAGCAAGGCCTTCAGGCCGTGTTCCGCTCGGTGTTCCCCATCGAGGACTTCTCGAACCGGGCGTCGCTGCAGTTCGTCTCGTACGAGCTCGAGCCGCCCAAGTACGACGTCGACGAGTGCCGTGAGCGCGGCATGACCTTCTCTGCGCCGATCAAGGTGGTGGTCCGCCTGGTGGTGTGGGACGTGGACTCCGAGAACGACACCCGCACGGTCTCGAACATCAAGGAGCAGCCGGTCTACTTCGGCGAGATTCCGCTGATGACCGAGAACGGGACGTTCATCATCAACGGCACCGAGCGGGTCGTGGTGAGCCAGCTCCACCGGAGCCCCGGCATCTTCTTCGACAGCAACCGGTCCAAGACCGGCGGCCAGAAGGAGATCTTCTCCGCGCGGATCATCCCCAACCGGGGTTCCTGGATCGACTTCGAGTTCGACACGAAAGACATCCTCTACGTGCGCATCGACCGCCGCCGCAAGCTGCCGGCGACGGTGCTCCTGCGGGCCCTTGGCTACGACACGGAGGCCTTGCTCAACTACTTCTACGAGGGTGAGCGGCTCTTCCGGACCGACCAGGGCTGGTTCAAGGAAACCACGGCAGACCTACTCTTCCAGCAGAAGGCGACCGTTGATGTGGTCGACCCCGAGGGCAAGGTCGTCTGCCGCAAAGACAAGAAGTTCCTGAAGAACATCCTGCGCAAGATGCGCAAGGCCGGCATGCTCGAGATGAAGACCCGCCTGGTCGACGGCCGCGAGCAGGAAGTCGAGGTCGGCGTCATCCCGATCCGCGAAGAAGACCTCATCGGCAAGGTCAGCGCATGGGACATCGTCGACATGCAGACCGGCCGCATCCTGGTCGAGTGCAACGAGGAAGTCACCGAGGAGAACCTCGCGAGGATCCTGGGCGCCGGCATCACCGAGCTCGACGTGCTGTTCATCGATGGCTTGCTCGTGGGCTCCTTCCTGCGCGACACGCTGTTGGTCGACAAGATCGAGAGCACTGAGGAAGCGGTCGTCGAGATCTACCGGCGCCTGCGCTCCGGTGACCCGCCCACGTACGACACGGCGAAGCAGCACTTCGACAACCTGTTCTTCAACGCTGAGCGCTACGACCTGTCGCGCGTGGGGCGGCACAAGCTGAACCACAAGCTGATGATCGACGTGTCCCTCGACCACACGACGCTGACGCGCGAAGACATCCTGCAGGTCGTGAAGTACCTGATCGACCTGAAGAACAACAAGGGCATGGTCGACGACATCGACCACCTCGGCAACCGCCGGGTGCGGGCAGTGGGGGAGCTCCTCGAGAACCAGTACCGTGTTGGTCTAGACCGCATGGGCAAGGCGATCAAGGAGCGGATGAGCCTGTCGGAGATCGAGGCGCTGATGCCCAACGATCTCATCAACTCCAAGCCGGTCTCGGCCGTCGTGAAGGAGTTCTTCGGGTCGAGTCAGCTGTCGCAGTTCATGGACCAGACGAACCCGCTGTCCGAGATCACCCACAAGCGCCGCTTGTCGGCCCTCGGCCCGGGTGGTCTGACTCGCGAGCGTGCTGGTTTCGACGTTCGCGACGTGCACACCACTCACTACGGTCGCATCTGTCCGATCGAGACGCCGGAAGGCCCGAACATCGGCCTCATCGCGTCGCTGTCGACCTACGCTCGCGTGAACGAGTTCGGCTTCATCGAGACTCCCTACCGCAAGGTGGTGGAGGGCAAGGTGAAGGACGAGCTGACCTTCTTCGACGCCATGGACGAAGAGCACGACGAGAAGGGTCGCGAGCACGTCATCGCGCAGGCTTCGGCTGCTCTCGACGGCGACAACGCCTTCACCGACGAGCTGGTGTCCGTGCGGAAGGGTGGTGAGTTCGTGCTCACGTCGCCCCAGGATGTGACGCTGATGGACGTGGCCAGCAACCAGCTGGTGTCCGTGGCTGCCTCCCTCATCCCGTTCCTCGAGAACGACGATGCCAACCGCGCCCTGATGGGGTCCAACATGCAGCGCCAGGCCGTCCCGGTCGTGCGCACCGAGGCTCCGCTGGTGGGCACGGGCATTGAGCGTGTGGTCGCTCGCGACTCCGGCGTCACGGTGACGGCGCGGCGCTCCGGCATCGTCGAGTCCGTCGATGCCTCCCGCATCGTCATCAAGACCGAAGACGGTGTCGATGACGAGATCGGCGCGGATGTCGACATCTACAACCTGACCAAGTTCATGCGGAGCAACCAGAACACCTGCATCAACCAGAAGCCGGTCGTTCGCCCAGGCGACGCAGTGCGTGGTGGGGATGTGATCGCAGACGGCCCCGCCACCGACACCGGTGAGCTGGCTCTGGGTCAGAACGTGGTCGTCGCCTTCATGCCGTGGGGTGGCTACAACTTCGAGGACTCCATCCTCATCAGTGAACGTCTCGTGTCCGACGACTTGTACACGACGATTCACATCGAGGAGTTCGAGGTCGCGGCGCGCGACACGAAGCTCGGCAAGGAAGAGATCACCCGCGACATCCCCAACGTAGGCGACGAGGCCCTCCGTGACCTCGACGACTCGGGCATCGTGCGCATCGGCGCCGAGGTCCGGCAGGGCGACATCCTGGTCGGCAAGATCACGCCGAAGGGCGAGACGCAGCTGTCTCCGGAAGAGAAGCTGTTGCGGGCGATCTTCGGTGAGAAGGCTGGCGATGTCCGCGACACGTCCCTTCGGGTCCCGCCGGGCGTGGAGGGCACCGTCATCGGCGCGCAGGTCTTCGCGCGCGAGGGCGTCGAGAAGGACGGCCGCGCCATCGAGATCGAGCACCAGGCCGTCAAGCGCATCGAGCGTGACCGCGACGAGAAGGTCCGCACCATCAAGGACTCGGCGCTGCGCCAGCTGGTTCGCGTGCTCGACGGGCAGAAGGCGACGGTTGCCGTCGTCGATCCGGACTCCCGTGACGAGCTCATTGCGTCGGGTGAGGCCTACACGGCCGAGAACCTCAAGCAGCTCACCATCGAGCTGTACGACCGTATCGGCGTCGAGGACCGCAAGGTCGAAGACGACGTGTGGCGCATCACCGACCAGATTCGGGCGAAGATCGACGAGATCCACGAGCGCTACGCAGCCAAGATCGAGCGCCTCAAGAAGGGTGACGATCTGCCGCCTGGCGTCATCAAGCTGGTGAAGATCTACGTCGCCATCAAGCGCAAGCTGTCGGTGGGCGACAAGATGGCCGGTCGGCACGGCAACAAGGGTGTCATCTCCAAGATCATGCCCGTGGAAGACATGCCGTTCCTCGAAGACGGCACGCCGGTCGACATCGTGCTCAACCCGCTGGGCGTGCCGTCGCGCATGAACGTCGGGCAGATCCTCGAGACTCACCTGGGGTGGGCCGCTCGGGGGATGGGCATGTCCATTGCCGACATGCTCCACCGCCACGAGGTCGGCGAGCTGCGCGACTACCTGCCGCGCTGCTTCAAGGATCAGCCGGAGGTCATCGCGTTCATCGGCTCCGCAAGCGACGAGGAAGTCATCGCCTTCGCGTCGAAGTACAAGCAGGGTGTGCCCGTCGGTACGCCGGTGTTCTCCGGCGCTGTGGAGTCCGAGATCCGCGACGCTCTCGAGGTGGCAAACTTTGCCATCGACGGGCAGTCGCTGGTGTTCGACGGCCGCACGGGCGAGGCGTTCCACCAGCGCGTGACGGTCGGCATCATGTACATGCTGAAGCTTCACCACCTGGTCGACGACAAGATCCATGCCCGGAGCATCGGGCCCTACTCCCTCGTCACCCAGCAGCCCTTGGGCGGTAAGGCCCAGTTTGGTGGTCAGCGTCTGGGTGAGATGGAAGTGTGGGCCATGGAGGCGTACGGCGCCGCCTACGGTCTGCAGGAGTTCCTGACCGTGAAGTCCGACGATGTCGCCGGCCGTACGCGGATGTACGAGTCCATCGTCAAGGGCGAGAACGTTCTCGAGGCCGGTCTACCGGAGTCGTTCAACGTGCTCGTCAAGGAAATGCAGGCCCTGGCGCTCGATGTCGAGCTCATCGAGGACAAGGAAGTCCTCCGTCAGTAGTCGCCCTGTCCTGCCCCCCGCGTTTCTTTCGTTTTCCATGTTCCGCCGCCGACCGAGGAGATCACCGTGAGGGAGATCTACAACCTTTACGAGAAGCCAAAGAGCCCACTCAACTACGTTGCAGTGCGCATCAGCCTGGCTTCGCCCGAGAAGATCCGCAGCTGGTCCCACGGCGAGGTGAAGAAGCCGGAGACCATCAACTACCGTACGTTCAAGCCCGAGCGTGACGGTCTGTTCTGCGCGCGCATCTTCGGTCCTGTGAAGGACTACGAGTGCCTGTGCGGAAAGTACAAGCGCATGAAGTACCGCGGCATCACCTGCGAGAAGTGTGGCGTGGAGGTCATCCAGGCCCGCGTCCGCCGCGAGCGGATGGGGCACATCGACCTGGCTACGCCGGTGGCCCACATCTGGTTCCTCAAGAGCCTGCCCAGCCGCATCGGCAACCTCCTCGACATCTCGCTGAAGAACCTCGAGAAGGTGCTGTACTGCGAGTCGTACACGGTCACCGACCCTGGTGAGACGCCTCTCGAGGCGGGCACCATCCTGGCGGAGGAAGACTACCAGGAGATGATCCAGACCTTCGGGTATGGGTCGTTCGAGGTAGGCATGGGTGGCGAGGTCATTCGCGACATGCTTGCCGCGCTCGACGTGGTGGCGCTCGGTGACGAGCTTCGCACGGAGATGAAGCAGACGAGCTCCGCTGCGCAGCGACGTCGCTACGCCAAGCGCCTGAAGATCGTCGAGGCCTTCCGTGACTCCGGAAACCATCCCGAGCACATGATGCTCGAGGTGCTGCCGGTGCTGCCCCCCGACCTGCGCCCCCTGGTGCCGCTCGACGGCGGTCGCTTCGCGACTTCCGACCTCAACGATCTGTACCGTCGGGTGATCAACCGGAACAACCGGCTGAAGCGCCTTCAAGACCTCAACGCTCCCGAGATCATCATCCGCAACGAGCGGCGGATGCTTCAGGAGGCCGTCGACGCGCTGTTCGACAACGGTCGTCGTGGCAAGGTGTTCACCGGCCCGAACAAGCGTCCGCTCCGCTCGCTGTCCGACATGCTCAAGGGCAAGCAGGGTCGCTTCCGGCAGAACCTGCTCGGCAAGCGCGTCGACTACTCCGGTCGGTCGGTCATCGTCGTGGGCCCGGCCCTGCGCCTGCACCAGTGCGGCCTGCCGAAGAAGATGGCTCTCGAGCTGTTCAAGCCCTTCATCTACAACAAGCTCGAAGAGCGCGGCTTCGTCACGACCATCAAGGCCGCGAAGAAGATGGTGGAGAAGGAGCGCGAGGAGGTCTGGGACATCCTCGAAGAGGTCATCAAGGAACACCCGGTGATGCTGAACCGGGCCCCGACCCTTCACCGCCTCGGGATTCAGGCCTTCGAGCCCGTCCTCATCGAGGGGCGCGCCATTCGACTCCACCCGCTCGTCTGTACGGCCTTCAACGCCGACTTCGACGGTGACCAGATGGCCGTGCACGTGCCGCTGTCCATCGAGGCCCAGATCGAAGCCCGCGTGCTGATGATGTCGACGAACAACATCCTCAGCCCGGCCAATGGCAAGCCGATCATCCAGCCGTCGCAGGATGTCGTGCTCGGTGCCTACTACATGACCCGCGAGCGCCGGTTTGGGCGAGGGGAGGGCCGCGCCTTCGCCAGCCCGGGTGAGGTCCTCGTGGCCTACGACAACGACGAGGTCGACCTCCACGCTCGCGTGAAGGTCCGCATGCCGAGCCGCGTGCTCGAGGAGCGCCTCATCAACCACCTCGGCGATCTGCTCGACTCCCACCTGGTGGTAGGGGTCGATGTCGGAGGCGACACCGAGGTCTGGCACCTGCATCGCGGTCACGTCGATCGCTACAAAGACGAAGGCAAGCCTGTCGAGCTCGGTGAGTTCGCTGCCCTTGGCGGCAATGGCTTTGCGGTTGTGGCCGAGCCAGGGCGGTCGGTCGATCTCACGGTTGACGAAGACACCGCGGTGGTGCTCGACCTGTCCCGCCTCGGTGGTGCAGGCGTTCACGACGGTGGCGTCGGCGACCCGGCGAAGCTGGGGCCGCTGACGCTCCTCGCCTCGCACCATGGCAGCAACCCGAAGGGCAAGGCCAAGAAGTGTGCCGGCGGCACCATCCAGGATGTCCGCGAAGAGGTCATCAACGACTGCGTCGTCTGGATCTACGAGCTCCCCGAGATCCGTGGCGCCAGCCGCACCGTCGTGTCTGTGCAGCCCATCGTCGACCTCGATGACGCCGGCAAGCCCAAGATCGACGGGCACTTCAACGTGTCGTACCGTCTCAACCAGCTGAAGGCTGTCGTGTCGTGGCTGCGCGCGGAGTTCAAGGACACGCTCACGCTCATCACGACGCCGGCTGGGTTCTTCGGCTACGAGAACCGACTGCCGGTCTGGGCGAACGGCCATGACGAGAATGTCGTCGAGGCCAAGGGCGAGGTCGTCGAGACGACGGTCGGTCGAGTGCTGTTCTACAACATCGTTCCCGACGAGATCCCCTACGGCTACGTCGACCGGCCGATGTCCAAGAAGGCCCTCGGTGAGCTCATCGACAAGGCCTACCGCATCGCTGGTCCCAAGAAGACGGTGTTGTTCGCCGATGCGCTCATGCAGCTCGGCTTCCGCATGGCGAAGGAGGCTGGTGTCAGCATCTGCATGGCTGACATGGAGATTCCTTCGAACAAGCAGCAGATCCTTGTCGATGCCCAGTCGTCGGTGCGCGAGACCGAGGTCCAGTACAACGAGGGGCTGATTACGCCTCGCGAGAAGTACAACAAAGTCGTCGACATCTGGACGAAGGTGACGGCGGAGATCTCCGACGCGCTCATCAAGGGCATCAGTGTCGAAGAAGTCACGTCGGCCGATGGCACTCAGACCGAGACGCAGCCGTCGTTCAACAACATCTTCATGATGGTCGACTCGGGTGCGCGTGGTTCGCCCACGCAGGTTCGCCAGCTCGCTGGGATGCGTGGCCTGATGGCCAAGCCGTCGGGCGAGATCATCGAGCAGCCGATCACCGCCAACTTCCGCGAAGGGCTCACGGTCCTCGAGTACTTCACGTCCACCCACGGTGCGCGTAAGGGGCTCGCTGACACGGCGCTGAAGACGGCCAACTCGGGCTACCTCACGCGTCGACTGGTCGACGTGGTCCAGGACCTGATCATCACCGCCATCGACTGCGGCACCCACGAGGGAATGGAAGTGTCCAGCCTCATCGAGGGTGGTGAGGTCATCGAGCACCTCGGTGAGCGCATCCTGGGTCGTGTGGCGGCAGAAGACATCCTCGACCCGTACTCCGACGAGGTGCTGTCCGCGCGTGGCGATCTGCTCGACGAGCGTGCGGTCGACAAGGTCATCCAGGCCGGTGTCGACCGGGTGATGATCCGGTCCGTGCTGTCGTGTGAGATGCAGTGGGGCGTGTGCGCCTCCTGCTACGGTCGCGACCTCGCCCGTGGGCGACTGGTGAACATCGGTGAAGCTGTGGGCGTTATCGCGGCTCAGTCCATCGGTGAGCCGGGCACCCAGCTGACGATGCGTACCTTCCACATCGGTGGCGTGTCGTCCGGTACGGTCGCTCAGTCCTACCTCGAGCTGCGCACGAGCGGCATCGTGCGCTTCTCAGAGACGCTGATGACCGCGACCAACCGCGAAGGCAAGACCATCGCCACGTCGCGTAACGGTGAGCTCACGGTGGTCGACCCGAAGGGCCGCGAGCGCGAGCGCTATGGAGTGCCCTACGGCGCCGAGCTCATGGTCTCCGACGGCCAGAAGGTCGCGGCGAAGATGCGGGTCGCCCAGTGGGACCCCTTCAACCTTCCGATCCTCGCGAACACCAACGGCATTGCCAAGTTCGAAGACCTGGAAGACGGCCGCTCCATGAAGGAGGAGATCGACGTGACGGGTCTGTCCCGCATGGTGGTCACCGACTACAAGGACACCGACCTGAAGCCTCGCATCGTCTCGAAGAACACCGAGACGGGCAAGACGCAGGCTCGATACTTCCTGCCGGTCTCCGCCTACATCATGGTCCAGGACGGTGCCGACATCCAGATCGGTGACGTGCTGGCCAAGATTCCGCGCGAGACCACGAAGACCAAGGACATCACCGGTGGCCTTCCGCGGGTCGCGGAGCTGTTCGAGGCTCGCAAGCCCAAGGAAGTAGCGATCATCACCGAGGTCGATGGCACGGTCTCCTTCGGCAAAGACACGAAGGGCAAGCGCCGCATCGTCGTCACGCCCGATGAGGACGGCGACGCGCAGGAATACCTGATCCCCAAGGGCAAGAACATCACCGTCAACGAGGGCGACTACGTCCGCGCCGGTGAAGCCCTGATGGATGGTGCCGCCAACCCGCACGACATCCTCAAGATCAAGGGTGAGCCTGCGCTGGCTCGCTACCTGGTCGACGAGGTGCAGGAGGTCTACCGCCTGCAGGGCGTGAAGATCAACGACAAGCACATCGAAGTCATCGTGCGGCAGATGCTGCGGCGTATGAAGGTGCGGGAGGTCGGTGACACTGACTTCCTCGTCGACGAAGTGGTCGACAAGCATCGCTTCGAGGAAGTGAACCGGCAGGTCATCGCCATGGGCGGTATGCCGGCACGAGCGGAGTCGTTGCTCCTGGGCATCACCAAGGCCAGCCTTTCTACGGACTCCTTCCTGTCCGCCGCCTCCTTCCAGGAGACGACGCGGGTGCTCACCGAGGCTGCCATGAAGGGCAGCGTCGATCAGCTCCGTGGCTGTAAGGAGAACGTGATCATGGGTCGCCTCATCCCCGCGGGGACGGGCTTTGCCGCCTACCAGAAGCTCGGCATGTCCTTCAAGGACCAGTCGGACGTTGATCTGGCGGACCTCGGATGATCCCGCGCCTGCGCGATCCGCTGTGCCCCAACGGGCAAAGGCGGCGGATCCCGCGGGCCCTCTGAGTGGCTTGACAGGCGGCCCTCAAACCCATAATCGCGCCTGTCATGCGAATCTTGTGCCCGGCGAAGCATCGCCGGGCGCTCCATTTGGAGAGCTACATGCCCACCATCAACCAGCTGGTCCGCAAGGGTCGTAAGCAGGTGAAGAAGAAGTCGGCCGCGCCGGCGCTGAAGGGCTGCCCGCAGAAGCGCGGGGTCTGCACCCGCGTCTACGCCACCACGCCCAAGAAGCCGAACTCCGCGCTCCGCAAGGTTGCTCGTGTTCGGCTGACGAACGGGATGGAGGTCACCTCCTACATCCCGGGTGAAGGCCACAACCTTCAAGAGCACAACAGTGTCCTGATCCGCGGTGGTCGCGTGAAGGACCTGCCTGGTGTTCGCTACCACATCATCCGTGGCACCCTCGACAGTCAGGGTGTGAACGACCGCCGCCAAGGCCGCTCCAAGTACGGCGCCAAGCGCCCGAAGAAGTAGGCGAGAGAGGAACCCATGCCCCGACGTCGCGAAGTACCGAAGCGCAAGGTCCTCCCGGACCCCCGCTTCCACGACCAGACCATCACGAAGTTCATGAACTGCGTGATGTCCCATGGCCGCAAGTCCACCGCCGAGAAGATCGTCTACGGTGCCTTCGAGGTGGTGCACGAGCGCACCCGCGAAGACCCGGTGCAGGTCTTCCACAAGGCCATCGAGAACGTGCGGCCCATGGTCGAGGTCAAGTCCCGCCGCGTCGGCGGCTCGACCTACCAGGTGCCGGTCGAAGTGCGCACGGAGCGCCAGACGGCTCTCGCCATGCGCTGGCTCATCGCCCACGCCCGCAAGCGGGCAGGCAAGAGCATGCGTGAGAAGCTCGCCAACGAGCTGATCGAGGCCAGCCACAACCGTGGTGGCGCGATCAAGAAGAAGGAAGACGTTCACCGTATGGCCGAGGCCAACAAGGCCTTTGCCCACTACCGCTGGTAGTGACCCTTCGTCGCGGAGGATGCGGACTGCATCTTCTGCGGCAAGGCCAGCGACGAACTAGTCGCTGGCCCCCGCGGCCCACACCGAATATGTGGCCGCGTCCTCGGTAGCCTCCACAGGCGCCGAGACCACAGCTCGGCGGGAACCGCCCGCTTCTGCCGCAAGGCGAAGTGGAAAGGCCCGACCAGCCGAGGCGCTCTCGAGCGTCGATGGACCCACCCTCCGCCCCGCCGTCGTGGGGTCTCTCGGAGTCGACAATGGCCAAGGAAAAGTTCGAACGCACCAAGGACCACGTGAACATCGGCACGATCGGCCACGTGGATCATGGGAAGACGACGCTCACCGCCGCGATCACCAAGGTGCTCGCCGAAGCGAACGGCTCCAAGTTCATGGACTACGCCGACATCGACAAGGCGCCCGAGGAGAAGGCCCGCGGGATCACCATCAACA
>CBDUIC010000149.1:0-14362 GCA_965367245.1 uncultured bacterium | reverse complement strand
GCCGTCGAGCTGGCGAGATCTAACACCTAGCGTCCTGACCCCGAAAACGAGACCCCGCTGACATCTAACACCTAGCGTCCTGACCCCGAAAACGAGACCCCGAAGACGAGACCCCGCGACGCCGACGTCTCAGGGGCACAGCCACCGGTCTGCGCTCGGTGGGAGCCCACGCGCTACGGGGGGTGTCGCAGCCGGTGACGGTGTACACGCCCCGAGGGTAGCCTGCGGCACCCCGACCGGAGGACCATGCTGAAGGCGCTCGACGATGCGATGGCCTGGGGCGACGTGCCGCAGCTGGAGCGGCTGCTGGCAGAGCCCGCCGACGCGCTGCCGCCGGGGTGGCGCGCGGTGGCGGAGGTGCGCCTCGCTGTGCACCACGGCCGTCCGGTCGACGCGCTGGCAGCGGAAGCGCTGCGCCGCGCGCGAGAGGGCGACGACCCACGACTGCAGGTGCATGCGCTGCTGTCGGTCGTCGGTACGGGCGCCTTCGATGCCCACAGCGAGAGCCTCCTCGACAAGGCCGCGGCGCTGTGTACCGACGCGGGGCTGCACCACGAGGCCACGCAGGTCCTGCTGGTGCGTGCGGCAGCGCAGCATCGGCTGTCCCGCGATGTGACGGGCCCCCTCGCGTTGCTGCAGCGGGGGTGGGAGGAGGTGGACCCTGACTCCGCCACGGCCCTGCGGATCGCGACCTACGCGGCCAACCTCGAGGGCGTGCGAGGCGATCTGGCGGCGGCCTGGGTGTGGGTGGGCCGCGCGCTGGCCGAGCCGCTGCCCTGGCGGCCCGGGGCGCTGCTGTGTCGGGTGTTGCTCACCGGCGCGCACCTGGCGCGCATGGGCGGCGACGAGGCGGCGTTCGACAGCTACCTGGCTCGGGCCGGCGAGCAGCCGATGGGCCACCTGGAGGCGTGCAACTACTGGTCGCTGGAGTACGGGCGCACACGGAGTCCCAAGGCCGTGGAGGCCCTGGCCGCGCGCGCCGCGCCGGGCGCTCGCTACTGGGCTCACCTGCTGTATGCCCGGGTGCTGTTCGAGGACGGGCGGCCCGACGAGGCGCTCGCGGCGGTGGAGCGGCTCGAAGAGTGGTCCCCCGACATCGGGGCCTACCGCGACGTGCTCGCGGCCGGGGCGGGGCGACCCGTGAGCGTGTGGCGCCTCGGCGAGGCGCTGACCCGGGTCGCGGGGGTGCTCGAGGCCGGCCCGATGGTCGCGCGGGCGCAGTCGCTGGCGAGCCGCCCGCAGCGCGCCCTCGCTCTGCAGCGCCTGCGATGGCGGCATGGCCTGGCACCCGCCGAAGAGCTTCTTCCCACGACGGCCACCTCTCACGTGGTGCTGGGCTCCTTCGTCCTCGACCAGCGGCCCTTCGCCGAGGGATCCCAAGGGGCGCTGTACGGTGGTCGGCACCTGCGCTGGGAGGCGCCGGTGGCGGTGAAGGTGCTCAAGGAGGGCGACGGGGGCTCGCTCGAGCGCGAGGCGGCGCTGCTCGCACGGCTCGATCACCCCCACATCGTGAAGGTGCTGGAGGTGGGGCGGGTCGATGCGTTCGCAGCGGCCTGCTCGGGAGGCGCGTGGGCAGTGGGCGCGCCCTACCTGGCCATGCGTCGGGTGGCGGGCGGCGCGCTCACGGCTCTGCGGCTGCGCTCGCCCGAGGAAGGCCTGTCGGCCACGGTGCTGATCCGCGAGGTGCTGCAGGCGCTGGCCCACGCCCACGCCGTCGGCGTGCTCCACCTCGACGTGAAGCCGGCCAACGTGTTGGTGGAAGACGGCCACGCGCTGCTGTCCGACTTCGGGGTGAGCTCGCTGCTGCAAGGCGACCCGACGGGCCGCATCGCAGGTACGCCGCAGTACATGGCCCCCGAGCAGTGGTCGGCGAAGCGCGCCCGCCTCGGCCCCTGGACCGATGTGTACGGCGCGGCCTGCCTGGCGTGGTGGCTGCTGCTCGGCCGTCGGCCGTTCCCGCAGCGGGGGGCGGCGGCGCTGCGCCAGGCGCACCGCTACGGGCCACGGCCCCGCCTGCCGGAGGGGTGGGGAGGGCCCGCACTGCAGGCGTGGTTCGACCGCGCGCTCGACCCACGACCGCTGCGGCGGTTCGCCAGCGCCGCCCACGCGCTCCAGGCGTTTCCGGTGCTCGAGGGGCTGTCGGAGGCACCGGCGGTCGACGAGGATGCCGACGAACCCACAGTGTTCGCCACGACCATCGCCAGCGCCGTCGAGGCGTTGCCCGAGCCGGGTGGGGCGATGGCGGCCCCCGGCGCGACACCCTTGGCCGCGACATGGCCCCCGGCGGCGGGTCGATGGGCCGGCATGCGGGAAGGGTTGGCGGAACCGGGCCGGGGGGCGCTGCCGGGCTGGGGCGAGGTCCACCAACGACTGTGGGATGCCCTTCGCCGCAGCGCGGAGGCCGGCGAGGTGCGGGTGGTGCGGGTCGAGCCCCGGGCCGACGTAGGCTGGGACCTGCTCGGGGAGGCACTGGCCTTCGCCTGTCGGCTCGAGGGCGGCGAGGCATGGGTGGTCGACGGGATGCAGGCCCCCGGCCCGCGCTGGTCGAGCTTGTACGGGCAGCTGCAGGGTCGGGTCGGTGTGGGGACCTCGTCGGTCAGCGAGATCGTGCAACAGCGTGCCCCGGAGGTCGACCGCGAGGCGATGGTGCGGGTCGACGAGGGGCAGGCCGAGGCGGCGGACGGGCAGGTCCTCGCCGAGCTGGCGCGGCGGCTGTGGGGGCGCCGGGTCGCCGTGATGGTGGTGCACGGCCCTGCGCCGTGGCTCGACGCGTCGTTCCTCGCGGCGGTGGGGGGGCCCATGCTGGTGGTGGTCGACGACCCGGCGGTGCCGGCCGATCAAGTGCTGGCCCTGCCGGCGTGGTCCTCAGAGGAGCTCGGAGCCTTGCTCGACAGCGTCGCACGCCTGGAGCGGCGGGCCCGTGAGGCGCTGATCGAGGTGGCGGCAGGCGACCCCGATACCGCGTGGCGCGTCGTCCGGCAGCTGGTGGAGGAGGGCGCGCTGCGACCGTCCGACGAGGGGCTCCGGCTGGCTACGGGGGCGGTGGTGCCACGGCCGCGCCACGATCGGCTCCCGCAGCGGCTCGCTCGGGTGGCGGAGGAGGCGCCCCTGGCGCTGCGCGCGGGCCTGGTGGCCTGGCTGGTGGGGCGACCGGTCGACGACGGGGAGGTGCTCGCGGTGGTCGGTGCGGTGGGCAGCGACCCGCGCGGCACGTGGGCGCGCCACGGGCTCGTCGACGGGCAGGGGCGGCTGTTCGCTGCGGTGGGGCCGCTGCTGTCGGGGATGGTGTCGGCGGCGGATGCGGGCCCGTGGGCGAGCTGGGCGCTGGAGAGGGCGCCCTCGGTCACCGAGCGTGGGCGGCTGCTGCGTCGGCTGGAGCGCCCGGCGGAGGCGGCGCAGGTGCTGCTGGGCGATGCGCGGCAGTCCTACGAGCGGGGGGCACTCGCCGAGGTGGAGGAGCGGCTCGATGAGGTGCTGGAGGCCACGGAGGAGGCCGAGGAGGCGGTGCTGTCGCCCTGGTACTGGCTGCTGCGTGCCTACGTGAGCCGCAGTCAAGGGGCCGTCGAGGTGGCGGCGGCCTACCTGCGGAGGGCAGAGTCCCCCGAGACGGCGACGGCGGTGGCGGCCGAGCGGCGCGCCCTAGCGGTCTGAGGCCACCCAGCGGAGGACCTCGCCCCACGCCCCCCACCACTGCGGCTCGGGCACGGCATGGGGAGAGCCGGGGAGCTGCTGCAGCGCGGCGTCGTGGCCTGCCTGGGCCAGGGCGGCGACGAGGCGCTCCGCCGGCTGGCCGTCGACGACCTCGTCGTGCTCGGCCTGGATCGCCAGCAGCCGCTGCCCGGCGAAGGCGGCGGGGTCGGCGGGTGGGTCGCCGGGGAGCTGGGGGGAGCCGAGCAGGAGCACCGCTCCGTCGAGGCGGGTGCCCTGGGCCAGGGCCTGCCACAGGCTGTAGGCCCCCAGCGAGATGCCGACGGCGACGTAGGGTGGCTGGAAGCCTTGGGCTCGAAGGGCCTGGAGCACGGCGGGCAGCTCGGCGGCCGCCTCGGTGACCAGGGCGCGCAGCGTGGCGTCGCGGTCGGTGGCCCAGGCGGCGTGGCGGGCGTCGTCGTGGCGGCGGCCGTGCTGCGGCGCGTCGACCCCGACGGCATGCCAGCCGGCGCCTCGGAGCAGGGCGAGCTCCTTCATCATCGTGAGGCCATCGGCCCCCAGCCCGGGGAGCACGAGCATGGTCCCCCGAGGACGAGGGGCCTCGGCGAGGAGAGCGGGGGCGGGCCCGAACGTGGCCGGCCTCACGGTGCGGGCACCGTCAGATCGAGCCACACGGCACGGTGGTCGGACACGGGGAAGGGGAAGGTGCCCACCAGCGGAAAGTCGGGGTCGTCGGCGGTGGGCCAGAACACGCCGCTGCCGCGCACCACGAGGCTGTCGGAGGGCAGGACGTAGTCGATGCGCAGGTTGCCGACGGTGGTGTCTTCGAAGTCGGTGGTGTCGTTGGCCGGGTCGCCCACGTGGGACCGGTTGGCGTCACCCTGCAGCTCGGCCTGCTCGGCCCCGCCGTCGCTGGCAGGGATGGGG
The DNA here is from genome assembly GCA_965367245.1 of uncultured bacterium. Classification (GTDB taxonomy): domain Bacteria; phylum Myxococcota_A; class UBA796; order UBA796; genus CBDUIC01. The sequence continues at coordinate 9,787 of CBDUIC010000149.1, read as the reverse complement.
GTGGACTGCACCCTCGGGTGGTCGAGGAGCTGGTTGATGGCGCCGTCGCGGCTGTCGCCGTCGTGGGGGTCGGCGTTCAGGTCGCCGGCGATCACGAAGTGGGCGTCGGAGGACAGGGCACCGCCGAGGCCCGCGTCGTCGATGTGGTAGCTGCCCAGGTCGCCGGTGACGTAGTCGGCCCAGAACCGGATCTCGTCGTGGTTGCGGCGGCCGTTGCGGTCTTCGTCGCCGTCGAAGGTGGGCGGCGTGGGGTGGCTGAGGAGGAAATGCACGGTGCGACCGTCGATGTCGACGGGCAGGTCGACGTGGTTCTTCGACGACAGGCGCATCACGACGAGCTCGTCGGCGTCGTACCAGTCGGGGGGCAGGTCGGCGTCGGGCATGTCGGCCCACAGGAAGGCCTGGAAGGTGCGGGGGGTGCCGAGGGGGTAGCGCGAGAGCACCGCGAAGCCGTATTGCCCGGGGTAGGCGCCGTAGCCGAAGCTGTCGCCGGCGTAGTCGGCGGTGCCTTCGCGGGCGGCGTCGACGGTGCCGTTGTTGTCGAGGTCGAGGCCGCTGTGCAGCCCGGTGTTCGACGGGGCGACGTAGACGTAGGGGTAGTCGAGGGGGTCGCGACCATCCTGCCCCACGGCGAGGAAGGCATCGCGGAGACGCTCGACGACGGCCTGTTCGGCGTCGATCTCGTTGAGCACGACCACGTCGGGACGCACCTCCTGCAGGATCGAGGCGATGCCGATGGCCTTGTCGTAGGCGGGGTCGCCCAGCAGCTCGGCGATCTCTCCGGCGCGGGTGCCGTAGAGGCTGACGTTGAAGGTGGCGAAGCGCACGTCGACGGGCTCCCCCGACGTGGTGGGAGCAGGTTGGGGCGTGGGCGCGGGGGCCTCCGTGGGGGCGGGGGCGGGCGACGCCGTGCCCTGCTCTGGGTCGGCTGGGCCGCAAGCGAGCAGGGCCGCAACGAGGGGCAAGGTCATGGTCACACCTGGCTGGAGGGTGACCCTGCCCTATTGTGGCTACGGCGCGCTGGCCTCCGACCGGCCGGCCGCCCCAGGGAGCGGCCGGCCAGGAGGCTCACAGCAGCGGCGCGCAGGCACCGGTGAGGCGCGCCACGATGTCTTGCGACTCGTACATCACCTCGTCGCCGATCTGCAGGGCGGGGGCCTGGGCCTTGCCTCCCAAGGCCTCGAGGTCGGCGCGTGCCTGGGCATCGACCGACACGTTGCGCACGGGCAAGGCCCCGTCGAGGTGCAGGTTGGCCCGCGCATACAGCGCCCAGCGGCTGAACATGCAGTGGTCGCGCACGAACAGGGTCATGCCGGTGGGGGGCTCGGGGGGACCCTGCATGGTGGGCAGGTCGCCGTCGAAGCTGGCGTCGAGGGCCTCGCAGGCGGCCACCAGCGCCTCGATGTCGCGCTTGCCTCCCGGGGTGACGCTCTCGGCGTAGCGCACGATGCCGTCGGCATCGACGAGCACGGTGGCCCGGTCATCGAGGCCAGCCGCCTCGAGGTAGGTGCCGTAGGCCTTGCCCACCGCGCCCTTGGGATGAAAGTCGGCCAGCAGGGGCAGCGAGATGCCGCCCAGCGCGGCCGCCCAGGCGGCGTGGCTGTGCTGCGAGTCGACGGAGATGCCCACGGGGAGGGTGTGGGCGGCGAACAGACGAGAGAGCCGCGCTTCCAGCGCCGGCACTTCGCTGCTTCACGTGGGGGTGAAGTCGAGGGGGTAGAAGAGCATCAGCACGTGGCGCTTGCCGTGGTGCGCCGAGAGGTCGAAGCGGCGACCGAGGTGGTCACCGAGCTGGAAGGGGGGCGCCTTGGCGCCGACGTCGATCATGGTCACTCCTGTGGAAGGGCAGAGGCTACCACCGTCAGTCGTCGCGACGGCCGCCGAGCAGGCCGGCCCGCCACAGGAAGTAGATGAGCTGCAGCCCCGAGGAGATGGCGGCGGCGACGTAGGTGAGGGCGGCGGCCGACAGCACCTGGCGGGCGCCGCTGAGCTCGGTGCCGGTGACGATGCCACCGCGCTCGATGGCCTTCAGCGCCCGGCGGCTGGCGTCGAACTCGACGGGGAGGGTCACGAGCTGGAAGAGCACCATCACCGCAAAGGCAGCGATGCCGGCGTAGAGCACCATCGTGCCCAGGGCGGAGCCGCCCGCGGCGAGGAGGAAGCCGATCATCAGCGCGGGCATGGCCACGCGGCTGGTGATGGACAGCAGCGGCACGAGGGAGGACCGCATCTGCAGGAAGGCGTAGCCCTCGGCGTGCTGGATGGCGTGGCCGACCTCGTGGGCGGCGACGCCGGCGGCCGACACGGAGCGCCCGCCGAACACATCGGGGGACAGGCGCAGCGTCTTGCTGGTGGGGTCGTAGTGGTCGGACAGCATCCCCTGCACGGGCTCGATGCGCACGTCGCGGATGCCCGACACCCGCAAGATCGCGGCGGCTACCTCGGCGCCGGACAGCCCTCGCTGGGTGGGCACCTGGGCATAGCGACCAAAGGTGCTGGTGACCCGCCACTGAGCGAAGGCCGCGAGCAGCATGCCGGGGGCTGCGAACAGCAGCCACATGGGGTCGAAGAACATGGGGACCGTACCTCCTGGTACATCTGCAAGATGGGCTCGACCGGCTCGGGGGCAAGGTCGCGCGACAATCTTCGACGGCCCGCAATCAAACGAAGGCGCCGCTCGTCGGTGCGTTCGACGAGGTGAACGTGGACGAGCTCGAAGAACTCCTGCAGCGTGGCTATCGCTATGCGGTCGCGCTGTGTGGCGACCCGGCCCAGGCCGACGACCTGCTGCAGGATGCGTGGACAGGGCTGCTGCAGCGCGACGGCCCGCGCACGAAGGCCTACCTGTTCCGCTGCATCAAGAACCGGTGGATCGATGCCTACCGCCGCGGCCAGCTGGTGCCCTTCGACGAGCTCCCCGACGAGCTCGCGGCCCCGCCGGGGTCTAGCCTTGCCGATCGCGACACGCTCCTGCGGGCCCTGGAGGTGCTGCGGCCCGAGGAGCGCGAGGCGCTCTACCTGTGTGCGGTCGAGGGCCACACAGCGGCGGAAGCAGGTGAGCTGCTGGACCGGCCGCGCAACACCGTGCTGTCCCTCGTGCATCGAGGGCGAGCGCGACTTCGACAGTGGCTCGGTGACGAGCAGGAGGTGACGGCATGACCGACGAACGCATCGACGACGATCTGCGGAAAGGCTTCGCGTCGCTTCGGCTGTCTCCCGAGCGACTGGCCGCGCTGCAGGCCCAGGCGTCCCCCCGGCGAGGGCGCTGGCAGGCGGCGATGGTGGCGGTGGCAGCTGTGGCAGTGATGGCCCTCGCCGCGGCGCCGTTCCTCGGGCGCACGGTCGACTCCTCGGGCGACCCGGCGGGCGCTACGGCCCCCGCGCCGGTGCAGGTGGGGGCCGACCAGCGCGCGGTGAGCCTCGAGGTGGGCGTCGACGCGCTGTGGCCCGAGGTGGTCCGGGTGGGGGGACACGTCGACATCGCCGCCGTCCTGTCCCGCGAGGGCTCCCTGAACGTGTTGGTCATCGGCGAGCGCCTGGAGGTCGTGGGGCTGTCGCCTGCCGACGGGTCGCTGCTGCTTGCGTCGTCCCCCGCCATGGCGGAGCAGCTGGTACACGCCAGCCAGCAGGGCGCGCTGGTGCCCCTGGCCGATCTGGGGCGCGGCCGCCGCGGCGTCCCCCTGCAGGTCGACGCCCTGCCGCTACGCACGGGGCTGGTCACGGAGGGGTCGCGGATCGACGTGCTGCTGACCGAGGCGAGGGAGGGCAGCATGCGAACGGTCACCGTCGGATCCGACGTCGAGGTGCTCGCGGTCGATGCCGACAACGGCCGGCTACTGGTGCAGGCCCCGGCGGAGGGGTCCCCTGCCCTGGTCCTGGCGGAGCACACCGGCGCGCTGACGGTCACACTCCGCGGCCGCTGAGGCTCCCGGCGGGCTCAGTCGGGGGTAGCGGGGAGGAGCACGTCGTCTTCCTCCGCCTCCCACGCCGAGCCAGCGAGGTAGGCGACCACCCCGCCGAGCAGGGCGACGTCGGCCACGTTGAAGATGGGCCAGGTCGCTGTGCCGAAGGTGCTGACCAGCCAGGGCTTCAGGGCCGCGTGCTCGGTGTAGATCATGAACATGTCGGTGACGGTGCCGTCGGCGAGGCGATCGACGAGGTTGCCGGCAGCGCCCGCGGCCATGGCGGCCAGCCCGGAGGCCTGCAGCCGCGCGTCGGGGGCGAGCTTGGTCAGCTGCCAGATCATCGCGGCCACCCCGACGAGGGCCACGGCGACGATGGCGGCGTAGGGCACCGGGATGGAGAACGCGATGAACGGGTTTTCGTGGTGGGTGAACGCGAACCACCCGGGCACGACGGGGATCGTGGCGTACATCTCCATCCCGCGGGCCGCTTCCTTGGACCAGAAGTCGAAGCCCACCAGCAGCGGGCAGAGCGCCAGGAACCACCGGGTCTTGGTCTGCAACGAACACCTCCGCGCCCACCGTAGGCGGCCGAGGGATGCCCCGAGTGTCATCACCCGTCACCTCCTGCCACCGCGAGGTACGCTGGGCGGATGATGTCGCCTTTCGATGGTCTTCCGTTTCGCACCCTTCGCCCCGATGCCCGCGCGCGCCTGGCCGCCACGTTTCGGGAGGTGCGCTTCCTGTCGGGCACCTGCGTGCTGCGCCAGGGCGACACCAGCGGAGACGACGTCTACATCCTGCTGCAGGGAACGGTCGAGGTGATCGATCCGTCCCGCGGAGCCGACCGGGTGGTCGGTCGCATCGGGGCGGGCCACTACTTCGGGGAGCGACGGGCCTTGTTCGGGGGGCCGCGGGCCTTCGACATTCGGGCGGTCTCCGACGTGGTGTGCGTGGCGTTCCCCGGGTCGGCCATGCGGGAGGTCGTGGCCGAGGCGCCGGTGTTCGCCTGGTCGCTGGCCCGCATCCTCCGCGACAAGCAGGGCCTGTTCGCCGACTTCGAGCGGTTCCTGGCCGAGGTGCTGCGCGACGCAGGGCGAGGGCACCTGGTCGTGCCGCGGCTGCTGGGGCTGTACAAGCGCCTCGCTCCGGCGTTGCACCGGCGAGCCGGCAGCGACGAGATCGACTTCGACGCCCTCGACTACGCGGTGCCGAGGCTGCCCGAAGACATCACCCAGACGCTGGCCCTGTTCCTCACCGACGAGCTGCCGTGGCTCTACAGTCAGCCCGAGCGCACCTTCGAGGCAGTGCCTACCGCGGCGCGTCGGCGCACCGCCTACCGGATGATGCCCGGCAAGCTGCTGGTGCTCCTGAGAGCGGGGTCCTCCGACCTGCTCGACCTGGTCACCTGCCTGTGCGTGCTCGCGGTCGAGGCGCGCAAGCTGCGCCGGAGGCTGACCGATCCCGAGCTGCTGGCTGCCTGCGAGCACGATGAGGGGGTGCGGCTGCCCTTCACCCCCGAGGAGCTGCAGCGGCTCGAGCGGGTGTGGCCGGGGCAGGTGCGGAGGCGGCTGCACGAGCTCGCGGTGCACCATGAAGACTTCACCATCAGCGTCTTCAAGCGGCTGGGCAACTACGACGCGGCCAAGGGGGAGCGGTGGACGCGTCAGCTCGCCGACGCGGCGGCCGATCTGCTGGGTGTCGACCCCCACGCATTCGATGACGACTTCGACGTGCACGTGGTCAGCAGCAACACCCACTCGGTGACGAACCTGCTGTCGGTGTGGCTTCCTCGGCACCGCGACGACATCCTCGCGTGGGGGCGTCGGGAGCGGGCCGAGCTGTGCGAGCTGCCGTGGGAGCTCGAAGACGACCTGGTGGTCGCCCTCACCCGCGACTACCTGCGCGCGCACCCCGAGCTCAAGGCAGAGCGCAAGCGCATGGACCGGGAGGGCTGTCGAGTCCTCGAACACACCGCCTTCACGGGCATCGAGGTGCAGCTGTTCGATCTGGCGCGCTTCGGCGAGCGCGCCTACGATCCGAGCCTGCCGCGGCCCGAGCGCCCCGGCCTGCTGGTGAACATCGACTATGCCTTCGGCCAGCAGGCCGAGCCGATCATGGGCTCCATCGTGGCGTTGTTCGGGCGCAACCTTCGCTCGGTCAACGTGCTGGGCAAGGCGGGGGGGCTGGTCGGCTCGCGGGGCGACATCCTGGTGGCTGAGCGCTTCGTGCAGCAGCAGCGAGACCGGATCCTATCGCCGCCGGTCGCCGTCGACGTGGAGCGGCTGCAGGCTCGGGTGCCGGGGCGGCGGGTGTTCGTGGGCCCGGTGCTCACCGTCGAGGGCACCTTGCTGCAGAACGACGTGCTGCTGCAGTACTACCGTAGGCTGGCCGGTTGCGTGGGGCTGGAGATGGAGGGGTCGTGGTACGCTTCGCGCCTCTTGGAAGCAAAACAACTGGGAACCATGCGGGCAGACACCGAGATGAGATTCTTGTACTACATCAGTGACCTCCCCTTGAAGACGGGGCACTCGCTGGCTGGCTCGCTGTCGACCCTCGAGGGCGTGCCGCCGCTGTACGCGGTGACACGAGAGGTCCTGCATGCGGTGCTCGCGCCGGCGTGGGGCACAGGGAGCTCCCCGTGAGGTCTGGGGCGGCTCCTCCGGAGGCGATGGCGTTCTTCGCGCGACACAGCGCGGATCTGTTGTGCATCGCCACCCTGGAGGGCACCTTTCGCTGGGTCAGCGCCGCATGGGCCGAGCGGGGGTTCGACGAGCAGGCGCTGCTGGCGGGCCCCTTCGTGCAGCACGTGCACCCTGACGACGTCGACGCGACCATAGCCGAGGTGGGGCGACTGGCCTCGGGCGAGACGCGCACCCAGTTCGTGAATCGCTATCGGCTGGCCAACGGCGACTACGTCTCGCTGGAGTGGTCGGGCTCGGTGGCCCCCGACGGCGACATCTACTGCATCGCCCGCGACATCACGGGCCGCCTGGAGCGGTATCGGCAGCAGGAGGGGCAGCTGGCGCAGCTGGCCCTCGCCGAGGAACTCAGCGGCGTTGGTAGCTGGCGCACCGACCTGCGGGATCACACCCACGCGTGGTCGCCCCAGATGTATCGCATCCACGGTCGGGCGATGTCGCAGGGGGCCCCCACCGCCGACGACGCGCTCGGCTACTACGTGCCAGAAGAGCGCGAGCGCATCATCGAGCAGTTCCAGCGCGGCATGGCCACCGGCCAGTCCTTCGCGTTCGAGTGCCGCATCCGCCGCGACAACGGAGCCATTCGGCAGGTGTCGGGCAAGGCGCAGCCGGTCTTCGAAGACGGCGGGTTGGTGGCCCTCACCGGGGTGCTGCGCGATGTCACCGACGAGCGGGCCCTCGCGTCACGGCTTCGCCAGGCGGAGAAGCTGGCGAGCATGGGCACCATGGCCGCAGGCATGGCGCACGAGATCAACAACCCGCTGTCGTATGTGGTGCTGTCGTCGGAGATGCTGCAGCAAGACGTGCGTGAGGCGGTGCTCGATGGCACTCCGCTCGACCCACAGCCCCTCGTGCAGCTGCTCGATGACGTGGTCGACGGGGTCGACCGCATCCGCCGCATCGTCGCGGGGCTGCGCACCTACTCCAAGGCGCGGGAGCCGCTCCTCGCCGACATCGATCTCGGCGATGTCGTGCAGGCGGCCTATCGCCTGTGTACCAACACCCTGGCCCACCAGGGCAAGGTCGCGCTGGAGCAGCAGCCGGCACTCTTCGTGCACGCCGACGAGGGCCAGCTGGTGCAGGTGCTGGTCAACCTGCTGCTGAACGCAGGTCACGCCGTGGCCGACGAGCCCTCCCGCCAGGGTCGGATCTCGATGCGAACCACGCGGGTCGACGACACCTGGGTCGAGATCGTGGTGGCCGACAATGGGATCGGGATGGACGCCGCCACCTGCCAGCGGGCGATGGAGCCTTTCTTCACCACCCGGGCGGCGGGGCGGGGCACGGGGCTCGGGCTGTACCTGTCGAAGGGCATCCTGGAGGCGTGCGGCGGCTCGATGGAGGTGCACAGCGTGCTGGGGGAGGGCACGACGGTCACGTTGCGGCTGCGTGCCGCGTCGGGGGGCGTCGAAGAGACGAGCCTGCCGCCCCTGGGTGAGGCCTATACCGGCCCCATCGGGCGGGTGTTGGTGGTCGACGACCAGGAGCGGGTGGCGGCGGCGATCGCGCGCTCCCTTCGGCCCCACGAGGTCGTGGTGCAGACCGACCCCCATCGTGCGCTCAGCCTGCTGTCCGACGGGGCGTTCGATCTGGTGCTGTGCGACCTGATGATGCCGGTCATGCGGGGGCAGGATCTCTACGAGCGGGCTCCCGACGCGGTGAAGCCGCGCTTCTGCTTCCTCACCGGTGGCACGTTCACCGCCGACGCTCAGGCCTTCGCCGACCGCATGGGGGAACGGGTGCTCGCCAAGCCCCCTGGGTCGGCGGTGTTGCTCCGCTTGGTGGCCCGTCAGCTACGGGCTCAGCGCACGGGCTGAGTTGCGCCCAGGGGGCGTGCCGTGTGACGCAGGCCCATGCGACTTGGTGTGGTGCTCAACGAAGCGGCAGGAGGGGGGCGCTGTGGGCGTGCAGCGGGCGCGGTCCTCGGCCGGCTGGCGGGCAGCCACGACCTCGACGTGCGGCGCACCGAGGGGCCCGGGCACGGCGAGGCGCTGGCCACGAGCCTGGCGGCGGCGGGCGTCGAGGCGGTGGTGTCGGTCGGCGGCGACGGCACGCTGTTCGAGGTGGTGAACGGGCTCATGGCCCACGACGGCCCGCGCCCGGCGCTGGCGCTGCTGCCGCTGGGCACCGGCAACAGCTTCGGGCGTGACTTCGGGCTGCTCGACGCGGCCTCGGCGGAGGCAGCGCTGGGGGCCGGCGCGCGTCGGGGGGTCGACGTGGTGCGGGTGGTGCACGCCGAGGGGGTAGTCCACTACATCAACCTGCTGTCGGTGGGCTTCGCGGCCGAGGTGGGCGACCTGACGAACCGTCGGTTCAAGGCGCTGGGGGCGCTGGGCTACATCGCCTCGGTGTTGGTGTGCGTCACCCGGCTCACGCCGCGGCCCTACCCCTTCGCGGCGGGCGACGGGGCCATGGAGCGCGACGCCATCACGCTGCTGTCGTGCTCGAACAGCCGCTACACCGGCGGCGAGATGATGATGGCGCCCACCGCGGATGCCACCGACGGGCTGGTCGACGTGGTGCAGATCGGCGCGATGGGGCGGCGTCGGCTGCTGGCCTGCTTCCCCAAGCTGTTTCGGGGCACCCACCCCGAGATGCCCGAGGTCGAGGTCCACAAGGTGGCGAAGGTGCGCTTCGAGGAGGCGCCGGCGCTGCCGGTGATGTTGGATGGCGAGATGCGGAGCTTGTCGCTGCGCTCCCTCGAGGTGCTCCCGGGTGCACTGGAGCTGATCGCGTGAGTGAGCGTGCCGAGGCGGCGGCGCTGGCGGTGCAGGAGCGCCCGGTGACCCTGTTGGACAGGGTGGTCTCGGTGTTCCTGTGGTGGGTGGGCCTGTCGTGGATGGTCCCGCTGATGGCGATGATGATGGTGGCGGCGGCCGTCCTGCCGTCCGACCGCACGGAGTGGCTGTCGCGGCTGTACTGCTGGGGCCAGGTGCGGCTCACGGGGGCGCGCTACCGGGTGGTGGCCCATCCCGACATCGACCCCGAGCGTGCCTACGTGTTCTGCCAGAACCACGTGAACCTGCTCGACCACGCGACGATGTACAACAGCTCGCCCCACTTCAAGCAGGGCCTCGAGCTCGCCAGCCACTTCGACATCCCCGTCTATGGGTGGTTCATGCGCCAACGGGGCACCATCGCCGTGCACCGCGGCCGGCGCGACGCCTTCGACAAGCTGCGCGA
>CBDUIC010000148.1:0-14803 GCA_965367245.1 uncultured bacterium | reverse complement strand
CCGTGTCCGTGTCCGTGTCCGTGTCCGTGTCCGTGTCGGTGTCGGTGTCGGTGTCGGTGTCGGTGTCGGCGTCCGTGTCCGTGTCCGTGTCCGTGTCGGCATCCGTGTCGGTGTCGCTGTCGGAGTCGGCATCCGTGTCGCTGTCGGTGTCGGCGTCCGTGTCGGTGTCGGTGTCGGCATCCGTGTCGGAGTCGGTGTCGGCGTCGCCGTCGACATCGGTGAAGCCGCTGCCCTCCACGGTGCCGATCTTGCCCTCTCCGCTGCCGCAAGCGATGGCGAGGAACAACACGGGCATCAGGCTGGGTCGCATGGGCTCCTCCGGGATGCTGCCCACGATAGTCCCCCGCCCTGCTACCCGCACGCACCACAACGATGATGCCCAGCCCCGAAACAGCCTACACTGTGGCCCGGAGGTCCAGATGCTCATCCTCACCCTCGCCACCGCCCTCGCCGGCTACGGCGACGCCGTGAACGGCACCCCCGACCTGCAGGGCCGCCAGATCCACCTGTGGACCGACGCGGTGCGGGTCGACCCCCTCGCCTTCGAGTCCGACTACCTGCAGGGCGGCTGCAGCTCGGCCAGCTTCACCGCCACCGAGCAGACGCCGAAGGCCCCCCTGGCCCACGACCCCGGATTGATGCAGGCCGCTGCCGCTCACAACGACGACATGGTGACCAACAACTGGTTCGCCCACGACAGCTCCGACGGCACCTACTGGGCCGACCGGGTGTGGAGCTACTACGCCGGCTTCTCCATCGGCGAGAACATCAACCTCGGCTACGCCAACCCCCGCGACGCGGTGCTGGAGGGCTGGATGTGCAGCCCGCCCCACCGCAGCAGCATCATGAGCGCGACCTACACCGACTTCGGCGGCGCCTGGGAGGCCAACTACGGCACCCAAGACTTCGGCGACGGCGGCCCCACCGTGCCCGGCGCCGTGCGCACCGCGATGCACGAAGACCTCGGCAACACCATCGCGTTTCACGCCAGCTTCGCCTACGGCGCCGCCCCGGCCTTCGTCGAGGTCGTGCTCGATGGCGTCGCCCACCCCATGAGCCTGGAGTGGGGCAGCGCCAGCCAGGGGGTCTACGGCACCGATGTGCCCGACCCCGGCGCGGGCTGCCACGAGTACTACGTGCGGGCCGATGTGGGGGGTGCCACCTACCACTACCCCGAGACCGGCAGCTACGGCTGGGGCTCGTGTGCCTTCGACGACACAGCTGCCAGCTGGCTCGCCGGCCAGCTCCCCGTCGGCCCGCCCCCGCCCGACGCTGTGCTGAGCACCGACCCGTGGGTCGCCGGAGGCCAGGTCGACCTGGTCGTCGACGGGGCCACCCCCGGCACCACCGTGCACTTCGTGCTGGGCACCGCCATCGGCAATGGCCCCTGCCCCGGCGCCCTCGGCGGCCTGTGCCTCGAGGTCAGCGGCAACACCCACAAGCTCGGCGACGACACCGCCGACGGCAACGGCGTCGCCGTGCTTCCGTTCACGGTGCCCGCCGGGGCGGGGGGGCGCACCCTGCACCTGCAGGGCATCGCCGACACCGGCGCAGGCTGGGTCCTCACCGACATCGTGACCGTGCAGGTGCCCTAGGTGGACCTCGGGATCTGCTGTTGCCTGGGCAGCCTGGCGTGGTTCGTCCTCGGGCTGGGGGCGATGATGATCGCCAGCCAGCTGTACGACATCCGAAAGAACCGCGCGCGGCAGGAGGTCCTCGACGAGGCGCTGCAGAGCCTGGGCTTCGCCCCGCTGCCCGGCTCGCCCTGGCGGCTCGGGGTGGTCGACGGGGTCGAGGTGGCGGCCAAGCTGATGCCCGGCGTCAGCCTCGGCGACATGGGCGTTCAGGGCGACACGCGCTTGTTCGTGACCGCCATCGCCATGCTCGCCGTCGACCTGCCGCTCCTCGGGGGGCGGATCAGCCGGGAGGGCACGGCGAAGCCTGCCGTGGGCAAGGGCTTCGACGACCTGTTCTTCGGCGAGGTCGGGGGCGACGTGGGGCGGCTGTCCGCCGAGGCCAAGGACGTGCTGACCGCGTGGTCCATCGAGCACCCCGAAGACGACCTGGGCCTGTGCGACCGCGACAACAAGTGGTCGTATGCAGGCTTGGCCCTGCCGCGAGCCGAGGTGGTGCTGCGGGTCGAGCGCAGCAAGGGCCTGAGCAGTGAGGCGCTGGCCGACTGGCTGGCTCACGTCGTGGCCCAGAGTGCGCCGCTGCGCTCAGGGGCGTGAGCAGACCCCCGCGCCACCGTTGACATCCCAGTTCGCGGGGTCCCAGTCGGCGACCTCACACAGGAGGGGATCGAGGGGGGTCTGCATGATCCAGTAGTTCAGGCAGCCCAGGGTCGGCCCCATGTCGTCGGTGAACGACGGGAACGGGCCCTCGATGTAGGCGGGCCCCACCAACGCGTCGACCGTGCCCATGCACATGCCCTGGTCGGTGCCCGCCGGGAACAGGGTGGGGCAGAACTCCAGGGCGAAGGCGCAGTAGTTCGCGGTGTTGGGGCGAGCCTGATCGGAGCAGGTGGCGTCGTTGGGCGGCTGCGCCGCATGCTCGCAGTGCAGGTCGGCGTGGTCTTGCCACACGGCCACCTGCAGGTGGTGCAGCCGGCACAGCACGGTGTCGCCGTAGCCGAACTGCTGATCGCTGACCGACACGCCGTCGAGCACGTCGGTAGGCATCGGAGCACAGGCCGCGTCGCAGGCTGCTCGATCGACGTAGATGTCGGCCTTCGTGTAGTTGGGGTTGGCCGTCGTGCACGTGTTCATGGCCAGGTCGCAGTAGTTGTCGCACCAGCTGCCGCACACCTCGCCGCCCGACGCCGCCGCGCTCGCACAGGCAGCCAGGCGCTCGGGCTCCGTGGGCGCAGCCTCCGCCTCCTCGAGCCAGTGCAGCCGACAGCCCAGGGTGTTGCCCGAGGTGTCGCCGGCGCTCCCGAGGGGCATGGCGTCGATGGTCGGGCTGTCGCACAGGGCCATGCAGCTGTCGTAGGGAAGAATCGCCTCCTCGCCGCAGGTCGTCGCCATCCCCGTGCACCAGGTGTCACAGTCGGGAGCCGCTGGGGTGCCGGTGTCGCCCGTCGTGTCGGTGTCCGTGTCGGTGTCGGTGTCGGTGTCGGTGTCGGTGTCGGTGTCGGTGTCCGTGTCCGTGTCCGTGTCCGTGTCCGACGAATCGGTGGGCGGGGTCGTGTCGTCCTTGGCCCCCCCGCAGGCGAGGAGCAGGATGGTGAGCCAGGGCAGGGTGCGGGCCATGGGATGCACTCCAGGGTGGGGCCTCACGGGCAGACCCACGTGTACGCTTCGATCTGGTCGACGTCGCCGTCGCCATCGTCGTCGGTGGTGTGCTGCGACACCCGCCCATCGCCGTCGTACACCCACGACTGCAGCCGCTCGAAGCGGCCATCGACCCCATCGTCGGTGTCGTCGGTGACGACACGGCCGTCGCCGTCGTAGGTGACCAGCCGATACCAATCCCACGTGCCGTCGCCATCGTCGTCGTGCCAGAACTCGGCCTGGGTGGCGCCATACAGGTATTCCATGACCAGATCGGCCTGCCCGTCGTCGCCGTAGTCGGTGGTGATCGTGCCGGCGGTGTCGTCGCCGGTGAACGAGAAGGTCGTGAGCAGGGTGGAGCTGCCGTCGTCGGTGAGGGAGCTGACCAGCTGGCCCTTCCCGTCGTAGGTGTAGGTCGTGACCACGTCAGACACCCCGTCGCCGTCGCTGTCGTAGCCGAAGGAGGCGATGCTTCCGTCGGGGTTGTAGCTGTACTCGCCCGAGGCGGTGAAGCTGCCATAGCCCTGCGAGCTGATCACGATCTCGTAGGAGAGCAGGTAGTTGTCGGACGCATAGGTGTAGGTGGTGGTGGTGTCGACGAAGCCGTCGGGGCCATCGTCGACCGCCGACGACAAGATCAGCCCACAGGGGTTGTAGGCTTCGTCGATCGACGCCGTGGGGCGCTGACCGCCCGGCCCCACCGCCGAGCGGACGATCTCGGCCGTGCAGTCGGCCAGCTCCGTCGCGCAGACCACCACCGGTCGGTACGGCGTGCCGGTGTCGGTCGTGCCGCCCGTGTCGGTCGCGCTGTCGACGTCGGTGTCGGTGTCGGTGTCGGTGTCGGTGTCGGCATCCGAGTCGGTGTCGGTGTCGGCGTCCGTGTCGGCGTCGGCATCAGCATCCGTGTCGGTGTCGGTGTCGGCGGCGTCGGTCGACTCGGCCGTGTCGTCCTTTCCACCGCTGCAAGCCAAGGAGATGAGGGGCAGCAGGTACAGCAGGCGTGTCATGTCGACCTCCGCCGTCATCGTAGCGGAAGGTCCCGACCAGGGTCATGACAAGTCCCGGCACCCCAGGCGAAAGCCCGCCTTGTTCCGTTGGGTGGACCCGGCACACGCCTCGCATCGCTCCTGGTCATCCGGAGCTACTCACGATGTCCCACGAATCCCGTCGTCCCTTCCTCGCCATGGCCGTCATCTGGACCAGCCTCCTCGTCGCCCTGCTCGCCGTCGGCCCCCAAGCCCTCGACTTCGCCTGGGACCAGGCCAGCGCCCTGCAGCCGACGACCACCGAGGCCATCGACCACGGAAAGAGCGAGGCCCTGCAGCAGGCCGAGGCCCGCGCCGAGGCCCGTCGCCAGGCCCGCACCGTCGCCCAGCAGGTCGACACCGAGCCTCGCACCTACCAGCTCCGCAGCGGCCCCCACGAGGGCTGGGGCCAGGGCCTGGCCGCTGGCGATCGGTAGTCGCGCGCCTCTCACCGAGGTGGGTGCGCGGCCGCGTCAGCAGCCGACCCGTCTCCTCGACCACCCGACCGCTCGACGGAGGCCACGACGTTTCGAGGGGTCGGATCAGGGTGCGTGGAACGGTATGTGAGGTCGAGTCGTCGGTCAGAGGCCGTCTTCGAGACAGCGCAACGCAACAACGCCGGCAATCGCGTAGCCGTGGGGCCGTCACCCCGCAAACCGGCGATTCGACCCATCAAGAGGTCTGACACCCCCCCACTCGACCCGACAAAACGCCACGCACGCTCGCGGTGACTGTGACCTTCGGCACAACGACCTCGCGTTCGGCGTCGTGACGGCAACTCGTAGCCAGAAGCTCGAGCCAGCGAGGCCAAGCCCGGATCAAACCCCCTGCCCTGCGTGGGCAGCTCGTCCTCGATCCGGATCGAGCACGCGTCGCAGCAGAGCGGTCTGCTCGGCCGGCGACGGGGCTCCGAGCGGGATCCGGGAGGCGACCAGGCACACCCGCCGACGGGCTGTGGCGCCTTGGGCGACAGGCGAACACGGTACGGCTAGGCTATAGATTTTCTCTTAGTTATGGGCACGTATTCCGGCCGCATGCGCCGCCGTGGTCGCAGACGGATGGAGTCCCTCATGTCGAACCTGCACACTGCTTCCCTCCTCTGCTTCGCCATCGGCTGTGGCGGAGGAGGTGCCAGCGCCCCGCCGCCGAACCCTTCACCCACAGACTCAGCGACCGTGCCCACCTCCCCCACCGGCTCGTCGACCCTGGCACCTACCGCCTCGACAGCCGACACCAGCGTGACGTCCCCTACCGGCGACACCGCCGCATCCCCGTCGGGCAGCACCGCTGACACAGGCGCACCGCCAGCTACGACAGCCTCCACGGCAGACACCGCCGCCAGCACCTCCACGGCTGCCACAGGCACCACGGGAGACACTGGCATGGCGTGTGATGCCATCCCCTTCGGCCCGACCTGCTACGTCGAAGACGGCCTCTGCTACGCTCCGAACTACCAGTTCTCAGACACGCTCACCGACGGCTACCTCGACTACCTGGTAGACCAGACGCAGAGCGGATGCGGCTCGGTGGTCGCTACGACATGCGACGACGGCGCAGTAGCACTCGCACGCTGGGGCCGAGGGAGCGAGACCGGCGACGTAGACATCTACGACAGCGCCACGAGACAGTGGGTAGCCGGCTACATCATCACGGATGACCCCTATGTGAAATGCGGAGAAGAGGTCTGGATTGGCGACCCCGACTACCAGGCATGCGGAGAGGAGGCCCGCCAGCAGATGTACGCAGCCTTTGCAGGAGGTTGCGGCTACTACACCGAAGACGCGTCCGGCGCCTGCACCGTCCTCGACCCCGCCTGCGTCATCGACGAAGTGAAGCGCCCGTAGCTCTTGACGCCGCCGATCGTCGTGCCTAGCGCTTCGATCGGCCCGTGGGTCGCACCCCTGGGTCACGATTCCTTCATCCACCCAGGAAAGCCCCCATGATCGAGTTCCACAGCGTCTGTCGGCGCTATGGGCAGCTCACGGCGGTCGACCAGGTCGATGTTCGCATCGGCCAGGGAGAGATCGTCGGGCTGCTCGGCCACAACGGCGCCGGCAAGACCACCCTCATGAAGATGCTCACCGGCTACCTCGAGCCCTCCTCCGGCCACGTCACCGTGGGCGGGCACGACCTGCTCACCGACCGCACCGCCGCCCAGCGCCTCCTCGGCTACCTGCCCGAGGCGGCCCCTGCCTACGGCGACATGCTCGTGCAGGACTACCTGATCACCATGGCCCAGCTCCGCGGTGTGCCCGCCGACCAGGTGGGCGCGGCCGTCGCTCGGGCCGTGCAGCGCACGGGGCTGCAGCAGCGGCTGATGCAGCGCATCGACACCCTGTCGAAGGGCTACAAGCAGCGCGTGGGCCTCGCTCAGGCCATCGTGCACGAGCCCAAGGTGCTGGTCCTCGACGAGCCCACCAACGGCCTCGACCCTGCGCAGATCGTGCAGATCCGGGCGCTGATCAAGGAGCTGGCCGAGCACAGCACCGTGCTGCTGTCGACCCACATCCTCCAGGAGGTGGAGGCGATGTGCGACCGGGTGCTGGTGATGATCGACGGCCGCCTGGTCGCCGACCGGAGCCTGGCCGACCTGCTCGCCTCCCAGGAGCTGCTGCTGCAGCTGGCCGACGGCGCCACCCCCGAGGGCTTGGTGCAGCTACCCGGCATCCTGTCGGTGGACCGTGCTCCCGAGCTCGACAAGCCCTCGCTCAGCGCCTTCCTCGTTCGCTACGACGGCGACCCGCCCACCGAGGCCGTCCTCGCCCACGCCCTGCAGCACGGCTGGCCGGTGCGCGGCCTCGCCCCCCACGTGCACACCCTCGAGCACGTCGTCGGCCGCCTCACCGCCGACCACGTCGCCCACCGCGAGGTGGTCGTCGGAGGTGCCGCATGATCGGGTCCACCCTGACCATGGCGCGCAAGGAGCTGCGTAGCCTGTTCGCCTCGCCGGTCGCGCTGCTGTTTCTGGGCGTGTTCCTGGCGGCCAACCTGTTCCTGTTCTTCAGCTGGGAGCGCTTCTTCGCCCGCGGCCTCGCCGACGTGCGGCCGCTGTTCGACTGGCTGCCGCTGCTGCTGGTGTTCCTGGTGTCCGCCGTCACCATGCGGGCCTGGGCCGAGGAGCGTCGCGCCGGCACCCTCGAGGTCCTCCTCACCCTGCCGGTGCCCACCAGGGCGCTGGTGGCGGGCAAGTTCCTCGCCGGCATGGCCCTGGTCGCCCTCGCGCTGGGCCTCACCCTGCCCATCCCCCTCACCGTGGCCGCCCTCGGGCCCCTCGATCCGGGCCCGGTGATCGGCGGCTACGTCGCGGCGTTGTGCCTGGCGGCTGCCTACATGGCACTGGGACTCCTCGTGAGCTCCCGCACCGACAACCAGGTGGTGGCCCTGCTGCTCACCCTGCTGGTCGGCGGCATGCTCTACGGCATCGGCGCGGAGGGCCTGCAGGCCACCGTGTCGGCGGGCACCGCGGAGGTCCTCGCCGCCCTGGGCACGGGGAGCCGCTTCGACAGCATCGAGCGCGGAGTCCTCGATCTGCGCGACCTGGCCTACTACCTGGGCCTCACCGCCACCTTCCTGGTGGCCAACGTCGTGAGCCTCGAGCAGCTCCGCCTCGACCCCGACGCCGCCCACGGCCGGCGGCGCCGCTGGCAGCTGTGGGGGCTGGGAGGCCTGGTCGCGGCCAACGCCGCCCTGCTGGTGATCTGGCTCGCGCCGGTCCACGCCGCCCGGGCCGACCTGACCGCCGACGGGGAGTTCACCCTGTCGCCGGTCACCGCCGACCTGCTGCGCAGCGTCGACGAGCCGCTGGTGGTGCAGGCCTTCCTCACCGAGCGCACCCACGAGAAGCTCGCCCCCCTCCTGCCCCAGGTCGCCGACCTGCTGGAGGAGCTGTCGGTGGTCGGCGGCGACCGGGTGCGGGTCGAGGTGGTCGACCCGTCCCAGGATGCCGAGCTCGAGCAGCAGATCGTCGAGCAGTACGGCATCCGGCCCGTGCCCTTCGCGGTCGCGGACCGTCACAGCCAGGCGGTGGTCAACGCCTACTTCCACGTGCTGGTGAGCTACGCCGGCGCCCACGAGGTGCTCTCCTTCGAAGACCTCGTCGACGTGCGCCTGGAGGGCACCGACCTCGAGGTGCGGCTGAAGAACCTCGAGTACGACCTGGCCCGCACCATCAAGGCGGTCACCCAGGACTTCCAGACCCTCGACACCCTGCTCGCCAAGGTGCCCGAGGGGACGACCCTCACCGCCTACGTCACCCCCGAGCTGCTGCCGGAGGCCTTCCGCGAGCCCGCCGCCACCTTCGAGCGGGTGGCCCGCGAGGTCGCGAAGCAGTCGGGTGGCCGCGTCGCCTTCGAGGCCGTCGACCCCACCGGCGATGCCGACCTGCAGCAGCGCCTCCTCGACGAGATGGGGGTGCAGCCCCTGGCCGCCGACCTGCTGGGCACCCAGCGCTTCTACCTGCACCTGGTGCTCGCCGCGGGCGACCGCGTCGAGCCCATCTACCCCCGCGCCGAGGTCACCGAGGCCGACGTGCGCCAGGCCCTGGAGGCCGCCGTCAAGCGCCTGGTGCCCGGCCAGCGCAAGACCGTGGCGTTGCTCACCGAGCAGCCCGACGCGCCGCCCCCCAACCCCAACCT
This sequence comes from uncultured bacterium, assembly GCA_965367245.1. GTDB lineage: Bacteria > Myxococcota_A > UBA796 > UBA796 > CBDUIC01. Next base: position 5,872 of record CBDUIC010000148.1, on the reverse strand, counting down.
CCCTCCCCACATGCAGCCGCCGCCGCCGCGGTCCGACTTCCAGGGCCTGAGGGCGGTGCTGTCGGAGCGCTTCGAGGTCCGCACGGTGGACCTCGCTGACGGCTACGTCCCCGATGATGTCGACGTCGTCGTCGCCGCCAAGCCCGGCGCCCTCGACGAGGCCCAGCGCTTCGCCCTCGACCAGTACCTGATGCAGGGAGGCTCGGTGGTCGCGCTGGCGGGGTCCCACCAGGTAGACGCCCGGGGCGACCTGCGCACCACCGAGGCCGACAGCGACCTCACCGAGCTCCTCGCCGACTGGGGGGCCTGCGTGGGCGACGGGCTGGTGATGAGCGAGGCCAACACGCCGTTCCCGATCCCGGTGAGCCAGACGATGGGCGGCTTCCGCATGCAGCGCATCGAGCTGCTGCCCTACCCCTTCTTCCCCGACCTGCGGCAGGCCCACATGGCCGATCACCCCGTGCTCGCCGGCATCGCCGCGATGACGATGCCCTGGTCGACACCGGTGGAGGCCTGTGAGGCCGAGCTGGAGGGTCGCGAGGTCGTGGAGCTGCTCCACGTCGACGGTGCGGTGCAGGAAGACGGCCGCATCCAGCCCGACTTCACCAAGGGCCCAGCGGGCTTCTCCCTGCCCGCCGCCCCCACCCAGCAGACGATGGCCCTGGCGATCACGGGGCGCTTCCCCTCCGCCTTCGCTGGCGAGCCGAGCCCGCTGTTCGAGGGCGACGAGGGCCAGGGCAAGGTGCTCGAGGCCGGGGTCGCCGACGGGCGGCTGCTGGTGGTGGGCTCCAGCGAGCTGGTCAGCGACCTGCTGCTGCAGGTGGCGAACCAGGGCGGCAACGAGGTCCACCGAGGCAACCTGCAGCTGGTGAACAACGCGCTGGACTGGGCGGTGGAAGACACCGCCCTGCTGTCGATCCGCAGCGCCGGCGCCTTTGCCCGGGTGCTGGAGCCCCTCGACGGCGATGCCGCCTGGCTCGTCGAGCTGCGCACCTGGCTGCTCACCGGCGCCCTGCTCGCGGGCGTCCTCACCCTGTCGACCGTGGCCCGGCGCCGCCGTGCCGCGCTTGTCCTGGAGGCATCATGACCATCCACAAGGTGCTGGCCGGCCTGCTGCTGGCCCAGTCTGCTGCCGCGGCCGTGACGTGGTGGCCCAGCGAAGGCGAGGTCCCCCCGACCGAGGTGTTCTCGGAGGGCACCCGCTTCGACAAGCTGGTGATCTCCGGCGCCACCACCCCCGACCAGGAGGCTGGCGACCCGGTGGTCCTGCGCCGCGACGGCGACGGCTGGGTGAGCGAGACCCACTTCGACTACCCGGTGCGCGACGGGGCCCTCGACAGCCTCCTCGACCACCTCGACGGGCTCACGGTGCGCCACCCGCTGGCCACCCAGCCTGCCCACCATCGGGCGCTGCACGTCGCCGACGACGAGCACCTGCGCCGGCTCGAGCTGACAGCAGGCGAGCAGGCCACCACGTTGCTCCTCGGTGCGGCCCAGGGCAGCGCCAGCCACCTGCGCATCGACGGCGGCGACGAGGTCTACCGCGTGGCCGGCCTGTCGGCGTCGTCGATCCCCGACACCCCGACGCGCCTGTTCGAGCGCAAGCTGCTCGACGTCACCGTCACCGCCGTCGACAGCCTCGCCATCGAGCGTCCCGACGGCAGCGGCTGGTCAGTGACCAAGGGCGAGGAGGGGTGGACCTCCCCTACGCTGGGCGACGGCGAGGCCATCGACGAAGCCGGCCTCGACAAGGTGCTGCGCGAGCTCATGCGCGTGCGCATGGAGGCGCCGGTGGCGGGGTCCCCCACCGACAGCCACGGCCTCGACCAGGGCATCGCCGTGCGCTGGACCGTCGACGAAGACGGCTCCAGCGTGCCGGGCGGCTTCACCATCGGGGGCAGCGACGGCGACCTCCGCTACGTGCAGGTCCTCGACCGCGACCACGTCGTGACGGTGCGGAGCAGCGGGCTGACCGCGGCCCTCGAGGCAGAGCTGCCGACGACGACGCCCTAGCGTGCCGCGCTGGGCGCCTCGCTAGGGGCACCGCTCCCCAGGCGCCAGCTCGCACAGCCAGCGCGCGCAGTCGTCGGCCAGGGGCCCGTCGGGATCGAGGGCCACGGCCGCATCGAAGGCCTGGATCGCCTGCTCGGGGTCGTCGTCGAAGGCGGTGAGCCCCATCTCCACGAGGCGGAGGGCCCGCACGTCGAGGTCGGGGTGCAGCTCCGCCAGGATCAACAGCAGCCCGCGGGCCTCCTCGACCCGACCCGCCGCCAGTGCGTCGCTGGCCTCTCGGAACAACGTCAGCGACAGGTCGTCGACCGGCGCTGGCATCGGATCAGCCCCTTCGTCGGGCGGCACCACGGGCGCGGGCGCCACCACCGGAGCGGCCACCGGAGCGGCCACCGGCGGCGGCGGCGGCGGCCGAGCCAGGTCGGGGGCAGGGGCCTCGACGGGCGCAGGCCGGGTCACGGGCACGGGCACCGGCGCCGGCTGAGCCAGGTACACCGAGGCCCCGATGGCCGCTGCCGCCGCGGTCGACAGGCCGAACAGCCACAACAGCGCCCATCGACGGTGCGACCGAGGCGGTGCCACCGCAGGCTCGTCGAGGGCTTCGTCGACCACCGCTGCGACCCGCGCCTCGATGGCTGCCTCATCGAGGGCCGGGGGCGCCTGGGCCACCGCCTCGAGCGCCTCGTGCACCTGAGCGGCCGCCGACCGACAGCGCTCGCAGCTCTCCAGGTGGCGCTGCACGTCCGGATCGGGGTGCAGGCGGTGGGCGAGCAGGGTGTCCAGGTCGAGGTGACTCATGGGGATCCCCAGGCCGTCAGGAGGCGCTGCAGCGCAAGGCGAGCGGAGCGGATGCGAGTGGCCACCGTGCCCTGGGGCTGGTCGAGCATCTCGGCGATCTCCCGCGCACCGTACCCCTCCACGTGCCGGAGCACGAACACCAGCCGCAGGTGTGGGGGCAGCGTGTCGATGGTGTCGAGCAGGCGGCTCAGATCGAGGTCGGCCGCCGCCCGCGACGCCACCTCGATGTCGAAGTCCAGGTGCACCACATCGCCCTTCTTCCTGCCCGCCCGGTACACGTGGCGCACGGCGATTCGGTGCACCCAGGTCGTCAGCGCAGCATCGCCACGAAAGGTCGGCAGCGCACGAACCACCTTCACCAGCACCTCCTGGGTCAGGTCGTCGAGGTCGGGCCCATGCCCCGCGTAGCGAGCGAGGGTGACGCGCACGAAGGGCAGCAGCTGTCGCACCAACGCCTCGGTCGCCTGGCGATCGCCGCGCTGAGCGGCCGCCAGGGAATCGGGCAGGGGCTGCACCTTCGGGAGCGTCACGGCTCAGCGCCTCCGCGTGGGAAGAGAGCCATAGCTGAACACATACGGAGACACCCGCCGCGCTCCGAGGTGGTAGGCATAGCCGCTGTCGTCACGCCCCAGCACCCGCCCTCCATGGGGCATGGGATCGTCGAGCACCGACAGCAACGCGCCGTCGTCGCCCTCGAAGACCGACAGCGTGCCGTCTCGGTGGCGCACGTGCACCCGACCGCCCACCGGGTAGACCTCGTAGGCTGGCGCACGCAGGGGCACCGACCACGCCGGGGTCTGCAGCTGGCCCCCGCGAAGCTCCAGCAGGCCGAGGCCGCTGGGATGCACATCGCCGAGATCTCCCAGATCGGCCCCCGAGCGCACGTCGATGGCCACGCCGCCCCCGAAGTAGGCCGCCGTCTGCGGGCCGCTGCGGCGGAGGTGCCCGGCGCAGTCCTCCACGGGGCGAGCCAGCCCGTCGTCGCTTCGCAGCACACAGTCTTCCGTCAGCCCGATCCAGCCCTGTTCGAGACAGACCGCGTCGACCAGCCGCTCCGGGGTCTGGGTGACCTTGCGTGCGGCGGCTCCCTCTACGACGAAGGTGGCCTCCCCATCGTCGAAGATGCGCAGCCCGCCCGTCGAGCAGAGCAGGCGATGGTCGAGGGCGTCGAGGGGCCGGTCGGTCTGAATCACCACCTCTCGCTGCAGCTGGGCCAGATCGGCCGAGAACTCGCAGACCAGGCCATCGCCCATGCCGAGCTCGACGGCATCGCGCTCGATGACCTCCGCGCCGCGGGCAGAGACGGGGTCGAGCGACAAGAACCGGTACTCCGGGTCACGGCACCCGGTTGTCGCGGCGAGCGAGAGGATGACGAGGGCGATGGGCTGACGCATGAAGACCTCCTGGGTTTCGCTTCGTAGGAGGCGAAGGCCAGCGATCTTGATTGTCACGGAATGTCATCGCTGGGCCGCTTAGACGGTCGCCCCCGACACCAGCCACTTCATCTGCAGCCGCACCGCCTCCGACGTGGCCTTTCGGGCGCTGCGCTGCCGCTCACTGCGGGCGCGCTGCTCGGCCATCGCCTCCAGCTCGCCAGCGTCCCAGAACACCAGCAGGCACGAGGTGCAGCGATCGATGTGCACGAGGTTCTGCTCGAGGTAGCTGCCGCGGCTCATCCGTCGCTCGCACAGCGGGCAGGCGATGGGGCCCGGCACGTCGGGCACCGGGGCCATCGCGATGTCGGGGTTGTCGGGGAGGTCGGCCGGGGGAAGGGCCGCGAGGGCCGCGTCGAGGTGCCGCAGCGCCACCAAGCCACCGCCACAGGCCGTGCATCGGTCGATCGACAGGGTGCCGAGGGTGGCGCTGGTTAGCGGGGCGCCGCATCGAGGGCAGTTCATGAGGACCTCTCGTGCCGCGTACGCCGGCACGGCCTTGCTTGTTTCGAGTCCGCGCTACCGGCGCCGGTCGCGGCGACGGCCCCGCAGGCAGCAGCCCGACACCATCACCAGGCCCATCAGCTCCACCATCCCACGCTGGGGGGCCGGGTCGGCGAGGCGTGGGGGTGGACTCACCCACCGCTGCCACGGGCTGACCGCGCCGTCCGCCGACACCGAGCGCACCGCCACCTCCAGCTCGTGGGACGGGTCGAGCCCCTCGTCTCGCGGGCCACACAGGTGGTCGCCGAACCGTGCCTCGGACCGCCGCACGGCCCGGGTCGCGGTCCACCCGTTCACGACAGAGGTGAGCCGCACCTCGTGGTAGGCCGCCCCGGCGGCGGGCTGTAGCTGCACCACCACCTCGTCGAAGGTCGGGCCGATCGGCAGCCAGCCCGGGCCTCGCTCCGGATCGAGGTGGTGTGTCGACCGGTCGATCGCCGCCAGCCCCGGCGCCTCGGGCGGGTCCGGAGCCCGCCCCGCCCCCACCGTGAAGCGCGCCAGTCGCTCGCCGGCCGTCCACAGCTCGTAGCCGTGGTGCGGGCGGAGCGGGCGGACCGGCACCACCACCTCGTCCTCCCCCATCGGCTCCACCCGACTCGGCACCACCGCACCATCGTCGGCCCGTCGCAGCTCGACGTCCCCCCAGCCCCCCCACACCACCGGCCGCACGAAGGGCGACACCCCCTGCGCACCGTCCTCGGGAAGCGGGGTCGGCCCCAGCACCAGGCAGGTCGTCGCCCACGCCGTCGTCAGCATCCACAGCCACATGGGTCATGGGACCTCACCTGCGCCGTCCGGTTCCCTCGGACAGCCGGATCGAGCCGGAGCCGCAGCAGGGCGCAGTCCTCGACCCCCTCACCACGCCACTCCCAGCGCTCCCCCTCGCCCACGCACGTCGCGGGTCCAGGGGCGCAGCCCTTGGCAGGGGTCGAGAGGGGGCGGAGCCCCCCGGCAACCCGTGGTCCGGATGCAACGCCCTGTCCTGCGTGGGCAGCTCATCCTCGATCCGGACCGAGCCGGACGAGCAGCCGAGCCCTCTGCTCGACCACAACACCACGCCACTCCCCACGCTCCGGCCCGCCCAAGCACGTCGCGGGTCCAGGGGCGCAGCCCTTGGCAGGGGTCGA
>CBDUIC010000147.1:0-14969 GCA_965367245.1 uncultured bacterium | reverse complement strand
ACCGACACCGACACCGACACCGACACCGACACGGACACCGACACCGACACCGACATCTCCCTGCCCATCGCCACGTGCGACCCCAGCCTGCACCCCGTCACCACCGCCGTCCTCGACACGTCCGACAGTGGCAGCTGGGTTGCCTACGACCTCGACAGCGGCGGCATCGTGCCCGATGGCGATCCCACATGGGACCTCCGCTTCTCTACCTGGTTCGTAGAGACCAACGGCGGCGCGACCGGCGGCGGCGGCGTCGAGGTAGCCGCCGTCGAGGGCATCTACGCAGCCTTCGACGACCACTGCGAGGCCCCGGCCAGTGGCTTTGCCGCCGACACCGCCTCGGGGGAGGCCTTCGCCAACTGGTTCGACTACGACTACGCCACCCACGAGTTGTCGCCCGCCGACCTCGTCTACTTCGTGCGCACGACCGACGGTGCGACCCACCACCTCGCCTTCGACGGCTACTACGAAGACGGCGGCGCGCTGCACAGCCCCGGCTTCCGCCACGGCCCGGTCGACATCCCCTGAACGGGTCAGCGCGACCGGCACGCCCGACAGCGCCCGCGGATCACGTGGGTGTGGTCGGTCATCCGGAAGCCGAGGCGCTCGGCCACCACCGCCTGTCGCGCCTCGATGGCCGCGTTGTAGAACTCGAGCACCGCGCCGCAGCCCTCGCACACCAGGTGGTCGTGGTGCGACGAGGCCAGCTCGTAGTGGTCGACGCCGTCGAGCACCGTGCGCTGAAGCAGGCCGGCATCCTCCAGCAGGCGCACCGTGCGGTACACCGTGACCGAGCCCAGCGAGGGATCCCTCGCCTGGAGCTCCTCGACGAGGCTCTGCAGCGTGGCGTGACCGCCGCGGGTCGCGAGGAAGCCCACGATGCCGCGCCTGCGGGGCGTGAAGCGCAGCCCCTGCCGGTGCAGGTAGTCGGCGAAGCGCTCGGTGAGGGAGGGCGAGCTCACTGCGACCGTGCCTGATCGGTGAGGGCGCGCCAGGCAGGGTCCTCCTGAATCCCGGGCTTGCGGACGCCGAAGAACAGCACCCGGGCCTCCCCCTCCCCATCGAGCAGCTCGAGGCTCGACACGATGCCGTCGTCGGTCGGCTTGTGCACCACCCAGGCCTCGGCCACCTTCCCCAGGCGCACGTGCAGGTTGAAGCCGGGGTCGAGCACGTTGAGCCAGCCCCCCTTCTGCACGATGCCGTGGACCACGCCCGAGTGGATCTGGATGCAGCCGCTGTTGCCGACGAAGCACATGATCGGCGTGCCCGCCGCGGCCGCCGCCTCCAGCATCTGCCGCGCGGCATCGATGGGCGCCCTCCAGGTGAACCGGCCCTCGGCCAGCTCCAGCGCCTCCCTACGGCCCAGGCCCAGATCACGGAGGACCACGAAGAAGTCGTGGGTGTCGGTCATCGCCTCCCAGCGCGCAAGCAGCTGCGTTCGTGTCGCCGTACGGATGCGGCCAGGCTCGGTAGGGGCCTCGGGCTCCACCGGTCTCGCCGCCACGGAGAAGCGCTGTACCAGGGCATCCCAGGCCCGCTCGTCGGTGTCCCTCGTCTGGTAGATCTTGTGGACCGCGCCACCGGCCGCGTCGAAGATCTGCAGGCTCCGCCGGGGGCCCGACGGCGTGCTCACCGACGTGGCGAAGGCATGGGCCCAGCGACCCGGGAACAGCCGCAGGTCGATGTCGGGGCCGTACACGCCGCCCACGTGGGGGTTGTCCATGCGCACGTCGAGGTAGCGCCCCGTCTTCTCGTGCACCGCCACCTCGTTGCGGGTCAGCGCCATCACGGGCCCCAGCGTGCCCACGGCCTCGACCAGCTCGAGCCAGGGCCCCTCGAGGCGGTGGGTCTCGGCCGATGCCACGAGCAGCTCGGCTTCGCTCACGGCGAGCTGCTCAGCGGCGTCGCGGATCCGCAGCCGGGGTTGTTGCTGCTTGAGGTCGTCGTAGCGGGCGGTCAGGTCCATGAATCCTCCAGAGGAAGGCAAGGCGTGGGTGTCAGCAACGGCGGGCGCACGTGCAGCCGCCCGTCGAGGTCGAGCACCTGCGCGGCCAGGCCGAAGCCTCTCCGCAGCAGGGCAGGGGTGAGCACGTCGGCGGGACGCCCCACGGCGAGGGAGCGCCCGTCGGCGAGCAGCTGGATGCGGTCGGCCACCATCGCCGCCTGGTTCAGATCGTGGAGGACCACGACCACGGCGTGCCCCGCGTCGGCCATGCCGCGGGCCACGCCGAGCACCCGGTGCTGCTGGCCGAGGTCCTGGGCGCTGGTGGGCTCGTCGAGGAGCAGCAGCCGGGGGCCGTCACCGTCGAGCTGGCACAGCACCCGGGCGAGCTGCACCCGCTGGCGCTCCCCTCCGGACAGCGCATCGTAGGCACGGTCCCGCAGACCCCACAGCCCCACGCGGAGCAGGGCGCGCCGCACCCGGGCCCCATCGTCGGCTCGGCCGCCGTGGGCGAAGCGCCCCAGGGCCACCACCTCGTGCACCCGAAAGGCGAAGGCCAGCTCGTGCTGCTGGCGCAGCAGGCCCCGCACTTTCGCGAGGGCCGAGGCCGACCAATGAGCGAGGTCCACCCCCTGCAGCGTCACCGTGCCCCCGGCCAGCCCCACGGTGCCCGCCAGCACGCCCAGGGCCGTCGACTTGCCCGCCCCGTTGGGCCCCACCAGCGCCAGCACCTCCCCCCCGTGGGCCTCCACCTCGATCCCCTGGAGGACCTCGCGGCCGCCGCGCACCACCCGCACGCCGTCGGCCCGAATCATGCCCGCCCCCGGCGCTGGAGCAGCAGCCCGACGAAGAACGGCCCACCCAGCAGCGTCGTGATCAACCCCACCGGCAGCTCGGCGGGGGCCACGACCACCCGGGCCACCAGATCCGCCGCCGTGAGCAGCCCGGCCCCCAGGATCAGCGACATCGGCAGCAGCCGCCGATGCGAGGGCCCCACCAGCAGCCGGGCGAGATGGGGCACGACCAGGCCCAGGAAGCCCACGACGCCGCACAGCGAGGTGCACACCCCCACCACGATCGCCACCACCGCGACCACCCTCCGCTGCACCTGCACCGTGTCGACCCCGACCATCGCCGCGTCGGTGCCCCCCAGCAGCATCGCGTCGAGGGCCCCCGCCCAGCGCAGCGCGAGCACCGCTGGCAGCAGCACCGCCCCCACCGCCACCCCGACCGCGGGCCAGGTCGCCCCCGCGACGCTGCCCAGCATCCAGAACGTGATCGAGCGCAGCTGCGCATCGTCGGCGACCGTGAGCAGCAGACCCAGCCCGGCCCCCGCCATCGCGTTGACCGCGATGCCCGCGAGCAGCATCGTCGCCACCGCTGGTCGGCCGTCGACGGTCGCGATGGCCACCACCAGCAACGTGGCCGCCAGGCCCCCCAGGAAGGCGGCCGACGACACCGCCGCCGCCGAGGCCCAGGCCCCCAGGGCCCCGGCCCCGAGGACCAGCGCCAGCGCCGCCGCCAGGCTCGCCCCCGCCGACACCCCCAGCAGCCCGGGATCGGCCAGCGGGTTGCGGAACAGCCCCTGGGTCAGCGCCCCCGCGAGGGACAGCCCACCCCCCACCACCGCCGCCAGCAGCACGCGGGGCAGGCGCAGCGACCACAGCACCGTCGCCTCCACCTCCGACGCCTCCGCCGCGCGCCCCAGGGGCTCCAGCAGCAGCGCCACCACCGTCGACGCGCCGATGGGCACGGCGCCCGTGCCGACCGAGAGCAGCACCAAGACCCCCACGGCCATGCTGCTCACAGCCCACAAGGGCGCCGCACCGAAGCGAAGGGCAGGACGGACGGAGGCGTGGCCACTCATGGCGTGAGCGCCTCGTGCAGGCGACGGGCGCCCTCCCCGGTCCTCGGGCCGAAGCCCAGCATCATCAGGTCGTCGAGGACCACGATCCGGCGCTGCTGCACCGCCCGGCACGCCGCCAGCGCGGGGGTCGCAGCGAGCGCCTCCACCCCGCCCAGGCCCTCGACCACCCGCGTCGTCGACACCACCACGTCGGGGTCGGCCGCCACCAGCGCCTCGGGGGTGAGGGGCCGGTAGCCAGAGTACCCCGCCACCGCCGATACCCCACCGGCGAGCTCGATCATCGCCGCTGCTGCGGTGTCGCGGCCTGCCACCAGCAGCGAGCCGCCCCCGCGCCCGAACAGGAACACGACCCGAGGCCGTGGCTGCGCCGGTGCGAGGCCCTCCAGCGCCGCCGACATCGCCGACACCAGCGCCTCACCCTTCGCCTCGCGGTCGAGCAGGGTCGCCACCGCCGCGATCCGGCCCTTCGCCGCATCCACCGAGGGCTCGCTGGACAGCACCGCAAGCGGCACCCCCGCGGCCTCCACCAGGGCCAGCGCCTCCTGCGGGCCGGCGTCTTCGCTGGCAATGATCAGGTCGGGACGCAGCGACAGCAGGCCCTCGGCCCCGACCTGGCGGTAGTACCCGACCTGGGGCTGCTCCGTCGCCGCCTGCGGGTAGACCGAGGAGGCATCGACCCCGGCGAGCTGCGCCTGCGCACCCAGGGCGTACACGATCTCGGTGAGGGTTCCGCCCAGGGTCACCACCCGCTGCGGCGACGAGGCGGTCACCGACGCCCCCCGATGATCGGTGACGGTGCCAGCGAGGGCGACGCCCAGCAGCAGCCCGATCATCGTGCACCGCCCAGCACGGCCCACTGAAAGCTCAGCACCGCCGGGGTGCCGGCGTCGTCGTAGTAGGCCAGGAACTGCAGCTTGCGGTCGACGCCGTCGGGGGACCGCACCACCACCACCTCGTCGGCAGGGCTGAGGGTGTGCTGCACCGGGTCGTAGTCGTACCACTCGTGCAGCGCGTAGTCCTCGTCAGCGACCGGATCCGCGGCGTCGGTCAGCCACCCGTCGGCCGGTGCCGCAGCAAGCGCGTCGAAGTCGGCCCCGACGAGGCGCGCGACCTGCACCCCGTCGGCGAGGGCGACCCGGTAGCGCTGAAACGACAGGTCGACCGCCGCCCCGTCGGGCCATGGGTAGGGCACCCAGGCTTCCTCGCTCGTCGCGTCGAGGGTCGCGTAGACCACCCCATCGACGGTGTACTCGGTGGAGGCGAGGCCGGTGTCGGCGGCCTCCTCGTCGGGACGCAGGTCGGGGGCGCAGGCGCACAGGAGCACCGCCCCCGCAGGCAGGGCTCGGATCATGGGACACCTCTCACGGCGGGTCGCCGCGACGGAGTTCGACGGGACAGCTCGGCGCTCAGGCCGGCATAGAAGAAGCGAGGCAACAGCGGCGTCACGTCGGCGTCGCCGGCATCGAGCAGGTTGTCGGCGCCCACGAAGGCCGACAGCGAGCGGCCCAGCCCCTGCTCGGCCCGCACGTCGAGGAGCACGTAGCCCGGGCGACGGTCGGCGTTCGCCGATGGGTCGGCCGCATCGGCGTAGTAGCTGCGCTGCCCCACGAAGCCTGCGCGCGACGACAGCTGGCTGTCGGTGGCGTCGTGGTCGAGGCGCAGCGAGGCCGTGCCCCGGTGACGCGCACGGCCCTCCAGCTCGCGGTCGAGGGCGAGGTCGCGGGCATCGGTGTAGGTGTACGAGCCCCCCAGCGCCACGCCCGCCACCGGCTCGACCGACAGGGTCGCCTCCCCCCCCGCGCTGCGCGCCCGCGCGACGTTGGCGTAGCTGAACCGAGTGAGGCCCGGGTCGTCGGCCACCGTCGCGACCGTGATCAGGTCGTCGACGTCGTGCAGGAAGCCCGACACCAGCACCGTGATCGCCTCGTGGGGCGCCCACTCCGCCGAGCCCGACACCTGACGGCTCTGCTCGGGGCGCAGCTGCGGGTTGCCGTCGACCCGGTAGCCGGAGCCGGGGTTGTCGAACAGCAGCAGCTGCTCGCGGAAGCTCGGGGCGCGGTAGCCCGTGCCCACCGCCCCGCGCACTACCAGCGTCGGGTGCGGGTCGAGCCGCATCGCGAGCCGGCCTGTGGGGACCACACCAAAGCTCGTGTCGGCATCCACCCGCGCCGACGGCAGCAGCGACCACCCCCGCGCCACCCTCCACTCGTCTTGCGCGAAGACCCCGCCTCGCTGCCGCTGCCCGCGCCCGTCGGCCAGGCGCTCCGAGCGCAGCCACTCCGCGATCCCGTCCACCCCCATCAACAGCCGATGGGACCCCGCGTGACGCTCCACCTGCAGCGACAGCTGGCCCAGCTGATCCCGGGTGTCGGCGTAGCTGTCGAGGGCCGACGCTCCCTGCTGGTCCGACAGGTACTGGTCGCGAAAGACCGACACGCCCAGGTGCAGCGACACCAGCCCGTTCGCGTCGGGCACCCACCGCGGCGACACCGACGCGCGCACCTCCTCCTGCACGTTCGTCCGGTCGAAGACCGCGCCGCCATCGGACTGGTCGATCCCCGAGCTGTCGAGCCGACTGTAGGTGCCCTCCGCCGACACCATCAGATCCGCCGTGGGGTCGGCATCGATGCGCCCGGTCACCTGCCCCTGGAGGACCCCACTCGTGGTCGTCGCCGGGTCGGACAGGTCACGGTCGACCGCCGACTGCCCGTGCACCCCCACATCGAGGCGGGCCTGCACCTCCTCGCTCCCCCCCTGCACCCCTCCCGCCACATCTGCGGTGCCCAGGTGGCCGCCACGGCCCCTCAGGTAGCCCTGCACCGCAGGCTCCGGGTCGCGGGTGATGATGTGGATCACCCCACCCATCGCGTCGGAGCCGTACAGCGCCGAGGCAGCGCCCTCTACGATCTCCACCCGCTCCACGGCATCGATCGGCAGCCGCGACAGGTCGATCCCGCCCCCGGCCCGGCCGGTGAGGCGCTGGCCGTCGACCACCACCAGCACGTGCTCGGGATCGAGGCCCTGCAGCCGCACCGTGGCACCGAGGAAGCTGCGCTGCACGTCGACACCGGGCACCTGCTCCAGCAGATCCGCCATGTCTTCGGCGCCGCTGGCCTGGATGTCGTCGAGGGTGAGCACCTTCGTCGCCACCGGGCTGTCGCCCAGGGCCCGCTCCGACCGAGTCCCCGTGACCACGATCTCCTCGGGCTCTGGCACCACGACCTCCGTCGCCTCGGCGGACGGCTCCGAGGCGAGCGCTCTACTGAAAATGAATATCATTTTCATCATGGCCCAGGTGTACTGGGTCCTCTCGTGGCGGTCAAGTCGCCGACGTTGCCGCACCGCGCGGATCCCGCCTCACAAGGGGGCCCTGCGGATGAAAACGAAAATCGTTTTCCACTACGTTCCTGCCCCGCCAGCGGTGGCGATACACACCGTCACACGCCGTCCCAGGACGTCGCATGGGCCGCGCGCCACATGTCTCCATCCTCGGAGGCCTCGTGCGCACCCTGCTCCTCATCCTTCCCCTCGTCGGCTGCACCACCTACGCCCCCCCTCCCGCCGCCCAGGGGGACCATGCCCGCAGCCCCGACACGCTGCGCGTCGTGTCCTGGAACATCGAGACCATCGGCGACCTCGGCAGCGCCGAGTACGACGCCGCCCTGCAGATCCTCGCCCGCCTCGACGCCGACGTCGTCGCGCTGCAGGAGGTCGAGTGGTCCACCGACGAGCACACCCTGCACCCCTTCGCCGCCGACGCCGGCTACGACCACGTCGCGTCGGGCTGGCCGGTCAGCTTCGGCGAAGACACGCAGGTGGTGCTGTCGCGCTACCCGCTCACCGCCGAGCTCCTCGACGGCGACGACCTGTCCGGTGACCCCCTGGCCAACGACCTCACGCGGTCCATCCCCGTGGCCACCATCGACGTCGACGGCACCTCGGTGGTGCTCGCTACCGCCCACTTCAAGGCCAGCAACGGCGACGACGACGAGTTCCGTCGCAGCGTCGACGCCATCCGCGGCGTGCAGGCCCTGGGCAGCTTCGACGCGAGCGCCGACTACGTGCTGTTTTGCGGCGACCTCAACGACGACCTCGACGACAGCGCCGACTGGCCCGCCACGTGGAACTGGGCGCCGTGGGGCATGCCCAGCAGCTACCAGCTCGGCAGCGACCTGGTCGACCGCATGGCCTCCGAGGGCCTGCCCAACAGCGCCTTCGCCCCCTTCGATGCCGCCGGCCTGCACGTCGTCTACGCCGAGCAGCGCGACGGCCAGACCCTCACCCGCCCCGAGTCCGGGCGCCGCCTCGACTACTGCTACGGCTCCGACCCGGTGCTCGCCACCGCCGAGGGCGAGGTCTACGACACCGACGACGAGGGGCTTCCCGGCCTCGACCTCGCCGGAAGTGCGCCGACCGTCGACGTGCTGTCGGCCGCCGATCACCTGCCCGTCATCGTCGACTTCGTCGTCCCGAGGTCCACCCAGACCGTCGAGCCCACCGAGCCCACCGAGCCCACCGACGGCGTGTCGGTCTTCGACCTGGCGGTCGGCGACCTGCGGATCACCGAGGCCATGCCCAACCCCTACCCCTGCGCCGATGCCGACGGGGAGTGGGTCGAGGTACGCAACACCACCGCCGACGCCGTCGACCTCACCGGCCTGCAGCTGTGCGACCGCGCGGGCTGCACTGAGGTGAGCGGGGTGGGGACCCTGCCTGCGGGCGAGGTAGCCCTGTTCGCCCGCACCGCCGACGCCTGCGGCCTGCCCGTCGACGGCACCTTCGGCCGACCGCTGAACAACGGGGGCGACGACATCATGCTCCTCGGCAGCGTCGAGCTCGACCGGGTGGACTACGGCTGGGCCGACGCCGACCGCTCCTGGGTGTGGGACGACGCCGGCAGCTGCCAGACCTCCACCGGCGCCAGCACCCCCGGCGAGGCTCTCGACTGTGACGGCCTGCCTCTCGACGGTGGCATGGGCGCCGACTGGACCGCCGACGACGTGCCGGTCGGGGTGCTCCGCCTCACCGAGGTCATGCCCAACCCGTCGGCCTGCGCCGACGAGGAGGGCGAGTGGATCGAGCTGCACAACACGGGCGACCGCGCCGTCGACCTGACCGGCTTGGGTCTGGCCGACCGCAGCGGCAGCGAGGTCCTCGACACCACCCTCGTGCTCGCGCCCCAGGCCCGGGCCTTGTTCGCCCGCACCCTCGGCGCCTGCGAGCTGCCCTACATCGACGGCACCTTCCAGCTCGCCCTGACCAACGGCGGCGGCGACGACCTCGCCCTCACCCGCCCCGACGGCACCTTGCTCGACGCCATGACCTACCCCTACGCGCCGTCCGGCCAGTCGTGGGTCCTCGACGGCGGCAGCTGGTGGGTGTCCAACCAGCCCAGCCCCGGCACCCCCTAGCTCCGAGCCCCGGGGTCTCGAGTCCGGGGTCTCGAATCCGGGGTCTCGATTTCGGGGTCAGGACGCTAGGTGTTAGATGTCGCCTCCCTCGGCTCCTCGTCCCCCCGCGACACTCTTTCCGCATGCGTCGTCGCCCCCGTAAAGACCATGTCATGCCGAGAAGACACGCTCCTTCGTGACCTACCGGCGCCCCGCGCCCTCGCCGCTGCCACACCTCCCGCTACGACGCCGTCCAGCACCGGGTCCTTCCCTCCTGGGGCACCGGTGTCCCACGTCGCATTCCTCTCCCCGTCTCCGCTACCGTCGGCCCATCGACGCGCTCCGCTCTCGGGCCGCGTCGCTTGTATGCGCACCCCCCTCGACCCCTCTGTCGAGGGTCTCCCCCCGGAGGCCCCGTGCGCATTCCCGTCATCGTGCTGCCCCTCGCTGCCTGCACCACCCTCGCCCCCGGCGACCACCTCGACCCGTCGCTCCGCGGCGACCCCCGGGCCGTCGGCGACGACACCGTCGTGCGGGTCATCTCCTGGAACATCGAGACCCTCGGCACCGTCGGCAGCACCGAGTACACGGCCGCCCAGCAGATCCTGGCCCGCCTCGACGCCGACATCGTCGCCCTGCAGGAGGTGCAGTGGGACCTCGATGAGCACGTGCTCGCGCCCTTCGCCTCCGACGCCGGCTACCCCCACGTCGTATCGGGCTGGCCCGTGAGCTTTGGCGACGACACCCAGGTCATCCTCTCCCGCCACCCCGTCACCTGGAGCGAGCTGCTCGACGGCCCCGACCTGCAGCCCGGCGCCAACGACGTCACCCGCGCCTACCCCGTCGCCGGCATCGACATCGACGGCATCGAGCTGGTCGTGTCCACCGCCCACTTCAAGTCGGGCTCCCGCGACAGCGACGAGTTCCGCCGCGCCGTCGACGCCCAGCGTGCCGTGCAGGCCCTGCAGCCCTTCGACCCCGCCACCGACCACGTGCTGTTCTGCGGCGACCTCAACGAAGACCTCCACGACAGCGCCAACTGGCCCGCCGCGTTCACCTTCGTGCCCGACGGCATGCCCTGGTCCTACGACCTCGGCAGCGACATGGGGTCCCAGGTGAACAGCACGGGCGTGGTCAACGACCCCTTCGCCCCCTTCCTCGACGCCGGCCTCGCCATCGTCGACGCCCACCAGCTCGACGGCAGCGACGCCACCCGCCCGAGCTCCGGCCGGCGCCTCGACTACGTGCTCACCAGCCCGCACCTGCAGGCCACCGCCTCCGCCGAGGTCTACGACACCTGGGACGACGACGGCAGCGGCCTGCCCAAGCCCGGCCCCCTCCCCAGCTACAGCACGCTCACCGCCGCCGACCACCTGCCCGTCGTCGTCGATCTGCGCCTCCCCACGGGGTCCCCCGAGCCCACCGAGCCCGAAGGCGACGCCCTCCCCCTCGACCAGCTGGTCCCCGGCGACCTGCGCATCCGGGAGGTCATGGCCAACCCCGACGCCTGCTCCGACAGCGTCGGCGAGTGGGTCGAGGTCCAGAACACCCGCGACGCCACGGTCGACCTCACCGGCCTGCAGCTGTGCGACCGACACGGATGCGGGGTCGTCGACGGCGTGGGGACCCTGCTCGCTGGCGAGGTCACCGTGCTCGCCCGCACCGACACCGCCTGCGGCGTCACCCCCGGCGGCACCTTCACCGCCGCCCTGTCCAACGGGGGCGACGACGTGGCCCTGCTCGGTGCCGTCGAGCTCGATCGGGTGGACTACGCCTCCGCCGACGCAGGCATCTCCTGGGCGTTCGACGACGACGGCAGCTGCAAGGGCACCGATGGCGGCACCCCCGGCGAGGCCCTCGACTGCGACGGCCAGCCCCTGGGCGAGGCCACCGCGCCGTGGAGCGTGAGCGAGGTCCCCCATGGGGTGTTGGTACTCACCGAGCTGATGCCCAACCCCGCCGACTGCCCCGACCACGAGGGTGAGTGGGTCGAGGTGCACAACACCGGGGACCGCGCGGTCGACCTATCGGGCCTGTGGCTCGCCGACGAAGCGGGGGCCGAGTCCCTCGACACAGCCCTCGTGCTCTCCCCCGGCGACTACGCCCTGTTCGCCCGCACCGAGGAGGCCTGCGGGGTCGACCATGTCGACGCCACCTTCGGCCTGGCCCTGTCCAACGGCGGCGACACCCTGCAGCTACAGCGAGGCGACGGCGAGGTCCTCGACGAGGTCGGCTACGGCAGCAGCCACGCGGGCGAGTCCTGGCTGGCCGATGGCTGCTGGACCGAGCCCAGCCCCGGTCTCGACGGCGGCTGCTGATCGCCCCAGCTCCGGGTCTCGAATCCGGGGTCTCGAATCCGGGGTCAGGACGCTAGGTGTTAGATATCGGCCCTCGGCTACCGCCCCGTCGTGCACAGCGGCTGGTGCAGCTCCGTCGACGGAAACACCACCACCGCATCGTGCCCGCTCGCCCGCTCCGGATCGAGCCACAGCACGGGCCCCTCGCCCCCAAACGCCCAAGATCGCCGCAGGTCGTGGCGGCTCACGTCGGGGTTCATCAGGTCGTTGCCATACCCCCGCCGCGCAAACCCCACGTCGATCCGCGTGAGCACCTCCCACGACATCCACTCGGTGATCTCGGTCCCCTCACACGCCTCCAGCCCCCCGGCCGCCATCCACCCGGCCGTGAACGACGCCGACCGCATCTGCACCGACCGCGCCACCAGCCCGAGCTCGTCTTCGATCACGCAGCCCTCGAAGCGCACCCCGTCGCACGGCGTTCCGAGGCGGGTGTGCTTCGACCCCAGCCAGAACACCACATGCTCGCCTTCCTCCAGCCAGCCGCCGTTGCGCTCGGGATCGGTGAGGGTCGCGATCACCCGCTCCTGCCGCACGCGCTGAAAGTCGGCATCGGCCACGGCGAACGCCTCGTGGGTCGCCAGCGCATTGGCGGCCAGGTGCCCATCGGGGCCTCCTTCCCTCGCCACCGTGCGCAGCGACGCGTCGGACACCTCGAGCCCCCGCCGCTCCAGCATCAGCAGCACGCGCCGCTGCGCCGCCGTGCCCATCTCCAGGTCGTTGGACAGGATGCGAAACGACGTGTCGGGATGCGCCTGGTTGTGGCCATGGAGCCGATCGAGGGCCGTGTTGTCGTCGATCGTCAAGCGCACCGGTCGCGCCTCCCCCTCGGCCACCCCCGCATGCACGAGGGACTCCGACCACGGCGCCTCCAGCACCACCACGTCGACCCAGCCTCGCTCCGCCAGCTCCAGGATCAGGTCGGTGGCGAACCGCGTCTGAGCGGCCTCGTAGTGGGACTCCCCGATGAGCACGACGCGCGGCTCGCCCTGCAGCAGCCGATCGGCCAGGGCCTCGATCCGGGCCGGCTGCAGCCGCGGCTCCTCGAGGGGGCGCACCGGCGTCGGCACCGACCGATAGCCGCAGCTCCCCAGCAACCCCAGCACCAGCCATCCGCCTGCCCGCACCCACACCTCGTGCACACCCTACCCAGCGGCGTCCGCCCCCGGCAGCCCCACCCCCAGGGCCTGCAGCGTCGACACCACCTGCCCGACCCCCTGCCCCAGCACCGACAGGTCGGAGGCACCGGTGACCACGATGCGGTCGAAGCTGTCGGCGAAGGCCCGCGCCACCTCCGGCAGGGTCTCGGTGTACAGAACCTCCTGCAGCCGGGCAGGGCTCACCACGTCGAGGGCCGCACGCTGCGCTGCATGCACCTCTGCGGCTGTCAGTCCCCGCAGTCGGGTGGACTCCGCGTCGTGCCGCGCCACCTCCAGGGCGTGGGTGGCATCGGCGAGGTCCCCCGCACGACGCGCCTCGCGCAGCGCGTGCTCCGCCTCGGCCTCCCGCGCCTTCTGGGCCAGCGCGTCCTCCAGCTTGCGCTGGGCCACCGCGGCTTCGTGGTCCACCTGCTCCAGCTGACGACGCCTCTGCTCCGCCACCCGCGCCTCCTGCAGCGCCAGCAGCTCACGCCGACGTCGCTCGGCCTCTCGCTCCCCCGCCTCCTGCAGCTCCGCGCGACGGGCCTCCACCGCCGCCTCCGCCTCCAGCGCCTCCTTCGCCAGGCTCTGCCGGTAGGTCGACTGGAGCTTGGCGAACACGTCGTCGGACAGCACCCGCACGTCTTGGACCTCGATGGTGTCGATGGCCACGCCCCAGCCCGTGTGCGTGCCGTCGTCGACCGCCCCCGCCCCGCCCACGATGGGGGCGATCTCCTCCAGCAGCTCGTCGGCCAGCGCGTCCTTGCGGCGAGTGAGGCAGTCTTCCAGGGTGAGGTTGGCCACCAGCCGACGCGTCGCCCCCCGCAGCATCTCCTCGAGGATGCGCAGGTGCTGGTCAGGGGCCTGCAGGTTGAGCATCCGGTAGGCCAGCAGCGGCTCCACGATGCGCACGACCGCGAGCCCGGTCACCTCCACGCCCGTCTTCTCGCGGGTGATCTGATCGGCGGTGAACGACAGCCGATGCACGGAGGTATCGACGAGCGCGACGGTGTCGCCGGGCCAGCGGAAGCAGGAGCCTCCTTGCTTGGCGGTCACGACCTCGCCGCGGCGCAGGTGAACGAGGAACTCGTGGGGGGCCGCACTGACGAGGCCCCAGCGAGGAAGGACGGACATGAACACCTCCGGAGTGGACCAAGGCAAGGCCCATGCCACACCGACCAACCTCCCCTTTCCTCCGAACCGCTCCCTTCTGGCGCAGGTGCGAACGCACCAGAACGACGCACCAGGAGCTGCCACCGGGTCGGTCGCGAGCCGAGTGCCTACGGCAGCGACCTTCAGCATCCGTGGTCCGGAGCCGACAGGGAGACCCAGAGGTCGCCCCATGCTCGTCACCCTCCTCGCCGCCACGGCCTTCGCACAGCCTCCCGAGGTCACCGTCACCGAGCACGGCACCGTGCGCGGGCGGGTCGTGGTTCCCGCCAGCCTCGACACCGTGCGCGGCACCCTCGATCACAGCGCCGGCCGCATCGCCGCCGTGGCCAATGGCGCCGAGGTCGAAGCCACCGTCGACGGCTCGTGCGAGCTCGAGCACACCTACATGCCTCACCCCATCAAGTCGGTGACCTACACCCTGCGCACCTGCCCGACGGAGCAGGGCTTCCACAGCGTGCTGGTCGACAGCCACGACCTCGAGCGCTTCGAGGCCATCTGGGAGCTCAGTGCCACCGACGGAGGCACCGTCGTCACCTACGACCTCGACCTGAAGCCCTCCTTCCCGCTGCCTGGGTTCGTGGTGCGCGCCTCCGCCAAGAAGGGCGTGCTGGACGCCATGCTGGGACTCGAGCGCGCCTTCGCTCGCTGACCGAATCCACGTTGACGTCATCGGCCCGAGGCCATACCTCCACCGGGCCGCTGGGGGTGCGTCGACAGCGACGCTGAGATCAGACCCCAATCCACCTGATCCGTGATCATGCCGGCGTAGGGAAGCGGCGCCTGCGCCTCCGCCAGGAGGTTTCCCATGACTGTACGCACGACCGAGCGCGTTCCGAGCGAGCCCGCCCCCGTCACCCGAGAGCCCTTTCCGCGTTCGCACAAGGTCTACGTGCCGGGCACCCTGCACCCCGACGTGAAGGTGCCGATGCGCGAGATCGCGCTGTCTCCCACCCGCCGCCGCGACGGCACCCTCGAGCACAACCCGCCGGTCACCGTCTACGACACGTCGGGCCCCTACACCGACCCCAACGTCGAGATCGACGTGCGCATGGGCCTGCCACGCCCCTGCACCCCCTGGATCGAGGCCCGCGACGACTCCGA
>CBDUIC010000146.1:0-15169 GCA_965367245.1 uncultured bacterium | reverse complement strand
CAGAAGGCCGAGCGGGTGGCCCAGGGGGTCGGCATCGATCTGTCTCTGCCACGTGACGGGGCGGGAGGGGCCTTCGTGCTGGAGGGGCTCGGCGCAGAGCTCGACGGGATGATGGAGGTGCTCCGCGAGGCGCAGCGATCGGTGGGGTCTGCTCCGGTGACCACGGGTGGCGCGACGGCCGATGCGTCGCAGCTGGGCGAGCTGGTGGCCGGCTGGGAGCGGCTGCTGATCCTCGCCGAGGCCCTCGACAAGGCGGCGGTGCCCGGGGCGCGCACGGTGCACCTGCTGGCGCCGATGACGGCGTGGAACCGGCAGGCGACGCAGGTGGCCGCCCAGGCGCAGCGGTGCTCGGTGCCCCTGGTGCCGCCGGTCAACGAGGGGGGCGAGCTGCACGCCTTCATCGACGGCGTGCGTGCGGCCCTGCCCAGCTGGCGGGAGGAGCTCGAGGTGCTGCGGGCGATGGCCGGGGCCTGAGGGCTACAGGGGTTCCTCGACCACGACCGTCGCCAGCCCCCACGGCGTGGCGGCCTGCAGCGTCCCCCAGCCGGTGCCCCTCGAGAAGTCGACGCTCAGGGGCCGCAGGGTCTGCCCCACCACCGGCCCATCGGGCGCGCTCCGCACGGGCGTCTCGGCAGGCACGTTCGTCGGGCCGCCGTAGCCCATCATCCCGTGGCCGTAGCAGCCGCCACACAGGCCGTACATCACCTTCACCAGGCGCGGCTCGAGGTCGTCTTCGTGCACCCAGCCCTGCACCTCCACGCTGTCGTAGACCCATCGCACCGGGTGGTAGCCGTCGATGGGGTCGCCGTCGGCCGCCATGCTCACCCGCTCGTCGATGGGCCAGGCGAGGGGGGCGCCACGGGGGGCATCGAGCACCTCGCCGAACACCCACAGGTCTTGGTCGGTGTCGGGCACCGGGGCCCAGGTGTCGTCGTCCCACACCTGGTCGACGTCCCCCGCGGGCACCCAGCTCTCCACCCGCAGGCCGTCGAGGTCGGCCCCGATGAGCACCCGGTCGGCCCCCGCCTCCATCAGCTCCACCGGAAGACCCGCCGGCCACTGCACCTGCCCGTCGCCGTCGGCGTAGCGGGTCGTGCCCACCGTCGTTGCGGCGACCACATCGTCGAGCTGCAGGCGGTCCAGCCACAGCAACAGCTGCAGCGTGTGGTTCGACCAGCTGACCCGCACCTGCTCGGCGGCATCGACCACCACCAGCTCCCGGTCGGGCAGCACGTAGGGCCCCTCGGGAAGGGCGGGGCCATCGGGCGTCAGCTGTGCCTCGCCCGCGTCACCGACCAGGATGGCCCGGGTGGCGAAGGAGGTGTCGGGCTGCAGGTCGAGGAAGGCCGTGCCGTCTTCTTCGGCGGGCAGCAGGCCGTCGTCGGGGGTGCAGGCCACCTGGCACAGGAGCAGGGCGAGGAGCGGGCGCATCGGGCCTCCAGTGGTTCGTGGGACCCCGCCTGCGCGGCGCAGTTCCCAGCGCCCTGCCGGCTTGACCGCCCGTTGACGTTCAGCGCCGGGCCGACTCGTCGATGACGTTGGTGGGGGCGAGCACCATGTAGGCGAGCATCGTCAGCGGGTAGGTGATGAAGCCGATCCACACCGACATCAGCGCCACGTTGATCGCCTGCAGCACCCAGTACGACAGCATCAGCCCGACGCCCGCGCCCACCCGGCCCGCGTACATGTGGCCCAGACCGAAGGTCTGCAAGAAGAAGCCCGGGCCGACCTCGAGTCCGATGGCCAGGGCATTGCTGTGCTTCGACGACATGGTCACCTCGGTTCCATGCGTACAACGACGCCGCCCGGGTTTTCTTGCATCGGGACCTCACCTGCGCGGGCTACATGCCCCCGCATGGACCACCACCTCGTCCAGCTCGATCCCGACCACCCCGGCTTCCGCGACAGCGTCTACCGGCAGCGCCGCGACACCATCGCGACCATCGCCCGCGAGCATCGCAGCGGCGATCCGGTGCCCCTCGCTCCCTACAGTGACGAGGAGCATGCGGTGTGGCGCCAGATCCAGCAGCGCCTCAACCCCCTGCACGATCAGCTGGTGAGCCGCGAGCTCCTCGCCCTGGCCCGCGCCCTCGACCTGCCCACCGAGCGCATCCCGCAGCTCGCCGAGGTCAACGAGCGGCTGCAGGCCGCCGGCGGCTTCCGGATGGAGCCCGTCGGGGGGCTGGTCGACGCGCGCATCTTCCTCGAGCACCTCGGTCGGGGCGTGTTCTTGTCGACGCAGTACATCCGCCACGCGTCGAAGCCCTTCTACACCCCCGAGCCCGATGTGGTGCACGAGCTCGTCGGCCATGCTGCGTCGCTGATGCATCCCGGGGTGCGGGCCACCTCCCGGCGCTTCGGGCGGGCGGCTGCCGAGGCCACCGACGCCGAGATCGAGCGCCTCACCCGCGTCTACTGGTACACCCTCGAGTTCGGCGTGGTCGAGGAGGAAGGCGAGCTGCGGGCCATCGGCGCCGGGCTGCTGTCGAGCGTCGGCGAGCTGCAGCGCGCCACCCGCGATCTCGAGGTACCCCATCCCCCGCTGTCGCTGCCGGTGACCGTGGCGCGGCCCTACGACCCCACCCAGTACCAGCCGGTGTACGACGTGGGCCCCGGGCTCGACGGCACCCTGGCCGCCCTCGACGCGTGGCTCGATGCGGGCGCGTGGAGGCTTGCGGAAAAGGCCTGAATGCTCGCTCATGGTACGGTGATTCACCTATGACTATGCGCTGTTGGAGCGTTCCGTGGCATCGATGACGTTCTTCTTCTTCCTGGCCGGGGCCTTCGCCCAGGCACCGGTCTACACCGTGTCCGACCCGCCGCTGATCACCAGCGCCGATGTGCCCTGGGGTGACGATCCGCAGGGTCCGTCGATGGTGTTCAACCCCCTCGACGGGCAGTACTACCTCGCGTTCACCGCGCGGCTGCCCGACACCGACCCACGCTGCCCGGCGGGTCAGTGGGGTGTAGGCCTGGCGACCTCGCCCACGGGGGTCGACAGCTGGTCGGTGGAGGCCCAGCCACTGGTCGATGCCGACCCCGGCAGCGGTAGCTTCCATGGCTGCGCGGCGGTGGCGCCCGGGCTCATGTGGGAGCCTCGGGGGAACGGTGCCAGGCTGCACGTCTATTTCCACGGCGTCCAGCCCCTCGACCCGTGCCCCGCAAGCCAGGCCTGGGGCTGTGCCCCCGACACGGGCATCGGGCGAGCGGAGCTCCGGTTCGACGCGCAGGGCGGGCCGGGAGCCCGAAGCGTAGGCCGCAGGCCCGAGATGGCGACCGCGGGCGCGGCGGCGGCGACGGTCGTCGCGACCTCCGCCGGTGTGCATCTGTACCTGGCCCACGACGAGCGCGTTCTGGTGGCGTCGGCGACGGCGCCCGGGCGGCCCTGGAGTGTGCAGGGGGCAGCCATCGAGGCCATCGATCTTCCGGGGTCGGCTCGCTCGGTGTCGGCCCACTGCGCGGGGGGCGCATTGCCTCACCAGTTGCTGGTGCACGGCTCGGATCTGCAGGGCTCGCCCTTCGTGCGGCAGGCCGCCAGTGCCACCGGTGACGCGGGCTCGTTCACCACGGGGCTGGCAGACATCGGCATCGTCGATGCGGCCGGGGTCGACATGCTGCACCTGCCCGGCGGCGAGCGGGTGATCGTCTACGACGAGGTCGATCCCATCGCGGGAGGCACCCAGCTGCGCCTGGCCTCGACCGACGCGACCTTCGCCTGGGATCCCTTCACCCTCGACGCCGACTCGTGCCCCTGACAGCCTCCTCGGAGAGCTAGCCGAGCTCGCTGCTCAGCTGGTCGTCGCTGCCGCGGAAGCCGGCCTTGATCGCCACGCCATCGCGGGTGATCACCGGCCGCTTGATGAGCATCGGATCGGCCGCCATCGCCTCGGCCCACTGCGCGTCAGACCAGCCCTTCTTGTCGTCGGGTAGGGCCCGGTAGCTTCCGCCGCTGGTGTTCTTCAGCGCCTTGGCGCCCAGCGCTGCCACCCACGCCGCCACGTCGGCGGCAGGCACCGGCGTGGCCCGGAAGTCGTGGAAGGTGTGCTCGAGCCCGTGGGTGTCGAGCCAGGCGCGCGCTTTCTTCACCGTGCCGCAGTTGGGAATGCCGTAGACGACCAGGGCCATGGATACCTCCGCCCGGCGCCCTATCCTGCGAACAGGGGACCTGGCGCTCGCTTCGCCGGGCGCTCGCCCGGGGGCCGGCGTGGCCGTGTGGGCACGGCGATGCGGCCCGCCCCGCGCACGGCTCCGACCTGCTCGGGGGCGCAGCGCACCATGCCCTGGGGCACGTCGGCCATGGGCCGCGTCGGGTGGTCGACGAAGCGCCAGCTCACGTCGCCCTCGAAGGACCACAGCACGCTACCCTTGGCTTGGTCGGCCTCGGAGAAGGCGGTGCGCTCGGTCGAGCCGCCCATCACCACCTCGCAGCCGCCGAGCTGCACGGCCTGGCGGGGGTGGATGTGGCCGCACATCGCCCACCGCAGCGTGTCGGGGAGGTGCTGCTCGCCGACCGTGTCGCGCTGGGCACCGACGCGGAAGGTGAGCCCGGGCACGCGGCTGCCGTGGGGTGCCTGGTGCATCACCAGCACGTCGATCCCCGGGCCCGACGCCCGCTGCACGTGGGCATGGAAGGTGTCGGGGTCGCGGGTGAAGGGCACCAGCCCCAGCGCCAGCTCGCCCACCACCACCCGCGTGGGTTGGTCGACGAAGCCCAGCGAGGCCTGGGGCAGCCAGCGGGCGATCCCCCGCCGGTCGTGGTTGCCGGCGATGCCGATCAGCGGGACCCTGCGGGCGACCTCCTCGAGCAGCTCGCCTGCGGCCAGCATCCAGCGCCGCGGGGGGCGCGAGCGGTCGAAGACATCGCCAGCGTGCACCACCAGGTCGACCTCGCCGCGCAGGGCGGGGGCCAGCGCGGCCTGCAGCGCGGCGTGGTGGTCGGCCGCACGACACCAGCCGGTGGGGCCGACGGCGTGGCGGTGGGCGCCGAGGTGGGTGTCTGAGATCTGCAGCACGCGCATGCCACAGCTTCACGCGCCCACCGGCCAGAATCTGGCCTCAGCCCTCACACCGCGTGTAGGACAGCTCGGCGCCCCTCCACGTGCCGTCGTCACGCTGGGCGTCGGCCTACCCCTTGGGGAGCACCGCAGTGCTCCCACCAGGGTTCCCTTCATCGGGCCGAGCCAGGTCTCCCGGCTGTGGAAGGCGGCATCGGGCGCGGTCTGCCAGCAGCCAACGAGGAAGTCGGGCGAGGGGTCGGCGAGGGCCAGCGACAGGGTCCACATCCACATGGGTGCCTCCGTGCTCGCCATGGTATGCGGGACAGGCCGCCTTCTGCCGGAGTCGCCATGAAGCCGTTGCTCGTCGCCGTCGATTTCTCTGACCTGTCCAAGCGCGCCGTGGCCTACGCCGTCGACTACGCCAAGGGCTCCGATCGCAAGGTCAACGTGCTGCACGTCGGCCAAGACACGCTGCCGGCCCGGGCCCAGGCCCACGCGCCCGCGGAGATCCTCGAGGCGATCCGCGAGGCCGAAGACAAGGAAGATCGAGCCGAGCTCGACGAGGTGCTCACCTCGATCCCCGAGGAGCACCGGGGTGAAGGCCTGCTGCGTCGGGGCCCCGCCGCCGAGACGATCTGCGAGGTCGCGGGCGACGGCTACGAGCTGGTGGTGGTGAGCACCCATGGGCGCACCGGGCTGTCGCAGTTCTTCCTGGGCTCGGTGGCCGAGCGGGTGGTGCGCTTCTCGCCCATCCCGGTTCTCGTCGTTCGCTGATCGCCGGCAGGCTACCCTGGGGTCGGAGGTGGCCCCATGGTGTTGTGGCTCTGGCTGATCGCGTGCGGAGGCGGCGACGATCCCGCCACCACGCCTCCCGGTGACGACGACGACGACACCGAGGTCCCCACCGACACCGTCGCGACCGACACCGTCGACAGTGCCACCGCCTATGCCGACGTGGTGTGCGCGCCCGGCGACCCCTTCGTGGCCGGCACCCCGCGGTTTCGCGACGCCACCGCCGACTGGGGCCTCGACAGCGTGCTCGGCATCCGCTTCAACGCCGTCGACATCGACGGCGACGGCTGGGTCGACCTGGCCATCCGCACCGGCAACAGCGGCGACGACTGGGAGGCCGGCGTGCAGAACGCCTGGCTGCTCCGCAACACCGGCCAGGGCGGCTTCGAAGACATCACTCAGGCGTCGGGCATCCGCGCGCGGCGCGACGGCGGGGAGGGAGGCCGCCCTGGCGGGGTGTGGGTGTGGGCCGATGTCGACAATGATGGCGACCTCGATGTCTACACCGGCCTGCCCGACGACGGAGCCGACGAGGTCGAGCGCTCCGAGCTGCTGCTCAACGACGGCACGGGCAGCTTCACCCTCGCCCCCGACGGCCACGGCCTGTCCGGCGGGTTCGACCAGCCCTACGGCGCTGCGTTCACCGATGTCGACCGCGACGGTCTCGTCGATCTGTGGACGGCGCACTACGCCGACTCCCGCGGCAGCCCGCTGAAAGACCGGCTGTTCATGAACGAGGGTGGGCTGTCCTTCGACGACGACACCAAGAACCGCGGGCTGGGCACCGAGGAGTGGGCCGTCGACGACCTCAACGCCGCACGGGCCCACTCCAACGCCTGGGCGGCGGCGGCCTGCGACCTCACCGGCGACGGGGCTCCCGAGCTGCTCGCGGCCAGCTATGGCCGCGCGCCCAACCACCTGTGGCGCAACGACGGCGGCGGCGACTTCACCAACGACAGCATCGCGAGTGGCTACGCCTTCGACCACCGCACCGACTGGTCCGACAACGAGTCGGCTCGCTGCTACTGCCAGTTCACCCCCGAGGCGGAAGACTGCGAGGGCGTGCCGGCCCCCGAGGCCATTGTGTGCAACAGCGCCGCCGATGGCTTCCGGTGGAACCACCTGTCCGACCGCGAGCCCTACCGGCTGGGGGGCAACAGCGGGCAGACGAGCTGCGCGGATGTCGACAACGACGGCGACATCGACCTGCTCACCTCCGAGATCGTGCACTGGGACGTCGGCAGCAGCTCCGACCCGAGCGAGCTGCTCCTCAACGACGGCACCGGCGTGTTCGAGCGTCCCGGCAACGAGGTGACCGGGCTGACCCGCACCTACGACCGGATCGACTGGAACGACGGCGACATCACCAACGAGATCTTCGACCTCGACAACGACGGCTGGCCCGACCTGTACATCGGCAACTCCGACTACCCGGGCTCCCGAGGCCAGCTGTGGCGGCAGACGGCCCCCGCGCGCTTCGAGGCGGTCGATCCGCTGGAGGGCATCGACCAGATGCGCAGCCACGGCTCGGTGGCGGCCGACTTCGACCGCGACGGCGACCTCGACCTGCTCGTCGGTCACTCCACCGCACGCTGCGACGACGACTGCTACAGCCCCGCCCACCCGCGCCTGTTCGAGAACCTCACCCACGACGGCGACGCCGACAGCAACTGGCTGCAGCTGCACCTGCAGGCCGACGGGGTCACGGCCAACCGCGCCGCCATCGGTGCGCGGGTGCGCGTCACGGCGGGCGGGGTCACCCAGACCCAGGAGGTCTCCGGAGGCGGCGGCCAGTGGGGCGACCAGACCGACCTGGTGCTGCACTTCGGGCTGGGCGAGGCCTGCGTCGCCGAGGTGGAGGTGCGCTGGCCCGACGCGGCGGGCACCACGGAGACCTTCACCGTGGTGGGCGGCCAGCGCTACGCGGTGGAGATGGGCGGTGACGCCCCGACGGTGGCGCCATGATGTGGTCGCTGCTCGTCGCCCTGCTCGCCTGTGGCGGGTCCGAGGAGCCCGCGCCGTCGTCGACGCCGAGCGCCCCCACCGCGCCGACTGGCTCCACCGCGGTGCCGGTCACCGGCGACACCGGGCCGGTCGTGCGTGAGGTGCCCTGGCGGCCGGGGCTTCCTCCGCTGGAGCGCGGCCTGCGAGCCATCACGCACCTGCACTCCCCGTGGTCTCACGACGCCTGCGATGGCGACGGGCTGATCGACGGCGAGGTCAACCAGCCCTGCCTCGACGATCTGCGCGCCGGGCTGTGCGATGCGGGCATCGACGTGGCCTTCGTCACCGACCATCCCTCCCAGGCGGCCTTCCAGCCCTTCGACGAGCTGTTCCATCCCCGGTCCGGCGACGTGCGGGAGGGCGACAGCAGTGTGTTCGTGTGCGACGACGGCCGATCGGTGCGCTGGCACGCGGGCTTCGAAGACGAGCTGATGCCCATGGCCCTCGACGAGCACGTGCCGGGCGACGCCGCCGAGCGCGACGTGCTGCTCAACCGCGACGACGACGAGGCCCTCACCACGATGATCGCGGCCGGCGGCCTGGTGTTCGTGGCCCACAGCGAGAGCCGGGATCGGGCGCAGCTGGCGTCCCAACAGGATGCAGGGCTCACCGGCCTCGAGATCTTCAACCTGCACGCCATGTTCGCCCCCGACATCCGCGCCGACTACCTCGACCTCGACCCGGTGCTGTGGCTGTCCGACCTCGAGCCGTTCACCGACGACGAGGGGGAGGCCGAGCCCGACCTGATGGTGCTCACGGTGCTGGCCGACCAGCCGCCCAGCCTGGCCCACTTCGACGCGCTGCTCGCCCGTGGGCCCACCGTGGGCATCGTGGGCACCGACGCCCACCAGAACGTGTTCAACTTCGACCTGCGCGACGG
This sequence comes from uncultured bacterium, assembly GCA_965367245.1. GTDB lineage: Bacteria > Myxococcota_A > UBA796 > UBA796 > CBDUIC01. The sequence goes on along the minus strand of CBDUIC010000146.1, from coordinate 6,496 downwards.
CGACCGGGCCGACTCCTACCGCCGGATGCTGCGGTGGATGGCCAACGTGCTGCTGCCCCTCGACGGCGAGAGCCCCGAGCAGGCCCTCGCGGCCGGTCGCAGCTTTGTGGCCTTCGAGATCGTCGGCACACCCAGCGGCTTCGACCTGAGCGCCGACGATGGCACGCCGATGGGCGGGTCCACCACCTCCACGAGCCTCACGGTGGGCTGCCCGACGCTGCATCCCGACAGCCCCCGGGGCCCCGACGAGCCGACCATCACCGTGCGCCTGCTCCGCGACGGTCTGCCCTTCGCGGAGGGCTGTGGCGAGCACGAGGTGGCGCCGGGGGTCTACCGGGTCGAGGTCGACATCGTGCCCCACCACCTCCGCCCGTTCCTCGGGGAGGTCGCCGACACTTGGATCAAGCCCTACCCGTGGATTCGCTCGAACGCGATTCGGGTGACCGCCGACTAGTCGGCCTGAAAGCCCGCCTTGTTGTGGGCACCGTCGCAGAAGGGCTTGTTCTTCGACTGGCCGCAGCGGCACAGCGCGCACTTCGACCCCTCCCACGCCACCCGGCCTGAGGCCGACACGATCTGCATCGGGCCGCGAAGCAGCAGGGGCCCGTTGGGCGCGAGGGTCACGGCGAGCTCTCCGGGGCCTGCCTCGCCGGCGACCTCGGCCATCGAGCCCACGGCACCCCGATCGTCGAAGTCGGCCTTCTCGTGACTGTTGTCGCAGAACGGCTTGCGACTCGAGGCGCCACAGCGGCACAGGGCGGCACGGGTCTTCAGGCCGGCCTGCTCGGGGCTGGCGCCCTGGATCTTCAGGTTGCCGCGAAGGTAGAGCGGCCCCTGGTTGGTCACGAAGATCTGGTTGCGCTCGGGCACTGCCTCGGTGGGACCGCCATCGTGCCGCTCGTAGCTGAGGGCCCCGGTGGGGCAGCGCTCCACCACCTCCGCGACCTCGGCCGGGGTGGCCTCGTCGGGGGCGCACCACGGGTCGCGGCCCCCCTGGAACAGCGCACAGTCGGCGCGACCGCACTCGCCGACGTGGATGCACAGCGCACCGTCCCAGCGGACCGACACGTCCTTGCCCTCGTAGGTCACCGACTTGGCCATCACGACACCTCCTTGCAGGGATAGCTTGTACCGTCTTGGGGGTCGGGATGTGGTGGACCGTGCTGATGCTGGGCTGTGATCTGCGCAGTGAGCCGATGGCGGAGCCCGTGGCAGCGCCGGTGCCGGCGGCCGCCTTCGTGTGTCCGGCGACCCTCGACGTGCTGATGGCCTCGCTGATCCCCGAGAGCCCGGGCAAGCCGCTGCCCCCCTCCCCCGACGACGCGCTGGCGTGCGGAGACCGGCAGGGCGATCGGGTGCCCCTGCACATCACCACGAGTCGCTACGAGGCCGACGGGTGGCTGCGCCTCGACGAGCTGGATCAGGTGGTGGAGCTGTCGGCGGGCGGGCCCACCGGGGCGGGCCACCTGCGGTTGGCGTGGGAGCAGGGCCGGGTCGCGGTCCTCGCCACCCTGGGGGGTCCCACCGCCCAGGTGCATCACTATGGCTACGACGAGGCGGGGCGGCTGCGGTCGCGGGCGCTGTGGTTCACCATGCGGGGCCACCCCACGCTGCGGGAGGTGGTCGACCTCGACGAGCAGGGGCGGCCGGTTCGGCGGCGGCAGGTGGCCCGCAACCAGCTCACGACCATCCACACCACGTGGGAGGGCGAGGCGCGCACCGACAGTGAGCCCGTGGTGGGGCCGGTGGAGGGGCTGCCCGGGCCGCCCCCTCAGCTGGCGGAGCTGGTAGCGGTCGACTGAGCTACAGCGCGGCGGCCATGTCGGCGAGGCAGGCGGCATCGAAGGTCGGCATCGAGCCGTCGCCACCCAGGTAGGTATCGGCGATGGTGTCGGCGACGGCCGGCGTCTCCGCGGTCCAGTACATCAGGCAGCCGTCGTCGTCGTCGTGGGCCCCGTGGTCGACATCCTGGTGGTCGCTCACCATGGGCAGCCCGTTGTTGACCAGGCCGAACAGGTGGCCGAGCTCGTGCAGCAGCACCGTGGCCTCCAGCGCGGCGCAGGCTTCCTCGTCGGCGCCCCCCGGCAGCAGGCCCAGCACCGGGTCGTCGCAGGCATCGTCGATGGCGTCGCGCATCATCACCAGCCGCGCGCCGCCGTAGGCGAAGCCGAGCACCGTGCCTTCCCCGCCGTTGTCGTAGCTGCCGTCGGTGTACAGCCCGTGGATCACCGCCGCCGGACCCACCACGAAGGAGCCTCGGGTCAGCTCCAGGTCGGTGTCGAGCTGCTCGAAGGTGTACTCGGGGTTCGCCGTCGCCGAGGCAGGCAGCTCCTTGCCGAGCTCGATGACGATGCCACCGGGCTTCACGACGTGGCCCGAGGCCTCGAGGTCGGCCAGGGCCTCCCGCAGGCGCTCCATAGCGGCCTCGTTGGGGGCCGCCCCCGCCCGATAGTGCAGGACCACCCGGAGGGCGTCGAAGGTCGCGTTGCCGAACAGATCCGAGGTGCGTGCCGGCACGTCGATGCGGAGGACCTCGTCGGTGGGGGTCGTCAGCGCCGTGTCGAAGCCCGTGGGTGTGGTCGGGTTCGTCGTCGCGGCGGAGTCGTCGGTCGTGCCGGGCTCCTTGCTGGACGGGCAGCCGAGGAGCAGGGACAAGCAGAGCAGGGGCGTCATGGGGGGTCCTCCAGACCTCTGTGTAGCGAGGCGGAGGCTCCCATCCCCTACTGGGACCCTTCAGCCCATCATCATCTCGTCTTCCTGCTGACGCTGGAACATGCTGCCGGCCATCAGGCCCAGGGCCACGAAGTCGAACATCAGGCCGAAGATGTTGAAGTTGCACATGCTCACGATCATCGACAGGATCGGCCCGGCGATCGTCCACTTCTGGTGGCCGAGGGCCAGCGACGCGATGCCGATGCCGAACACGACCACGGCGAGCACCAGCGGCACCAGCCAGATCACCCCGATGCACACCCAGACCATCGCCAGGATCCAGAACAAGCTGAGCAGCCCGTTCCACATCGACGAGATGATCATCATGAAGCCGCCCAGGCGGGCGAGGATGTCGGATGCGGGCATGCGGGGCCTCCAAGCGTGAAGCGCAGTAGCCCGACGGGATGGCTCGGGCACACCCCCGATACAACCTGATTCGAGGGTGAGCCGCCAGGATGTTCCTACTCTTGCAGGGCGACCACCTGCACCAGTGGGCCCGAGGGGCTTCGATCGGTGGTCAGGTCGACGATGCCTTCCACCGCCCACGCCGCGTCTTCGTCGTCGCCCACCAGGCGCTGGGTGACCTTCCAGCGGTGGTCGCCATCGGCCACCACCTGCGTGAGCCCGCCCAGCTTGGCGCGGCCGTCCCAGTGCAGGGTGCCTTGGTCGTCGAGGAAGGCCTTCAGCGCGCGGTCGAAGTCGTCTGAGGTCCACGCATCGTCGGTGTTGCGCACACACGACGCCGCCTCCTCCGTGTCGCCCAGGGCGAGGGCGCGGACGATCTGGTGCAGCTCGGCGCGGATGCGGGCCTTGAACGCGCGCGGATCGGCGGACAGGTCGACGGGGCGAACCACCGCATCGACCACCGCGGGCTCGGCGCCCTCCAGCAGTGCCTCCCACTCGGTGAGCAGGCTGTCGTCGGTGCGGGCCAGCATCGCGCCCAGGAAGCCGAGCACGTCGTCGACCTCGTCGGTGCGGGCCTCCACCGGCACGTTCTGCTGCAGGGTTCGATAGACCTGCGTGAGGTAGCGCAGCAGCACCCCCTCCCGGCGCTCCAGCCGCAGCGTCTTGACGTAGTGGTTGAACGTCGCGAGCTGCTCGACCATCTCCCGGGCCACGGCCTTGGGCCGGATCGGGTCTTCGGGGATCCACGGCCGGTTGGCCACCCACTCGTTGAAGGTCGCGTAGATCCACTCCGACCGCGGCTTGGGCCAGGTGACCTCCTCCAGCGCCTCCATCCGCTCGTCGTACTCCACGCCCTCGGCCTTGAGCTGGGCCACCAGCTCGCCCTTGTCGCGGTTGACCTGCGCATACAGGATCGCCTTGGGGTGCTCGAGGATGCTCTCCACCAGGGTGAGCACGTCGAGGGCGTACACGGTGCTGGTGCGGTCGAGCTGCTCCAGCGCGTGCAGCAGGAACAGCGACAGGCTGTGGTGCAGCGAGAAATCGCTCTGCAGCTCCTCGAGTAGCTGGGGACCTTCCTCGGTCTGCTCCACCACCCCTGCCTCGAGCAGGGCGGCGAGCCGCGCCTCCCCCTCGGCGGTGAGCGCCACCTTGTCGGCTTCGCTCGCGTGGGACCTCGCGATGAGCTCGTCGAGGTCTTCCATCGGGTCGGACCCCGTCTCGGCCGACTTCTGCAGCAGCCCCAGGAGCAGCGACAGGTCGACGGTGAACCGGCTCTCCAGCTTCTCCGGCGGTGAGCGCTGCAGCTTGTCGAAGGTGTCTTCGTCCCAGTGCTTGTAGCCACGGGTCGGCGCCGACTTCTTTTTCACCTTGCTGCGCTTCTTGTTGCCCGAGGCGATCTTCGCCTCGAGCTTCTTGTTCTCGATGACCCAGTCGGGGGCCTGGGCGACCACCACGCCCTCGTCGTCGAAGCCCTTGCGGCCAGCGCGGCCGGCGATCTGGTGGAAGTCGCGCACGGTGAGCAGGTCGGTGTCGTGGCCGTCGAACTTGCACAGCTGGGTGAACAGCACGGTGCGGATGGGCACGTTGATGCCGACCCCGAGGGTGTCGGTGCCGCAGATCGCGCGGAACAGCCCCTGCTGCGCCAGCTTCTCCACCAGCAGCCGGTACTTCGGCAGCAGCCCGGCGTGGTGCAGCCCGACGCCGTGCAGCACCATGCGCCGCAGGGTGGGCCCGAAGGGCGAGTCGAAGCGAAAGCGACGCACGGCGGCCTTCAGCGCGTTCTTCTGCTCTGGGCTGGAGATGTCGGTCGACAGCAGGGCCTGGGCGGCTTCCGTCGCCGAGGCCTGGCTGAAGAACACCGCGTACACCGGCGCCCGCGACCCGCTCGCCAGCCGCCACAGCGCCTCGTGCAGGGGTTGCTCGCTGTACAGGAAGGTCAGGGGGACCGGGCGGTCGCTGCTCGCCACCACCGCGACCTCGGCGCTGGTGCGCTCGGCCAGATCGCCCTCCAGGGCGCGGGTGTCGCCCAGGGTGGCGCTCATCAGCAGGAAGCGTGCGTGGGGCATCGTCAGCAGCGGCACCTGCCAGGCCATGCCGCGGTCGCGGTCGCCGTAGTAGTGGAACTCGTCCATCACCACGCCGTGGAACGGCGTGTCGTCGCCTTGCCGCAGGGCCATCTGTGCGAGGACCTCGGCGGTGCAGCACACGATGGGGGCGTCGGCGTTCACCGTACCGTCGCCGGTCATCAGGCCCACGAACTCCGCGCCGAAGGTGCGGCACAGGTCGAAGAACTTCTCCGACACCAGCGCCTTGATCGGGGCGGTGTAGATCGAGCGCTTCGCCTTGGCGAAGAAGTGGAAGTGCAGCGCCAGCGCCACCAGTGACTTGCCCGAGCCCGTGGGGGTCTTGAGGACCACGTGGTGGCCCTCGAAGATCTCCAGGAACGCCTCTTCCTGGGCGGGGTAGGGCTCGATACCGCGGTCGATCACCCAGGTGAGGAACGCATCGAGGGCAGCGGAGGCGTCGGCGAAGCCGCGCTCGGGGATCAGGTCTGAGAGCAGGGTCATGCTACCGCCTAGCGTGGGCGCCCCCCCGGCGCCCCGGCGTCTCGTTCTCGGGGTCTCGTTTTAGGGGTCAGGACGCAAGGTGTTAGATGTCGGGGGTCTCGTTTTCGGGGTCAGGACGCAAGGTGTTAGATGTCGGAGGCGGTCGCTGGTTCGGCCTCCCGGTCGCTAGCACGACGTGCACCACGCCTCGGACGCAGCGTTGCCGGTCGCCGTGCACGTCGCGGCACAGGGAGACCGGAGGGAGCAGCGTGCGACGAGGCAGGCGAAGGGAGCCTGCGAGCGCAGCCCACGAGTGCACGCTGCGGCTCCCCCGGAGGTCGACCGCAAAGGGACTGGGCGCAGCCCCGGCGGGGCTCTTCGGGGCAGAGCCCCGGTGACTGGTGGTGGGATGCTCGGACCCGCCAGCCGTGGGGTCGGCGGTTCGGACGTCACGGGTGCTGCGAGCGGGTGCGTAGGCGGACGGAGTAGACACCGCGGGCAGGTGCGTAGGCGGGAACGGCCTCGCTGACCCGGTCGTCCGGCTACGGGTTGCCGGGGGGCTCCGCCCCCTCTCGACCCCCGGAGCGCGACCTGCCTATGCGGCAGGGCAGGCTCCTGGACCTGCGCTCGCGGGCTCGCTACGGTCGGCGTCGCGTGCCCTGCGGCCGGTCGCGGTGGTCGTGCAGGCGCCGGTGAGGGGCGGGTCCGCACCCGGCCTCCCGCCCGCCAGCGCGACGCGCAGCACGCCCCGGACGCAGCGTTGCCGCCCGCCTCCTGAGTCGCGGCACCAGGGAGACCGGAGGGAGCAGCGTGCGACGAGGCAGGCGAAGGGA
>CBDUIC010000145.1:0-15318 GCA_965367245.1 uncultured bacterium | reverse complement strand
GCACACCCTGCCAGCGCGTTCAGGTCGTCGACCCCGCACAGCCCGTCACCACACGACGCCCGGTAGCGGCAGATCCGCTGGAACTCGTGGTCGGGGTCGGCTACCGACGGGTCGAAGCCGAACGCGTCGATCCAGCCCTGCTCGTCGTCGAAGTAGGTCACGTTGCAGTCGGTGGCGAAGGGGCAGTCGGAGGTCTGCCGCGGGTCGACTGCCACGTCGTACGCCCCCACGCACACCCCCTGCTGGCAGGTGTCACGCATCGACAGATCCCCGAAGGTCGTCATGTCGTCGCGCGGATCCTGATTGCTGCAGGTGTAGCCATCGACCCGCACCTCCTCGTAGCAGGCGGTGCCGTCGAAGGCCCAGAAGGTGCAGGGATCACCGTCGGTATCCAGCGCCAGGCAGTCGAGAGGCTCACAGCCGTCGTCGGCCACCCGCGTGAAGTCGGATGTGGTGCGCGGGGCCCCGTTCAGCCCATCCGCCTTCACCACCAGCGCCCGCAGCTCCGCCACATCGCCCGCCGACACGCTCACCCCCGTCAGCGCCCAGGTGCCGTCGGCGTGGATCGTCGTCACGTCACCCAGGTGGGTGCCTGCCTCGATGTCGGCCCCCTCGTACACCTCCACCCGCGCGACCATCCCCGGAGGCACCTCCACCGCACCCTGCACCGAGATCGCATCGAAGCCCGTGATCACCGGCGCCCGCCAGCCTTCGCTGCCCTGGTTCGATGAACCGTCGTTGCGGTAGGCGCACGCTCCGCTCGCCGACACCAGGTTGTGGCTCACCAGCACGTAGTTCGGCCCACCCTGCAGGGTGATGCCCCGAGCGCCGCTGCCGCCGATCACGTTGTCGACCACCTCGCCGTCGCTCACCGCCATGCCCCCTTCGGGTCGCTCCAGCAAGATCCCGTCGCCGCCCGCTCCGAACGCGCCGCCCGGGTCACCCACCGTGTTGCCACTCAGCGTACACGCCAGCACGGGCAGCGTGTCGGTCGACAGCAGATGGACGCCGTTCGCCCCGCTCGCACCGACCGTGTTGGCGTCGACCACCGACTCGCTCACCCCCTCCAGCCGTAGCCCGTCGCCCGTGTTCCCCAGCGGCTGCGCCAGCCCGTCGAGGCCGACCACGTTGTCGTAGACATACACCTCGTCGGTGCCGTCGACGTGCAGCCCGCCCCGCAACCAGATGCCGTGCCCCTCGTTGCCCGACACGCGGTTGCCGATCACCTCGGGCGGCTCGTCATCGGCACGCACCGCCGCGGTGACGAGGACGCCGCCGAAGGCCCCAGGCGCCGACGTGGGGTTGGTGCCGTTGGGTGCAGCGACCAGGCCCGACAGATCGAGCCCCACGGTGTTGCCCACCACCAGCGTGTTCGCCGCGTCGACCCAGATGCCCCCGAGCCCGTTGGACCCTACCAGGTTGCCCTGCACCGTGCCGATCTGGTGCGCCAAGAGGGGGTCGTCGGGGGATGCATGCTCCGCCACCCTGATGCCATAGCCACCGTTGCCAATGCTCACGGCCGCGCTCGTGGTGCCGATGCGGTTGTCGTCGACCACGTGGCCCGCGCCGGCCAACACCATGCCGGAGCCGCCGTTGGCGCCGATGTCGTTGCCGGTCAGGGTGTGGCTGGTCGACAGGTTGACGGCGTGCACCCCATCACCGGTGTTGCCCAGCGCACCGTCGAACACCGTCAGGCCGAAGCGATTGCCGGTGACCGCCGCGTCGGCCGTGCGGGGGCCGAGCCACAAGCCCGCACCGGTGTTGGCCGACACCACGTTGTCGGTCATCACCAGCCGCTCTGCCCGATCGATGGCGAGGGTCGGAGGGAGGCCCTGCATCACGAAGCTTCCGAACGACAGCACGCCGTTGCCCAGGTTGGGGCGGGGGTTGGTGCCCGCGGCACCGGTGCCGATGAGGTTGCCCGCCAGGTAGGCATCGTCGCCGGCGATGCGCACGCCGTCGCCGTGGTTTGACGAGATCACGTTGGCCAGCAGCTGAGCGGAGCCGCTGGTGCGATCGATCACCACGCCAGCGCAGGCCACGAGCGAAGCGCAGTTGCCGCCGGCGACATCGGCTGCGTCGAGACCGATGCGGTTGTCGTCGAGGGTCACCCCGTCGGAGTCGACGATCCAGATCCCCTGGCCCCCCTGCGCACGCACCACGTTGCCCACCCCGGGACCGCCGACGACGGCCTGGTCAGCGCCGTCGAGCACGATGCCCGCACCGCTGAAGCCCACCAGCTCGAGGCCCTGGAGCGTGACCCCGCTCGCGCCCACCACCCGCAGCCCGTCGCCCGTGATGTGGGTGCCGTCCAGGGTCACGTCACCTCCTCCGTCGACGAGCAGGTCGTTCACGGTGATCTCGGGCAGCGGACCGTTCGCCCCCGTCAAGGTGATGGTGCCCACGTTCGCAGCGAAGTCGACGGTGTCGCCTGCCACCACCGTGGCCAGCGCTGATCGAAGCTGCGTCTCGTTGGACACGGTGTAGGTGGCGGCCTGCGCAGACAGACCCAAGACCACGAAGAGCGAGCCCGTCATGGGGCCACCCCCTGGCGGAGGACCGGGGCGGGGACGGCACGCTCCACCCAGCCGACGGCCACCGGCTCCACCGCACCGCCCTGGTCGGGCACGGCCCCCGCCGCCTCCTCGGCGTCGAACGACACCACCAGTGGCGCGCAGCCGTCGCTCGGGTCGGCGTAGCGCGCATGCCAGGTTCCGGCAGGCAGCTCCAGCGAGGCGAGCACCTCGTGATCCAGGCGTGCTCCCACCACCAACCCCTCCGCGAGGAGGGGCACGACCAGACCGTCGGCCGCCACGCAGCGAGCGGGGTCGACGGCCAGGGGCGCGCAGCCATCCGGCAGCGGCTCGCAGGCCGCGTGTTGAGCCTCAGCGAGGCGGGCCGCGAAGGCAGCATCGCGGTCCGCTCCGTCGACGCGACGCGGACCCTCAGGAGCATCAGCTGATTGGGGGGGGGGGGGCGGTCACTTCTTGGCTACAAGCCAACGTGAGGACCCAGGCGATGGTGACGATGGACACAGCGAACTCCCTGACGGCGTCACGATGGTACCATGGGTCGGCGTCCGAGTATCGGCCTTCGTTCGTTGCTGGCCTGTCGGTGGGCAGGAGCCGCTCGCCTACGGCGCCGCCGGCTCCTCGTCTTCCAGCCCCTCGAGGTCGGCGTCGTTCATGTCGACCTCCCGCAGCTCCGAGTCGGCATGGGCCGCCTCGCCCAGGTCGAGCTGCAGCGCGGCGTAGACCCGCTCCTTGCCCTCGGGCGCCCGCTCCACGCTCGACCGCTCCAGCAGCACCTCGTCGGGGTAGTCGCCCCGCCGCCACCCCGCGATGGCATCGGTGCGCACGCGAAAGCGGATGGCCTCGCGTTTTTTGCCCTTGCCCTCGCCGAGGGCCACCATCGCCACCCCCGACACCTCGGGCAGCGTGGCCAGGATGGGGCCCCAGGTGGCGATCTGCGGCAGCAGCTCGTCTTGGAAGGCACGCGCCGCACGCGCCCCGGGGCCCCCACCGAGGTCGGTCAGCTCCACCTCGCCCAGGTCGACCCACGCGCCCCCGTCGACCGCCATCAGCGTGGCCGCGTCGAGGCCGCCCCCAGCCTGAGCGCCGAGGATGGCAGCCATGGCCAGGGTGCGCTCCAGGGTGACCGGCGCCAGCCCCTCCCCCGGCGCGATGGCCACCGCCTTGAGGCTCACCACCGAGGTGAGGACCGTGTCGCCGGTGCGGCTCTGCTTGCAGCCGTCTTCGGTGAGCGCCACCGTCAGCAGCTCGCTCAGGCCCGCACGCTCGGCCTTGGACCGCACCGCCTCCATCGCGTCGGCCATGGCCTCGTCGCACGCATCCCCGCTGGCCGAGGCCTTGGCCTCGACCGTGCCCAGCGCCGTGAACAGCGGCACCGTCGCCGGCGTCTCGAAGGGCACCTCGACCGCCCACGCCATCGCCAGCGTCATCACCGTCACCATGCAACCCTCCTGCTCACCATGAAGATCCCGCGCCGCCGCCGCCGGAGCGACCGCCGCCGAAGCTGCTGCCGCCTCCGCCGCCACCGAAGCCGCCCCCGCCGGAGCTGCTCGACGACGAACGCTGCCGCCGCGGTGTCGACCGCGTGTAGGTGCGGCCATCGTCGCAGTGCGCGCACTGCTCGACGACCTCGATCAGGCCCCCCGAGGAGTAGGTGGCCGCTCGCAGGGTGTGCGACGACGACGACCGCGTCTTGTGCCCGCACGCGTAGCAGTGCGAGAAGCCGGAGAACCACCGCGACACCGGGATGGTCTTGGTGAACTCGCACGTGGCACAGACGTAGACCTGGTAGTCCATCGAGCCGAGGGACTCCTCGAACTGCTGCCCCTCGGTGAGGTGCTCGTCGTCTTCCGCCTCGTTGAGCATCGTCATCTGCGTCGCGCACGTCGGGCAGGTGCGCTGCTTGCGGCGGTACCACAGCCCCGCGCCCCCCGCCCCCGCCGCGCCCAGCCCGACCATGCCCAGCGAGATCCACAGCCCCATCGGGAGGCCCTCTTCCCCGCGCTGGGTCGGCAGACGCCCGGCCGAGCCCTCTCGCACTGCGGCCACGTCGGTGCGCAGCCGCTCGTCGACGGCGTGCAGCCCCTGCACGAGGCCGGTGCCGTAGTCATCCTTCTTGAAGTGGGGGACCATGCGCTCGGCCTGCATCGCCCCCAGCCAGCCGTCGGGCAGGATCCCCTCGAGGCCGTAGCCGGTCTCCATCTCCAGGCGGCGACGGTCGCGCACGAGCAGCACCAGCAGCCCGTTGTTGGCGTCGGCATCGCCGAGGCCCCAGTGGGCGAACAGGCCGGTGGCGAAGGCCTTGGGCTCGTCGTCGGTGTCGGCCACGGTGACGACGGCCACCTCGGCGGTGGTGTCGGCGTGCAGCTTGTCGAGGAGTGCTTCCAGCTCTGCCTCCTCCGCTGCATCCAGCAGCTGTGCCGTGTCGCTGACCCAGTCGTTACGCAGGCGCGGGTTGTCGATCGCGTCGACGCTCGTGCCTGCCAGGGCCATGACCCCCAGCCACCAGCTCACCATCCCTCCCTCCGCGCGGAGTATACAGAGCCATGTCTGTTCGTGAACGACTCCTGCAGCGCCCCGATGTGCCCGACGAAGACGTCGACGATCTGGTGGCCATCGCCGCCCAGCTCCAAGACGAGGCCCGCGCCGACGACGGCCGCGCCACCGTCGAAGACGTGCAGCGCGTCGCTGGCGAGCTCGACATCGCCCCGGAGTACGTGGAGCAGGCGCTGGGCGAGCTGCAGCGACGCCGGGAAGAGGCGAAGGCCGAGGAGGAGGCCCGCAGCGCCATGCTGCGCACCGCCGGCCTCTCGATCGCGGGCGTGGCGGTGTGCCTGGTGCTGTTCTCGGGATTGTGGGTGGCCACGGCGGTGCCCGGCCTGCGCAGCACGGCCGCTGAGCTCGACAGTGCCGAGGCGCAGCTCGAGGTGGTGCTCGACCGGCAGGCCGCCCTCGCGCCCCAGCTGGTCGCGCTGGCTGGGGGCGACGCCAGCGGGCTGCAGGCGCAGGTCGATGCGGTGCGGCAGGCGGAGTCCCTCGACGCGCGGGTCGAGAGGTCCTCCGAGCTCGCCACGGCCATGGCCACGATGCTGGCTCGCACCAGGCCCACCGACGAGGCCTCGATGCAGCTGCGGCTCAACCTGCAGTACGAGGTGACGGGCAGCGCCAACCGCATCGCCACCGAGCGCCAGCGCGTCGAGCAGGCGCGTGTGGCCTACGAGGCGGCCCACAGCGGGCTGCGGGCCTCCCTCGCCACCGGGCTGGGTCTGGCGCCGTGATCGCGCTGGCCGTGGTGGTGCTGGCGGGCTGCGGCGATGCCGCGCCGAAGGGGGAGTCCACCCCAGACCCCGACGACACCGGCACCGCCCCCGTCGTCGACAGCGGCACCACCGACTCCGCGAGCCCCACGACCGCCGCCACCGCGACCACGGGCACGACAGCCGCCACCGCAACGACAGCCACCACGGCAATGACCGGTGCCACGGCCGACACCGGCGGTCCGGGGGAGCCTGGCGGCTACCTCGACGCCATCCTGCCCATCCTCGAGACCCACTGCGTCTACTGCCACCTCGGCAACAACGCCCTCGGCGGCTTCCAGGTGACTGGCTACGCCTCGCTGCTCGCCCCCAGCCACGATGTGCCCACCATGCCCCGGGTCGACGCTGCCGGAGCCGATCCGGCCAACAGCTACCTGTTCCTCAAGGTCAGCGGCCAGCACCTGGCGGCGGGGGGAGCCGGCGACGCCATGCCCGCCCCGGGAGGGCTGTCGGCGCCCCAGCGCGCGGTCATCGAGCAATGGATCCTCCGCGGCGCTCCTCGCTGACCGTTAGACTCCCTGTCTCGGAGGACCCCCCATGCGCGCTTCCACCCTGTGTCTGTTCTTGCTGGGGGCCGCCTGCACGGCCGAGCCCGGCGACCCGGCGGATGCCAGCGGCGACACCGGCACGTCCGCCGCCGACACCGACACCGACACCGATGCCGACACCGACGGGGATGCCGACGCCGACACGGATGCCGACGCCGACGCCGACGCCGACGCGGATGCCGACGCCGACGCCGACACGGATACCGACGCCGACACGGCCCACACCGGGCTGACCGAGGCCGAGGCCGTGTGCGCCATCTGGAGCGGGCGCGACGGGTTGCCCCACGGCAGCTGGTCGGGGTCGGTCGCCACCTGCGACGCGGGCGACCTGTCTGCCGACGGCCGTGCGAGCGCCGTCGAGCTGTGGAGCATCTACCGGGCGCTGGCCAGCCATGGCCCCATCACCACCAACCCCACCCTCGATGCCAACGCCCAGGCGTGCGCGCTCATCCAAGACGCCAACGGGATCCTCACCCACACCCCCGACGCGAGCATGACCTGCTACACCCCCGAGGGATCGCAGGGCGCCGGGTCGAGCAACATCTCCCCCACCGACGCCGTCGAGGCCATCGACCTGTACATGGCCGACCCCGGCAACGACACCACCCTGGGCCACCGGCGCTGGCTGCTGTCGAACGGGCTCAACGAGGTCGGCATCGGGGCCACCGACAGCTACAGCTGCCACACGGTGTTCGGCGGCGCCGGCGGCGGCACCGCTACAGACTGGACGGCCTACCCACCCCCGGGCCCGGTGCCCATGGGCCTGTGGACGGCCTCCTGGGCGAGCCTCGACGACACGGGCTGGAGCCTGCAGTCCGACGGCATCGACCTGGGCCAGGGCACCGTCACCGTCACCCTCGACGATGGCACCGTGCTGCCGATGACCGTCACCTCCTTGATCTCGGGCTACGGCTCGACCTACGCCATCTCGATGATCCCCGACGGCTGGTCGACGGAGGTGGGCCGCACCTACAGCGTGTCGGTGTCCGGCCTGTCGCAGCCCATCGAGTACGACGTGCAGCCCGTCGACTGCGCCAGCCTGTAGTGGGGCTGCGCAGGCGCCTGAAGCAGGCCGGGGCCGCCGCCCTGTTCGGGGTGATGGGGCTGATGGCCCTGGGCGGCAGCATCGGCTGGTGGATCTCGGCCCCGGGCCACACCGGCCCGGTGACCGACCACTTCGACGGGTCGGCCTTCCACAACCTCGAGCCCACTGAGCTGCCGAGCTTCGGCAGAGCGATGCGCATGGTCCGGGAGGGCCGCGGGGCGACCTGGGAGGCGCGGGCCTACGCGACCCAGCCGCCGCCGCCGCCGCGGGTGCGGGGCACGGCGATGCGGGCCACCTTCGTCAACCACTCCACCGTGCTGGTGCAGCACGACGGCATGAACGTGCTCACCGACCCGATCTGGTCCGACCGGTGCAGCAAGGTGCAGTGGCTCGGGCCGCAGCGCCACCACGCGCCCGGTGTGGCGCTGAGCGACCTGCCCACCGTGGATGTGGTCCTCATCAGCCACAACCACTACGACCACCTCGACGAGGGCACCCTGCGCGCCTTGGCCGAGCGCGACGATCCCGTCATCGTGGTGCCCCTGGGCGTGGGCGCGATGGCGAAGGGCCTCGGCTTCTCCCAGGTGCATGAGCTCGACTGGGAGCAGTCCACCCAGATCGGCCACCTCACCGTCACCGGGCAGCGGGTGCGGCACTTCAGCGGCCGCGGCCTGTTCGACCGCAACCAGACGCTGTGGCTGGGCTTCGTGGTCGAGGGCGACGCCGGGCGCTGGTACTTCGCCGGCGACACCGGCGACGGCGACCACTTCCAGGCCACCGGCGACGCCCACGGCCCCTTCCGCCTCGCCCTGCTGCCCATCGGTGCCTACGCCCCGCGGTGGTTCATGGCCCCGGTGCACATCGACCCGGTGCAGGCCGTGTCGGCCCACCAGCGCCTGCGTGCCGAGCGAAGCCTCGGCGTCCACCACGGCACCTTCCAGCTCACCAAGGAGCCGCAAGACGAGCCCCGGGAGCTGCTCGGCACCGCCCTGCAGGAGGCGGGGCTGGAGCCCTGGCGCTTCCTCGCCCCCCGCCCGGGAGAGGCACTGCACTTGCCCTGATCTTGCATGCATGTAAAGGACTGTGCGAGGAGCGACTCCCTTGCCTTCCTAGAGCCCGCCAGCCCCGCTGAACACTACGCCCGAGCGCGCGCACCATCCGGTGAGCTCGAGGTGTGGTGCTGCCTTGATGGCAGGTTCTTTTCTCGCGGGGCCCAGGTGGGCTCGTCTGCGCCGACGCCTCTCTGACGCCCTGCGTCGGGGCCCCCGTGGCCCCTCGAGGTCGTCGTGTCTGCTCTCCCCGTGGTCCTGTGGACCCTGTCGCTGTCTGTGTCGGATCTCACCGCCCACTGCCCTCGCTGCGGGCGCCCTCGCCGCTTCACCTTCGCCGACGCGGCGCGCCTCAACGCGCACCGCAAGCGCCTCGACGCGTGGCTGCTGTACGACTGCGAGGTCTGCGGCGGCACGCACAAGGTCGAGCTGTTCGCCCGCACCCCCGTTCGTTCGGTGGACCCCGCCTTGCTCGCACGCCTCCACGGAAGCGACGGGACGCTGCTGCGGCCCCTCGCCGCGGCCACGGTCGGGGGCCAGGGCTGGGCGGTGACCGGGGACGTGCCCGACCGCGAGGCCGAGGTGCGCTTCGCGGTGGCGCAGGGGGTGCGGGCGCGGCTCGACGCCGTGCTGGCGCGGGGGCTCGGCTGTGCGCGGAGCCAGGTGATAGCGTGGTCGCCGGATGTGGCCGGCCGCACGAAGGTGCGCGACGGGCTGCGGGTGCGGCTGCGACCTCCGGAGGTATCGACCCGGATCTGAGCCACCTCGGGGGTTTTCGCCGGTGAACTGAGCCACACGCCAGGTTTTCGCCTCATGACTGAGCCACCCAGGGCCATGGCGGGCCCTGAACGGGCCCCGCGGGGGCTCTCGGAGGCCCGGATCGGGTCGATGGAGGCCCCGGTGGCTCAGACGTCGCGGGAAAACCTCGGAGGTGGCTCAGAATCGCGGCGGAAACCGGCGGCGCCCTCCCTCGCGGCGGCGGTAGCGCTCCCAGCCGGGGAGGCCCAGCAGCCAGCCGTCGTCGAGGGGCCCGAAGCGTGGGTCTTCGGCGACGCGGGCCACCATGCGGCGAGCCTCCCGCGGAGGGGCCGGGCTGCGCGCCAGTGTGGTGCGCGACACCCCGAACCAGCGGGCCAGGGCGCGGTGCGAGGTCGGCGCGAGGTCGTCGACGGCGGCACGCAGCAGGCCACGAGCCTCTGCGACGCGGGCCACACGGTCCCCCCGCACCCGGGTCACCACCGAGACCGCGCGAAGCACGTCGTCGAGGGCCTCCACCCGGTTCACCTCCAGCGGCAGCGGGGTGCCGGCCACCTGCGCGGTCGGGTCGCCCGACACGTAGGCGTGAAAGCGACCGGTCTGGCGCCGAGGGCCCACCGGCGGCCAGGTGAGACCCACCGCATCGCGATGGGTCGACAGCGGCCAGGCGAGCGGGTCGTCGACGAGCCCCGCGCGACAGGGGTTGAGGTGCACGTAGCGAACCGAGCGGCGCTGCTTCGAGGCCCCCGACACGGCCACTGCCCGAGGCAGCGGCTGCACCAGCGCCCCCCCTCGCCCCTCCCGGTGGTTGCGGCGGCGCGCGAGCCCGCCCAGCGCCCGGCCCACCCGCGCCCGCACATCGACGGGGGCCAGCACGTGGAGGTGGTCGGGCATGACACACAGCGCGTGCAGCTCGGGCACCCGAGCCACCAACAGATCGAACACCTCCAGCCCCTCCGCCCAGGTGGTGAACAGCAGGCGATGCGAGACGGTGCGGGCGACGACGTGGAGCATGTGCCGTCCCCCTTCACACACCGTGCCGACGACATCCCAGGTTGCCCCGTCGGGTGACGGACGTCATCGACCGAGGTCCGACACCTCCCGAGGTGCTAGGCTCCGCCGCATCGGAGGAAGCATGAAGAAGATCGCTGTGGGGCTGGTCGCGCTGTTCGTGGTCGTGGTGCTCGGCTTCATCGGGGTCGTGAGCCTGCAGCCCGCGGAAATCGCCATCGAGCGTCAGGTCGACGTCGCCGTGCCCCCGGCGGTGGTCGCCCCCTACATGCACGACCTGCGCAAGATCAACGAGTGGAGCCCCTGGCGCGACATCGACCCCGACCTGGTAGGCACCTACTCCGACACGACGAGCGGCGTCGGCGCCTGGTACCACTGGACGGGCAACGACGAGGTCGGCGAAGGCAAGCAGACGGTGAAGGTCGCGGAGAAGCAGCGCGTGGTGCACGAGCTCGCCTTCGTGCGGCCCTTCGAAGACGTCGCCGAGTCGGAGCTGGAGTGGAAGCCCAACGGCAAGGGCGGCACCACGGTCGTGTGGCGCTTCCGGCAGGCGGCGGGCTTCGGCACCAAGGCCGCCAACCTGTTCATGGACATCGAGGGCATGCTCGAGGGCGACTACGAGAAGGGCCTCGCCGACCTCAAGCCGCTGGTCGAGGGCGCGGGGGGCTGAGCGACTACTCGGCGCAGCCTGCCGGGCCACAGCGGTACGAGCTGAGGTCGAGCCCGGCCGACGACGTGCCCGACGCAAGGTGCACCAGATCGTCGGGCTGGTTGGCCACCTCCAGGCCTACGTCGCAGCTGTCGAGGGTCAGCGCCCCCGCGTAGGCGATGCCTCCCCCGACGCTCCCCACGTTGTCGACGACCACGACGTCTTGCAGCAAAGCCTCGGGCTGTGCCATGTACATGCCTCCGCCTTGTGCCGTGGCCGTGTTGCCCTCGAGACGACCACCGACCACCGAGCCCCCCAAGGCACTGAGGTAGACCCCGGCACCGAGCCGCGCCTCGTTGCTGCTCAGGACCGTGCCGGTCAGAGTCACCGGCGTGGACCAGTCATCGAGCCGCGCGACGCCCCCTCCCACGTCGGCCGTGTTGCCCTGCACGACGCTGTCGATCAGCTCCAGCGTGCCGTCGTACAGCACGACCCCGCCCCCTTCGTTCGCTGCGGTGTTGTCGCTCACGTCCGAGAAGGCCGTCGACAGCGACGCTCCGTCGTGGATGCTCACCCCCCCTCCAGACTGGGCCTGGTTCCCGGCGACGACCGTTCGCAGCAGGTGAACCAAACCCCACCCTCCCACGGACAGCCCTCCTCCTTCGCCAGCCACCGTGTTGTCGATCATCACGCTGTCGACCACGTCGGCGCCGGAGTCGAGGTAGAGCCCCCCACCGCGGCTTCCCGCCGACACGTTGCCCTGGATGGTGACGCCGTCGAGCTCGCTGACGCCGTTGAGGTAGACGCTGGCTACCTGCGTCTGGTTGCCCTGGACCACCGAGTCACGAAGCTCCAGCGACAGGTTCGCGAGCAGGGCCGAGTAGACGTTGTTGTCGGTGAAGGTGGATCCACTCACCACCGCGGCACCGAGGAAATGCATCGCAGCGTCTGGCGATGTCACACCGTCGACGACGCAGCCGTCGCAGGTGAGCGTCGTGCCCAGCACCGTCACCACGGCGGAACCCCCCAGATCGCCCGAGAAGGTCACGTCTTCCAGGAGCGCCTCGCCGGTGAGCACGCGCAGACTGTCATCCGAGCTGTCTGCGAAGGAGGACGCTCGAATCGATGCCACACCATCGACCTCCAGAGGCCCAAGGCCCTCGATCGACACGCCCTGCATGTCGAGGTTGGACACGATGCCGAGCGGGCCCGCCCCCGCCAACGTCACCCCCACCAGCTGGATCGACCCGCCCACCTCGAAGGCGTGCAGATCCGCGCTCCGCTTCCCCGTGAGGGAGCCCGTTCTCAGCGACAGCACCGTGTCGTCGAAGAACTCCGCGATCTGGTCGAAGCCGTCTGCGTCGATTCCTTCTACGTCGACCACGTTGCGGAACCGCCCCTCGAACAGGGGCCCCTCTACCTGTTCGAAGGACAGCCCGGTCGCCACCAGCTGGTCGTCGCTCTGGATCGACAGCCCGCGCCCACGAACCACGGTGTCGCTGATCTCGAGCCCCCCATCGGTCTCGGCGCCGCCCTCCAACGTCACATCACGAAGCACCACGGTCTCTGAGGCCACCGTGACCAGATCGTGGACCTCGATGGAGTCGAACACCACACCCGTGCTGTGATCGACGACGAACGCGCCGCCACTGTCGGGGTCTCGCCCTTCCACCGTGAGCCCCTCCGCGTAGAACACGACGAAGGGCCTGTCGAAGGCACCGCACACCCGAAGCGTGTGGCCCTTCGCCAGGTTCACATACGCGTCGCCGTCGTCGCCCGACACAAAGGTCGCCACCAGCTCCCCGGATCCGTCGACCTGGGCCGCCGTGCCGTCTGGATCGACCTGCCCGTCGCAGTCATGGTCGACACCGTCGCAGGTCTCGACCGCGCCGGGGAACACCGTGGGATCGGCATCGTCACAGTCGAGCCCTGCGGTCACGCCGTCGTCGTCAGCATCGACGGCGACCGGCTCCTCCTCGGCCTCCTTGTGCGGCTTGGTCTCCGGATTCTCACCCCGACACGCCGCGATCGAGACCAGGCCCCACCACAAGACACCGTACATACACGCCCCCCTACGCCAGATGACCCAACCGCGAGCCACGTGTCAACCACGATGGCGACACAGTCTGACCATCCCTGGGTGCCGCCACACCATACGGAAGCTGTCCTGCACCCTCCCGGAGGCCCTGTGCACATCGACGTATGGTCCGACATCGCCTGCCCCTGGTGCGCCATCGGGCGCGCCCACCTCCTCGCCGCCCTCGACCAGGCCGGCATCGACGACGCCACCATCCAGTGGCGCTCCTTCGAGCTCGACCCCACCCAGCCCCGCCGCCTCGAGGGCGCCTACGCCGCCAAGCTCGCCGCCAAGTACGGGATGCCGCTGGCGAAGGCCGAGGGCTGGCTGACGGAGATGACCGAGCGCGGCGCACCCCTGGGCGTGACCTTCGCCTTCGACCGCATCCAGCCCGGCAACACCTTCGACGCCCATCGCCTGCTCCACCTCGCGCGGCAGACCGGTCGCGCCGATGCCCTCAAGGCGCGGCTGTTCGCGGGCTACTTCGCGGAGGGGCAGCCCGTCGGCGAGCCAGAGGCCCTCACCCAGCTCGCCGTGCAGGCCGGCCTCGACGAAGCGGAGGTGGCCGAGGTCCTCGGGTCGGATCGCTTCGCGGAGGCCGTGCGCGCCGAGCAGCAGCAGGCCGCGCAGCTGGGCGTGCGCGGGGTCCCCTTCTTCGTGTTCGAGCAGCGCTACGCGGTCAACGGGGCCCAGCCCACCGAGGTGCTGGTGCAGGTGCTCGACCAGGTGCGTCAGGAGGTGGCCTCCCGCCCCAGCGCCTCCGACACCACCCCGGTCTCCACCAGCTGACGGATGCATCGGGCCATGGGGATCATCCCCTGGTTCGCCCCCGTCTGCATGATCGACACCAGCTGCGGCGTCTTGCCGTCGCGGATGCTCGCTGCGGCGGCCTGGTTCACCCGCAACACCTCGAGGGCTGGGACCCGGCCCCCGCCCACCTTCGGCAGCAGCCGCTGTGACACCACGCCCCGCAGCGCGTCGGCCAGCTGCACCCGCACCTGACGCTGCCGCTCCGCCGGGTAGGCATCGACGATGCGCTCCACCGCCGCCGGCGCCGAGCGGCTGTGCAGGCTGGCGAGCACCAGGTGGCCGGTCTCGGCGGCGGTGAGCGCGAGCTGGATGCTGTCGACATCGCGCATCTCCCCGACCAGCAGCACGTCGGGGTCTTCGCGGAGCGCGTCGCGCAGGCCGCTGGGAAAGTCGGGCACGTGTCGCCCGATCTCCCGCTGCCGCACCAGCGAGCCCCGAGGCGCCGAGAACGCATACTCGATGGGATCTTCCAGCGTGAGGAGGACCCCACCCCGGCGCTGCAGCAGCTCGCGCACCAGCGACGCCATGGTGGTGGACTTGCCCGAGCCGGTAGGCCCACAGAACAGCACCAGGCCATGGGGCAGCTGGGTGACCCAGCCCAGATCGACCGGGAGGTGCAGGCTGGCCAGCGCCGGCGGCGCAGGGCGCAGCACCCTCGCGGCCAGGGCCACGCCCCCATCGTGGGGGTAGACGTTGAGCCGGAAGCGAGCGCCCGAGGGCAGCGCCACCGCGAGGTCGACCGCGACCCCTGCGGCCAACGACGCCGTGTCGGCCTCGCTGAGCAGGCCCTCGAGCAACGCGTCGGGCTCGGGCGTGTGGCCCCCTATGGGGATCAGCCGCCCGTCGATGCGGAGCACGGGGGACTCCCCTGTCGCGACGTGCAGGTCGCTGGCGCGGCGCTCCTGAGCGAGGGCGAGGAGCTGCTGCAGCGGGCGAGGCGCCTCGCCGCGGGTGACGCTGGGGGGCGCCACCGCGGGAGCGGCCACCGAGACCGGGACCGGAGGCGCCGACGCGGTGGCGACGGCCTGGGCCGCTGCCTCGAGGGCGGCCTGGGGCACGGGGGGGTGGGTCTGCGTGGGCTCGTCGTCGTCGGGCTCCCGCACGAAGCGGATCCGCTCCCCACCCCGACCGCGCACGTGGGCCTGGAAGGTGCCGTGCTCGCCCGACTCGTAGCGGGACGCCACGGTGCCCGAGTCGGCCAGGGCCTCGCGCTCGTCGGGCTCCAGCAGCTCCTCGAGCATGTGCTGGTGCCGATCGGGAGGGATGGACCGCAGGAACAGCCGCAGAGGCTCGCCGGCCTTGAGGAACTGCGGCGAGCGGTCGGCCTCCAGGATCAGCTCGTCGCCATCGTGGGTGCGCAGCACGCCGAGCAGCGCGGTCATCTGAGACAAGGCCACCTCCTGCGGCAGGATGGAGCAAGGTCCGTACCATGGAAAGAAGGCGCACGGGCACGGGAGGACCTCGCCCGTAGCGACACGATGTCATCGGACCGGGCGACAGCGCGACAGGCCCTGTCAGGGTGTCA
>CBDUIC010000144.1:0-15626 GCA_965367245.1 uncultured bacterium | reverse complement strand
GCTCAGCGCCTGCCCATGATGTTGATCACCGGCGCCACCACCCAGGTGATGGGGACCTCGCTCGTCGGCGTGTCTCCAGCTGTGCTCGCTAGTGGCAGCCGCCCCTCGACCCGCAGCCCCACCACGTTGGTGAAGAACAGCTGGTTGGCGGCGTACGCCTCGACGTAGCTCGCCTTGTCGCCCCCCACGGCGGCAGCCCCGACCCGGTAGCCCAGCCCCACGATGGGGTTGAGCAGCGAGCCGCGGAGCTCCCCGTGGGTGCGCTTCGACGGGCGCCAGGTGAACGGCACGAAGCCCGCCTGAAAGCCCGCGGTGATCAGCCCGCCGTCGACCATGCCCGTCAGGTTCAGCAGCGCCACGTCGAGGGGGCCGATGGTGAAGCCGCTCATGGCCTGCGCGTTGACCCCGAGGCTGCCGTCGTCTTCCCCCGCGACGCCCACCCGCAGGGGGACTACGCCGTGGTTGACCGTCGCGTTGCTCCAGGTCTTGAAGAACGGGCCCTGATCAGCCCAGGGAGAGACCGACTCCAGGTGGCTGCCCAGCGGTGGCACCCTCCCCCGCCCCCGCTGCTCCAGGCGCCCCGCGGTGCGCTCGACCCGCCGCAGGTACCAGTCGTCGGGGAAGGCCGGCTCCCAGGTCTGCACGAAGACCCGGGCGGCACTGGCCTTGCGGTCGGCCCCGATGCCGTCGGTGCGCAGGTAGTCGTCGAGGGCGTTGTAGGCGGTGCGGAAGCCACCGCGCTGGGTGGCGTCGGCCTTGGCCCGAGCCCTCCATCCGTCGCAGGAAGCCTGTGCGGCAGCCTGCCAGCGGTTGCCGTCGAGCTGCCGGGCCGCGCCGCACCAGCCGTCGGCGACCTCGCTCGGGGTGGACCGTCGGTCTTCCTCCACCGCCCGGGCCTCGGCGAGGGCCTGCTCCACCTTCAGGCTCTTCACCTGCGACAGATCGATGGGACCCGGCACCGGCGGGAGCGGCGCGGCCGCCTCCGGGCGACGCCCGCGGACCACCTCGGCCAGGTCGGGCGCCCGCCGCCCCCCACTCACTGCGAGGGGCCGGTCGGGCCCCTGCTGCCCCGGCACCTGCTCCCGACCCACCAGCGTGGTGGCCAGCGCCTGCCGGGCCCACACCGTCGCCTCCGTCGCCGTCACCGTGCCATCGCCGTCGGCATCGCCCCAGCCCTGCAGCGCCCCGAGCACGAGGTAGCTGAACGCTGGCTGCGCAGCGCCGGGGAGCGGGCCCGCCACCTGCTGCCCGGTGCCCGCCGTGAGCACCGTGGCGTCGACGCCCCCGGCCGGGCTCACCCACGTCGGCACCACCGGCTGCAGCCCCGCCACCAGCGGGTCGCCGCCCGGGGTCTGGCCGGAGAAGCAGCTGTCGAGGACCAGCACCGGTGCGGCACCACCAGCCCCCAGCGAGGCCACCAGCTCGGAGCGCCGCACGCCGCGCTCCTGCAGCGACGAGGCGGTGGCCTGCACGTCGACACCCAACAGCAGCGGGTCGCCATCGGTGGCCGCCGCGCCGTGGCCCACGAACACCAGCCAGGCCGTGCCGTCGGCGCCGGTGAGCTGGCCCAGCTCCGTGGCCGCCTGCAGCACGTTCTCTGCGGTGGCCTCCCCCCCGCGCAGCCAGCGCACCCGCTCCACCGGCACCTGCCGCCCGTCGACGAACCAGTCGAACCAGGCCGCCCCGTTGGCCTCGGCCCCCGGCACGTCGGGCACCGCGAAGTAGTCGTCGATGGCCACGACCACGGCCGTGTCGTTGTCGCCGCCCCCCACCCGTGGGGGCTTGTCGAGGGCGGGCCAGGGGGACGCGACAGCCGTGGTCAGGAGCCAGAACATGTCGAGAGCCTATCGCCTGCGCAGCGCGTAGGCCGGGGGCCTCCCCACAACCCCAGGAATAGAATGGACCAAGCTCCCCGCCCTCTTCTCCTGGCGACCGCCAGCCACGAGAGGGAGGCCATCATGGGGTCGGCGGCCCCTGGCATTCGAAGGCACCAGCGTCGTTGGTGTCACCCCAGGGCCTAGGCAGAAGGTCGCGGGGCGTCGGCACGCTACTGCCCTCGCTCGGAAAGGGGTCCGAAGTACACGAACACGGCATCGTAGAGATGATCGCCATCCCCTACGACGACCAAGTCGGCGGTGCCGTCGCGGTCTAGATCCCGGATGGCAAACGCGGCGGCCAAGAAGTCGCCCACGTCTACTCGTACGTCGTAGTCGTCTTCTTCCCGATCGCCGACCAGCGGGCCGTAGAAGATGCCGACCCCGCCCGCGCCGCTCACCGCGAAGTCGTCGAAGCCATCGCCGTTGAGGTCGCCAGCCGCGTAGTCGATGTCCCACATGCCTCGCTCCACCTTGCCGACCACGTCGGGGTCGTCGAGGTCGACGGGAAGGCTGATGATGCGGTAGCGGTCGGCTCCGTCGTCATCGGTGGCGCCGAACACCACCGCCCGGCTGCCCGGCTGGGTGGGGCGGTCGAGGTAGGTGGGGAGCAACCAGATGGCGTCGTAGGGGAAGGCCTGGCCTGGCGTGGCCACCTCGGTGACATCGCGAGGGATGACGGGCTGGGTGAACAGGTTGAGGGGGCCCTTCACGGTCAGCAGGTCGACCACGCCGTCACCGGAGAGGTCTTCTTCGCAGTGAATGAAGGTGATGTCGCTGAACCGGTCTGCCGTGAGCGAGACGATCTGGTCGGGCTCCTCATGGCGGCTCCCGTCGGGGAACGGACCGTGCCAGATCCACAGCTCCCGCGCCCACATGCTGCTGAGGTCGAGGTGACCATCGCCGTCGAGATCGCGGACGCAGACGCTCGGCTTGACTACGTAGTTCGCGAAGATGGTGGTCTTCCGGCTGGGCACCTCGTAGGGACTGAAGGACACGGTCCAGAGGGTGTCGAAGCCGCCGTCGTGCTGGATCAGGTCCCGTCGACCGTCACCGTCGACGTCGTGGGCCCAGATGTCGAGGCCACCGCCCGGCAGGATGAGGGCATCGCCTGGGGTAGTGTCGGCCGCGAGGGGCAGCGTCCACACGAAGGTCTGGCTGTGCGTTCCGCCGGTGACGATCTCCAGGCGGTTGTCGCCCAGGAAGTCGAACAGGCGAACCTGACCCGCCATCCCCACATAGGACGCGTTGCCACCCTGATCGATCCTGACATCCGGACTGTCGATGACGGTCGCTGGTAGGACGGCGGTGTCCGCGGTGGGGACGGGCGCGGGGGTTGGGCTGTGGTCGGTGATGACCCTCGGCCCCGTGGGCTGTGGGGCGGGCGTGGTGGGCACGGGAGCGGGCGCAGGCTTGTCGCGAGGCTCGGGGGAGCCTCCGCAGCCGAACAGGAGCACCACCCATGGGAGGGAGGCCGTTATGGGGTCGGCGGGCCCTGGCCCCGCTCTGGCAGCGGGCCGAAGTACACGTGGACGGCATCGTCGGACGACTCGTTGCCATCGCCCGCCACGACCAGGTCGTCGGCGCCGTCGAGGTCGAGGTCGGCGATAGCGAAGGACATGGGACGGATATCGCCGAGCACCTGTACATCGTAGTCGTCTTCGGGTCGGTCGCCGACGAGGGGCCCGTAGAAGATGCGGACTCCGTCTCCGCCTGTCACTGCGAAGTCGTCGAAGCCGTCGCCATTGAGGTCGCCCGTATGGTAGCCGAGGTCGGTGTGGCCTCGCTCGATCTTGCCGACGACGTCGGGGTTGTCGAGGTCGACGGGGAGACTGATGATGCGGTAGCGGTCGGCTCCGTCGTCATCGGTGGCGCCGAACACCACCGCCCGGCTGCCCGGCTGGGTGGGGCGGTCGAGGTAGGTGGGGAGCAACCAGATGGCGTCGTAGGGGAAGGCCTGGCCTGGCGTGGCCACCTCGGTGACATCGCGAGGGATGACGGGCTGGGTGAACAGGTTGAGGGGGCCCTTCACGGTCAGCAGGTCGACCACGCCGTCACCGGAGAGGTCTTCTTCGCAGTGAATGAAGGTGATGTCGCTGAACCGGTCTGCCGTGAGCGAGACGATCTGGTCGGGCTCCTCGTGGCGACTCCCGTCGGGGAACGGGCCGTGCCAGATCCACAGCTCGCGCGCCCACATGCTGCTAAGATCGAGGTGACCGTCGCCGTCGAGGTCGCGGACGCAGACGCTCGGCTTGACGACGTAGTTGGCGAAG
Source organism: uncultured bacterium (assembly GCA_965367245.1). Classification (GTDB taxonomy): domain Bacteria; phylum Myxococcota_A; class UBA796; order UBA796; genus CBDUIC01. The sequence continues at coordinate 11,479 of CBDUIC010000144.1, read as the reverse complement.
ATGGTGGTCTGCCGGGTGGGTACCCCGTAGGGACTGAAGGACACGGTCCATAGGGTGTCGAAGCCGCCGTCGTGCTGAATCAGGTCACGTCGACCGTCCCCGTCGACGTCGTGGGCCCAGATGTCCAAGCCACCGCCCGGCAGGATGAGGGCATCGGCTGGGGTGGTGTCGGCCGCGAGGGGCAGGGTCCACACGAAGGTCTGGGTGTGGATTCCGCCGGTGACGATCTCGAGGCGTGCGTCGCCAAGGAAGTCGAAGAGGCGGATCTGGCCTCCCATGCCGATGTAGGCAGGGTTGCCGGCCTGCTCGATGCGCACGTCGGGCGTGTCGACGACGGCTGGAGGGAGGACGGCCGTGTCGGCGGTCGGGACCGGCGCGGGCGTGGGGCTGTGGTCGGTGATGACCCTCGGCCCCGTGGACTGTGGGGCGGGCGTGGTGGGCACGGGAGCGGGCGCAGGCTTGTCGCGAGGCTCGGGGGAGCCTCCGCAGCCGAACAGGAGCATCAGCGATGGGAGGGAGGCCATCATGGGCTCGGCGGGCCCTGGTATTCGAAGGCACCGGCGTCGTTGGTGTCGCCCCAGGGCCTGGGCAGAAGGTCGAGGTCGTCGACGGCCGGCGAGCCGCAGTGGTCGAAGGCCGGGGAGAAGCCGGCGATGTGGTAGTAGCCGAGGTCGGCGATGGTGACGAAGAGGGGGTCGACGCCGCCGAGGTTGCTGCCACCGAACAGCAGGCCGACGCCCTGGCCCACGTTGCAGGCGCCGAACAGGGTGTTGCCGCCGAGCACGACGCCGAGGCCGGGGTGGCCGTCGGGCCAGACCACACTGTTGTTGAGGCTGCCGAGGGAGGAGCCCCCCGCGTAGTCGAGGGTGGTTCCGTGGCCGCCCATGGTGACGTGGGTGCCGGCGAGCTTGCCGCCGTTGAGGAAGCGGGCGCCGTCAGTTGCCGCGTAGGTCTCGTTGGCTTCGGCCATGAGGACATTGTGGAGCACAGCGTCTCCACCGTCCACGTACAGGTGCGGCGCGGAGGCGTTGGCGCCGTTGCCCCACAAGGAGACGCCGGTGAGATCGGCCGTGCCGGCGGCCTCGAGGTAGATGCCGCCACCCAGGCCATCGGCAGCGCTGCTGGGCCGGAAGGCGAGGTTGCCACGCACCTCGGAGCAGTAGCGATCCTCGATGCGATCGACCCCTGCGCAGGCCTCCTCGCCGAACAGAGCCGTTCCATCGGTGACCATGTCGAGCTGGCCGTCGTTGACGTAGGCACCGCCACCCCGCTCCCGCGCACGGTTGTTGTACAGGATGCTGTTCGTGACGATGACCGTCGAGCCGTCGTAGAGCGCGAGCCCACCGCCCTCGCCCTCCTGCAGCACGGCGGAGCCGAAGGCCCGATTGCTGGAGACGACCATGCCATAGCCTTCGAGGGTGGACGCATACAGGGCCACGCCCCCACCGGCCACGGTGGCGATGTTTCCCTCGACTCGCACCCCCTCGGCGGCCTCGTCGGCTCCGACGACGGGGACCCATCCCCCTACGTCGCCCAAGCTCAGGTCGCTGTTGTCGGCGTAGATGCCCGCCCCGTGGAGGGCTCGGTTGGGGAAGGCGATGGTGCCGATGAAGGAGCTATTCAGCTCGACCAGCGACCCTACCTGCTCATAGGTGGCCTGCTGCAGGTACACCCCACCACCGTTCCCGCTGGCGATGTTGTCGTCGATCACCGCCTGTTCCCGCACCAACACAGAGCTACCCGCCGCGGCGAAGATGCCGGCGCCGTCGATGGCCCGCCCTCCCGTCAGGTGGCTGTCGTCGCGCACGTCGAGGGACCCCGTGCCGAGATAGATGAGACCCCCGTCGAGCCCCGCCACCCCGTTGCTGAGCTCGGCCTGCCCTCGCATCGTGCTCGATCCCGTCGAGCCCAGCCACAGCAGGCCGCCCTCGCCTGCCGCCTGCCCGGCCTTGAGCACGGCGTCACCCGACACGTCGAGGGTGGACGAGCCGCTGAGGTGCACCAGCCCTCCGTTCTGGGCGTGCCCATCGGCGAGGATCGCGCTGCCCAGCACCTCGACCACGCTGGAGCCTCCCGCCCAGATCAGGCCGCCATCGCTTGCCGGCCCGCTGCCGTCCGAGTCGACCACCCTGGCCGTGTCGCCGACCCACAGGTCGGAGTCCCACAGCATGATGGCGCCACCGTCGGCCACGGCGTCGCACTCACGAATCTCACCGGATCCTCGCACGGTGACCGACGACCGCTCGCCCGTGGCGGGGTCAGCCAGAGCGCTCACGCACCCTCCACCTGCCGTGGGGGCAGGGAGGTCTACGTCGGCCACGCTGTTGCGAATCACTCCGTCGACGATGAGCTCAGCGCCGTGGAGCGCGACCGCTCCGCCGAGAAGCGCCGAGTTGCTCACCTCGCCGATGACACTCCCCACCCCAACGGTAACGACCGAGTCATCGGCGTAGATGCCGCCGCCGTAGCCAGCGTCGTTGTTGTTCACCTTGCTCCGAACCAAGGTCAACGTGCCGAAGCTAAGGTAGATCCCGCCGCCGTATGTGGCACCGTTGCCCGCCACGACCGAGTCGTACAGGGTGAGGTAGGCGCCGTGGTTGTAGATGCCTCCACCGAAGCCCCCCTGGCCCCCACCACCTGCCACGGAGCCCGCACCATCGCGGAGGCTCAGATCGTACAGCCTCACATCGGCGGCACCGAAGATGTCGATCTGGATCACCGACTCGGGCGACAGTGGATCGGGCTTGAGCACCGCCTTCTGGGTGCCTGGGGCCACCGCCGTGTTGCAGGTGCCGCCGCCCACCGCAGCCCTGAGGTTCAGCCCCTTGTCGATGAAGAGGTTCTCCTCGTAGGTGTCGGTGACCTCGATGTAGAGCGTGTCGTTGGTCGCGGCCGCGTCGATCGCCTCCTGGATGGTGTCGTAAGCGCAGCCTCCCGAGTTGATGCCGACTCGCGCACTTGCCGGCGCCGCCCACGCCAGCGCGAGCGATAGCAGCGGCACTCGCCGGCCCCGGGCACTACGTCCGTCTCGCTGTCTCGGGGGGGGGGCGCCGCATATTCACTCCATGGGTCGAGGTCCGTACCATCGTACCAGAGCCTCACTCAAGACCACACCTCGACCGAGATAGACCTGGGGAATGCAGCTCCGCCCCTACCAGCAGCAGGCCATCCAGGCCGTCATCGAAGCCGCCGACCAGGGGCTGCACCGCGTCGTCGTGGTCCTCCCCACGGGCTCGGGCAAGACGGTGATCTTCAGCTCCCTGCTGCGCATCCTGCGCCATCGGCGCGCCCTGGTACTCGCCCACCGCAGCGAGCTGCTCGATCAAGCACTCGACAAGCTGCGCCGCATCGTGGGCCCCGATCGCCGCCTCGCCAAGGAGCAAGCCGACCAGCAGGCGCCCGACGACGCGGAGATCGTGGTCGCCTCCCTGCGCTCGCTGTCGGCGGAGCGCATCGAGCGGCTCACGGCGAGGTCCCCCTTCGAGCTGGTGATCTACGACGAGTGCCACCACGCCCCCGCCGACGACAACCAGCGCATCCTCCGCGACCTCGGCCTGTTCGACCGCCGCGGCGACCACCTGCTCGTCGGCTTCACCGCCACCACCGGCCGAGGCGACCGACGCGGCCTCGAGGAGGTGTTCCAGCAGATCGTCTACGACCGGTCGCTGCCGGAGATGATCCGCGACGGCTACCTCGCTCCCCTGCGCGGGGTCCGCGTCACTACCGAGGCCGACCTCACCGCCCTGTCGGGGGGCGGCACCGACTTCGCCGTCGGAGAGCTCGAAGAAGCGGTCGACATCCGCGGCCGCAACGCGCTGGTCGCCCGCACCATCCAGGAGCTGTGCCGCGACCGGAAGACCCTGGTGTTCTGCGTCACCGTCCAGCACGCCCGCAACCTCGCCCGCGCCCTGCGCGAGGTGGGCATCGCGGCGGGCATGGTCCACGGAGAGATGCCGAGAGACGAGCGAGCCGAGGTGCTCCGCGCCTTCCACACCGGCGAGCTGATGGCCCTCACCAACGTCGGCGTCCTCACCGAGGGCTTCGACGAGCCCACCGTCAGCTGTGTCGCCATGGCCCGCCCCACCCGCAGCGACAGCCTCTACGCCCAGTGTGTGGGGCGTGGGACTCGCCTCGCGCCCGGCAAGGAAGACTGCCTGGTGATCGACTTCGTCGACCTGTCCGACCTGTCGCTCGTCACCCTGCCGAGCCTGTTCGGCATGCCTGCCCACCTCGACCTGTTCGGCGACGACGTGGTCGAGGCCGAGGAGCGACTGGGCAAGATCTTCGAGCACTTCCCCACCTTCGAGGTGCCGCCCGAGGCCATCACCCTGGCCGAGATCGAGGTCCGCGCACAGCAGTTCGACCCGCTGTCGCTGTCCATCGACCCCGAGATCGCCGCCATCAGCGGCCACGCCTGGACCAGCCTGGGCAAGGCCGGGCTGGCGCTGCACTACCTGCGCAGCGAGGAGCAGCTCGGCGAGTTCCTGATCCTCGACACCCGACGCTCGGGGCGGAAGCGCTGGCAGGTGCTGCATCAGCGCGAAGAAGTCGCCACCTTCGCGCGGGTGACCGAGGCCGTGGAGGCGGTGGACTACGAGGTCGCCGAGCTCGGGGTGATCGCCGCCGAGAGCGTCACTCCCCGGGCGATGTGGCGCGACCTGCCGGTCAGCGAGGCCCAGGCGAAGGCTCTGGCGGCCCTCAGGCCTCCCGGTCGTGCCACGACGAAGGGCGAGGCGGTGCGGCAGCTGGCCTACGCGAGGTATGCGCACCCTCGCCGCTGACCGGGCCTTGGCCGCCACCCGACGACATCTACTTGCGCGCATTTGCGCGCATTTGCGCGCACGGATACCCCCGAGACATGCAAGCCGACACAGCATCTCTCCTGCTCAGAGGCGAGTCCGAGGCCCTGGAGTTCAAGACCTCCCTCGCCGACAGCCGCCGCATCGTCGACACGGTCGCGGCCATGGCGACCATCGGCGGAGGCACTCTCCTGGTCGGCGTCCGCGACAACGGAACGGTCGTCGGCGTCGACCTCGGTGCGGGAGCCCTCGAGCAGCTCGCTCAACGCATCCTAGCCGCGACCGATCCGAAGCTGTTCGTGCGCATGCGCACGGAGCTCCTCCAGGGGTGCACCGTGCTGCGGATCGATGTCCCCGCTGGCGACGGCCCCCACCTGGCCAACGGTCGGGCGTTCACACGCAGCGGCCCCGCCACCGTGCAACTGACCCGCGACGCCTACGAGCGGGGGCTTCTCGATCGGCTCCGCGAATCCGGTGGCTACGAGCGACAGGTCGTAGGCGACGTGGGGCTCGACGACCTCGATGATCAGGCGATGGCGCAGTTCGCCGAGAAGGCGGCCCCGCGAGGCACCCACTGGGATGGTGACGCCCCGGCGCTCCTCGACAGGCTCCACTTGCTGTCCGACGGTCAGGTGACCGTGGGCGCGCTGCTCCTCTTCGGCCGAGACCCGCAGCGGGTGCTACCGCAGGCCACCGTGCGGGTCCGGGTCGCGCGCGGCACCATGGAGGTCGGGCACACGGTCGTCGGGCCGCTGATTCCCCAGATCGAGGAGACAGTCCGTCAGGTCCAGCTCGGCCTCCGTCGCCGGGTCGACCGCCGATCTGTCGTACGCCAGGAACACGACGAGCTACCCCTCGTGGCTCTGCGCGAGGTCATCGTCAATGCCCTCACGCATCGCGACTACCGAAGCACCGCCCCAGTCCAGGTGCGCCTCGACGACACCAGTCTGGAGGTGTGGAACCCCGGGCATCTGCCGAACCCCCTCACGGTGGCCGCCCTGCGCCAGCCCCACCCGTCCGTCCCGACGAACCCCAGGATCGCCCGCGCGCTCTACCTCGCGGGCTTCGTGGAGGAGTGGGGCACGGGCACCTTGCGCGTGGTCTCCTCGATGCAGGCGCAAGGCAACGCCGACCCGGTCTTCGAAGCTGCCCTGGGAGGCATCTCCGTCGTCCTGCCGCTCCTCGGCGAGGCCCAGGCGCGGCTGGGCGACCGGCCGCGACGCCTGCTCGAGGCCCTGCGAGCCGCCTCCGAGCCCGTGCGCTCCGCCGACCTGGCCGCTGGCGCCAACGCATCGCTGCGCACCATTCAGAACGACCTGTCCGCGCTCGAAGCGCTGGGCCTCGTGGTGCGGGTGGGGCGAGGCCGTGCCCTACGATGGCGCACCGCCGACTGACGTTCCCACCTCGCGGAGGCCCCATGTCCGAGCCCGACGACCCCGAGCTGCGCGCCCTGCACCGCATGCTGCTCCACGCCGAGGGCGGGCTGGAGCCTCGCGTCGCCCGGCTGTGGTCGCGCCTGGGCCTCGACCGGCCCCGCACCCTGGTCCCCTACCGCAGCTTCGCCCACCCCGGCGGCCTCGAGGTGCGCGGCCGCCTCCTCGCCAGCGACGCGCCCCGCCCCACCGCCGACGACGACCGCTGGTGGCACCACGTCGGCCAGTCCTACCAGCGCTGGAACACACGGGAGGTGCCCGGTGCCGAGGTGAGGGTGCGCCGCGGCGACCACGAGGTGGTGGTGACCACCGATGAGGAGGGGGACTACGAAGCCGGCCTGCCCGCGGTCGACGCCGGGCCCGGCCTGCGCTGGGAGGCCGTCACCGCCTCGGTCGACGCCGGCGATGCGCGGGTCGAGGCAACCCACCGAGTCCTCCTACCGGGCACCGATGCGCAGGTGCTGTTGCTGTCGGATGTCGACGACACCGTGCTGCACACCGGCGCCACCCACGCCCTGCGCATGGCCTGGCACTCGCTGGCCAAGAGCGCGCGGCGCCGGCTGCCGCTGCCTGGCGCGGTGGCGCTGTACCAGGCCCTGGTGATGGGGCCCGAGGGCGGAGTCCCACGCAACCCACTGGCCTTCGTGTCGAGCTCGCCGCGAAACCTCTACGACGTGCTCACCGACTTCCTCGCCCTGCAGGGCATGCCCGAGGCGCCCGTGCTGCTGCGCGACGTGGGCCTCGACGACACCAAGATCGTCAAGACCAGAGGCCACGGCCACAAGCTGGCCCGCATCGAGGAGGTCATGGCCCGCTATCCGCACCTGCCCGTGGTGCTGCTGGGGGACTCCGGACAGCACGACCCGCAGCTGTACGCCCAGGCGGTGGAGCGCCACGGCGACCGGGTCCGTGCCGTGTACATCCGCGATGTCGACCCCCACCGCGACACCGCCCGCGACGCGGTGGCCGACGAGCACGGCGCAGCCATCGCGGCGCGGGGGGTCGACTACGTGCGCGGGGGCAGCGAGGCCTTCGCAGCCCACGCCCGGGCCATCGGGTTGCTCGCCGCCGACCAGGAGGCGTCGGTCGCCGAGGCCGTGGCCGCCGAGGACCGCTAGCGCCACACCAGCTGACGCAGCCCAGCCAGCAGGCGCTGACGCTCGTCACCCACCGGCAAGCCCAGCCCCACCGGCCCCTCGTCGGACCGGGCCATCAGCTCGGCCACCGCCGCGTCACGCGCCGCATCGAGCCGGGCGTTCGCCCCCCCGTCGAGCTGGCTGCGCAGCCAGCGGTCGAGGTCGTGGGCCAGGGTGGCGTGGCGAGTCTCGTCAGGGGCGATGGCGGCGAACAGCGGCCGCAGCGAGGCCTCTGCATCGCGGGCCTGCACCCAGGCGCCCAGGGCCAGCCACGTCTCCTGCACCACCGCCTCGACGATGTTCTCGCGAGCCAGGTCTTCCAGCGACCGTGGGGGGACCTCGCTCAGCGCCACCCCAGGCACCACGCCGCCCCGCGCCCGCGCCGCCTCCCCCGCCAGGCGCCCATGGCGCACCTCGTCGCCGGCCGCCTCGAGCACCCGCTCCACCAGCCCCCGCGGCGCGCCGTGCCCGCGCAGCTCCGCTGCCAGTAGCCGGAAGGCCTCGGCACTCGCCCACTCGTCGTGGGCCATCTGCGCCAGCCAGGCCGCCACCTCGTCGGGGCCCGCCCCGCGCGCCTGGGCGATGGCCGCGTGCAGCCGGCCTCCGATGCAGTAGTTCCAGCGAGAGCACTCCGCCGCCACCACCTCGTCGCCCGTTGGCGGCACGAGCTCGCAGTTGTCGGCGTAGCCACACAGCTGCTGGCAGTCGAAGTCGGCCGGGTCGGCGGGGAGCGTCTGCCCTCCGGTGTCGCCGGTTGCTGGCGGGCGGAAGCCCGTGGCCGCCGTGTCGCCCGTCGACGTCGCCACCGGGGCGTACGCACCCGCCAGCGCGTCGAGGCGCTCCTGGTCGTAGCCCTCGCGCCAGACCTCTTCGCTCTCCTCGTAGCCAGCGCAGCATCCACCGAAGAGCATCGCGAAGATCAAGGGCAGGTCCACACACACCTCCACCGTGCCTGCCGACACCCTACATGGCAGGATGGCCGCCCACCGTGGAAGAAGCCCACCGGGAAGCGGGCGCTGCGCGAGGTGCAGGAGGCCTTCAACGCCTGGTCGACGCAGTCGGGGCTGCCGAAGACGGCGGTGTCGATGGTGCTCGCGTGCAGCGTGGGGGAGGTCTACGAGGGGTCCTTCGGAAGCCAGTTGCCTCCCTGGCACGACGGGGTACGAGACGCGCCCGAAGGAGTACCTCATGCGCCTGCTGCCCCTCGCCCTCGTCTTGTCTGCCTGCGCCAAGGCGCCTCCTGCTGCGGTCGAGCCCCCGCCGCCGGCCCCCGAGGCCGTCGAGGCCGTCGAGGCCGACCCGAACGTGGTCGCCTTTCGCTACCAGGGGGTCGAGGAGGACTACGGAGTCCACTTCACCCAGGCGCGGCTGCAGGGAGTCGACGATGCCTGGCACGGCCACGTCGTGCACGACACGCAGGCATGCTCCACGACCGCCGACGCGACCGGCCACGCCGTGACGTGCCGACAGCTCGACAGCGCCTGGCAGCCCGTGGGCACGCCGACCGACACGCAGGTGGCGACCGTGGAGCAGATGAAGCTGCTGTCGATCCCGGGCCTGGCCTTCCACCTGTCGAGTGACGGCACCACCATGACCGTGCCTGCCGAGCCGCTGGAGGCCCTGGGCGCCTCCGTCAGGGAGCGACTGGAGACCGCCGTGCCCGAGGGCGAGGACCGCGATCGGGTGATGGCCATGGTCGAGCCCATGCTCTCGGTGGAGACGCAGCGACAGCTGATGGCGGCAGAGTGGTCCGGCGGAGCTGGCTTCTTCCTCGGCGCCGACCTGGAGCTGGGGCAGGTCTACGAGACGCCCCCCGTGCCGATGGACCTCCCCCTCCTGCCAGGGGTCCAGCTGCCCGCCGAGCGCCTGTTCGCCGCCCTGGAGCGGGTGCCCTGCCACTACGACGACCTCGCCACGAGCTGCGTAGAGACGGCCATCTTCGAGACCGTGTCGAGCCCGACCGCAGAGATGAACGCTGCGCTGGCCGACGCCGGACTGCCCCAGCTGGCCGCCCACGAGCACGTCAAGGAGCGATGGATGGTCCTCGAGCCCACCACGTTGATGGCGTGGACCGAGATCCGGTTCGAGCAGCAGCACACCACCATCGACGACGTGACCCACGACCGGCTCAAGCTCACCCACTACGCCCGCACCCACGACGGGCAGCGAGGCTACCGGGCCCCCGAGGGCCTCACCCTCCCCGAGGCCCGGGCCGCCCACACCACCCAGCTCGTCGCCCACCTCGGCGACACCGAGCCGCCCGTGGCCCCCGTGGAGGGATCCGGCCTGCTGCTGGTGGACTACCCCAGCGGCGAAGCCACCCTGCCCGCCTACCTCACCGCCGATCCCGGCGACGGCGACCAGCACCCCGCCATCGTGTGGCTCGAGGGCGGCCATCCCCAGGTGCTGTTCGATCCCACCGACGGCATCACCGACGGCGCCTCCGCGTTTCGCGACGCCGGCATGACCGTGCTCTTCCCAGGCATGCGGGGGGGCCACCCGGGCACCGGCGAGGCCGAGGGCTTCCTGGGCGAGGTCGACGACGTCATCGCGGCCGCCGAGCACCTCGCCACCCTCCCCTGGGTCGACCCACAGCGCATCTACCTGGGCGGCCACAGCTCCGGCGCCACCCTCGCCCTGCTGACCGCGGCGTCCACCGCTCGCTTCGCCGGCGTGATCGCCTTCGGCCCGGTAGACCACGCGCGCCGCTACGGGGGCGATCTGGTCTTCACCGACCCCAGCGACGTCGCCGAGATGCGCCTGCGCAGCCCCGCCTACTGGATGCACACCATCGCCACCCCCACCTGGCTGGTGGAGGGCGAGGAGGGCAACGCCACCGCGCTCATGAACCTGTGGGCCGCCAACGACAACGATCACATCGCCTTCGTCGTCGGCGAGGGGCACGACCACTTCACCCTCGTCGCCCCGGCTGCGCGCACCCTCGCCGAACAGTGGGTCGGCGGCGGCGAGGGGCTGTCGCAGGCCGCCCTGACCCAGGCCCTGACATCCGAAACGCGATAGCTGTCCTGCCTCAGATCTACGACCCAGCCAGGGAGCCACCCGCCATGAGCACCGACACGCCGACCATCATCTACACGAAGACCGACGAAGCCCCGGCCCTGGCGACGTACTCGTTCCTTCCCATCGTGAAGGCCTTCGCCAAGCCCACCGGCATCGACGTGCAGACCCGCGACATCTCCCTCGCCGGCCGCATCCTCGCGGTGTTCCCCGAGCACCTCTCCGCCAGCCAGCAGGTCGGCAACGCCCTCGCCGAGCTCGGCGCGCTCGCCCAGAAGCCCGAAGCCAACATCATCAAGCTGCCGAACATCTCGGCCAGCGTGCCGCAGCTCAAGGCGGCCATCGCCGAGCTGCAGGCCAAGGGCTACGCGCTGCCCAACTACCCCGAAGACCCGCTCAACGACGACGAGCGCGCCATCAAGGCCCGCTACGACAAGGTGAAGGGCTCCGCGGTCAACCCCGTGCTCCGCGAGGGCAACTCCGACCGCCGCGCCCCCAAGGCCGTCAAGGAATACGCCCGCAACAACCCCCACCGCATGGGCGCCTGGTCGGCCGACAGCAAGAGCCACGTGACCACGATGCAGTCCGGCGACTTCTTCCACAACGAGAAGAGCGTCACCCTCCCCGCGAGCACGACCGCCCGCATCGAGCACGTCGGCACCGACGGCACCGTCACCACGCTGATGGAGGCCCTGCCCCTGCTCGCCGGGGAGATCCTCGACGGCACCTTCATGAGCAAGGCCGCGCTGATCACCTTCCTCGAGGGCCAGGTCGCGGATGCCCGAGAGCAGGGCGTGCTGTTCAGCCTGCACATGAAGGCCACCATGATGAAGGTCAGCGACCCGATCATCTTTGGCCATGCCGTGCGCGTGTTCTTCGCCGACCTGTTCGACAAGCACGGCGCCACCTTCGACAAGCTCGGCGTCGACGTGAACAACGGCTTCGGCGACCTGGTGGCCAAGATCGCCGCCCTCCCCGAAGAGCAGCGCGCCGCCATCCAGGCCGACATCGACGCGACCTTCGCCGCCGGCCCCGCGCTGGCCATGGTCGACTCCGACCGCGGCATCACCAACCTGCACGTGCCCAGCGACGT
>CBDUIC010000143.1:0-15658 GCA_965367245.1 uncultured bacterium | reverse complement strand
GTGGTGCCATCGTCGCGGTGGCACACCTGCCAGGCGCCCTCCCCCGGCGCCACCCGGTCGGCCCACGCAGACCCCACCAGCTGGCCGAACATCGCGCGGGCCGCCGGATTCACCTGGGCCACCACGCCATCCTCGCCGACGACGATGAGCCCATCTCGAGCTGCCTCGAACACACTGCGGTAGTGCAGCTCGCTGCGCCGCAGCTCCTCCTCCATGCGCTGACGGTCCGCCAGCAGCATCTCCAACTGCCGGTTGCGGGCCGCCATCGACGCCGCTCGCAGTCGGTGCAGGGCAAAGGCTCCCAGCAGCACGATGCCCATCAACACCACGCGAAACCAGATCGTGGAGGTCCATGGGGCTCGCTGATCGAAGGTGAGACGCGCGGGTCGCCCCCACAGGCCATCGGCATTCGCCGCACGCACCTCCAGCACCGTCGGGCCCGCCGCCACCGACTCCCACACCGCCTCGCGCCGGAGCCCCAGGTCGTGCCACGCCTCGCCAGGGAACCGCCACTGGAAGCGCACCAGCTCGGGCTCCGCCAGGGCGCCTGCCGTGAAGCGAACCTCCAGCAGCCCGCGCCCGGCAGGAAGCACGTGGGGACCCGGCCCCAGCAGATCGGCGCCATCGAGGGTCGCCTCCAGGAAGCGGACCTCGGGGGCGGGCCCACCGGCCACCAGCTCGCTGGAGGGGAACACCGACACGTAGCCGAGCTGCGGCATCCACACCTCGCGGTCGTACACCACGCCTGCCAGCTGGCTTCCGCCGGTGCCTTCCCCGACCCGCCACAGCCTGGCGCCCACCTGGGCCCCCGTGTCGGCCGCCATGTGCAGATCGGCCAGGGCCACCCGGGTGACGCCGCGGTTGCCGTTGAGCCAGGCGAATCCATGCTCGTCGAGGACCATGCGGCTGATCACGTTCTCGTGCAGCCCGTTCGCCGTCGTCACCGGTGCGAACTGGCCGTCGCGGAGCCGAGCGAGCCCTCCCCCGTAGGTGGCCACCCACAGATCGTCGCCATCGAGCACCAGATCGCGCACCTGGGCCCGGGGAACCCCATCATCGTGCCCCAGCCATCGCCAGGTGGTTCCATCGAAGTGCCCGACCAAGGAGGGCCCCCCGGCCCACACTTCCCCCGCGGTGCGGCCGGCCACCACGACGGGGATGGGACCCTGCTGACGCGGCGTGCTGAGGCCATGGCTCCGCAGCTCCACCAGCCCGTCACGCGCCCCCAACCACCGCCCTTGCGGCCCGATCGCCAGCACGAAGCCGCCCTCCTCGACGCTCGCGACCTCCTGAAGACCGCGGTCGCCCAGCACCGACACGGTCGCGTCGTGCCCCACCCACACCACCCCGGCGATGGAGCGCATGGACCGCACGCAGGCGCCCTCGGCGAAGGCCTCGACGAGGCCCGACGGCTGAACCCACCGCAGGCCATCGCACCCGCTTCCCACCAGCATCCCGCCCTGGGGATGGGGCAACAGCACCGTCGGCGCCGGCACCTCGACCCGACGCACCCCCGAGCTCCGGATCCGCAGCAACCCCTCGCCCAGGGTGCCCACCCACAGCTGCCCTTCCCGGTCGGCGAACAGGCTACGCACGGGGGCCGGCAGCTCCAGCGAGGCCTCCCCTCCCACCGGCCACAGCGCCGCGTCGCGGGCCGCCCAGATCTCGCCCTCCCTGAGGGCCAGGTGGCTCGCGGGGCGAGGGTCGAAGCCCACCGTGCCCCCGCCCACCAGGCGGTCGACCCCTTCGTCGCCGCCCAGCCACAGGGTGCCGTCGTCGGACCACGCCGCCGCTCGATAGTCGCCCGAGACCGTCATCCAGCCCGACGGGTCGAGCCAGCGCACCTGCCCCTCCTCGACCACGGCCAGCTGCCCCTGGGGCCCCTTCGCCAGGTCGAAGGCCGGCAGTTCACCCTGCCGAAGCCACCCCTCGGGCCCGCGCTCGTACAGCCCGCCCTCCGCCGCGACCCACAGCCGGGCCCCGTCGGAGGCGAGGTCCCACACCACCCCCAGGCCATCGGGCACGCTGTCGACCTCGTTGAGCTGCCGCCCGTCGAACCGCCACACGTGCCCGTACTGGGACCCCACCCACGCCCCGCCGCGCGGGTCGGCACCGACCGAGGTGACCCGCACCGTCGACATCACCGGCGAGCGCCAGCCATCCCACACCTCCGTCGACACCCCGTCGTGACGGACCAGCCCGCCGAAGGTGCCCACCAGCAACAAGCCGTCGGCGGTCTGGGCCACCGCCGTCGGCGTCGCCTGGGGCAGCTCGGCCGACACCGGCTCGATCTGCAGCGCGCCCCCGCCCCCGAACGCCACCCCGCTGACCAGGATCAACGACCACGACATGGCCAGGGGCCAGCTCGGAGTGCGGCGGGTGAGGTGGGAGCTGGACACGGCGGCTCACGGCTGCGAGGCGCGATCATACCCCTCGTGCCGATCCTGGTACGCCGGCGGGTGCCTGCTCGCTGTACCCTGCCGGCGGGGGTGTGTCTTGACATCGTCGTCCGAAGCGAGCCAACCGACCAGGTTCGGAACCTTCACCGGCGTCTTCACGCCGACGCTGCTGACCATCCTGGGCGTCATCATGTACGTGCGCATGGGATGGGTCGTGGGCAACGCAGGCCTCGGCGGGGCCTTGATGGTGATGGGCCTCGCGCTGCTGATCACCACCTGCACGGGCCTGTCCCTGTCATCCATCGCCACCAACACCCGCATCGGCGACGGCGGCCCCTACGCGATCATGAACAAGTCGCTGGGGCTGGAGGTCGGGGGCTCCATCGGCATCCCGCTCTACCTCACGCGGCCCCTCGGCATCGCCATGTACATCTTCGGGTTCCGCGAGGGGTTGCTGTGGGTGGTGCCCTCGCTGCCCCCCCTGCTGGTCGACCTCGTGGTGTTCGCCGTGCTGTGGGGCATCGCCTACGCCAGCGCCGACCTCGCCTTCAAGACGCAGTACGTGATCATGGCGGTGATCGCGGCCTCCCTCGCCTCGATCTTCCTGTCGCCCGCCGTGTCGGAGTACACCGGCCCCATCGAGCTGTGGGGCGAGTACAAGGGGTCGGCGGAGTCGGGCTTCAAGGGCACCAACTTCTGGGGGGTGTTCGCCGTCTTCTTCCCTGCGACCACCGGCATCCTGGCCGGTGCCAACATGTCGGGCGACCTCGAAGACCCGCGGCGGGCCATCCCCATCGGCACCCTGGCGGCCATCGGGCTGTCGGCCATCGTCTACTTCGCGGTCGCCCTGTGGTGCGCCAAGGTCGCCTCCCTCGACGACCTCACCAGCAACTACAACATCATCATCGATCGCAGCCTGTTCCCCCCTCTCGTCCTGATGGGGCTGCTGGGTGCCACCGCGAGCTCGGCCCTGGCAGGGCTCGTCGGCGGCCCGCGCATCTTGATGGCTATGGGCCAGAACCGCATCGTGCCGTTCAGCGATGCGATGGCTCGCCAGGTCGGCGGAGAGCCCCGCAACGCCAGCATCGTCACCGGCGTGCTCACCCTGGCGTGCATCATGGTGCGCGACCTCAACAACATCGCGCCCCTCGTCACGATGTTCTTCCTGATCACCTACTGCATGATCAACGTCGTGGTCCTCATCGAGGGCAGCCTGGGCCTGGTCAGCTACCGGCCGACGCTTCACGTGCCCCTGGTGGTGCCGCTCATCGGCCTGGTCGGCTGCACCTTCTCGATGTTCATCGTCAACCCGACCTTCTCGCTGATCTCGGTGGCCATGGTCATCGCGTTGTACTTCTTCATCCGTCAGCGCGGCATCGGCGATGACAGCAGCGCCAAGGAAGACGTACGCAGCGGCATCTTCCTGGGCTTCGCCGAGTGGGCCGCTTCCAAGGTGAACGCGGCCGACTTCGACAACGTGCGGGCGTGGAAGCCCCACCTGCTCGTGCCCGTGGAAGACGCCGAGAACCTTCGTGGCAGCTACCGTCTCCTCCTCGACCTGGCGCGACCCGAGGGGTCGGTGAAGCTGCTGGGCCTGGGCACGCGCTCTCCGGTGCAGGAGCTCGAGCCCGGCCTGATCAAGGTCGGCGACGCCATGCGGGAGGAGGGCGTGCTCGCGTCGTGGTCCCTGGTCGACCTCGACGACTTCGTCACCGGGGTCAACGTCGGCGCGATGGCCCTGCAGGGCGCCTTCTTCCGTCCCAACCTACTGTTCCTCGACATCACCAACGACGAGGTCCGCCAGGAACACGTGCGGCGCATCCTGTCCGCGATGCTCCCCATCCACGTCGGCGCCATGCTGTTCTCCGCTCATCCGTCGGCGGGGCTGGGGCAGCAGCGCGACATCCGGGTGTGGGTGCGCCGAGGCGCTACGGGCTGGGACCCGCACGAGGCCTTCGCCTCGGGCAACCTCGACCTGCAGCTGCTCATGGGCTTCCGGCTGTGGCGGCTGTGGCGGGGCAAGCTGATCCTGGTCACCATCGCCGAGGCCGAAGAGTCGCCGGAGGCCCACGCCTTCCTCGCCCAGCTGTGCGACCTCGCGCGGCTCCCCGCCTCGACCGAGCGCGTCGTCATGCACGGCGAGCTCGAGGCCTGTGTGAAGACGGCCCCCCCGGTCGACCTCACCATCTTCGGCTTGCAGCGCGACGCCCCCAACCTGCCGTGGGGGCTGCACATCACACAGGTGAGCCGCAGCTCCTGCCTGTTCGTACTCGACTCCGGGCGCGAGTCCGCACGTGCCTGACCACGGCCTGCATCCCAGGTCGGTGGCCGAGCTGTTCGCCCTCGCGCTCGCGCTCACCCTGCTGTGGCGCGTCGAGCTCGAGTGGCATGGCTGGCACGGCCTGATCTGGGTCGGCTACACCCACTGGGCCGTCCCGATCGGCGCCGCGCTGTTCCTCGGGTGGGTGTCACGTACCGAAATGGCGCGGGTGCACGGCCATCGCTGGGGCCTCATCGGTCTGGCGGTGCCCTTCGCGCTGTTCACCTTGTGGACTCAGTCCTTCGCGCTGCGGGGGGCCCTCGCCCGGTTCGGCAACCCGCTGCTGCTCGGCATCGCCGCGGCCAACACCCTGTTCATGGCCCCCAGCGCCTTCGCCATCGGGCGGCTCACCCGTCATCCCCTCCCCTGGTGGACCCTGCCCGTCTCGTGGTTCCTCGTGGCGGGGCATCTGTTCCTCGCCAGCGTCGTGTTCGGCATCGACCTGATCCACGCCGTGAAGACAGGCTGGTCCATCCCGTTCGTGGTGTTCGGGCTGGGCCTGCCATGGACGGCGCGGGCCGGCGCGCTTGCTACTGTCGAGCCGCCAGGTAGCGCTTCGTGAGCTCCGGATCGGCAGCGATGTCGTAGAGCGCCGCGTCGAAGGCTGCGCGGTCGACGCCTTTCGCTGCCAGCACCTCGTCGGCCTTGTCAGGAGCTTCCTCGATCGCCTCGGCCAGCGCCGCGACGGTCTCGGGGTCGAGCGCGACCGTGCCGCTGGAGCAGGCCATCACGAGCCACAGTGCCATGTGTGTCATCACTTGCCCTTCCCCTTTCCCTTGCCGGCCTTGCCCTTGTCGTCGGGCTTGCCCTTGTCGTCTGGAGGCCCCTTGCCATCAGGAGGCCCCTTGCCATCAGGAGGCCCCTTGCCCTTCTCGCCCTTCTCGGGGGACTTGCCCTTGCCGCCCTTGTCGTCGGGCCTGCCCTTGCCCTGCCGGGCGTGCTCTTCCTTGATCGCCTGGGCGAGCTCGCGCCCGCGCAGCCCCTCGTCGAGGCGCGCCTGCACGAAGGCTCCGAAGTTGTCGACCGGCCCCTTGTCCTTGGCATCCTTCTCGGCCTCGCGGAACACGAGCTCCGCCTCGTCGGCGGGCAGCCCCTTGTCGCGCGCTGCGGCCAGCGCCTCGGCCACCTCGGCCTTGCTCACGCCTGCCTTGCGCAGGCCGTCGGCACGAGCCGGCAGCTCGATGGCTGCGGCCAGGTCGGTGCTGTCGGCAGCGAACGACGGCACAGCCAGAAGGGCCAGCAGCCCCACGGTTCGGATCATACGACCTCCTCGCGCAGCACCCTAAACCAACCTCGCGCGTGCTACCAGGGCCTCACAACCCGCCTGCAACCAGGAATCGGCATGACCGTTCGACCGCCCGGTCCACCCGCCCGCCGCTGGTATGCGCCGCATCGCGCCGTGCGCGACCTGACCCGGCTGCTGCGCGACCCCATCGGCTACGTCGCCCACCGGTTCGAGGAGCACGGCCCGACCTACCATGTCGACGAAGGAGGAGGCGGCCACCTCTATGTCAGCCGCGACCCTGCCTTGATTCGCCAGGTGCTCGTCGAGCAGCCCACGGCGTGGCGCAAGCGCGGGGGGGCCAACGACCAGCTCGTGCCCATCCTCGGCGAGGGCTTGCTCACCGCCGACGGGGCCGCATGGAAGGAGGCACGGCGCAAGCTGCAGCCGGGATTCCGGGCCAAGGCCATCGCCTCGTATGGGCAGCGAATGGTGGGCTGCGCCCAGAGCGTGCCGTGGCACGACGGAAAGTCCACCGATGTGAGCGCCGACATGATGGCCCTCACCCTCGACATCGTGTGCCGGTGCCTGTTCGCCCACGACATCGAGGCGGACCAACAGGTCGTGCAGGCCACGATGCAGGCCCTCAACGAGGCGGTGTCGGCCCCGCCGCTGCCCGGCTGGCTGCCCACACCGTGGCGGCGTCAGCGTCGCCAGGCGGTCGCAGCCATCGACGCGCTCATCGAAGGGCTGGTCGCCCACCGCGCCGAGCAAGGGCTCGGCGACGACCTGTTGTCCATGTTGTTGGCGGCGGAGCTGCCGCCCCAAGCCGTGCGCGACCAGCTCGTCACCTTCTTCCTCGCCGGGCACGAGACCACCTCCCATGCGCTGTCGTGGGCATGGTGGCTGCTGAGTCGCCATCCCGAGGTCGAGGCGCGGCTGCACGCCGAGGTCGATGCGCTGCCTGGCGACCCCGACGCCAGCACCGCGCTGCCCTACACCGATGCCGTGGCCATGGAGGCCCTGCGCCTGTTTCCTCCTGCCTACGCCTTGCCCCGGGTGGCGGTGGAGGACACCACCCTCGGCGCCTTCGACGCGCCCGCCGGCACCCAGGTCGTGCTGTGGGTGTGGCACGCCCACCGCGACCCCGACGTGTTCGACGAGCCCGAGGCCTTTCGGCCCGAGCGCTTCCTCGAGGGCAAGCCGCCGCAGAGCTTCGTGCCCTTCGGGGCCGGCACGCGCATGTGCATCGGTGCCGGCTTCGCGCGGCTCGAGCTGCGCCTGATCCTCGCCACCCTCGCCCGGCGGTGGCGGCTGGCGAGCGAGCCCGGGCAGGTCGTCGAGCCCATCGCCCGCGTCACCCTCGCGCCCAAGGGCGGCCTGCCCATGACCCCGCGGCGACGCCCTACTTCAGCGGCGGGAAGCGCCTCGGCGTGACCCCGGCCATGTGCTGCAGCAGCCGCACGACCTGACACGAGTAGCCGAACTCGTTGTCGTACCAGACGTAGACCACGGCCCGGCTGCCCGTGACGATGGTCGCGACGGTGTCGATGATGCCGGCGTAGGGATTGCCGACCAGGTCGCTGGACACCGTCTCGGGGCTCGTGCTCACGCCGATCTGCCGCGACAACGCGGAGTCGAGGGCCTGCTGCCGGAAGTGCTCGTTGAGCCCATCACGGGTGGTCTCCTTGCCCAGCTGCAGGTGGAGGATGGCCAGCGACACGTTGGGCGTCGGCACCCGGATGGCCGAGCCCGTCAGCTTTCCCTCGAGCTGCGGCAGCGCCTTGGCCGCGGCGGTCGCAGCCCCCGTCGACGTGATGACCAGGTTGAGGGGCGCCCCCCGCCCCCGACGGTCTTTCTTGTGGAAGTTGTCGATGAGGTTCTGGTCGTTGGTGTAGGCATGCACCGTCTCGAGGTGGCCATGCTCGATGCCGAAGTGCTCGTCGAGGGTCGACAGCACGGGCACGATGGCGTTGGTGGTGCACGAGGCCGCCGACACGACCTGTGCCCCCTCGGGCAGCGTGTCGTGGTTGACTCCGTACACGATGTTCGGCACGCCCTTGCCCGGTGCGGTGAGCAGCACCCGGCTCGCTCCCTTCACCAGGTGCGACCGCAGCGCCGCATCGTCGCGCCACTTGCCGGTGTTGTCGATCACCACGGCGTCGTCGATGCCGTAGGCCGTGTAGTCGATCTCGCTGGGGTCGTTGGCGTAGATGATCTGGACCACGTTTCCGTTGATCACCAGCGCGTCGCGCTCGGCGTCGACGGTGACGCTGCCCTCGAAGGTGCCGTGCACGCTGTCGCGCTGGAACAGGCTGGCCCGCCGCTCGAGGTGCTCCTTGCTGCCCGGGCGCAGCACGACCGCCCGCAGCCGGAACTTGTCGCCGCCCCCCGTCTTGCTGATGAGGATCCGTGCCAGCAGCCGACCGATCCGGCCAAACCCGTACAGCACCACGTCTTGAGCGTGCTGCGGCAGGGGCGCCTCGGCCCGACCGATCCCGGCCAGCTGCTCGATGGCCCAGGCCACCGGCGCGTCAGGACGCGCCTCGGTGCCCCGCAGCACCAGCTTGCCCACGTCGACCCGCGCCCGACCGAGCTCGCGCTCCACCATCGCCTCGAGCAGCGCGTGGGTGCTGGCCAGCCGCACCGGCTGGCCCGCCTTGCCGCTGGCCTCGTCGTGGATCCGGAGGATGGCCGTGGGGGGCTTGCCCACCAGCGAGGTGCCGAGCACCTCCGGCACCACCGCCTGCTCGCGGTACAGCCGGCCAGTGAGGGGAACGATGGCCTCGGCGAGCGCCTCGCGGCGCTGCCAGTCCTGAAGCGTCTGGGTCTGATGGTCGTTCATGCACCGCCGCTTAGCCTGCCCCCTGGGCTGTGCCTACCGCCCCAGCGGCCCCGATCGCTCCGCTGCGCGCCCTCGCACCGTGGTCCCTCCGATCCGCCCGACGACGTCGCTGCCCGCACGCAGGCCTGCCGAGTGTCCTTCGGCCCAGCCGACGTCGCCGAGCCCCCCTGGCGCCTCGCACGATGGTAAGAAAGGTCCCCCCACGGAGGGCCTGATGGACAAGCACGAACGCCTCGGAAACGCCCTGCGGGGCAAGCCCGTCGACCGCCCCCCCGTCTGGTTCATGCGCCAGGCCGGGCGCTACATGGCGAACTACCGCGAGCTGCGCAGCCGGGTGAGCTTCCTCGAGCTGTGCCACTCCCCCGACCTGGCCTGCGAGGTCACCTTGCAGCCCGTCGAGCGCTTCGAGCCCGACGCGGCCATCGTGTTCTCCGACATCCTCCCCGTGCTGTCGGCCATCGGCCGCGACTTCACCATGGAGAAGGGTGTCGGCCCCCGCGTGCCCGAGCCCGTCCGCACCCAGGCCGACGTGCGCAGCCTCGTGCGCCCCGACGTGAGCGACGCGCTCCCCTGGGTCCCCGAGACGATCAAGAAGTTCCGCGCCGCGCGCCCCGACACCCCCATCCTCGGCTTCGCCGGCGCCCCCTGGACGCTGTTCTGCTACCTGGTCGAGGGCCAGGGCTCGAAGAACTGGCTCGAGCCCAAGCGCATGCTGATGACCGCCCCCGACGAGGCCGAGCACGTGCTCAACCTCCTCGCCGACGTGGTGGGCGACTACCTGCAGTCCCAGATCGACGCCGGCGCCGCCGGGGTGCAGATGTTCGACACCTGGGCCGGAGCGCTGTCGCGGGCCGACTACGAGCGCTTCGCCCTGCCCGCCGCCATCCGCGCCTTCGACCGGGTGAAGGGCGCGCCGCGCATCTTCTACAGCAAAGACCTCTCGTCGATCCTCACCATCGCCAAGAAGACGGGCGCCGACGTGATGGGCATCGACTGGCGCACCGACATGGCCGAGGCACGCCAGATCCTCGGCGACATGCCGGTGCAGGGCAACCTCGACCCCATCGCGCTGTACGGCCCCAAGGAGAGCATCCAGGCCAAGGTGCGGTCGATCATCGAGGCCGCCGGCCCCACCGGGCACGTCTTCAACCTCGGCCACGGCGTGCTGCCCACCACCCCGGTGGAGGGCGTCGACGCGATGATGGAGGCCGTGAAGAGCTGGCGCTGGTAGCGCTCAGCCCTCGAGCTTGTCGACCACCAGGTCGATGAACGCGTCGCGGTCGAGCTCGCCGTAGTCGTACGACTCCTCGAGCCACTGCACGATGGCGTCTTTGCTGCCCTGCTGGCGCTTTCGGTTCACCGTCGACGAGGCCTGGCAGAGCGCCGCGATGCGCCCATACACGCCCTCTGCCGCCGAGTGCCCCCGGTAGCGCTCCCGGAGCCAGGCGAGGATCAGGTAGACCAGCGCCGGGTCGGCGGGCTCATACAGGCTCCGCAGGTCGTCGGTGGAGCGGTCGCCGTCTTCCAACGCCGACAACATCCACATCGCATCACGCTTCTCCGCCTCGAAGGCCATCGCGCCCCTCCCCGTCAGCTGCTTCGGAACCCGTTGGTGCGGTGCGTGCCATCGCAGAAGGGCTTGTTCTTCGAGCCCCCGCAGCGGCACAGCGCACACTTCGTCTTCTTCGCGAAGGTCGCTCCAGTGCCCGTGCACAGCTCCAGGTTGCCGCGCACCAGCAGCGGCCCGTCGACCGTGGGCTGGATGTGCAGCGGCCCGTTCCGCACTTCGAGGGCCACGATCTCGTCCGCCGCCGGGGGCTCGCCGGTCGCCTCGAAGCCGGCTTGCTTGTGGCTGTTGTCGCAGAAGGGCTTGTTCTTGCTCTTCCCACACCGGCACAGCACCGCCCGAAAACGGGGGGCTTCCCCTTCGATCTGCAGATCGCCGTGCACCGCCAGCGGCCCGTTCTGGCGCACGTTCAGCCGGTTGACCAGGGGCGGGCGCTCCGCCGGCCGATCGGTGTGGCGGGTGTAGGTGATGGCTCCCGACGGGCAGCGCTCCGCCACCGCGACCAGCGATTCGGTGTCCATCGCGTCGGGGGCGATCCACGGCCCCTCCACGTTCGCCCGAAACACCTCCGGTGCCCCCAGCACGCAGTGCCTCGCGTGGATGCAGCGATGACCGTCGAAGTGGATCGACAGCTCCTTGCCGCGCACGTGCTCCACCCCGTCGATCACCACGTAGTCGTCGCCCTGGGGGGTGTGGACTTCCCTCGTCGGCGCAGCCACAGCGGGCGCCGAGGGCATGGTCGGGGCGGGCCCTAGGTCGAGCTTGCCGAGGCGCGCCGCCATCGACTCCAGGCGCTCCGCCGCATCGACGAGGGCCGGGTCGAGCCCCTGCAGGCGACGCGCCCCCTCCGCCAGCTCCCGGGTGCGCTGCGCATACAGACCCACCGCCCGCCCCTGGGGGACCCGGATCTCGCGGGTCACCGCGAACGACATCCCCGCCCGAAGCTCGCTGCCTTCCTGCGCGGGCTGCCGGGTGAGCACCTCGTTGAGCGGCACCAGCACCCGCATCAGCCCGATGCCCTCGCCGATGAGCCGGGCCCGCACCGGGTCGGGCACGTCGGTGTAGGCGGAGCCGAGCAGCCGCAGCATGTGGTTGTACAGCGCGTTGCACAGGTCGAGCAGGGCGGCCGAGGTGGGGTGCCCGATCCACACGCGGTCGCCCGCGACCGGAGGCTTGCGCTGCACCGGGTTCTCCGGCACGACCCGCGCTGGGTCGAACCCGGGATCGGCCGCTCTCTGTGCCGCGAAGGCATCGCGCACGTCGCAGAAGCGGCGGTAGTGCGAGCCCTCCACGTCGTCGGCCGAGCCCTCGCCCTGCTGCACGATCTGCTCGACCGCATCGAGGGCGGAGGCGAGGTCGGTGACCGCCACCAGGCCGTCGAGGTCGACGTGGTCGGGCCGGATCTGCCGCGCCGGGTCGCCGACGAACAAGGCCTCTTCTCCCAGGGCCTGCGACAGGTGCCGCAGCCCCGCCTGCACGGCACGGTACAGGTGGCCCACGGTGGCGTAGTCTTGCGCGGTGGGCATGAGCAGGCGGTCGTGGCCGGCGCGCTGGTAGCGCAGGGTGTGGTCGAAGCCCTCGCCGTCGGAAAGCTCGACCCCCTCGGGGCGCTCCAGGAACACGAAGTGGTCGATGGTTCCGGCGTCGAAGCGGCGCAGGTGCACCACGACGTCGGCGGGGTGGTAGCCCGGCGACACCGGGAAGTTGGGACGCCCCATGTGCGCGTGGGAGCCGATGGCCGACAGCAGGTTGTTGGCGTTGGCGAAGTGGGCCATCTCGTCGATGGCGACCCCGATGATGGCCTGCCGCCACGACTCGACCAGCTCCGCCTGCTCCGCGGGCAGCTCGTCGGCCTGCTTGAGCGACCAGGCCGCGTACAGGTAGCAGCACATCAGGTTGTGCTCGACCTCCACCGCTTCCGTCAGCACCTCCGCCAGCTCCTCGCGGGAGTGGATCACGATCTCGGGCTCGTTCATGGCGGCTCCAGGCGTAGCGGAGGTTCTACCGTCGGATGTCGCCTCCTGCACGCCGCGACGGTAGGTAGCCGTCGAACGCGCTGCCCCTGGAGTCGCCGTGATCGAGCTGCTGACGAGCCCCGAGGCATGGGTGAGCCTGGCCGTGCTCACGCTGATGGAGATCATCCTCGGCATCGACAACATCGTGTTCATCTCCATCCTCACCGGCCGCCTGCCCAAGCCCCAGCAGCTGCCTGCGCGGCGCCTCGGCCTGGCGGCGGCGCTGATCTCGCGCATCGTGCTGCTGCTGGGCATCAGCTGGGTCATGCGCCTCAAAGAAGAGCTGTTCGTCTTCGTGGTGCCATGGTCCGGCAAAGACCTCGTGCTCGCCGCCGGCGGCCTGTTCCTGCTGTACAAGGCGACCCACGAGATCTACGAGCAGGTGGAGCATCCCGCCGACCCCGACATCGTGGTCGGCCCCGGGGCCCCCGCCGTCAGCATGGCCGGCATCATCACCCAGATCATGCTGCTCGATGTCGTGTTCAGCCTCGACTCGGTGATCACCGCCGTGGGCATGTCCGAGCACGTGCCGATCATGGTCGTCGCCGTGCTCATCGCCGTGGGCGTGATGATGGTCTTCGCAGGCCCCATCGGCGACTTCGTCGAGGGCAACCCCAGCGTGCGGGTGCTGGCCCTCGCCTTCCTGGTGCTCATCGGCGCCATGCTGCTGATGGAGTCCACCGGGCAGCACGTCAGCAAGGGCTACATCTACTCGGCCATGGGCTTCTCCTTGTTCGTGCAGATGCTCAACCTGCGGATGGACCGCCGGCACCGGCCCCGCGCAGGCGGCAGCGCCAAAGCGGGTTAATCTGCGAACGACTCCGTCTGGAAGGCACCTCATGGGCATGCACACCACCTGATCGAAGCGACGACGCTCCCCACGATCCCCGTGTGCCCCATGACATCCCTACGCCTCACTGGCCTCTCCTACGCCCCCGGCGGTGCCGCCGCGCTGCTGCGCGACGTCGACCTCCACCTCGAGCCCGGCTGGACCGGCCTGATCGGCGCCAACGGCGCCGGCAAGACCACCCTGCTGCGCCTGCTCTCGGCCGAGATCTCCCATCCCGACCGGGTGGCGACACCCTCCGATCTTCGCGTGCTCCGGCTCGACCAGCGGGTCGAGGCCCCCAGCGACGCGGTGATCGGCTTTGCCACGGCCTGGGACCGCTCCGCGCTGCGCCTGCAGGCCCGGCTCGGCCTGGTCGACGACCCCCTCGAGCGGTGGCCCACGCTGTCGCCGGGGGAGCGCCGTCGCTGGCAGCTGGGGGCCGCGCTGTTCGACGAGCCCGACGCCTTGCTCCTCGACGAGCCCGACAACCACCTCGACCGCCCCGCGCGGGAGGGGCTGCTGCAGGCCCTCGGCCGCTTCCGAGGCATCGGGGTGGTGGTCTCCCACGACCGCAGCTTCCTCGACGCCCTCACCCAGCACACCGTGCGGATCCGCGCCGGTCGCGTGGAGCAGCTGCCCCTGCCTGCCTCGGAGGCTCTGGCGGCATGGGACCTCGCCGACGACGCGTCCCGCGACCAGTGGGAGCGCCATCGCACCGAGGCCCGCCGCGCCCAGCGCGACCTCGCCCGCGCCCGCGCCCGCCACGACGGCGCCGCACGCTCGCGGAGCCTGCGCCACGCCGATGTGCGCGACCACGACGCCCGCAGCTCCAACCGCAAGAGCGCGTCGGCCAAGGCGGAGGCCGCCCACGCGCGGAGCCTGTCGCGCGCCCGGGGGCGCCTCGAGCGAGCCCAGGCCTCGGCCGACGCCACCGCGAGCCCTCCGCCCAAGAAGCGGCGGCTCCGCGTCGCGACCACCGAGGTCCGCCACGCCGCGCTGTGCCACTTCGACCCCGCCGCCTGCGGGCCCCCATTCCCCCTGCGCGGGCCCCGGCTCGAGGTGCGCGCCGGCGACCGGCTGTGGATCGAGGGCCCCAACGGGGCGGGCAAGTCCACCCTGCTGCGCCTCCTGCTGGGATCCTCCCCCATCGCTCCCGCCGACCGCCTGTGGGTCACGCAGGAGCCCGACCCCGCCCAGGTGCAGGGCGCCCGCGACCGGCTCGACCAGCTACCCACCGACCGCCGCGGCCACGCCCTCACCCTGCTGGCCGCCCTCGGCGCCGACCCCGTGCGGGTGCTGGCGAGCCCCTCGCCCTCCCCCGGGGAGGCACGCCAGCTGCTGCTCGCCACCGCCCTCACCGAGGGTAAGGCGCTGCTGGCCCTCGACGAGCCCACCCATCACCTCGACCTGCCCGCGAGGCAGCGCCTGGCCGATGCCCTCACCGCCTTCGACGGTGCCGTGCTGCTGGTGACCCACGACGTGGCGCTGGCCCACGCGGTGTGCACGGCGAGGTGGTCGCTACGCGCAGGGGAGGTCCACCCCTACCCCTGGGTCGAGGAACGTCACGATGTGCCATGAGCCCAGCGGGTCGCCGCAGCCATCCATAGCCTGAGGCCATGTCACCCTCTCGACGACAGCTGCTCCTCGGATCGGCCGCGCTGCTGTGCAGCCCCTCCCTCGCCCGGAGCACCCCGATGCCCATGGTCCTCGACGCCCTCGCCACCCCCGGCACCTCCGCCCTCGGCACCCGCTGGGCGGTGGTCACCGACCAGGTCATGGGCGGGGTCTCCGACGCCAGCCTGGCCGTGGAGGTGCTCGACGGCGAGCGCTGCTACCGGCTGCGCGGCGATGTGCGCACTGAGAACAACGGCGGCTTCGTGCAGCTGGCGCTTCCGTTGTCGGGGGGAGGCGGCACCGTCGACGCGTCGGCCTTCGCCGGGGTCACCTTGCGGGTCCGGGGCAACGGCGAGCGCTACGGCGTGCACCTGCGCACCGCCGACAGCGACGCCCCGTGGGACTCCTTCCGCGCCGAGCTCGAGGCGGGCCCCGCCTGGTCCGACGTGGTGCTCCCCTGGTCGGCCTTCGTGCGAGCACGCGAGCGTGAGGGCAACCTCGACCCCCGCCGCCTCGAGCGCATCGCCCTGGTGGCCCTCGGCCGCGCCTTTCAGGCCGACGTCGCCATGAGCTACCTCGCGCTGCATCGCTAGATCAGCAGCCGCCGTGCGGCACGCACCGCGGCCTCCGTGCGGGTGGTCGCGTCGAGTTTTTCGAGCACCCCCTGCACGTGGAACTTGGCCGTATGCGCGGAGATCTGAAGCGTCTCCCCGATCTCCCGGTTCGACAGGCCGACGGCCAGCAGCTCCAGCACCTCATGCTCTCGTGGGGTGAGCTGGGGACCCGGATCGGGCACGGCCGAAGGCAGCCGCACCTCCCAGCCGTGGAAGGCCGCCCACAGCGCCGC
>CBDUIC010000142.1:0-15891 GCA_965367245.1 uncultured bacterium | reverse complement strand
GGCGCTGCGAGCGGGTGCGTAGGCGGGTCCGGCCTCGCTGACCCGGGCTTCCGGCTACGGGCTGCCGGCCGAGTGGCATCCGTGCCGCGGTTCCCGTAGCTCCCCCGCGCCCGGAAGGGATAGTCCGCCCGTGGAGGTCTCATGCCCATCGATCCCGAGCGCACCTTCCAGCCTCTCCGCGTCGCCGTCCTCACGGTGAGCGACACCCGCACCCGCGACGACGACCGCAGCGGTCAAGTGCTGGTGGAGGGTGCCATCGACGCCGGCCACGAGGTGGTGGCACGGCAGATCGTTCCCGACGAGCGCGACCGCATCGTCGAGCAGCTGCGCGCCTGGGTCGACTCGGGCTCGGTCGACGTGGTGCTGACCACCGGCGGCACCGGGGTCACCGCCCGCGACGTCACCCCCGAGGCCGTCCGCGAAGTGATCGACAAGGAGATCGTGGGCTTCGGCGAGCTGTTCCGCTGGCTGTCCTTCCAGACCATCGGCACCTCCACCATCCAGTCCCGGGCCCTCGGCGGCGTCGCCCGCTCCTCCTACATCTTCGCGCTGCCCGGCAGCACCGGCGCCTGCCGCGACGCCTGGGAGCAGATCCTCGTCCACCAGCTCGATGCCCGCTTCCGGCCCTGCAACTTCGCCGAGCTGATGCCCCGCCTCCGCCCCCGGGCCGCCGCGGGAGGCCTCGGCGTCGACACGGTCGAAGCCGCGATCGCCACGTGGTGCGCGGCGGTGAAGGCCGACGACGTCGATGCACTCGCCGCGCTGTATGCCCCCGATGCACGCCTCGCGCTGCCGTCCGCGGGCCACGAGGGCGCGCGGGTCTCCGCCGAAGCGATCCTGCACGAGCTGGGCAGCCGCACCTTCCGCTACGACAGCCTGGGCGGCGCCCAGGTCGAGGCCGGAGGGTCCACCGGCACCGACGTCGGGGCCCTCATCGAGGGGGGTCGGGCGCGCTTCGTCACCAGCTGGGTGTGGCGGGTCCACGGCGACTCGGTGCGCATCCACATGCAGCAGATCTCCCCCGCCGGATGAAGAGGGTGACGCTCCGGCTCGTCCTCGGTGTCGAAGGCACAGAGGAGGATGCATGGACCGACACATCACGATGGGGGCGCTGCTCACCCTGACCACGGGCTGCGTCGTCGGCGGAGGCGAGCAGGCCCTGCGCTTCGACGACCTGCAGGGGCTGCGCATCGAGCTGGGCAGCGGCGACATCACCGTGGTCAGCGAGCGAGGTCGGGCCGCGCGCACCGACGTGTTCCTCGACCTGGGCGGCATCGGGGAGAAGAACGCCCGGGGGGAGATCACCGAGGGCGCGGATGGCTGGGTCACCGTCGACGCCCGCGGCTCGATCCTCGGCGGGGGCGACATCGAGGCGTGGGTGCCCTCTGGCCTGCCGGTCGAGCTGCTGCTCGAGCGAGGCGATGTGACGGTGGACCTCGACGGGCGGTCCGACGTGGCAGCCTGTGTGGCGGCCGGCGACCTCGACGTGTTCACCCCCTCCGGCGGCTACCTGCTGCAGCTCGAGGCGGGGGCTGGCGCCGTGTCGACCGAGGAGGTCTGGCACGACCCTGCCGCGGCCACCACGCTGGATCTCTGCGTCGGCGCGGGCGACCTCGCCGTCGTCGGGGTTCGGTAACCCTGATGTGCCGGGCGCTGGGGTATCCTCCGACCAGGAGGCGCAGTGACGAGCGGAGAGGGGCGGGTCGGTGAGGTCCTCATCGGCAAATACGAGCTCACCACCTTCCTTGAGCATGGCCAATACGCCGACTTCTTCCGTGCGGTGCGCAACACTGACGGCAAAGAGGTGGCGATCAAGATCCTGCGTCCCGAGTTGCTCGGGGTGCCGGAGGCCATGAAGCGGTTCGAGCGCGAGGTGCGCACGCTGGCGCGGTTCAAGCACCCCAACCTGCTGCGGGTCTACGCGCTGGGGCGCACCGTCGATGGCGTGCCCTTCGTGGTCACGCAGTACGTGACGGGCCAGCTGCTGTCGAACTACATCGCCGAGCTGAACCTCACGGTGGATCAGGTGGCGCACATCGGCGGGCAGGTCGCCGGGCTGCTGGCCGCCACGCACCGCCATGGCGTGGTCCACCGAGGGCTGTCTCCCGACTCCATCTACCTGGTGGAGGAAGACGGCGACCCGCTGCGGGTGAAGGTGCTCGACTTCGGGCTGGCGCACTTCACGGAGAACGCCGGCGAAGAGGGCATCACCCGGGTCGGCCAGCGGCTGGGGCGCTGTGAGTACATGGCCCCCGAGTACATCGAGGCCTACACCCTCGACGGCAAGACCGATCTGTACGTGCTCGGGGTGATGCTGTTCGAGATGCTCACCGGTCAGCCTCCCTTCGTCGGGCGCGCCGTGTCGGTGATGGACAAGCACCTCAACGAGACCCCATGGGCGCCCTCGGAGATGTCGGAGCACGATGTGCCGCCGTGGCTCGACGAGCTGATCCTGGCCCTGCTGGAGAAGAAGCCGGCCGACCGGCCCCGCGACGCGCGTCTGGTGGCCATCGCGTTTCAGCGGGGCGAGTGGCCGGTGGGGGCTGCATGAGCGTCACGGCCGCCGAGCTCAAGGTCGCGACCGACTTCTGCAAGCTCGTGCAGACCGATGATCTGTTCGACTACCTCGGGGTGCCGAAGTCGGCGTCGGCGGAGGAGGCTCAGGCCGCGCTCACCAAGAAGCGCAAGTACATGCAGAGCATGCAGGGCAACCCGAAGTTCAAAGACTCGGCGCGCTTCCTGATCAAGAACTACCGCGCCCTGGAGCGGGTGCTCGCCGACCCCGAGGCCCACCTGGCCGAGGCCCAGCGGGCGCGCGAAGAAGCCAAGCTTCCGATGCTCGAGTTCGCGCTGTCCGGTGTGCTGTCCGATGGCGAGCTGTCGGTGGCCGAGGAGACGTGGCTGCGCACCGCCGCCATCGACCTGGGCATCAGCGTCGACACCTACGAGCGGCTCCTCGGCGAGCGGGCGGCCGAGGCCGGCATCGCGCTTCCGGAGGGTGGCCGACCCCAAGGTCCCACCGTGCACGGGGAGAGCCACACGGTGTCGCCCGAGGCCGAGCAGACGGCCCGGTTCCGCGCGGCGGAGGGCCACGGCTGGTGGGATGCGGCCTTCACCCGGCTGCTGCTCGAGGGCATTCCCGGCGGCCCTGCAGAGATGGTCGACGTCTACTGCCGCACGGGGCTGTCGGCCTCTACGCTGCTACCCGAGCGCCCGCAGCTGTCGTGGCTGGGGGTCGACCGCTCCAACGAGCGGCTGCAGACGGCCAAGGCCGAGCTGGCTCAGCAGTCCGGGCGCCTCCTGGAGCGGGTCACCCTCACCAAGGGCGAGCCCCACACCCTGCCCATCGGGCCCGAGTCGGTCGACTACGTGCTGGCCATCCGCGCCCTGGCGCACCAGCCCGACACCCGGCCGTTCTTCCACGAGGCGCACCGGGTGCTCCGCCCGGGGGGCCGTCTGCTGGTCTCCGAGCCCGACGGCTTCTCGGAGACGTTTCACTTCGACGGCCACCTGGTGGCCTACAACACCGCCTTCCGCGAGCTGTGCGTCGCCGCGGATCGGCACCTCGGCAGCAACGCCGAGCCCGTAGGGCGCCCGGGGCTGTCCATCGGCTCGACGCTGTTCGTGCGCATGCAGGCGGCTGGGCTCACGCCTGTGCGGGTGCAGGTGCACGCGTCGAACAACCTCGCGCCCCGCCCGTTCCGGCGCGTGGCCCGTCGGCTACGCAAGTATCCGCAGGCCGTGGCCCGGGCTGTGGGTCTCGAGGGCTCCCAGGCCCTGCGTCGGGTGCTCGCGGCGGTCGACGATCTGGAGGCGAAGATCCCCGCCGACCGGGTGGGGATGAGCGGCCACGTGCTGCCCATGGTGCTGGCGGTGGGCGAAAAAGAGTGATCTGGCTGCTGTGTCTGGTGCTCGCGATGGCGGGCACACCTGCGGAAGTGGCTGAGTCGGCACGGCTGGCCGACGAGGTGGTGCGCCTGGCGCAGAAGGGAGCGTGGTCGGGGGTGGAGCGCGCCTACACGGAGATGCGCACCCTGCCGGCGCCGATCCAGGCCCGCATCCACATCCTGGGCGCCGAGGCGGCCCTGGTAGGCGGCGACGTGGGGGCCTGCCTCGCCCGCTGGGAGCTCGCCTACGCCCTCGACCCCGACCCCACCTACGTCGACAAGCACGCCGCCATCCGCGATGTGCACGCCGAGGTCTACCTGGAGGGCGAGGGGGCGAGCTTGGTGGCGGCGAAAGTGTCCTTCGTGCCGACGGCCCAGGCCGCGGTGGGCTTCGCGGCCCACGCGCTGGCGGAGTCGGGCCGGTTCCACGGGTGGCTGCCTGCCGGCGAGTACGTGTTCGGCGGGCGCATGGTGGAGCTGCACGCGGGGGAGCGCGTGAGGGTGGTCCTCCCCAGCCCGCGGCAGCGACGGAAGCTGGGCGATGTGCTGGGCGTGGGCTCGCAGCCTACGCCGTGACGCGGCTCAGGCGCTTGCGCTGGGTGCGCACCAGGGTGTCGACGGTGGTAGCTCGCAGCGCGCGGCCGGCCTGACGGGCGAAGCGGCCCGCGTGCAGCAGCAGGCCGAGGAGGTCGGCGTGGGCCATGCCCGGGCGCTGGGTGCGGTCCACCACGGCCTGCAGCGACCGGTCGAAGGGCTTCCAGTGGCCCATGGCGGCGAGGGGAGGGAGGCGCACGGCCTGGCACCACACCTCGCCCATCACGTGGCCTCGCTGGCGAAAGCCCTGCAGCGCCTCGGTCGCGAGGGCGTCGGCGTCGCGGAAGCGGTTCTCTTCGATGCGCACCATCGCCAGCCCCAGCGAGGGGAACAGGGCGTGGCTGTCGTGGCCCAGGTGCAGGTAGCGTCGGCGGGCGGCGAGGTAGGCCTGCTCTGCCTCCTCCAGGCTCCGTCGTGAGCGCGCGAGGTCGCCGTCGAGGCCCAGGGCATGGGCATGATGGCGAGGAGCTCCGTGGCGCTCCAGGAGGGGACCCAGATCCTGGCGTGCCACCGCAGCCTGCTCGGTGAGCCCCGCGGCCAGCAGGGTCGACACCAGGTTGACCGCCAGGCGGGTCTGGGCGGCTGGGTGGCTTCCGGCTCGTTGCAGGGCGTCGTGCAGGTGGCTCAGCCCCTCGTCGAGGCGGCCGAGCTCGCGCAGCACGTGGGCGCGCTCGTGGGCCAGCAGCAGCTCCTGGGCCAGGTCGCCGTCGGCCCTGGCCATGGCGTTGGCCGCCATCAGCAGCGGCAGCGCGTCGAGGTGTCGCCCCTGCAGGCGGTAGGCGCCGGCGAGGCTTCGGGTGCCCTGCAGGGCCACGTCGGGCCAGCCTCGCTTCTCGGCCGTGGCGATGATCTCGAGGGCCTGGCGCTCCAGGGCCGCCCCCTCCAGGCGCAGCCGGGTGAGGGCCTCGCGGGCACACAGCAGCTCGCCCCACTGCCGGTCGCCGGGCGGGGTGTGGGCGCGGGTGAGGGCCTCGCTGGCCTCATCGAGCAGGCCCTCGGCCGTGGGGTCTCCGTGGAGGACCGCGTGGGAGGCGCCCGCAAGGAGGGGCGTGATGGCATCACGGGCGTGCCCCGCGGCGAGCAGGTGGCGCCCCCGTCGCCCCGCCGCCCCCGGCCCCCGATCGCTCAGTGCGGCGGCCGCTGCGGCGTGCAGGCGGGCGCCACGCTGACTGCCGCGAGCTCGCTCCAGGGCCGCCTCTCGGACCATGCGGTGACGGAACACCACGCTGCGTGCCACGCCCTCCGGCCCCGCCTGCACGATGCCGGCGTCGAGGAGCGCATCGACGAGCCCCAGGGCAGGGGGCAGCGCCAGCGCCTCGGTGGCCGCCTGCCACTCCTCGAGGTCGACCTCGTCGCCCAGCACCGCCGCGAGCTCCAGGGCCGTCGCATGCTCGCGGGGGCGGTCGCGCAGCACCCAGCGGATCCGCCGGGCCCACACCTTCGACAGGTCGGGGGGCAGCCCCCGACGCGCACCCGGCTCGAGGGCATAGCCCCCCTCCACCGCCTTGAGCGAGCCCTCCTCCATCCACGACCGCACCAGCTCCACCGCGAAGAGAGGGTGGCCATCGGTGAGGGAGACCACCCGATCGACGAGGGGCGACCCCACCCCGAGGAGCGACCGCACCAGCTCCCGTCGCGCGTCGCGGGGCAGCGGCCCGATGTCGAGGGCGCTCATTCGGGGGCCCGAGAGCAGGTCGTCGAGGGCGGCCCGTGCCGGGGGGATGTCGGTGAGGACTTCGTCGTCGGCGGTCAGCAGCACCAGCACGGGCAGGTGGCGGGCCGGGCCACGCACCAGGTAGCGGGCCAGCTGGAGCAGCTCGCGGTGCTGCGGCGCATCGTCGAGGAGCAGCACCACCGGGCGGGTGGCGGCGCGGTGGGTGAGCAGCGCGCGCACCAGGGCGAACAGCTGGCGGCCCGACAAGGGCGGCTCGTCGTCGCGGGGGTCGAGCACGCCGTGGACCGTGTCGAGCTGGTCGGCGCAGCCCCGCCGCGCCAGCGCGTCGCTCAAGTGGTCGCGCAGGGCGGCGCCCGTGAGGCCCTCCGCTCCGAGGATCTCGGCCAGCAGCGCAGCCACCGGAGCGGCTCTGGGACCCTGCTGCCGGCCCGTGCGCCACGTGTGGGCGGCTCCGGTGGCGTGGCTCGCCTCCAGCAGCCACTCCGCCAGCCGGCTCTTGCCGTAGCCGGCGCCGCCCCGCAGCACGACCCCCCACGCATGGCCGCGCTCGTCGACCCGCCGCAGGGCCTCCCACAGCTCGCCCTGCAGCGCCTCTCGGCCCACCATCGGCGGGCGCCGCTGGGCCACCAGCCCCAGGCCGGCCCCGAGCAGCGGGGGACTGCTGGGGGGCGCGGTGGGCGGCGTGGCGGCCACCGTCGGCCGACGCACGCGCATGGGCCCAGCGCCTCCCTCCGCGGCGAGGGCCTCGCCCAGATCCGGCGGCTCGGTCTCGTCTTCGTCGAGGATCTCGGTGCCACCGCCCAAGGGAAGCCTGTCGAGCTCGGTGGGCACGTCGTCGGGGGCTACTCGGGTGGTGTTCCAGCCACCAGGGCGGATCCATCGTCGGACCCGGTCGACCTCGTCGAGCCCCAGCAGGGCATCGGCGCACCGCTGGTAGCGCTCGCCCTCTCGCTTGCACAGCAGCCGCCGCAGCCAGGGCTCGAGGCCGCTGGGCACCGGCGTGCGGGGCACCAGCGAGGGCAAGGGCAGCACCGTGTGGCTCCGCAGGGCCTCTGCCGCCGTGAGGACTCCGTAGGGAGGCGCACCCCCCACCATCTCCCAGACCACCGTGCCCAGCGCGTACAGGTCGGTCCACGGCCCGGCGTGGCGCCAGCGGCCCCGGAGCTGCTCGGGGGCCATGTAGGAGGGCGTGCCCGCGGCCTCCGGGGCGGTCTCGGTGCGCTGCAGCTGGGCGAGGCCGAAGTCGGTCAGCTTGACGGTGCCGGTGGCGGCGACCAGCACGTTGGCAGGCTTCAGGTCGCGGTGCAGCACGCCGCGGGCGTGGGCATGGGCCAGGCCGTGGAGCAGCGCGCGGGTGATGTCGCGCACGTCGCGCCAGTCGAGGTCGTCGAGGCGCTCGGACAGGTCGCCCGCCAGGCGCTCCATGACCAGGTACATCGCGCCGGCCTGCAGCCTGCCCTGGCTGGCCCGCGACGCCGAGGTGGGCACCCGGTCGGTGTCGTAGACCCGCACGATGTGGGGGTGGTCGAGGCCCGCCATCGCGCGCACCTCGGTGCGGAAGGCGCGCTGGTAGGCGGGGTCGTTGCGGCGCTGGCTACGCACCACCTTGACGGCGACCGGCAGCTGCAGCGTGGCATGGGTGCCCGCCCAGACCTGCCCCATGCCGCCCTCGCCGAGGGGCTCGGAGAGGACGAAGGGGCCCAGGCGGATGACGTCCTCTGGCATGCCCTGGTTGTAGCAGAGACCTCGCCCGGGTCAAGGCCTAGCCGGCGAAGGCCGCCGGGAGGCTGGGGTCGTCGTGGGCGGTGTACTCGTCGGTGGGGAAGTCTTCCCCCTCGATGTCGGCCAGGCTGCCGATGGTGTAGCGGGCGAAGTGGTGCTCGCCCGCGGCGGGTGCCATCGCCACCGCCTGACCACCCTGCACGCCGATGAGGTCGTAGGGCTCGAGGGGGACCATGAGCACCGCGGTGTGGGGCGCCACGCCGACGGGCTCCTCCAGATCGTCGAGGGGCTCCATGTCGGCGAAGTCGATCTCGTCGAGGTCGTCGCGACGGACGCGTGGGATCCGATGGTAGATCAAGTCTACGTCGGGAACGTAGGTGTTCTCGGGCATGACGGGCTCTCGGGGATGGTGGCCGCGACAGGATGCGCAGCCGGAGGGGAGTCCACCGTACCAGATGCTGGGCGATGTTGCACGTTGCCCTCCGATGATTCGCCATGTAGGCGGCTGAGGGAGCGCGGGTGTGCTGCTTCTGGTACGGTGCCGGCGGAGCCACGATGGCCGAGCGCGACACCCTCCTCAAGACGCTTCCCCCCGATGTCCGCGACGACGCGGAGAAGCTGTACACCGACGAAGCATCGCCCGATCCGCGCGATGTCGTGGCAGAGCTCCATCGCCGCGGCAAGATCACCAATGCCGAGCTGCGGGGCTCCCTCATGGAGCTCGAGGCGGGGCTACCGATCCGGCGGGTGAAGGAAGTCCCCCCGAAGGATGCGCAGCCCACGGTGCTCGGGCCGCTGGGGGAAGGGGCGATGGGCGAGGTCCTCCTCGCTCGCGACGAGGGGCTCAACCGGGTGGTGGCGCTGAAGCGGCTGCTGGGCGACCACGCCGACAACCGCGCCCTGATGCGTCGCTTCTACACCGAAGCGCAGATCACCGCTCAGCTCGACCATCCCTCCATCGTGCCCATCCACGGGCTCTACGCCGATGAAAACGGCGGCATGTCGTATGCGATGAAGCTCGTCCGGGGCCACACCCTGGAAGACTACCTCGACGACGCGTGCAAGCAGGAGCGCGCCGGCCACCCCGACCGCGACCACAACCTGCAGGCTCGGCTCGAGCGCTTCCTGCACGTGTGCGACGCCGTCGCCTATGCCCACGACAAGGGCGTGCTCCACCGCGACCTGAAGCCCGAGAACATCATGGTCGGCGCCTTCGGCGAGGTCGTGGTGATGGACTGGGGGATCGCGAAGCTCCTGGCGGGCGCCGATGTCGAGCTCATCAACGAGTCCCTCAACCAGTCGCGCAAGGCCAATCAGACGAAGGTGGGCCGGATCATCGGCACCCCTCGCTACATGAGCCCCGAGCAGGCCGCGGGGAAGAACGACGTCATCGATGCTCGCTCCGACCAGTACGCGCTGGGCCTCATCCTGCAGGAGATGGTCTCGTTCACGCCGGCGTGTCCGATGAACATCACCCTCGAGCAGGCCCTCGGGCGGGCGATGAAGGGCACCCGCCAGCCGATGAAGGCGGCGGCCGGTCGGGCCTGCCCCCGCGAGCTGGTGGCCATCGTCGACAAGGCCTGTCAGGTGAACCCCGACGCTCGCTACGCGGGGATGGCCGAGCTGGCCGAAGACGTGCGGCGCTACCTGCGCGACGAGGCGGTGCTCGCCCGCCCCGACAGCGTGCTGCAGCGGCTCGGTCGCTTCGTCGGCCGGCACCGCACCGGCGTGTTGCTGCTGATCAGCATGCTGTTCACGATGCTGGTGCTCAGCACGGGGTCGCTGATGTTCCTGGGCATCGGTGCCCACGAGTTCCGGCGCTACCAGATGGCCGCGAGAGAGGAGCGCCTGATGGAGGTGCTGTCGGCCACCCTCGAGCGGGCCCACGCGGTCGACTCCGAGCTGCGGCACATGGAGGCCCTCACCGTCGGCCTGTCGTTCGCGGCGGAGCGGGCGCTGGCCCCGGTGTCGGAAGACACGCTGCCCGACAACTACGACCTGAGCAAGCCGCCTCCGGGCAAGCGTGCTTCGACCGCCTACGGCGAGAGCATCGCGGTGGAGCGGCCGAGCATCGCCCACACGGGCCCGGCCCTGAGCGAGGCGCAGAGCAAAGACGCAGCGCGGCTGGTCATCCTCGGGCCGCAGCTGGGGCGGGTGCTGGTCGACAGCCCCGGCCGCACCAAGGCCAACCTCGACCGGCTCGGCCGGCACAAGCGGGTGGCCGCTGGGGTGCCGATCCGCTGGGTGCGGGTGGGCACCGAGCACGGGGTGGTGGCGACCGCACCCGGGCTGGAGGGCATGACGAGCACCCGGGGCGTGAAGAAGGAGCCCTGGTACGACGCTGCGCAGCACGGTCGCGGGGCCAGCTGGCTGCCCCCACGGGTCGACGAGCTCAAGGGCGGGCTGCTGCTGACGGTGAGCTACCCGCTGTTCGACACCAAGGGGGATCACCAGGGCACGGCCTCGGTCGACGTCGTGCTCGACGAGGTGATCAAGGTGATGGCGCCGCCCGAGGGCGCGCAGGCGTGGCTGCTCGACGCATCCGGCAAGGTCATGGCGGCCCCCGAGATGAAGGGCGCGAAGCGGTTCGACCCGCCGGCCTTCCCCTCCGCCAACGTGTGGGAGCGGGTGAAGGCCAACGAGGGCGACGGGTGGGTCGAAGTCGGCGGCCAGGTCTTCAGCTGGAGTCACCTGGGCGCGGTGCCGTGGGTGTACGTCGTGCAGCAAGACTTCTAGCGGCCGCTCCGCAGGCCCCACCTCAGGCGAGGTTGGGCGACCGCAGCGGGATGGTGAGCTGCTGGCCGATCTCCACGGCATCGGGGCTCGACAGCTTGTCGCGGTTGGCCTCGAAGATCGCCGTGTACTGCTTGGCGTTGCCGTACCAGTGCTTGGCGATGCCGCCCAGGGTGTCGCCCTTGACGACCGTGTGCACCGGAGGCTGCACCGGCGGGATGCGGAGCACCTGGCCGGGGTAGATCTCGTCGGGGTGCTTGAGCATCGGGGTGTTGGCCTCGAACACCACGTCGAACATCCGCATCACGCCGTACTGGGCATCGGCGATCTTCGACAGCGTGTCGCCGCTGACCACGGTGTGGTAGACGGCCGGCGGCTCGGGAACCTCGACCTTCAGCTGATCGTCGACCTGGCCCACGCCCTCGGTGTTGCCGGCCACGAGCACGGCGCGCTCGGCATCGGCCTGGGCGGAGGCGGTGCCGAACAGCGACACGGTCTCCCCGTCGTAGCCGACGGCCAGCTCGTCGATCTCGACGTAGGAGAGGATGGCGGCCTTGATGTCGGCCCCCACGGCCTGCCGGCGCAGGGCCTCCTTGGCAGCGGCATCGGCGGCATCGGCGGCCTTCGCTGCGGCGACCTCGGCCTCCTTCTTGGCTTCCTCGGCGGCGGCCGCCTCCTGGCCCCCGAACAGCCCCATCTTGCGACCAGCCGACTTGACGAACGAGATCAGACCCATGCTTCCTCCGAGCGTTCGCTCCAGGGGGAGCGCGCGAGGAGGGTGTACCGCCCGATGGCCGCGCGCCGCAACCACGCAGGGTTGCACGCCGGCTACGACGCCGAGCGCACCGGCACCGACAGCGTGCTCTGCCGAAGCACGAGGGCGGCCAGGCGCGGCTGGATCTCGGCGAAGCGGTCGGCGGAGGGGTCGAAGTGCAGGCCGAGGGTGGCGTGGCGGTCACTCACCGACAAGTGGCGCACGGTGCAGTTCACGCGGAGCGACTCGCCCGACGGCAGCTCCAGATCGAGGAGGACCTCCCTTCGTAGCTCGCCCGCTTCTCTCCGCGACAAGCCCACCTGTATGGCGGCCCCCGTGGCCGACAGGTTGTTCAGCCGGGCCTGCCGTGGGCCGCTCGGAGCGTGCAGGGTCGCTTGCACCCCACCTCGCACGTCGACCCGGTGCGCATCGCGGGGATTGCCTGCCCGCCACAGGGCTCGCGGGATCGCGGTCTCGTCGACCGGCGGAGCCCACCGCAAGACGTGGCTGCCGTCGGGCCGGCGCTCCCCGTAGACCGACGCCCAGCCCACCGGGGAGGGCGAGGCCCCCTCGATGCCGAGCGACACCCGCACTGGCAGCCCCGGGATCCAGGCCGCGCAGTCGGCGGGGGTCCCCTTCACCACGAGCTCGAACATCGTCAGGTCGATCAGGGCGGCCTCGAGCTGGCGCTCGCCGACCCGGAGTCGCACCCGGGGCTGCAGCGCGGCGATGCGGGCGACGCGGGCGTCTCGAACCGGGTCGCGGAGCTGGTCGCGGAGGAGGGTGAGAGCGGTCTCCAGCTCCCGCTGGGTCTTCAGCAGCGACCGCTCCCGCCCGACGACCTGCTTGATGGCGGCCTCGGAGGCAGCCACCAGCGCCCGACGCTCCTGCAGGTGGCTGCGGAGCGCGAGCAACAGGGTGGTCCCCATCACACACAGCCCTGCTGCCTGGGCCGCAGGGCCGAGGGGTGCCAGGGCCACCGCGCCGAGAGAGGCGGTGAACGGCAGGGCCACCAGTGTGAGGGACGACGACGGCAAGGGGAGCCTCCTGGTCCCTCCTCGGATCCGGACGCGCTCGGGGTTAGTCCCTTTTGATGTGGTGGACCTTGTTGGCGTGCTCGCTCCAGGCCCCAGCCGACGACTGGCGACCGCTGATCGAGGGCTGGCACCATCGTGATCCGCTCCCCGCCGTGCAGGTCGTCGACGAGGGCGGCAGGCGCATGCGCCTCGACAGCCTCCGCGGCCGGTGGGCGCTGGTGGGCTTCGTGTTCACCCGATGCGGCAACGCCCAGGCCTGCCCGCTGACGATGCGGCGCATGGTGAGCGTGCAGGAGGCGGTGCCTGCCGAGCAGCTCGAGCTGGTGGTGTTCACCCTCGACCCCGACTACGACACCCCCGAGCGGCTGCGCGACTACGCGGTCGGCTACGGCGCGGATCTCGATCGGTGGACCCTCGCCACCGGCGACCGGGAGCTGCTGCGGGAGGCGCTGCCGTCGCTGTTCAACGTGATGGCGCTGGGGAGCGGCCCCGCCACCTCACACCCGGTGAAGCTCACCCTGGTGCGCCCCGATGGCACCCTCGACGTGAGCTGGGACGACAACGGCTTCCGCCTCGAGGAGCTTCAGGCCCGCTTGCCCTGACGGCGGCGTGCTCCGGCGAGGAGGGGGAGGAGGAGCCACAGGCCGGCCGGGCTCGACGAGGTGGCGCATCCACAGCCCGAGGCGGCCTGCTGCCCCTCGATCACCACGGGGGCGCCATCGCCGTTTCCGCCGGTGGTTCCGTTCCCGCCGGTGGTTCCGTTCCCACCGGTGGTTCCGTTTCCGCCGGTGGTTCCGTTTCCTCCGGTGGTGCCATTCCCTCCGGTGGTGCCGTTCCCTCCGGTGGTGCCGTTCCCTCCGGTGGTTCCGTTTCCGCCGGTGCCGGTGTCGGTGGTCGAGGCGGTGTCGGTGGGGGAGCCGGTGTCGGTGCCGCCGGCGGTGTCGGTGGGCGTGCCGGTGTCGCAGCCCTCGTCGATGCCGAGGTCGCAGTCGTTGTCGACGCCGTCGCACACCTCGGTGGCGCCCGGGAAGATGGCGTCGTCGCCATCGTCGCAGTCGCTGTCGTCGGCGACGAACACACCATCGGGGCAGCCCTGCGCCACCGGGGAGCCCGCGCCGTAGCCGTCGGTATCGGCGTCGGCGTACAGCAGGTCGGTCGCCTGCTCGTCTTCCTCGCCGCTGCAGTTGTCGTCGATCCCGTCGCAGTCGTCGTCGAGGGCGCTGGGGTTCACGCTGGCGTCGTTGTCGTCGCAGTCGTCGTTGGACGTCACGTACTGCGGCCCAGGGGAGGCGCAGTCGGTGTAGGCGGGCAGCGCACCGGCGTCGCCATGACCGTCGCCGTCGGCGTCGAGGTACCAGTCGACCGCGACCACGTCGTTGTCGATGGTGCCGTCGCAGTCGTCGTCGCGGCCGTTGCACTGCTCGGGAGCGCCTGGGTAGGCGTCGCTGGCGGTGTCGTCGCAGTCGTCGTCGGTGGTGCTCTGATTCGGGCCGAGGGTGCACACGTCGACGCTGGCCCCCGCGCCGTAGCCGTCGTTGTCGGTGTCGGCGTAGGCCGTCGTGAGGCCGATGACCGAGGCGTCGTCGGCGTCGACATCCCCGTCGCAGTCGTCGTCGACGAGGTTGCACACCTCCTGTGCGTCGGGGCGGATGGCGGCGTCGTCGTCGTCGCAGTCACCGGCGACGGCGCTGGACGACGGCGGGGCCGTGCAGGCGTCGCCGAGGGGGGCGTCGCCGTAGGTGTCGGCGTCGGCGTCGGCGTACCAGGTGGTGGGGTCGGACACGCTGGGATCGGCGTCGCCCTCGAGCCCGTCACAGTCTTCGTCGCCCGGGGCACAGACCTCGGTGCCCGCGGGGTTGGTGGCGGCGTCGCTATCGTCGCAGTCGCCGGCGCTGGCGACGGTGCTGGGAGGCTGGGTGCACGCGATCTGGGCGTCGCCCGCGTCGCCATAGCCGTCAGAGTCGCTGTCGGCGTACCAGGTGGAGGCGCCCGTGAGGCTGCCGTCGGCGTCGTCGGTCAGGCCGTCGCAGTCGTCGTCGAGGCCGTTGCACACCTCGGCAGCGGCGGGGTTGACGGCGGGCCGGGTGTCGTCGCAGTCGGTGCCGTCGAGCAGGTACTCACCACCGGGGTTCACGCAGGCATTCTGGATGTCGTTGGGGTCGCCATACCCGTCGTTGTCGGCGTCACGGTAGTAGTCGAGGAAGGTGGACTCGTCGTCGTCGACGCCATCGCAGTTGTCGTCGACGCCGTCGCAGTTGGCGTCGGCGGCGCCTGGGGAGATGGCCGCGTTGCTGTCGTTGCAGTCGCCGCCGAGGGTCGCGGTGTTGGCGGGCGCGGTGCAGAACAGGCCCGCGCCGGCGGTGACGCCGAAGCCATCGCCGTCGGCGTCGGGGAAGTAGGTGGTGGCGTCGGCGATGTCGCCGTCGGCGTCGTCGGTCAGGCCGTCGCAGTCGTCGTCGACCCCGTTGCACAGCTCGGCGGCACCAGGGTTGACGGAGCTGTCGCCATCGTCGCAGTCGCCCTGGTCGACGGTGTAGCCGTCGCCGTCGCTGTCGAGGGGGACGAACGCGATGGCGCCGATGTCGTCGTGGAAGCCGGCGGGCTCGGCGACTCCGATGGCGGGCGACCCGGTCTGCAGGGACAAGTCGTAGTCCCCACAGGTCGCACCCCGCGACACCAGCAGCGGGTCGCTCGTCAGCGTGTTGGCCATCGCGACCTCGGAGTCGAGGGCGTTGTCGAAGAACAGGTTGGTGGTGGAGCCCGTGAGCGTGCCGTAGTTGGACACGTCGACGGTCCAGTCGGATTGGTGGCCCACGAACAGGTTGTTCACCAGGCTGGCGTTGGTCGCGTACACGAGGAGGGCCTCGCCGTCGTTGCCTGTCTTGTCGTTCTCTACGAAGGTGTTGTGGACCATGCTCGTGGCCCCGGTCGTCGCGACGGCTGCGCCCCCTTCCTCGGCGATGTTGCGCACGAACAGCGACCGCGTGACGTCGAGGATGCCGTTGCTGTAGATCCCGGCGCCGTAGCCGCCGTAGTAGACGATGAACCAGTCTCTGCCTGCATAGTTGCCGCAGAACACGCACTCGTCACAGCTGAACGTGGCCCCGGCCGACACGTTCACGCCGGCCCCCTCGGAACCGTCGATGTAGCCGTCGACGAACGCCACGCGGTCGGCTGTCACCAGGGCACCGCTGTTGACAGCGAGGCCTGCGTAGGCCCCTGCACCGTCGATGGTGAGGTCACGGAGAACCTGGGTGCCTGAAGCGTTGAGGTAGGCCATCGCGAAGGAGCCATCGGCGCAGCTTCCGTCGATCACCGTCAGCCCGATGCCCGCCCCTTCGATGGTGAGGTCGGTGGTGCCGACGTTGAGGTCTTCGCAGTAGGTGCCCGCCTCGATCAGGATGCGGTCGTTGGGCTGCGCTGCGTCGATGGCCGCCTGGATGGTTCCGTAGGTCGACGGAACCTCGCGGTCGAGGGCGTGGGCGGGGG
>CBDUIC010000141.1:0-15950 GCA_965367245.1 uncultured bacterium | reverse complement strand
TCAGCCTCCCTGGAGGCTCGCCTCGTACTCCATCGTCACCGGCGCGTCGGGTGCCACGGTGTGACATCGGCCAGGCTCCTAGCGCCGCCGTCGCCCGCGCCTCGGCTCGCCCTCACCCAGCATGGCCTCGATGCTCGACACCATCGTGGGCGCGTCGAACCAGTCGTGCACGGCCTCGAAGGTGCCGTCTTGCTTGATGAGGTAGGCCGCGTTCGGCGCCGTGCCGTAGGTGCACCAGAACGGGTTGTCGACGGGCTCCACCACCTCGATGACCGGCCCGCGCCCGCCCACCTTCTCGGCGTTCTCCATCCGCTGTGCGTTCGTCTCGGCGAGATCGACGTGGCTGTACTTGTCGGGCTTGGCCCAGTTGTCGCCGCGGTAGGGGCTGTTGTCGGTCTCCGGGTGGGCCTCGGGGCCATACACCACGACCACGTGCAGCTGGCTGCCCATGCGCTGGGCCAGCGCGTCGATCTTCTTGCGGTTGCGACGGTAGACCGGGCAGCTGTAGGAGCCCGAGAACACCACTACAGGCTTGTCGATCAGCAGATCTGCCAGGTGGACCTCGCCCCCGCCGACCTGCGGGAAGGTCCAGTCCCACGCGGGCTCGCCCCGCTCGGCGAACACCTCGACCTCAGCGTAGTTGTCGGGCGTGAACTCGGTGCCGGGCTGGCCGTAGCAGCCCCGCTCCAGATCGGCGCGGAGCATCAGCCCGGGGCCCGCCTCCACCGGCGCGGCAGGCTCCGAGCCTCCCATGCACGCGAGGGACCACAGGGCGACGATGACGAGGGCATAGCGCATCGGCCCACCCTATCCCGGTTTGCCCATGGGACCCTACTCCTCGCTCACGCACGCCGCCCGCTGGCGCTTCGCCGGCCCCTTCTTGCCTCGCGCCTCCAGCACCTCGGCCCGGCCCTCGCAGGCCTGCTGCGACCGCGGCTCGAGCATCGCGAACAGCGCATCGGCCTCATCGAGGGCCCCGCTCGCCAGCCGTGCCTCCGCCACGCGCACCCCCAGCGCCACCCCATCGGGGCCCGCCCGTCGCTCGTCGTCGCTCAGCCGCCAGGCCGCTTCCAGCAGCGGCTGCTCCTCCGAGCCCGACAGCCACTCGGCCACCTGCGCGGCCTCCGACACGGTGAGGGTGTCGACCGAGGCTCCCACCCACTGCCACACCCCTGCCGGGTTGCCGGCCTTGCCATGGTAGCGAGCCCGCCGGAAGGCAGCCTTGGCCGGATCGAAGCGCGCCGCCGACAGCACGTCGAGCAGCGGGCCGAAGTCGATGCTCTGGGTCGCCACGCTCATGGTGATGGCCTCATCGCCTCCCC
This sequence comes from uncultured bacterium, assembly GCA_965367245.1. Taxonomy (GTDB): domain Bacteria; phylum Myxococcota_A; class UBA796; order UBA796; genus CBDUIC01. The sequence continues at coordinate 14,628 of CBDUIC010000141.1, read as the reverse complement.
ACACGAAGCGCACCCCCTCGCCACGGCAGCTCCCCGCCACGGTGGAGGGGTCCATCGGCCCGCCCTGCACCTCGGTGAGCACCTCGTCGCCATCGAGCAGCTGCACCAGCCCGTCGTGGCTCCAGCGCACGGTGGCCGCCAGGCCGCGGTAGTCGCAGGACAGATCGGCCGCATGGGCGAAGGCGAGCAGCCCGAAGAGCATCACGGAGGGTCCTCCCGTAGTCCGTTGAACACATCGGCTCGGTTGAGGTGGGGGTAGAGGCTGTCGGGCACCGCCACGCCCAGGTGGTCGCACAGCGGCCCCCAGCCATCGTCGGGGGCGAAGACCAGCAGGCGCTCGGCGGGGAGTGCGTCGATCACCGTTTGGTTGTGTGCCTCGAACACGGCGATGGCATGCTCGCGGTCGGCTAGGCGGCCGCCGAAGACCTCGTGCCAGATCAGCTTCCTGCCCACGCTCTCTTCGGTGGTGGACCCCGCCAGGGCGGGCACGATCGTGTGGCGCATGCTCGCGTACCACTCGTCGGCCGGGCGCACGCTGAGCACGACCTTGGCGTCGGGAAAGGCCTCGGCGAGCTCACGCCAGTAGTGGCACGACGGCCAGTCGACCGAGGAGCGATAGCCCGCCATCACCACGCCCCAGCCCGGCCGCTGCCCCGCCGCGATGCCGCGCCACAGCGCCTTGTTGGCCTCGCTGCCGTTGACCTCCGACATGTGGTGGCAGGGGCCGAAGCCCAGCTGCTCCAGCGCCCGCTTCAGCGACGACGTGCCGGTGCGACCGAAGCCCGCGCCGATGACCTGCAGCGACATGGCGTCCTAAGAAAGCAGCGCAGTGAGGGGATCGACCCGCAGGTCGTCGATGTCGTCGTCGACGCCGATGGAGTGCAGCAGCGCCCGCAGGATGTGCTCGGGCCGCACCACCTCGCCAGCAGGGTCGACCTGCCCGCTGGCGAGGTCGATGGCCTGGGGGAGCAGGCCTACGTCGGAGCTGGCGCCAACGACGCCGGGCTTGATCCCGGCGCCAGCCAGGAAGCAGCTGTTGGTGAGGGCGTGGTCGCGGCCGCCGTTGCCGTTGAGGAGGGCCGTGCGAGAGAACTCGGAGAAGCCGACGATGGTGGTGTGGTCGAGCCACGACGCCCCGGTGCCCTGGTACTCCAGGCTGTCGAGCTCGCTCATGATCGACGCCACGACATCGAAGCCCTCCTGCTGCACGGGCCCGTGGTCGGTCTCCCAGTTGTCGAAGTGGGTGTCGAGGCCGCTGGCCACCTGGATGCTCACCACCCGGCTGACGCCCTGGGTGAGCGCGGTGACGGCCATCGCGCCCTGGGCCTGGGCCGACCCGAGGTTGTTGGGGTCGATGCCGAAGCGAGTGCGCAGGCCCTCCATTGCGGGTGCCGAGAAGTCGAACGCGGCATCGATGCCCTGGTCGACCAGGGTGCGGGCGGCGCCCTGCGAGCTGAGCGCCGCATCGAGGGCGACCGACTCCCCCACCACATCGCAGTCGCGGAAGCCGTCGAGGAGGGCCTGGATCCGGGCGCGCTCGTCGGCGGCGATGTCGACGTCGCCCGGGCGGAGCGCACGCAGCAGGTCGTTGACGTTGTCGACCCGCAGCGCGGTGGACCAGGCCGGCTGATCGATGTTGTAGGACTCGACCTTCGCCGACAGCTGCGGCACGGGCTGCTCCACCCCCAGCAGCGAGGCGAGCACGGTGCTCACGCTGCTGCCCCGGGCCAGCAGGCCGCTCGGCGGCTTGCCGGTGAGGAAGCGGCGGCGGCCCACCTCGTGGGTGAGGGTGTCCATCGACATGCCGCGCACGACCGCGAGCCGGTCTGCCCAGTCGGCCAACCCACCGATGAACGGGCCGAAGGTCATCCCGCCGGCCTCGATCAGCTCGGGCACCACGCCCGGCACCCGCAGGTTGCCGTAGCCGGGCTCGATGAGCGTCTCGTTGCGCAGCTCGTCGGGGAATAGCGCTGGATCGCGGGGGTCGAGGCCGAGGAGGGTGTCCCACCCGCCGTTGAAGTAGCAGAACAGGAAGTAGCGGTCGGTCACCGAGGGCGTGGAGGCGGCGTGGGCGAGGCGCAGGGCCCCGGGAAGGCCGAAGCTCAGCAAGCCGGCGGCGCCCATGCTGCCGAACACGAAGTCGCGTCGAGTGCTCATGGTCGCCTCAGTACAGGGTGAAGTCGGGGTGGATGATCAGGCCGATGCACACCGACCGCCAGCCCGCGAAGGTGTCACCGCCGGTGACCTCCACGGTGGTATCGAACAGGAACCGCCAGGGCTCCAGCTGCGGATCGCCCGAGGGCAGCGACCGGCCATGGAAGCGCAGCAGCGCCGACTGCAGGTTGGCCTCGATGGCTGCGGCATCCGACGCGGAGGTGTCGGTCAGATCGGCATCCACCAGGAACACGTTGTCGGGCGAGGGCACGGCCTCGCGGTCGAGCAACTCCTGACACACGTGGTTGGCCGCGTCGTCGAGGAACTTGTTGAACAACAGCCCGGGCGCGAGGTCTTCGTGGGTGGAGCTGGCGTAGTCGGGCCGCCCGAGGGTGCTTGCGAGCTCCTCGATCTGGTCGTCGTCGCCGTCGTCCCAGCCGATGCCGCCCGTCACGGCACGGAGCGACGCGTTGAGCTGGTCGATGTCCATCCGTCGGCGGACCCTGCCTTCTGCCTGTGGGTCGGGGGGCTCGACCTGGCCGAGGCTCTCGGCGCGCACATCACCCCGCAGCTCGGGATGCAGCACCGAGGGCACGGTGGGCTGGGTGCCAGGCACCGAGGTGGGCGCGGGGCCGTCGGTGGGCACGGAGGAGGTGTCGGCGGGCGCAGGGTCGCCCCCGCACGCCAGCAGCAACAGCAGCACGCTCATGGCAGCCTCCGGTAGCTGTCGGACAGCACGATGGCCTTGACGAGCTCCTTGTACGACCAGCCGCTGCCCACCAGGGCATCGACCCAGGCGTTCAGCTCGTCGTCGTCGCCTTCGTGCAGCGGCCGGCCCAGCAGCCAGGTCGCGGCGTTCTCCGCGGTGCAGGTCTGCAGCCTGCCATCCACGACCGCGGTGTTCACCAGGCCCGTCGGGCCCGCCTCGACGTTGGGCTGCTGCCATGGCTCGAGGAACGCATAGGCGCCCAGCCAGCCCACGAAGGGGTCGTATTCTGACGACAGGGGGTCGGTGATGTAGTAGCGACTGCACACGTCGGGGCAGTCGTTGCTGTTCACCGAGCAGTCGTAGCAGAGCTCGTCGAAGGCCGGGTAGATGGCCGGATCGAGGAAGCCGCCTCCCTGCTCCGTCCACCGGCCCCAGTGGGCGGCGGCCGGCTCGAGCAGCGCGTGGCAGTAGTCGCACCCTGGCCGCACCGTGAGGTCGACCGTCTGGGCCGCATCGGGGTCGATGGCGATGCCAGCGTCGGGAGGCTGGAACGGCTGGCACAGGAACGCGTTGTAGAACCGGTTGGCCCGAGCCCGGTTGGTCTGGAACCGCAGCAGGAAGCCCGGTGCGGTGAGGACGCCGCTGTGGCCCTCGGGCAGCGACACCTCCACGAAGGTCTCGTGGTCGTAGGGGTCGAGGTCGGGCAGCTCGTCGCCATCCACTGGCGACTGAGTGAAGCGAACGGACGCCGGAACCTGGGTGAGGTGCCGGTAGAAGTGCACCAGCGGCCCGTTGACGAAGCCCGAGTCGCCGGTGAGCAGCTCGGTGTAGGGCCGGTCGTCGAGGATGAGCTGCCGCACCCGCAGGTCGATGTCGCGGCTCATGCCCTCGGTGATGAGGTCTTCCGCGTAGTAGACGCTGCACCACTGCAGGTCGGGACCACACCCACAGCCAGGGTCGGACGCGGCGGCTGCTCCCTCACACGCGGTGCCCAGCGGGCTCACCGCCACTTCCTGGGCGTCGAAGGCACACACCTTGGTGTCGACCTCCGGGTCCCAGTAGGGGCGCACCTCGACCCAGCCCTCCTGCACGGTGCCGTCGCCCTGATCGATCCCAATGGGCCGGCCGTCGCCGTCGAAGCTCGCCTCGAAGTCGCCGCAGTACAGGTTGCCGTCGTTGCGGTAGTCGTCGGCGCGGTTGCGGATCCAGTGGATGGAGTCGGTGGTGGTGAACACGTTGTTGGTCGACACCAGCCGCTGGTCGTCGACGTTGTTCCACAGCAGGCTGCGATGGAAGCGCACCGCGCGATCCGCGAAGGCTTCAGAGTCGAGCCACTCGTCGACAAGCGTCGCCGGCACCTCGCCGCTCTCCAGCCGCTCATACTCGTCGGGACTCGGCACGACGCCCCGCAAGTCGAGGGAGATCGCCCGCAGGTGGCGATGCCCGCTCATCCGATCGAGGTCTGGTGGACACGTCGGTGGCTCCGCCGCCAGCGCCAGCGGGAGCAGCGCGACCCAGGTCGTCAACATGATGTGATCCCCCCCGGGCTGCAGTGTACCAAACCAGCCGGTACGATGAACCCATGTGGATGCTGTTCCTGTTCGGGGCCCTCGCGGCCGAGCCCTCGCTGGCCTTTCAAGACGACGGCTGGCTTGTCGGCCACGTCGACATCGCTGCGTCCCCCGACGCCGTGTGGGCCCTCGTCGCCGACCCTGGCCAGGTGGCCCGCTTCGACGCAGGCCGCGAGACGACCTCCGAGCCCGACGGGGTCTGCCACAAGGTCACCATGACGATCCGGCATCCGCTGGCGTCCCCCACCTTCCACACCCGCTCCTGCCCCGATGGCGAGCGCACGGTGCGCCAGGTGCTCACCGGGGGCGACATGGCCGCCTTCGACGCCGAGTGGCGGGTCGAGGCGCGGGGCGAGGGCACCCGGCTGCACCACCGCTGGAAGGGCGAGCCGTCGTCGTACGCACCGCAGTGGATCGTGCACCGGATGGCCCTCAAGGGCGCCACCAAGCTGATGGCGGCGCTGCGCGATCACCTCGAGTCCCAGCCCTAGGGATACCCCGCGGCGGCCCAGGCCTCGATCACCGCCACGTCGAGGTCGCTCAGGGGGTCGCCGCCCAGCGGCATGTTCCCGGCTCGCACGTTGAACAGGATGTCGTCGATGCGCGCCGACCAGTCCTCTGGGGCCTCGAGCACGGTCGTCGCCGCCCCGCCGTGGCACAGCGCGCACTGCGCCTCGTAGAGCGGCTGGATGTCGTCGGCCCAGGTGGGCTCGAAGTCGGCGCCCAGGAACAGGCTCAGCCGTGCCTCGGACTGACGGTCGCCGTAGTCGGCCACCGCCACCAGCTCGTAGGGGCCTGGCTCGAGGCCCTCGGGGTCGACCGTCGCCACCTGCTCGACCACCGGCACCGCCACCTCGGCCCCGGCACCGTCGACCAGCGACACCACCAGCGCCTCCACCTCGTCAGGTGCCGTAGGAACCAGGTGGACCTCGGTGGAGCGTGCCACCACAGCGCCTGGTTCCAGCCCCACCAGCACCAGCGGCCGGGTGGTGCTCACCCGCCACAGGCCGTCGTCGTCGACCAGCAGCAGCCGACCCGCCGCGTCGACCCGAGGCTGCAGCATCGGGTCGGGCGCCGGCAGCCCGGTCGGGGCCTCCCAGGTCGTGCCGTCGGAGAACAGCCACATCCCCTCGGCCTCGATCCACACCCCTGCCGCCGACGGCGCGCCGTGCACCGCCCACACCGGCACACCCAGATCGTAGCGAAGCCAGCCGTCGTTGGCGTCGCGACGGTACAGCCAGCCGCCCGCGGTGGCCCAGGCCGCGCGGCTCGCATCGACCGCCAGCGCATCGACCGTTCCCGCCAGCGCCGCAGCCTCGAGATCGACCCACACCGCGCCTGCGTTGCCGAGGGCATGCACCACCTCGCCCTGCGCGACCCAGGTGACGCCATCGCCCCGCACATCGCCACCGACAGCGAAGGGACCGACCTCGGCCCCATCGACCGTGACAGCCACCACCTGCCCGTCGCGCCAGCGACGCAGACCGGCCTCCGCCCCGATCCACAGGTCGTCGCCATCGGCCGCCAGCCGCGCGACGGGCCCCACCACGTCGCTCAGCGTCGTCGGGCCCAGCACGGCCCCATCCCACACCGCGAGGGACTCCGCGCTCGCGAGCAGCCAGCTGCCGGCCCACGGCGATGCGGCGTGCACCGGCGCCTGGTCGCGACCCAGCACCTCCGGCGCGCCCAGCGCATCCAGCGCCACCAGCTGCCCCTCCGTCGATACCACCACGTGGGTGAGATCCACCGGCGCCACCGCGTCGATGGCACCGGCCTGAAGCAGCTCGAGGTCGGCCACCACCTCGGCAGGAGGCGTGGGCAGCACCAGCGCCCCCGTCGTGTTCGTCACGGGGGCCGTCGGCGTGGTGGGACCCGACGTCGGCTCGCTCGTAGGCGTGGTGCCCGTGTTCGCAGGCCCCTGCGCCGCTCCATCGCCGCTGCCACAGCCCGCCAGCAGCACCAGCCACCCAAGCCCTCGCATCCCGCCTCCCACAGACCGCAGCGTACCACTGCTACACTCGGCCCACCCTGGGGGACCCAGCCCGTGGCCATGCAACTCCACTCGCCTTCCGTGCGCGCGCTCGCCGCGATCTGCCTGGCCTCGACGCTCGGCTGTGCCGACGACAAGCCCGGCACGACCACCGACGGTCCCGCGCCCTCGACCACCGACACGTCGACCGATCCGACCTCGAAGCCGAGCCCGACGACCGACACCGGCACCTTGCCGACGCTTCCCACCCCCACCGACACCGGCACCCCGGGCCTGCCGGCCTGCAGCCCCGCGCTGGCCCTCGACGCCGACCGGGTGTCGGCGCCCCCCGAGGGCCTCGTCACCCTGCTGCCGAGCGGCGGCACCGGCGCCTGGAGCTACGCCCTCGGAGGCGACGCGCTGGGCACCCTCGACGCCACCTCCGGCTTCTACCTGGCCGCCTCCGAGCCCGGTGCCGTCGACGAGATCGTGCTCAGCGACGACGGGTGTGTCGGCACCGCCGTCCTGTCCATCGAGACGGTCCCGGCGCTGAGCGCGCTGCCCGCCACCACCGAGGTCCTGCCCGGCACGGCCTTCACGGTGGAGGCCGTGGGCGGCACCGGCGCCGCCACCTGCACCCTGGTCGAGGCAGGCTCCGGGGCCAGCCTGACCGGGTGCGCCTACACCGCCGGGGCCAGCGAGGGCTTTGACCGGGTGCGGGTCACCGACGACGGCACCGGCGAGGTCGACGAGGCGCGGATCACGGTGTCCACCGACGCTCGAGTCGACCTGCTGGGCGCCGAGAGCTGGGTGCTTCCCCTCGGTGCGAGCTTCCTGCCGCAGACCCTCGGCGGCAGCGGCGAGCTCACCCTCACCGCCGACGGCACGGTGGTCGACGCCCAGGGTGGGCTGCTGCTGGCCCTCACCGAGGGGGCGACCACGGTCACCGTCGCCGACCGCTTCGCGGGCTTCAGCGCGGATGTGCCCGTCGAGGTGGTGGCGCCCCACGTGCCCCCCAGCGACTGGTATGGGCCTCAGACCCAGCTCGGGCACGCCGAGGCGGCCGACCTCGACGGCGACGGCTTCACCGACGTGGTCTTCGCCCTCGTCGAGATCAACGATGGGGCCTACTACACCGGTGGCGCCGTGATCTACGCCGGCACGGCGACGGGCCTCGACCCCGACCCCGTGTGGCAGATCAGCGGCCGCAACGCCTACAGCTACCTCGGCCGCAGCTTGCGCCTCGACGACATCGACGGCGACGGCGAGCTCGACCTGCTGGTGGGAGCCGACGGGGCCGACTTCACCCACGACGATGTGGGCGAGGTCCAGGTGTTCCTCGGTCAGCCCGGCTCCTTCCCCGACACCACGCCCACTTACACCCTCCGCGGGCTGATCGGAGGCGACCGCGCCGGCTCCGCCCTCACCAGCTGCGACCTCGACGACGACGGCTACGTCGACATCATCGCCGGCGCCTGGGCGGCGGAAGACCGCGACCTGGAGGGCTACCCCAACTCCATGGGCGCGCTGATGGTCTATGCCGGCGGCCCGAACGGCCCCGACCTGGTGCCGACCCAGGTGCGCTACGGCTACCTGCCGGTCGACGGCGACTGGGCCCCCGTGGCCGACGTGCGCATCGGCGAGTACGGCCTGGCCGCCGGCGATGTGAACGGCGACGGCCTGTGCGACCTGGCGGTGGGGTCCTACACCCGCAGCGTCGACCCCGACGACACCGACAACTACGGGCTGGTCATGGTCTACGAGGGCCAGACGGCGGGCATGCTGACCGACCTGCCCACCCGCATCTACGCCAACGAGACCGACAGCTACGCCGAGCTCGGCCGGGAGATCGCCCTGGCCGACCTCGACGACGACGGCCTCGACGATGTGTTCGCGGCGGCCGCCTACATGGACGGCGACGCCGGCGGCTCGGTGGGCCAGGTCGCCATCTGGCTCGCGGCATCCGACGACGGCCGCCCCAGCGTGGAGCCGGTGTGGATGCACGAGGCCGACCGCTACGTCACCGGCCGGAAGAGCAGCGACTACCTGGGTCGCGACCTCGAGGTGGTCGACCGCACCGGCGACGGGGTGCTCGACGTGGTCGTCGGTGAGCCCAACGGGCAAGACACCCTCGACACCGTGTCGAACATCGGCCGCATCAGCGTGTGGAGCGGCGCGGAGCTGCTCGCCCTGCCCGACGGGGGCTCTCTGGGCGAGGCCGACCCCGCCGAGTGGTTCCTGGGGCTGGAGGGCAACGAGTTCACCGGCCAGGCCTTCGCCCTGCTCCCCGACCTCGACGGAGACGGTGCCGGTGAGGCGTTCACCTTTGCAGGCCGCTCCGATGCCCTGGGCACCAACGTCGGCGAGCCACGGCTCATCTACAGCGACGGAAGCCACGCGGCGCTGGCGATGCCCGGTGGTCCGTCGGGGCACGACCATGGTCGCTCCATGGTGATCTTCGATGCCGACGATGACGGCGTCGACGACCTCATCGTGGGGTCCCCAGAAGACGGCGACCCGGTGTTCGGCAACAACACCGGCTCGGTCACGATGTTCGCCGGCCTGGGCAGTGCCTCCTTCGCCTCCGTCGGCGAGCGCCTGGGAGACTACGGCACCCGCGGGGGCGGCGACCGCTTCGGCGACAAGCTGGCCACCACCGACTTCGACGGCGACGGCATCCCCGACCTGGTGGTGAGCGCTCGCAACGACACCTCCCTCGCCGACCTCGACGACACTCGCTACGCCAACCCCACCGAGTGCGCCCCCGCCGACAACATCGGCGGGGCCGGCATGGTCGCCATCTGGCGAGGCGGGGAGCCCGTCGGCACCCGCGACCCCGACTGGGTGTGGTTCGGCCCGAAGACGAGCGGCAACGTGCGCAGCCTCGTTGGCGGCCTCGACCACGACGGCGACGGGCTCGGCGACGTGGTGGCGGGCAGCCGCAGCTGGAGCGATGGGTCGGATGGCGGGCTGGCCGTGCTGCACGGGAGGTCCCCCGACCCCTCCGGGCTCACGCAGGTGATCTGCGACGCCGACCTGTTCTACGCTATCGAAGACAACAGCTACCTGGGCGACAGCCTGGCCGCCCTGCCCGACCTCGACGGCGACGGCTGCGACGAGGTCGTCGCCGGCGCTCCCCAGGAAGACCACGACAACAGCAACCAGGGCGTGGTGCGCATCCTCTGGGGCGGCGGCGGCAGCTGTGGAGCTCCCGCCGTCACGCCGCTGGCTCCAGGCCTCAGCAGCGCCCAGTCCGGCGAGTCGGTGGCCGTCGGCTTCATCGACGGCGACAGCTGGCCCGACCTGGTGGTCGGCGGCGACGGGGTCGTGGAGAACAGCGACCTGCTGGGATCGGTGTGGGTCGTGCCGGGGAGCTGGCTGCGTACCCTCCCCCAGACCCAGGCCCCCCCGGGCGACCTGCCCGACGCGGCCCTCCAGCCCCTGGTGCCGACCAACGGCGGTCACTACGGGCTGCTCGGCCCCATCCCCACCGCCGACTTCGCGGAGTCGGTGGCCGTGCTGCCCGACCCCGCCCGACCCGGGCAAGACGCCGTGTGGGTGGGGCTGCCCGATGGCGATCTCGGCGGCGGCTTCCTGGGCGGCGGCGCCCTGGCCTATCGATGGGTCGACGACCCCCTGGGGACCGGGCTGCCCGGCCTGTCGACCCTCCCCTTCGCGATGATCGCAGGGGAGTCCCACCTACCCGCAGGCAAGCTCGGCGACGTGCTGGCCTCCGGCCAAGCCGACGGCACCGACGTGCTGCTGATCGGCGCCCCCACCTCGAGCCAGGGCGGCGTCGCCGTCGGAGGTGCCTATGTCGTGCCGCGCTAGCCTCGCCCTCGCCCTGCTCGTTGCCTGCGCGAGCAGCGACGACCCCAAGGGAACCGCCCCCGGCACCGAGCCCACGGGCTCCACCCCCACCGTGCCGCAGCCTACGATGCCCACCGGCAGCACCCTGCCGACCACCGAGCGACCCGACCCCGACCCCATCGAGCCCTGCGACGTGCCCCTGCAGGCCACCCTGTCGCAGCCCGGTGTGCTGTCGTACCAGTCGCTGCGGGTCGAGGCCTCTGGTGGGGTCGGCCCCTACGTGTTCTCCATGGCCGACGCCCCCTCCGGTGGGTTCGTCAACGCCAACAGCGGCGACTACTTCGCGGGCGACACCGACGGGGTCACCGACATGGTGCAGGTCGACGACACCACCTGCGGCACCACCACCACCGCGCCCATCGAGGTGTTCCTGCCCCTGCAGGTGCTCCCCACCACCGGCCTGATCCCCGTGGCGACGACGTTCACGCTGTCGGTCGCGCAGGGCAGCGGCACCTACCGCTGCGACCCCCGCATCCTGGAGAGCGCGGGCTCGCTGACCGGCTGCGACTACACCGCCGGGCCCCAGACAGGCAGCGACACCCTGGTGGTGGTCGACGAGCTCACCGGCGAAGAGGTCGAGGTCGCCTACGAGGTGGTCCTCGACGGCGGCATCGAGCCCTGGGGGGCAACGTGGATGCTCCCGCTGGGCCATCCTGCGACCCTGCGCATGGTGGGAGGGAGCGGCGTGGTCGATGCGGTGCCCGCCGACGGCAGCGTGGCGAGCTTCGACGGGGTCCACCTGACGGGTCTGGCGGAGGGGCACACCACCGTGGCCCTCACCGACCGGTTCACCGGCGAGACGAGCACCCTGGAGGCGGTGGTCGCCGCCCCCCGCACCGCGCCCCTGGCCCGCGACGGCGAGAACACCGACTGGGCGCACGTGCGCGGCGCCGACGTGAACGGCGACGGCTACGCCGATGCGGTGGTGGCCCTGGTCGATGCCGCAGTGGCCAGCCACCTCGGCGGCGGCGTGTTCGTCTACCTCGGCGGCCCCACCGGCCTCGACCCCGAGCCGAGCCAGGTCTTCGGCATCGAGCAGCCCGGGTCGTACGGGGCCCGCAGCCTGGCGGTGGGCGACCTCAATGGCGATGGGCTGGTCGACCTGGCCTATGGCGCCGCGCAGTACGACCTGCTCCCCGATGTCGACATCGGCACCGTGCGCATCCACGAGGGTGTTCCTGGCGGCGGCTTCGACCCCGAGCCCACCTGGACCCGCAACGGCACCTACGGCTCCGACCAGTTCGGCTACGGCCTCACTGCCTGCGACGTCGACGGCGACGGCATCGACGACCTGCTCGTCGCGGCGCTGCGGGGCGAAGACCGCGACGCCGATCCCATCGTCTACGACACCGGCTCCATCGCGGTGTTCACCGGCAACCCCGGGGGGCCGAGCGTGCAGCCGGTGGCCACCGCCTACGGGTGGATCCCCGACGGGAACGGCTGGGGCCAGCGCAACCACAACCTGGGCCACGAGCTGGTCAGCGGCGACGTCGACGGCGACGGGCGCTGCGATGTCGCGGTGAGCAGCTACGGAGAGTCCCTCGTCGACAACGCCGACAACGGGCTGGTGTGGGTGTACACCGCCGACGACCTGCTCAGCGAGGGCACCCCCAGCCGGATCTACACCGAAGACGACGGCACCGAGACCTCGGTGTACTTCGGCATCGACGTGGCCCTCGGCGACGTCGACGGCGACGGCCTCGACGACCTGCTGGTCGGCGCCCGCAACCACGACGGCGACGCTGGCACCAGCGCCGGCGCCGCATGGCTGTTCCTGGCGGCCGACGACGACGGGCGGCAGGCGTGGTCCCCCGTGTTCGCCGACGAAGCCTCCTGGAGCGTGGAGGGCGACAACAGCTACGACTACCTCGGGTGGGGGGTGGCCCTCGGCGACGACGACGGCGACGGCTTCGCCGAGGTGTGGATCGGCAGTCCCAGCGACGAGCTGCCCGACGGCGACAGCAGCACCGGGGCGGTCCTCCGCTACGACGGGGCGGCGGTGGCCGGCACGAGCTTCGGCACGCGGTGGGCTCCCCTCGACGCCGATCATGCGTGGTCCCCCCTCACCACCGGCGGCTTCTTCGGGCTTCGCGGCCTCGCGGTAGTGGGCGACATCGACGGCGACGGCCTCGGCGATGCCGTGGCCACTGCCCCCCGCGACGACCACCACGGCGACAACGCCTCGAGCGTGTACCAGCTGCTCGCCGCCCCCGACGTGGCCCGCCTCGAGGTGCCCGCCGATGCCAGCAGCAGCCTGCTCGGGCAGCGCGGCAGCCTCGCCTTCGTCGACATCACCGGCGACCGCGACGCCGATCTGGTGGGCGGGGCGTGGAGCCAGCCCGACGAGGTGCTCGGCTACAACGCAGGCCAGGTCTTCGCATGGGCCGACGAGGGCGGAGCGACGAGCACCACCCGCGAGGGGCCGTGGGCCGGGCACGTGCTGCACAGCGCCAACGACCGCTACGGCTACGCGGTAGCCGGAGGGGATGTCGACGGCGACGGCCGCGACGACCTGGTGGTCGCCGCGTGGAACGACAGCCAGCCCACCGACTTCGACCCCAGCGACGTGCTCAACCCCTACGACTGCCCCGAGCAGAAGAACGGCGCCGGCTCGATCTGGGTCCACCTGGGCACCTCGAGCGGCATCGAGGCCGAGCCTGCCTTCGTCGCCTACGCCTACGATGCCTACGCCCACATCGACCAGGTGGCCGTGGCCGACCTCGACGGCGACGGCCACAGCGAGGTCGTGTTCGGCTCGGTGTCGGCCGCCAGCGAGGGCGGCATCGGCATCGTCCGCGGCCGTCCGGCCGTAGGTGGGGGGACCACGGTGATCTGCGACGTCGAGCACGTGCTCGGGGTCAGCAGCAGCAGCCGGCTCGGCAACGCGGTGGCGGCGGCCGGCGACCTCGACGGCGACGGCTGCGACGAGGTGGCCGTGGGGGCCGACGCCGACGACCTGGGCTTCAGCAACCAGGGCAGCGTGCGCATCCTGTGGGGCGACGGCAGCGGCTGCAGCGGGCCCGCTGTCACCACGCTGGGGCCGGAAGTGAGCAACACCCGCTTCGGCGACGCGCTGGCCGGCGGCCTCGATGCCGACGACGATGGCGTGCCCGACGTGGTGGCCGGTGGCTACGACCACGAGGTGGGTGGGGTCGACCACGGCGCGGCCTGGCTGCTCTCCGGGGCCTGGCTGGCATCGCTTCCCCGCCAGAGCGCGCCGGGCTGGAGCCTGCCCAGCGACGGCGGCACCGACGTGCAGCCCCTCACCGACGCGCCTGTCCTCGAGGGCACCGAGCCCCACGGGGAGTACGGCCGCGGCGTCGCCCTGGTTCCCGACCCGGACCGTCCCGGCGCGGCGCTGGTGGCGGTGGGGAGCCGCTACGGAGCCGTGGCAGGCGCCCCCGTCGGCGGCGGCGTCGACCTGTGGCGGGCCGACGGCAGCGGCTTCGACGAGGTTCCTGCAGCCGTCGTCAGCGGCGAGCAGCTACCCGAGGGCTGGTTCGGCGAGGGGCTGGCCGGCCATCCCGACCAGCCTGTCCTGGCCGTCGGCGGGGCCTACGGGCACGTCGACGGCATCGACCGAGGCGTCGTCTACCCGTTCTGGCTTCCCTGACCCTGCGCCAGACGCTACTCGACGAAGGCGCAGTCGTAGCCGTTCCACTCGCACTCCCCCGGCGGCACGCCCGGGGTGGTGCAGCCCATGTCGCAGGTGCTGTCGGGGATGGAGTCCGACAACACACACAAGGGCGTGCATGGGTCGGTGCAGCCGTCGAACCACACCTCGCACGTGGGCTCGCCGCACACCTGCCCGGCCTGGATGGTCGCGGCGTCGGCCGTCTCCCCCGCCTCGCACAGGGCCTGGTAGAGCGCCGCTTGGGCTTGGCAGCCACCGCAGCTCGCCTCGGTCGCCGACACGTCGCCGAAGGAGCACGTGACGATACCGTCGGAGCACTCGGGGCACGCGAGATGGTCCTCGGCGAGCTGGCAGGCCTCGCTGGCCGTGGGATCGCCACTGTCGGCGGAGTCAGCGTCGTCTTTGCTGCCGCCCCCCAGGCAAGCGGTCAGCATCAGCGCAGCGGTAAACCAGAGCGTTCGGGTCATGGGACCTCCTGGAGGACAGCACAAGCAATGAGCGTGCCATCACGCATTATTCGCGTTCGAGCGACAGGGTGCCCACGGCGTGGCGACGGATCACGACATTCACGTCATCCCGCCGCGCGACGCGTCAGCGCTCGTCGGAGGAGGCCAGCACCTCGAGGCAGCCGGCCTGCGCCCGCTCGAAGAAGGGCATCAGCGCCCGCACGATGGGCCACACCAGCGGCGTGGTGAGCTCGAAGGTGTAGTCCCACGTGACC
>CBDUIC010000140.1:0-16044 GCA_965367245.1 uncultured bacterium | reverse complement strand
GCAGTGGCTCGCCGCTGGCGGGCTGGCTGCTCGGGCTCGTTGGGCTGGGGCTGCTGCGCCGGCGGCGCTGAGGCGGCTCAGGCGTCGTCGGGGAGCGGCTCCAGCGCCTCGGTGACGCCGTCGACATCGGTGGGCTGGTCTTCCCAGTCGGGCTCCAGCAGCACATCATCGGTGAGGGCCGAGGTGGGCTTGCTGATGGCTAGCAGCGTCTCACGGGCACGGTTGAGCTGACGCGTGCGGGTGCGGGCCAGGTCTTGGAACTCGTCGGCGAGGTGCGTCACCCGGTCGGGGTGGTACAGCTTGGCCATGCGACGGTGGGCGGACGTGATCTGCTCGGTCGTGGCGCGGGTGGGCAGGCGCAGCCACGCCAGCGCCGTCAGGGCCTCGAGAGACATGCCCAGCTGGGTGGCCACGAAGCCGTCGATCCAGGCATCGTCGAAGCCGAGGCCCTCGCAGAGGGCCAGGAACTGCTGCACGTCGGACTGCTCGACCGGCATCGCAGGCGTCGCCACCAGCTGCAGCACGCCCGCCAGCAGCAGCTCGCAGTCATCGTAGGCGATGGTCGGGAGCTGGCCGGCGGCGTCGGCCATGAGCTCGCCGCCGTCGAGCTCGGCTTGCACCCAGGCGATCAGGGCTGGGTCGGCGCGGTTCATTCGCAGGTAGTCGCGCAGCTCTGTGAGGTCGAGAGGCATCAGTCGTCGTCCAGCAAGGGCTTCAGCTCCTGGGTGAGCCCCTCGGAGTCGCGGCGCCCGCGGCGCTGTCGCTTCGAGGACGGGGCTTCGAAGAGCGGCTGGAGCTCTTGGGTGAGACCCTCTCGGCTGGCTCCGCGTCGTCGTCTGCGCTCGGGGGCCACCGGCTCGTCGTCGTGGACCGCCTTGAGCTCGCTGGTGAGGCCGTCGCCAGCCTCGGCGGACGACGCATCGAAGTCGACGGGCAGCGAAAGCGGTCGTGGCGACAGCCCGCCCCCCCTCTTGTCGCCCCAGTAGGCTTTCAGCCCCTGATCGAGGGGCTGGAGAGCGCCGAGCCCTTCGTCGAGAGCTTCCTCCGGCAGGGGGAGCTCGAAGGTGTCGCGACCGGGAACCTCCTCCAGCACCAGGTCGAGACCGTCGCTTGGGTCGCCGGGGGACGCGGGCGGCGACCAGGACTCCCGGCGCCCACCCGATCCCTTGAGGCGATCGTCGTCGTCGACGGGGCGCAGCTCGCCCGTCAGCCCGTCGCCGTCGCCGTCGCCGTCGAGCGCCAGCTCCTCATAGGCCTCTGGATCGACGACCCGAAGCTCGTCTGTGAGCCCGTCGCCCGTCGACCGATGGGCCCGGTGGGGCTGCAGGGTGGGGACTTCGTCGGTGAGCCCGAGCGGCAGCTCCTCGGTCACGTGCCGGCGCACGCCCCACCCGTCGACCTCCATGTCGAGCGACAGCTCATCGAGGGCTTCCGGCTGCAGGTCGTCGAGGGACGCGGGACCGCGTGGCCGCGGCTCGTCATCGAGGTCGAGGTCGCCGAAGGGGTCGTCGCCGCCCGTGTGACCCGGGAGGGGTGGGAGGGGGGGCTCGTCGTACAGCTGGGCGCGCGGCTCTGGCTCGGGCTCTGGCTCTGGCTCGGGCTCTGGCTCGGGCTCGGGCTCCAGCGTGGGCGATGGAGCCGGTCGGTCGTCGGCGACGCTCTCTCGTGCCTCGGTACGCTCGGAGATCGTCCACTCCGGCACGGCCAGTGCGTCGTCGTCCCACGGGATCAGCTCGTCGAGCCCATCCACTGCCTCTTCGGGGGCCGGGGCATCGAAGGCGGAGGCCAGTGCCGCGAGGTCGCCGTCATCGACACCGAGGGTGGGCGGGCCATCGTGGACACCGGCGGCCGGGGAGAAGCGCGGCGGGGCAACGGGGTCGGGGGCCGTGTGCCGGGAACGGGCTCGCTCGGCAGCAGCTCGGGCCTCGTCGCGCGACATCTCCACCGTGGGCTCTTCGAGATCGTCGGGCTCGTCGAGCGCTCGCAGGGCCTCCGCGAGGTGGTCCATCCGCTCGGTGTGGTGGTGGGACTCCGTTCCATCGGCCTGCACCGGGAGATCCGGCAGCACCGACGACAGGGGAGGGGGACCCTTGGGATCCGTTTCCTCGCCGATCAGCGAGTCGAGAACGCTGGGGGCCGGCTGCACATGAGGGCGGGCCTGCTCGGCGGCGCGCACTTCATCGGGAGAAGCGTCGATCCCCAGACCCAGCTCGGCGAGCAGCTGCGCCTGCGGCAGGGTGCGCCCCATCGAGTGCTGGGCGATCTTGTCGAGCCGTGCGGGGTCGAAGCCCAGCGAACGCCCCACGCCGCGTGCGATGTCGAGGGCACCCATGCGCACCGTGTGCGCCGCGGAGGCGAGGTGCAGCGTGGCGGCGACGATGAGTTCTCGCTCGCGCACCGTGAGGTCTTCCCGCAGGGGCTGCAGGTCGCTGGGCTCGATGGCCTGCAGGTCGAGACGGTCGAGCTCTGCCTCCACCCACGCCACGAGGGAGCCATCGGCCCCATGGGCACGCATGTACTTTCCGATGCGCCGGATGTCGGAGCCGTGTGCCATGGGGCCACACTCTAACGCGGGCGTGTGGCCGTCCGGGCATGTCAACGTTTATCTACAATGCAGCAGGCGGTGGACGTGCCACCTCCAGGTGCCAAAGGTTCTAGAGGAGCCCCCAAGGGATGTCCGACAAGACCCGTAAAGACGAACAAGGCGATGTCCTCACTCGCAAGCGTGAGGAAGAGCCAAAGCGCTACAAGGTGATCCTGCTCAACGACGACTACACTCCGATGGAGTTCGTCGTGTGGGTGCTGACGAACGTGTTTCGACACGGTCAGGCAGCAGCTACCCGGATCATGCTCCACATCCACAACTCCGGTGTCGGGGTTGCGGGGGTCTACAGCCGTGAGGTGGCGGAGACCCGGGTAGCGCAAGTCGAGAAAGTGGCCCGCGATGCGGGCCATCCCCTGCAGTGCACGCTGGAGCCTGAATAGTGTTTGGCGACGATCTTCGCGTAGCGATGGGCATGGCAATGACCACGGCCCAAGAACGAAAGCACGAGTTCCTCACCCTGGAACACCTGCTGTATGGCCTCCTGCACGACCCTCGGGCGTCGGAGGTGCTGGAGGCCTGTGGCGCCAACCTGGAGGAGCTAGAGCGCCAGGTTGTGGCCTACCTCGAGGGCGTCGAGTCCATCGAGGTGGAGGGAGAATACGAGCCTATCCAGACCCTCGGCTTCCGGCGGGTGCTGCAGCGTGCGCTGCTTCACGTGCAGTCCAGCAGCAAGGGGCCGGTCGACGGTGGCAACGTGCTGGTGGCGCTCTACGCGGAGCCCGACTCCCACGCGGTGTGGCTGCTCAAGCAGCAAGGCGTGGAGCGCGTCGACGTCGTCTCGTTCCTCAGCCATGGGATCCGCAAGGGCGGGCCTCGTAAGTCGGTGGGGGCACCCGCGGGCACGGGAGGCGGTGACGGCGAGCCGGAGCGGAGCCCGTCCGAGGCACTGTCCGACTTCACCGTCGACCTGTACGAGCGCGCTGAGCAGGGGCGGATCGATCCATTGATCGGCCGCACCGAGGAGGTGCAGCGCGCCATCCACGTGCTCGCGCGCCGTCGCAAGAACAACCCGCTGTTCATCGGCGACTCGGGCGTCGGCAAGACCGCGCTGGTCGAGGGCCTCGCCAAGGCGATCTACGAGGGCAACGTGCCCGACATGCTCAAGGGCGTGCACATCTACGCCCTCGACATGGGGTCGTTGATGGCCGGCACCCGCTACCGCGGCGACTTCGAAGACCGGCTCAAGGGCGTGGTGCAGGCGCTGGAGAACAACGACAAGGCCATCCTGTTCATCGACGAGATCCACATCCTCGTGGGGGCAGGTGCCACCTCGGGGGGCTCGATGGATGCCTCCAACCTGCTCAAGCCCGCGCTGGCGTCGGGCGACCTGCGGTGCATCGGCTCCACCACCCACGAAGACTTCCGGCAGTCGTTCGGCAAAGACAAGGCCCTCGCTCGCCGCTTCCAGACCATCGAGGTCGTCGAGCCGAGCCTCGACGAGGCGGTCGACATCCTCAAGGGCCTGCAGTCTCGCTACGAGGCGCACCACGAGCTCGCCTACGACGAAGACGCCGTGGAGGCAGCGGCCAAGCTGGCCTCCCGCCACATCAACGACCGGCAGCTGCCCGACAAGGCCATCGACGTGCTCGACGAGGTGGGCGCCGCCGTGCGCCTGGCGGATGGCAAGCGGGTGACCATCGAGGATGTGGAGGCCACCATTGCCCGCATCGCCCGCATCCCCCCCAAGCAGGTCAGCGGGGAAGACCGCGACCGGCTGCGCGAGCTCGACGACGACCTCAAGCGCGTCATCTTCGGCCAAGACGACGCCATCGACGCGGTGGTCACCGCCATCAAGCTGTCTCGGGCAGGGATCGGGTCCCCCCGCAGGCCGGTGGGCTCCTTCCTGTTCGCGGGCCCCACGGGCGTGGGCAAGACCGAGCTCGCTCGGCAGCTGGCCCAGGCGCTCGGCGTGGCCTTCCATCGCTTCGACATGTCGGAGTACATGGAGAAGCACTCCGTCAGTCGGTTGATCGGTGCGCCCCCCGGCTACGTCGGCTTCGAGCAGGGCGGCATGCTCACCGATGCGGTGCACAAGACGCCCCACTGCGTCATCGTGCTCGACGAGATCGAGAAGGCGCATCGCGACATCTTCAACATCCTGCTGCAGGTGATGGACAACGCCTCGCTCACCGACAACAACGGCCGCAAGACCGACTTCCGCAACGCCATCGTCATCCTGACGACCAACGCGGGGGCTCGGGAGCAGGCGAAGCCCGGCCTGGGGTTCGCCAAGGAAGCGTCGTCTTCCCGCGCCGAGACCGTCCTCAAAGACGTGTTCCCGCCGGAGTTCCGCAACCGCCTCGACGAGGTGGTGGTGTTCCAGAGCCTGCCCGAAGAGGTGGTGCTGCTCATCGTCGACAAGTTCCTGCTCGAGCTCGAGCAGCAGCTGTTCGAGCGCAACGTCACCATCTCGGCCACCGACGCCGCGCGCCAGTTCTTCCTCAAGGAGGGCTACAAGCCGGAGTATGGGGCTCGCGAGATGGGCCGCGTGATCCAGGAGCACGTCAAGAAGGCGCTGGCCGACTTGATCTTGTTCGGCGAGCTGTCCGAGGGGGGCCACGCCGAGGTCGACTACGTCGACAAGAAGGTCGTCATCCACGCGCGGCCGCTCACGATCTCGGAGCCCACCGAAGAAGCGCCGCTGCCGACGCCCGACGAGTCGGTCGACAGCTGACGACCGCGCCCGCTCAGGGCGTGGTCACCGCGAAGGAGAAGTGGATGGACTGCGCGCTGTAGGGCAGCCGTGTGATCAGCGCGGGGTCGTTGTAGGCGAGCTTCACATCGGCCCCGAAGCCGGGCTTGCCCCACGGGAAGTGGGTCTCGACACCGAAGGTGGGGCCGGAGTCACGAGGAGCCACGTAGCCGGGGATGCGTGGCAGCTGGACCAGGCCCGCGAAGCCTCGAAAACCGAACACCGTGGGGTCGCGGTGGAACTCGGTGGTGTGGCCCCCGATCTCGGCGACCAGTAGCCCGGCGTCGGGGCTGAGGGTGACCTGGCTGCGCACGTCGAGGATGCCGACGATGTCGTCGTGGCCTAGCTCGAGCCACCACAACCCCAGCCCCTCGAGGCGGTCGAGGTTGGCCAGGGTGGTCTGGTTGCGCAGCTGGCGCACATCGACGAGGTCGAGGTTGCGCACGAGCACGGTCGTCTTGCCGGCGTCGGGCTCGCCCCAGGCGTGGTCGTCGAGGCCGATGCGAGCGGAGCGCGCCACATTGGCTCCGTCGAACCGCTTCTTGAGGAGGACCTCGCCCATCACGTCGCTGGCTTCGTGCTTGACGAACAGGTAGGGCCGCAGCGACAGCGTCGTGCCCAGGCGTGCCTGCCAGCCGCCGGTGTGCAGCGCCCCCATGATCAGATGCGCCGAGCGAGGGAAGCCCACCCGCTGCGGGATGCCGGCCATGTCGGCGAACAGCAGCAGGGGTGACAGGGCTCCGTAGGCCGTGCTGTAGACCTGCGGGTAGACGGGGCGCATGTAGTCGCGGGGCTCGATCTGCAGCTGGTTCACGGAGCCGACATAGACCATGCTCCATTTCTCTCGGTGGACCCCGATCTCGAGGGTCGACGCCATGGCGTCGACCGCCACGGGCGCGGTGGACTGCCCGCGCGCGCACTCGAAGTTGGTGTCGCGGTTGGTGCTGTCGCACTCCGCCTGCACCTCACCGATGCCGTAGGCCTGAGAGCCCGCGAGGCGCGCGGTGACGAACCACTCCCCCTCGCCGACCTGCTCGCGCGCGAGTCGCTCGAAGGCCCAGTCGAGGGGCAGGAGGGTGTCGACCTCGCGCCGGCTGGTGTGGGCGGCGTCGTAGGTGGCGAGGACGGCCTGCTGCCCCCGGGGGACGTTGGCCCCAACGGGGTTGTGCGGGTCGCCATCGGCGAGGGCGAGGGAGAAGAGGAGCCAGAGCATCGCTGCATGGTGCCACAGGGCGGGCCCTGTGGCGAGGTGAGCTGAGGGGTCCGGTACACTGTCTGGGGGAGGCCCCATGGGCGGCGACGACACACCGATGGACATCAACGCCATGATCCGCAACGCGGCTCGCAGCGCCGGGCGCGGGCAGCAGCAGGCGTCGGAGGGGGCTGCCCCGGTGCTCGAGGCACAGCGACGGCGCGCCGAGCAGCGCTCGGTGCGGGGGGAGGCGACCCCACTCGAGGCAGGCGACGACGACGGTGCGCCGTGCTGGGTCCTGCAGGGGAACCCGGTGCGCGACGGGATGGTGATGGAGGTCTACACCAACAAGGCCAACGGCTTCGTGCGTGGGCAGGTCGTGTGGGAGGGCTGGCCTGCGAGGCCCCGCCTGCTGGTGACGCTGTGGAATCCGTGGGGCGGCCGCGATGTCGATGGCCTTCCCCCGAGGGTCGGCCACTGGGAACTCGAGCTGCCCGAGGGCGCGCGCTGTCGCTTCAGCGCGGCCATGGCCGAAGAGATCGACTGACAACCGCGCTGTGACTACATCAGGCCCTTGTCGCAGTGGACGTGCAGGGCGAACGGGCCCTCCTCTTCGTCTTTGCCCTCGACCACGATCAGCCACGTGGTGGGCTTCTGGCTCGCCAGCTCCACCTTCTCGCGCTTGCCCCGCTTGGCCGGCCACATCTCGCACCGCGGCACGTTGCCCTTGATCGTGGGGCAGGTGTCTTTGGCGGTGACCATCATCGCGGCGAGGTCGAGGTCGGCGCAGGGGGTGTCGAGCCAGACGGTGGCCCTCCACTCTCCCTCGGGCATCTGCAGGCGGTAGACGCGCTCGTCGCCGCCGTCGTGGTCGGTCGTCATCGGGGTGCAGAACTTGGAGTCGTAGAACTTGGAGTCGAAGCGCTGTGTGCCGCCGATGGTGTGGCCCACGATGGTGTCACCGCACTCGATCTCGGCGGTGATGCAGTCGGGCCCGGCCACCTCGCCGCCCTCCTCGAGGTCGTTGCACATGTCGGCGGTGACCGCGGGGTCGGGCGCGTCGGGGCCGGTGTTGGTGCCGGGCAGGGGCTGGCGGCTCTTGGGCTGCTCGATGTGGCCGAGCTCGAGCTCCGGCAGTCCCGGGTCGGGCTCCTCGACGAACTCGGGCTCGCCCCCTCCGAGGAGGCAGGCGGTCAGATACAGCAGGGTCATGAGCGGCTCCGGCGCACCAGGTGTGCGGTGAGCCATACTACCGCCATGCTCTGGAGTCCCTCGCTGCTTTCCCTGCTCCTCGGCGTCGCCCTTGCCAGCGACGCGCCTGCGGTCGACGATGCGGCGTTCGAGCCGCTGAAGGTCGCCCACGGCTGCCAGTTCGCCATGCGCCCCGAAGACCACGTCGAGCGGTCGGCGCTGCAGGCGACCTGCCACTGGCCGGCGGTGGATCCGGGGGTGATGGCGGCGGAGCTGCAGAAGCTCGAGCGCTACGCCGACTACGTCTACCCCATCGAGGTGTCGCGTCTGGTGCGCGACGAAGGCAGCCGGTGGCTGGTCTACCAACGGCAGCACGTCTGGCCCATCGCCGACCGCGAGGTCCTCCTGTGGATGACCCCGCACCCGCTCCCCGACGGGGGGCTGCACCTGGCCTGGTCGGCCGCCACCGACGAGCCGCTGTCGCTGCAGAAGGGCTCGATCCGAGTCCCACGGAACGACGGGTTCTGGCGGGTGGAGCCCCATGGGCAAGGGGGGGCGCTGGTCGTGCATCGCATCGCGATGGATGGCGGTGGCAAGATCCCGAGGTGGCTGGTCGAGCTGGTGCGCACGCGGGGCTTCATGCAGGTGATGGAAGACGTGCGGGGCTTGATGAAAGCCAGCACGGAGGCGCGCTGAGCGGCGCCTGTTCGGTGCCCTGAGCCCACAGACCGGTTACTCGCGGCTCCACTCTCGAGTTGGAGGACCCTTGTCTCTCGCACCCGTACACGGCGGCCTGGATACGCCCGTCGACCGCATGCTGAAGCTGTCGCGCCGCAAGAGCCTCACGGCCGAAGCCGCCAGCATGCCCAAGATCACGGTCGTGACCGCCGACCTCGCCACGGTCTACCGCCTGGCTGATGGCACGCTGTCGCCGCTGACCGGGCCGATGAGCGAAGACCAGTTCAACCTGGCCCTCGACGAGAAGGTCGTGATCTCCAACGGCAAGCGCTACGCCTGGACGATCCCGCTGTCGCTTCCCCTCACGGATGCCGAGGCCGCCGGTCTCGACGTGGGCGGCATGGCCGCGCTGGTCGACGAGTCGGGCACCCTGGTGGGTGTGCTCGAGGTGCAGAGCGTCTTCGACTGGGACAAGGTCCGCTACGTCAAGGCCATCTACGGCACCGAGCGGATGGACCACCCCGGTGGCGCCATCGTCGAGAACGACCCGCGCACCAAGATGGTGGGCGGCGACATCCACGTGCTGCCCCCCGCGCCGCACCCGGTCTACGGGCACCAGGTGCTCACGCCCCGCGAGACGCGCGCGATGATCGCGAGCCGCAAGTGGGAGAAGGCGCTGGCCTTCCAGACGCGCAACCCGCTGCACCGCGCCCACGAGTACGCCCTGGTCTACGGCCTCGAGACGCTCACCCGCGAGGGTCACTACGCCGGCGCCATCCTCAACCCGCTGGTCGGCCAGCTCAAGGGCGACGATGTCGACGCGGTCACCCGCATGGCCACCTACAACTCCCTGAAGAACGGCGCGTTCCTCGGTGAGGGCGACTCCGACACCGAGCTGTGGGACCGGGTGGGCTACAGCATCAACGAGGTGTTCGAGCTCGTCGGCCTCGACATCAAGATGTTCTACGGGGGCCCGTCCGAGGCGGTGATGCACGCCATCTACCGTCAGAACCACGGCTTCAGCCACATCGTCATCGGCCGCAAGCACGCCGATGCGCCCTACTTCGACAAGACGGCCATCTGGGGCGACTTCGACGCGCAGGAGATTTTCGACGACCTGCCCGGCGCCCTGGCGATCGAGCCGATGAAGGTGGGCTTTGCGGCCTACTACGAGAGCATGGGGCGGGTCGACCTGATGTCGAACCACGAGGGAGAGAAGGCCTACTTCATCTCCGGCTCCAAGGTGCGCGGCATGCTCGTCGACGGCGAGCATCCCCCGGCGAAGATCATGCGGCGTTCCACCGCCGAGATCCTCATCGAAGCCTACAAGGCCAAGAACGCCGACTGACACGTCGTGCGAGTCGCTTCAGGAGCCAGCCCCAGGGCTGGCTCTTGTCGTTGAAACACACTGTCACGAGAGCCGAAGAGGGTGCCTCGCTAGGTAGGAAGCGTCGAGGGAGGACCCCACATGCCAGCCGACACCGCCTCCACCCTTCCGATGGTCGACGACTACACGACCGAGCGTCTCAGTCACTCCGGTCGCGTGGTCGCCACCGCCTACTCCCCGCGCACCCTGAACGACCGCTACCTGGTGCCGTCGGAGCTCGGTGAGGTGCAGCTGCCCGACTTCGAGCCACGCTCCGTCGGCGCGGCTCCCGATCCGGCCCTCGACACGTGGGACTCGGAGCTCGACGCGTCGATCGAGCCGGTCACCCTGGCTGTGCCGCCGCAGCGGCGGGGCTGGGGGGCGCTGGTCGCCTTCGTGGCGGGGGCGCTGATGGCGGGGGCTGCCGTGGCGGCCACGTTGTTCGCCGGTGTGCTCGTTGCGGGGCTGCTGGTCGTAGGCCTGCTCGTGGCGGAGCAGGGTCCCGAGTCCACCTTCATCATCATGCCCGAGAACCGGGGCAACGCGGTCGAAGCGCCCGCCGACTCGCTGCCGGCCACCGACGAAGAGGGCCACAGCGACGGCACGTTCTTCGTGATGCCGGAGAACCGCGGCAACTGACGCGCGGCTATGCTGCCCCCATGATGTGGTGGTTGGTGATGGCGGCCCTGGCGGGCCCTCGGTCGGATGTGCGCGCCGCGCTGGATGATGGGCGCTACGACGAGGCGGCGGGCACCTGCCTCCGGGAGCTCCTCGAGCACCCTGGCCGTGGCTGGGCCGTGCGTGGCCTGACGACGGCGAGCGACACACTGGCCGAGCAGCACCTGGCTCGGGCCCGGCGGCTGTGGATGGACGGGCAGGTGGTGCCAGGGCAGGAGGCGCTGGCAGACGCACGGCGGGTGCTGAGTCGGGCGAGCCGGGCGGGGGCCACGGTCGACCCCGTTCGCATCGACATAGTGGAGGCCCAGCTGCTGGCGGACGCGGCCTCGGCGCTGCGCCAGCGGGCCGACGCCGCCGAGGTGGCGGGGCGATGGTCGGAGGCGGTCGCCGCGCGCACCTCGGCACGGGCCCTGGTGCCCGACGACGGAGAGGCCCTTGCAGAGACCCTCCGGCGGTGGTCGCAGTGGCATCAGGGGCAGGGCGACCTGCTGGCCGCGGCCAAGAAGCGCGAGGAGGCGGCGGCGGTGTCGGGGCAGGCGTCCGACCGGGAGGCGGCCGCAGCGCTCCATGCCGAGCGTGGGCGTCGGCTGCTGGCACGGGGGGCGTGTCGGCAGGCGGCGGAGGTGCTGCGGGGGGCGAGCCACCTGCACGGCGAACACGAGGTCCTCCACGAGCAGGCCGTGTCGTGCGCGATGATCGACGTAGTGCTGGCGGTGCGGGTCGACGGCGACGACGGGCTCACGCGGGCGCTGGCGGCGCGGGTGGAGGAGGTGCTGCGTGAGCGCGGTTCTCGCTATCTGCGGGTGGCGACGGTCGGACAGGCGCGTCCCCACACGGTCGCCGGCCCTGAGGGCCCCGTGCAGCGCCCGGCTCCCTTCCTGGTGCTGTCGGTGACCGAGGCCACGTCGACGCAGGGAGAGGTGACGACGACCAAGGAACGGCGTGGCCATGGCCGCTCGATCACGACGGTCCACGAGGCCCACACGATGCCCGTGACGGCTCGATGGCGCGGCGAGCTGCTGGTGCGGGTGGGCGAGGAGGAGGTGGTGCGGCGCCCGCTGGCCGCCGATGCGACGACCACCGCCCGGTGGGACGGCAAGGCCAAGCAGGTCGAGGTCGGGCCCCACCCCAAGCACCAGGTGAAGGCGCCGAGGGCGCGCACGCGGGGCCCCGCCGTCGACGAGGCGCGCCAGGCATCCGTCGCGTCGGTGGTTCGCACCCTGGCCAGCGAGGTGGTCACCGCCACCCTCGACGTGGTGGACCGACCCGTCGCTATTCCTCCTCCGCCGGCAGATCTCCCGTGAAGAAGGTCGTCTTCTTGTAGGCGGCCAGCAGGTCGGGCAGCAAGACGCGGATGATGCCGGCGATCGGCAGGGCGAGCAACACGCCGAGCAGGCCCAGCAGCTCTCCCCCGAGGAGCAGCGAGATGATCACCACGACGGGCGACAGGCCGACCTTCTCGCCGACGACCCGCGGGGTAATGACGTAGCCCTCGAGCCCTTGCACCACGGCGAAGGTGATGATCGTGCCGACGATGGCCGCAGGCTCCCAGTCGATGATGCTCACGAGCATCGACAGGCCGAAGCCGATGACGAAGCCGAAGTAGGGGATGATGTTGAGGAAGCCGGCGAGCAGCCCGATGGCGATGCCCGTGGTGATGCCGATGCCGGTGAGGCCGAAGGTGAGGGCGAGGCCGACGGCATAGAGCGCCGCCAGGATGGCCGCCACCTCGATCTGCCCGCGGAACCACGCGCCGACGACTTCGTCCATCGCCTTGATCCGATCGAGGAGCCAGGGGCGGTTGTGCTCGGGGAGGTAGTCGACCAGCGCGAGCCTCATGCGGTCGAAGTCGCGCAGGAAGTAGAAGGTGAAGATGGGGATCATCACCAGGTTGAGGGCGCCAGCCACGAAGCCGCCTGCGCTCGTCCAGAGGTCACCGAGGGCCTTGCCGCCGCGCTGCACGAGCCCTGGAACCTGCGCCTGCAGCGTGTCGCCGTACTCCGCGATGAGCGCGCTCACGCTCGCCGGGGCCGTGTAGCCCGTCTGGACCTCGAGCCATGGGATGGCGTCGTTCTCGAGCAGCCCGATGAGGTGGGGCACGCTGGTGCCGATGGTGAGGATGAGGTGGCGGATGGTGGGGTAGAGGAAGAGCAGGAAGACGGTGATGCCGATGCCGCCCAGGGCGATGAACAGCAGGATGCCCGAGGTGCGAGAGAACCCACGCTCTTCGAACCAGTCGACCGCGGGGTCGAGCAGGTAGGCGAGGAGCAGCGACAGGAACACCGGGAAGAGCACCGCCTCGACCGCGGTGAGCACCCACCACGTCGCGACGAGGCCCACGGCAACGGCCGCCATCCGTGCGAGCACGAAGGGGTAGCGCGTGTAGCGGCTCCACACGACCTCGGGAGGCAGGCCGGAAGGGTGCGACATGGGGCCTACTTGCTGATCATCATGACGAGGAGGCACATCTCGTTGTTGGTGCCCCAGCCCGGCAAGGTGGCTGCTTCGTCTTCGGAGGTGTCGTAGGTGCAGCTGACGTGCAGCCGGTCGCTGAAGGCCATGTCGACGGGCTCTTCGTAGAAGTAGGTGAGCTGCCACTCGAAGTCCCACTGGGGGACGTCGGCGATGCACTCTTCGCTGCCGTCGCCGTGCTCGAGCATGGCGTATTGCTTGACGCCGCGCTGGTGCATGTGAGGCATGACGCCCCACAGCTTGTAGTCGGTGCCGCCGACGCTGAACGGCGACTGGGCGGCATACAGCCACACGTCGTCGCCCATCATGGACCACTCGTACTCGTAGGCCTCCTCACCCGGAGGGATGACGTCGGGGAACGGGCCATAAAGTGCCGAGGTGATGAGCCCGTCGGCCAGGGCGAAGTACAGCTCGTGCTCGACCTCGTCATCGAGGCGGAGCTGGATGCCGGTGGAGTCGGGGATCTCGAGGTTGGCCGGGTCGATCAGGTTGTAGTGGATCTGAGCCACGAACCAGTCGTCGACCCCGTGGCGAACCCCTGTGCCCTCTGGGTAGTGCACCGCGCCCATGCCTGGCGCCCAGGTGACGGGGTAGCCCTTCTCGCGGATGTCGTAGCCGGCGGTGCCCAGGCAGTCCCACCCGGGGCGGCCGTCGGCGCCGTCGACCGCGTTGATGGTGTCGCTGTTCACCGTGTCGCCCGACCACGTGGGCCCGTTGGGGTCGACGGTCATGCCGATGACGTGGTGCACGATGGGCTCGAAGCCGGGATCGATCTCGAAGCCGGTGATGAAGGTGTCGCGGTCGGAAACGTTCTTGAACACGAAGCACCGGTATTCGTCGTTGGGCGCGTACAGCGGGTCGTCTTCGTTCTCGGGCACGATCTCGGGGGAGTCGAGGCGGGTGTCGACCCGCTGCAGCCGTGCCACGTCGGGGAGGGGCTCGGAGATGCCGTCGGCGGGATCACCCTGGGGCGCGCCGTTGTCGGCCCAGGCCACCAAGGTGTCGATGGCCTCCTGGCTGAGGGCCTTGCTGTCGGCCCAGTCCTGGCAGGTGCCGTCGTCGTTGATCAGCCACGGAGGCATGCGGCGGTCGCTAGCGGCGGCTGCCATGGCCTGGGCCCACGGCTGCGCGTCTTCGTAGGACTCCAGGGGGAAGGAGCCCACGCCGTCGGACTGATGGCACGACACACAGGCGTCGCGGAGGATGGGCTCCACGTCGCCGTAGAAGGTGACCCCCTCGGTGTTGTACGTGGGTGTCGGGGTGGTGCCGAGGGAGGTGGGGACATCGGTGTCGCTGGGTTCGGCAGCCGTCGGCGTGTCATCGCCCGCCCCCCCGCCGCAAGCCGAGAGGGTGAACAGCAAGCCAAGGACAGAGATGCGCATCGTCGCCTCCGCGAGGGTGCCGTGTTGTAACCGGCCCCCGCCCTGACCTGTCGGTTGGAGCGAGCAAGGCCGTGTAAGGTTCGTGTTGTGATCCGAAAGTGCTCAAGGCTATCGCCGTGGGTGCGATTGACCTACAATGAAGGTGGGGACGGGCTTGCGGGGCCCGTTGAGGGGTTCACTGATGCATGAGGCTGCTCCTACAGGGCCGCTGCTCGAGGGTCGGTATCAGGTTCGTTCCGTTCTAGGCGGGGGAGCCTCGGCGGTCGTCTATCTGGCGTACCAGTCGCGCGTCGGTCGCGAGGTGGCGGTGAAGATCATCCGCCCCGAGGTGTTCTCCAACGACAAGGAGCTGGAGCGCTATCTGCAAGAGGCGCGCATCATCGCGTCGCTGAACCACCCCAACATCGTGACGCTCTACGACGTGGGCAAGCTGCCCGACCAGCGCCCCTACATGGTGATGGAGTTCGTGCGCGGTCAGTCCCTCAACCGCACCCTCCGCAACGACGGCTACTTCCCGGTCGATCTGGCCTTCCAGGTGTTCCTGCAGGTGGCGCAGGCCCTGGCCCATGCCCATCGCAACGGCGTGGTCCACCGCGACATCAAGCCGGGGAACATCCTGCTGGAGCACCGCTCGACGGGGCTCGTGCGCGCTCGGGTGGCCGACTTCGGCATCGCGTCGGTGGCGAGCGTCGGCGAGCGACACGAGGGCAGCTTCATCGGCACCCCGATGTACATGTCGCCCGAGCAGGCCCAGGGCCTCGCCGTCACCCCACGCAGCGACATCTACTCCCTGGGCGTCGTGATGTACCGGCTGCTGACGGGCGAGCGGCCGTTCATGGCCGACACCCCCGTGGCGCTGGCGATGTGCCACGTCACCGAGCCGGTCAAGCCCTTCTCCGAGGTGGCGCCGGTCCTCGACATCCCCGAGGAGCTCGAGCGCGTCGTCATGAAGTGCATGGCCAAGCGCCCCCGCGACCGCTACGCCTCGTGCGACCAGCTGGTCGAAGACCTGAAGGCCGTCCAGGTGCAGATCCTTCCGCACCTGCTGGGCCTGTCCCAGGAGTCGCTGGAGCCACTGCTCCTCACGGCCGAGGAGCAGGCTGCGATGCGTCGCCGGCAGGCGCCCTCCCCCAAGACGCTGGCCTTCGTGACCGGCGGCATGGTCGCCCTCGCGGTGTGCTTTGCCGCTGGGGTGGCTGCCCAGGCCCTGAGCACCCCGACGCCCAGTGCCGACGTGGTCGAGGTGGAGCGGGTGGTCGAGGTTCCCGTGCTGCCGCCGGAGACGGTGATCTACATGATGCCCCCCGAGGCGCCCGCGCCGTCCAAGGCAGCGGCTCCCGTGGCCCCTCGCCCTGCCGAGGTGGTCGCGGTGCCCGACGAAGCGGCGGTGGCGGATGGCCAGGCCGACAGCACGGTCATCCAGTCACTCCCCGACAACGCGGTGGCGCCGATGGTGGGCTACGGCGGCATCGATGCGCACTGGGTCGGCCTGGCCGACGGCAAACCCCTCGAGCTGGATCTATCGGGGTCCCCTGATGGGCAGGTCGCTGGGAAGCTCCGGGTGCGCTCGGGCCCCGGCTGGTCGAGTCGGCACCTGGTCGGGCAGGTCACCGCCCTGTCGCCACAGCGGGTGCGGGTGACGCTGTTCGACCTCGAAGGGCGGCACGCCACGACGCTGTCGGTCGATGTGCAGGATCGGCGGGGCCGCGGCTCCCTCAACGTCGGCGGCCGAGGCCGCGACGTGTTCATCGAGCCTCGCTGACCCAGCGGATCAGGGCTCTTCGGGGT
>CBDUIC010000139.1:0-16078 GCA_965367245.1 uncultured bacterium | reverse complement strand
CTCCGCCCCCGCTCGCCCCCCGCCAAGGGCTGCGCCCCTGGACCCGCGACGTGCTGGGGCGACCGGCAGCGATGGTTTTCAGCCGCGGCGAGGTGCCTACCGCAGGGCCAGCACCCCGGTCACGGCGATGCCGGCGGCTTGGCCTGCGGGTAGGCGACGGCGCCGGCGTGGTGCCACCAGGTCATCACCTTCACCTGCAGATGCCCTGCCTTCACCCGCGGGTCGGCCTCGGCGAGCGCTCGCGTGGCCTCGAGGGGGGTGCGGTAGATGCACAGCCCGCGGATCGACGGGTCGTCGCGGTCGCTGAACGGGCCACAGACGAGCAGGTTCCCGGCCTCTTGCTGGGCGGTGAAGTGGTCGAGGTGGCCCTTCATGAGCGCCCGGTTCTCCTCGGTGTCGGCGTCAGACCACTTGGGACCCTTCACCAGCAGCACGAAGGTCTCGCTGGCGAAGGCGGCCTCGGCGGGCTCCTCTCCAGCGTGCGCCGTCGTCGTCGCCATGGTCATCACCCCCAGGGCCGCTGCGAGCCATCGGGTCATGTGCGGCCTCCTTGCTTCGTGTGCGGGCAGTGTACTGCGCCAGCGACTATGGGGGCGGGGAGGAGCCCGTTGCGGGCCCGTCGACAACCTGGCCCCCCTGGCCCACGCCCAGGAGGCCATGGTGGACCTCGCTCCCCCCGACGAGCCCGACTGTCGCACCTGCGGTGCCTGCTGCCGAGAGGCCTTCGACGTCGTCGCCGTCGAGCCCACCGACCCCATGGGGGCACACCCCCAGGTCACCCGCAGCCACCTCGACGGCTGGCGGTCGATGGCCAGGGTGCCTGGCTCCTGTGGGGGGACCCAGTGTGCCGCGCTGCAAGGCGACGGCCTCGGTGCGCCGTGGCGCTGCACCATCTACGCCGACCGCCCGCAGCCTTGTCGCGCGCTGCAGGCAGGGTCCACCGACTGCTTCGAGGCCCGAGACATGCTGGCAGCCCTGCTCTCCAAGGATGCAGGGGCCGACGACGGCCAGCCCGATAGAGGGTAGCGCTGGAGGCCCTGTGCTCGTTCGCGATCTGATGTCGGCCAAGCCCGTCACCGTCACCCCTCAAGACTCCCTCGAGACGGCCATGGCCGCGATGGTCGAGCACCGCATCCGCGAGCTGCCCGTCCTCGAGGATGGTGAGCTGGCGGGCATCCTCACCGAGCGCGACGTGAAGATGGCGCTGGGCCCCGACGCGCGCCGCATGCGGCTCGACTCCATCGACCCGCGTCAGCTCGACGGTGCGGTCGACTGGTTCATGACCCGCGCCGTCGAGACCGTGGCGTCCGACGACACCGTCGGCGCGGCCACCGACCGGCTGCTGGAGCTGCGGATCGGCGCCCTGCCCGTCGTCGACGAGGAAGGGGAGCTGGTGGGCATCCTGTCGGTCACCGACGTGCTCCGCGCGGCTCGCAAGCACCTGGGCTGACCGGGGCGCTACAGCCTGATCTGCACCTCGTTGCGTCGCCACGGCCCGAGCACCCAGGGCGGATCGAACTGCGCGATGGTGGCGGCGCCCTCCGACGGGAGCCCTGCGTCGCGCATCGCGGCCCGCAGCGCGGCTTCCTCGGCCTCGACGGCAGAGGCCGCGCCCCGCCCGCGGAAGGTGCGCACCGCCGCACGCACCCCCGACACCTCGACGAGCTCCACCCGGTCATCATCGGGGCGGGGCAGCGTGTCGAGCGCCCACTTCGAGGGCATCGTGAAGGCGACCGTCCAGCCATCGCCAGCGGGGGCGGCGCTCACCGGCGTGGTCATGTCGATGGTCTGGGACGCTGGCGCGGCGGACACGGGGGTGGTCATGGCGATGCCCTGCTGCGCGGTGTTCCCGCCGAAGATGTAGCCAGCCAGCACGCCGAAGCCCTCTCGGGTCGCCGCCTGCCGGGTGCCCTTCAGCGTCACCCGCGCCTCGATGGTGGGGGCGTAGGCGCGCACCTCGAAGCCGGGATGGCTCGCCTCGACGGTGTAGGCGGGCTCCTCGTACTGGCTGCGATGGGGCATCAGGAATCGCCAGCTCACGAAGGCCAGCGCGGCCACACCGGCGACGCCGGCAGCCACGGCCCAGGGCACGAGTCGGTTCATGGCGACCTCCTGCCTTGGTCGTATCGACCCGGGGCCGTCGTGCCCTATCGGCCCTGCACCTGCAGCTCGCCGGGCCCTGCCCCCTCGGCGCCGAAGACCACCTGCCGCGTCGCGACCTTGTCGATGAAGAACCGGTCGTGGCTCACCACCACCACCGCGCCGGGGAAGTGCACCAGCGCTCGCTCCATGACCTGGGCGCTGGTCATGTCGAGGTGGTTGGTGGGCTCGTCGAGCACCAGCACCGAGGCCCCCGACAGCAGGCACTGGGCCATGGCCACCCGCGCCTTCTGGCCCCCCGACAGGGTGCCGATCCGCGCCTTCATGTCGGCCTCGGAGAACTGGAACATCGTCAGGAAGCGGGCCACGGCCTTGCGGGTCGCCGTGAGGGCGAGGCTGTCGGGCAGGGCGTTGACCGCGTGGGTGACGGTGTCGCTGGGGTCGAGCTCGTCGAGCATCTGGTTGTAGGAGACGAAGGACTGCCCGCGCGCCCACTCGACGGTGCCCGCGTCGGCATCCTCGACCCCGGTGAGCACGCGCAGCAGGGTGGACTTGCCGCTGCCGTTGGCGCCGATGATCGCCAGCCGCTGCCGACGGCGGATGTCGAAGGACAGGTCGGAGAAGAGCAGCTGCTCGCCATAGGCTTTGGTGAGCCCGCGCACCTCGCACAGGCAGTCCTTGGTGTGCAGGCCCTTGTAGATCTCGGTGAGGATCTGGTCGACGGGCCGGGGCCCCTTGCTCTTGCGGATGCGCGACAGCCGCTTGCCGAGCTTGCCTGCCTTGGCCTTGGCGGCCTCGCGCCGGCTGGCGATGCCCTCGGCCTCGTAGGCGAGCAGCTCGGCCTCGTGGACGAACTGCTTCTGCAGCGTCTTGAACCGCAGCTGCTTCTCGACGACGTAGTCGGCGAAGTTGCCCGTGTACTCGTGCAGGTGGTGGTTATCGACCTCCACGATGCGGTTGACGACGCCGTCGAGGAAGGCCCGGTCGTGCGACACCACGATGGCGGCGCCGTGGAAGCTGCCGAACCAGCTCTCCACCCACTCGACACCGGCGACGTCGAGGTAGTTGGTGGGCTCGTCGAACAGCAGGATGTCGGGCTTCTCCAGCAGGATCTTGGCGAGGGATGCTCGGTTGCGCCAGCCCCCCGACAGCGCGTCGATGGGGCAGGTGCGATGGGCCTCCTGGAAGCCGAGCTTGGTCAGCGCGGTGTCGATCTGCCGGTCGACGTCCCAGCCGTCGAGGCGCTCCATGTCTTCGAACAGCTCCGCCTGGCGCCCGACGAGGCGGTCGAGCTCGTCGGCGTCGGTGCCCTCGTCGGCCATCGCGGTCTCGATGGTGGCGAGCTCGGCCTGTACGGCGTGCACCTCGGAGAACACGTCGGCGAGGACCTCGAGGACGCTGCGCGACCCGTCGAGCTCGGAGAACTGCGAGAAGTAGCCGATCTTCACGCCGTCCTGGACCGTCACCGTGCCCTCGGTCGGAGGCAGCTGATCGAGGACGAGCTTGAGTAGCGTCGACTTGCCCGAGCCGTTCTTGCCGATGAGCCCGACGCGGTCGCCCGCTTCCAGGCGGAAGAAGGCCTCCCGCAGCACGGGCGTGTTGTCGAAGCGGACGGCGACGTCGTTGAGGCGGACCAGGCTCATCGGGCTCCCGGGGGGTTGACCACGAATAGCCCGGCACCACCGATGCGGGTCGGCAACGGATAGTCGTCGCCATGGCTCGCTTCCTCCTCACCGCTTCGACCTCGCCCCTCGCGGTCGCCATGGCCCACCACCTCGTCGCGGAGGGCCACGAGGTGGTGGCGCTGGCCCGGGCGCCGGAGCGCGCCACCCAGCTGCCGGAGGGGGTGGCGCTCCTCGAGGTCGACCTGGCCGACCCTGCTCGGATCGACCGCGCGGAGATCCCCGAGGTCGACGGCGTCATGCACCTGGCGGGCATCCTGGGTCATCGCGCCGATCCGGTGCCCTACGGGTGGCCCGAGCAGCGGACGGTCGACTGGGTGTGGGCGACCAACGTGCTCGGCCCGCTGCGGCTGGTGCACCGGCTGCTTCCCCGGCTGCCCGACGGTGCGGCGGTGTCGCTGATCAGCGGCTCGGTCCATCGGCGCGCGTCGCTACCGGATGCGGAGTTCCGCAGCACGGGCCTCCGCGCCAGCGCCCAGGCGGCCACGGCGAAGGTCGCGTGGACGCGTGCCCTGGCCCGCCGTCGCCCCGATCTGGTCGCGACGACCTTCTGCCCGGGCCGGGTCGCGGGCAACCTGCATCGCGGGCTGCCGTGGCCGCTGTCGGCGCTGGGGGGACTCGTCGGGCGCAGCGCGGCACCGGGCAGCTCGGTGGCGCCGTGGCTGGCGTCGCTGCTGCTGGGGGGGCACCCGTCGGGCACCTACGTCGAGCGGGGCGAGCGGCGTGCTCCGGCCGCGCACACCGACGACGAGGGGCTGCAGGATGCGGTGTGGGGCCGTGTGGCCAGCTGGGCGACGGAGGCATCGTGAGCGAAGCCGACCGCACACGCTGGGATGCCCGCCACCGCGAGCGCCCGCTTCGCACCGGGCCGCACCCGTGGCTGGCGCGCAGCGCGGTCCACCTTCCCCACGGAGGGCGAGTGCTCGACCTCGCCGCCGGGCTGGGCGAAGACGTGAGCTGGCTGCTCGACCAGGGCTTCGACGCCCACGCCATCGATGTGTCGCCCGTCGCGGCGGCCCGCGCTCGGGCTCGTGATCCCCGCCTTCGCTACGAGGTGGTCGACCTCGACACGTGGCAGCCCGACGAGGCCTGGGACGGCATCGTCACCGAGTTCTTCCTCGACCGGTCGCTGTGGCCGCGCATCCGGTCGGCGCTGCGCCCCGGGGGGCTGTTCGTCGCCGAGGTGCTCACGGCGGGCACGGGCCACGGGCGGGCCTTCCACGCTGAGCGGGGGGAGCTGCTCCGCGCCTTCGTCGACTGGCATGTGCTGGCGTGGGAGGAGGCGCGCACCGAGACCCGCTGGGTGTCGCGGCTGGCGGTGCAGCGACCCGCCTAGGCCGCGCCTTCCGCGCGGTCCCACAACACACGAAGGGGCTCGAGCAGGGGCTCGGTGCGAAGCCAGTCGGGGTCGACCCCGTCGCGACGCAGCCAGGCGGCCACGTCGACCTCGGCCGCCGAGGCAGCCTTGGCGCACAACGCGCCCGCAATCGACAGCACGGCCTGGTCGTGGGCGCTGCCCTGCCGCAGTGGGCCCGCCGCCTCCAGCAGGGCCTCGGCCCGGGAAGGCTCGCCGTGCTGTGCGTAGGCCACGGCGGCAAAGGCACGTGCCTGGTGGACCTGGGGAACCGCCTGGTTGGCTTGCAGCGCGTCGATGGCCGGCTCATAGCAGGCCAGCGCCTCGACCAGATCGCCGCGGAGGTGCGCGAGCTGACCCAGCCGGAAGTGCCAGAAGGCGGCGGCGTAGGGCACGTTGGCCTGCAGGGCGGTGACGTGGGCCTCGCGGATGTGCAGCTCGGCCTCGAGGGGCCGCCCCATGTGCTCGAGCACCGAGCCGAGGTTGCCCAGGGCGAAGGACAGGGCGACGACGTTGCCGAGGATGCGCTGAAGGCCCACCGCTTCGACCAGCAGGTCGTGGGCCTCCTGGGCCCTGCCTTGCTGCACGAGCACGTTGCCGTGGGCCGACAGGGCCTCGCACAGGCTGAAGGGGTCGCCGGAGGCTCGGCCGGCGCGGATGGCGGCCTCGCCCAGCTCGATGGCCGAGGCCAGCTCGCCGAGGTGGCGGACACAGGCCGACAGCGACTGGCAGGCGACGGCCTCGAGGCGCAGCTCGCCGCTGGCCCGGTGGGCGGCGATGGCCCGCATCAGCAGGGGCCGCGCCTCCGACAAGCGGTTCATGCGGCGCAGGGCGGCGCCCTCGTCGTGGTCGACCATGGCCTCGCGCCGTCGATGCCCGGCCTGCCGGGCCGCCGTGCGGCCGGCTCGGTAGGCGGCCAGCGCTCCCTCGAGGTCGCCCAGACGGCGGCACCGGTTGGCCTGCAGGTTGTGCCAGATCGCGTCGATGCCCGCATCGGGGTGGTCGTCGAGGAGCTGACGCGAGGTGGCGAGGGCCTCGGCGACCGCGGGCTCGTGGGGGGTGTGCCGCGACAGCTGCACCCGGGCGAGGTGAGCCCGCGCGAGGAGATGGGGGGCCTCGGCCCGCCTCGCTGCGTCGAGGGCGTGGTCGCACAGCAGCTGGGCGTGGGTGCGGCCCAGCCGCCGGTGGGCCACGAGGGCGCCGACCGCCAGGTGGGCGGCCAGCCGCGGTCGCCGGTGGCGGAGGCGCTGCACGGCGGCCATCAGGTCTTCCCGATGGGCGAGCACCCAGTCGATGAGTGCGCGGCGCTCGGCGCCGACCATCGCCTCCTCGTCGTCGGGCAGGCCCGACGCCAGCCACCGGGCATGGGCCTCCTCGGCGTCGTCGCGCTCGCCGTGGGCCGTGAGCTGCTCCGAGGCCCAGGCGCGCACGGCCACCCACGGGCGCACGCCGCCGGGAGTGGAGGGGTCGAGCAGGGAGGCCTCGCGGAGGCGCAGCACGGTCATCAGCACGGCGCGGTCGTCGTCGTCGCCCCATCGCGGTGAGGTCGTGCTGGGCCCGATGGCCTCCGCCGCGGGGAGGGGAACGGGGCGCCGAAACGTCGACCACCAGGCCAGCCGGCGGCGGTCGAGGGGCGCCAGGAGGTCCCACGACCACGCGACCGCAGCCCCCAGCGAGGCATGACGCCCCCGGCGCCCGTCGCCCTGGTGCAGCAGGGTGCCCAGCCGCGCGGCCAGGGTGGCGGCATCGAGGGCAGGCAGGTGCGCCCCCATCAGCTCCAGCGACAGCGGCAGCCGATCGACGGCCTCGGCGAGGGTGTCGAGGGCTTCGTCGGGCTCGGGGGCCCAGCCAGGGGCTCGCAGCCGGGCGGACCGCACCAGCAGGGCCCGCGCCTCCTGCAGGGGGAGCGGGCCGAGCTCCACCTCGGGCAGGTCGAGGTCGAGGCGGGTGCGGGAGGTGAGCACCAGGGGGACCTTGCCTCCGTCGCGCAGCGCCACCAGCCATGCCTCCACCCCAGGCGGCAGCTGCTCGAGGTTGTCGAGGACCACCAGCAGCGGGTCGGTGGCCAGCAGACGCACCAGTCGCTGGAAGGAGTCGTGGGCGGAGTCCCGCCCCAGGGGCATCCCAAGGGCAGAGGCCAGGGCGGTGGGGATCTCTTCGAGGGTGCGAGCGGCGGTCAGGTCGACGAACAGCGAGCGGCGGGTGTCGGCGAGGGCCCGGGCCAGGGTCGTCTTGCCCGAGCCCCCCGGGCCGTGCAGCACGACGCCTCCATGGTCGCGCAGCGCCTGCTCGGCGGCCGCTTGCTCGCGCCCTCGCCCCAGCAGCAGCGGGCTGGCATCGGGTGTGGCGGCGGAGACCGGGTGCGACCGCTCGGGCTCGTGCACCACGTGCAGCCGATAGCCCTTTCCCCGCACCGACTGCAGGCTCTCGGGCTTGCGGGGCCGCGGCTCGAGCTTGGCGCGGAGCCGGCTCACGGTGGCGTCGATGGCGCGGGTGACCACCTTGGGGGCGTAGCCCCACACCTCGGCGAGGATCTCAGCGCGGCTCACCGGCTGCCCGGGGCGCTGGGCCAGGTAGCGGAGCAGGTCGGCTTCCTGCTCGGTCAGCACGTGCTCGACGCCGTCGCGGTGTAGGACGCGGGCCTCGAGGTCGACCATCGCGGTGGGCAGCCTCAGCTTCACCGACGTGCCTGGCTCGGTTCCGACATCCACTCCTCTCCGGGGCGCATCTTGGCATGCGACTGTGACATGGCTGAGACATTGTCGCCGGACCCCCCCTCGTACCTTGCACATCAGGGGGTCACATGAAGGGGCATCGCACCGAGGTCGAGGTCTGTGAGGTCGACACGGCGCCTCCCCAGTCGGAGCAGCAGGAGGGGAGCAACCAGGCGACCGCGGAAGACCTCGGGCTGGGATCGAGTGGTGGCTCGGACACCCCTGACCTCGGGCTGGTCGACCTCGACCGTGCCGCCGTGGCTGACGCCCTGTACGTCGAGGCCCTGCCGGTCTTGGAGGACCTCGCGGGCAGCCCCCAGGTGGAGGCCCTGGGCCAGCAGCCCGCCGAGCAGACCGACGGCCTCGACGAAGACGTGCCCTGCGAGGATGCGGGGTTCGAAGACCTCCCAGCCTTCCTGTCCCTGATCGACCTGTGGCATCGGGCCCTGTCCGACCTCGACGACCCGGTGTTCCCGCTCCTCGAGGAGAGCCTGTACGCGGCGGCCGACGCCGCGGGGGGCAGCGAGGGCCTGGCGCAGGCCCTGGCCAGCGCCCGCGAAGAGGCACTGCGCACCGCCGAGTGCGATCCGCTGCAGCAAGACGTGCTCGGCGACGTGGGGCGGCTGCCGGTCGACGCCGCAGCGCTGGCCGACCTGCCGAGCCTCGGCCCGCTGCCCCCCGAGACCTGCCCCGTGCCCGTGCCGCGCACCGAGCTGCCCGACCTCGGCACCTGCGACCCGGTGACGGTGGTCGGCACCGTGCCCGAGGCCCTGCCGCCCATGCCAGGCGCCGAGCAGATCCTGGCGATGGACCCCGACGGGATCGCCGGGCTGGAGGCGTCGGTGGCCTTCTGCGACGAGCTGCACGCGGAGGTACCGCCCAGCGGCATCGGCGACCGGCTCCTCGACGTGTCGGGCACTGTGCTGGGTAGCGCCATCGGCCCCTTCGCGACCTCCGCCGCGCAGAACTTCGGCGACGCCCTCGTGCTCGACACGGTCGGTCGGCTGGCCGACGACGCCCTTGCCGCGCGGTTGCTGGCCAGTGGCCGGGTGGGGGCGTCGAAGGTGCCCCTCATCGGGCCAGGCATCACCATCTTCCTCGCGGTGCTGGGCTTCAAGGACGGCCCCGAGGCCTGGTGGGACGACCAGATCAAGGACTTCGTGGGGGGCGGAACCGACCTGCGGGACGCCTTTGTCGAGCTTGGGGCTGCCTGGGAGGCGCTGTCGGAAGGGGAGGGCTGGGAGGCCCTCACCCATGGCCTCAACACCTGGGCCGAGTCGTCGGGGGGGCTCGGCCAGCTGTGTGCCGGGCTGGCGACCGTGTGCGGCCTGCTGTCGGCGATCCTGTACGTGGCCACCTTCGCCCTGACCGCCACCGGTGTCGGGGTCGCAGCGGCGCCGATCTGCTTGGCGCTGGCCCAGAGCCTGGCATCGGCCAGCACCGCGCTGGGGGTGGCCGCGCTGGCGATGTACGCGACCTCGACCATGTGGCGCACGCTGGCCGCCACGGTGGCACCGGTCGACATGTACCACGCCCAGAGCGAGCTTCTGGAGGAGTCCTCCAAGACCCTCGGTGAGTCGGGCGGGGGCTTCGTCGGTGACCAGCTCGGCGGCACGCTGGCGACCCACGCCCACGAGACCTACCAGGCCCGCCACGACGACCCGGGGCGCGGGGCCCACGAAGGCCCCGACGGGCAGCCGGCCGGGGAGCAGGCGGGTCAGCGAGAGATCGAGTCCACCCAGCAGCAGGTCGATGCCCACGGGGAGTCGGTCGAGACCCATGCCGAGAAGGCCGGCACCGCCGAGCGGGCTCCCGCGGACAGCAAGGGTTTCGACGTAGACGCCTTCCTCACCGGCTGGGGCGCCCGTTTCCGCGAGGGCATGGGCGACGCGCTGAACCTGTCGAAGCACACCGCCGAGACCCGGGCCCACGCCGAGCAGGCCTACGACCTGGCCGGGCAGGCCCGCGACCGCCCCGACGACCGCACCCTGGCGCAGCTGACCTCCGCCGTGAGGTTGGTGGGCGATCAGCAGGGGCATCGCCGTGACGACCTCGAGGTCGCGAACGCTGCCGTGAAGGCCCGTCGCGACGAGCTCGATGCCTACCTGAAGCGCGACGCGCGCCACGACCCGCCCAACCACGACCACGTGCAGACCCTGACCGAGCTCAATGTGTCGCTCTCCGAGGCGAAGCGTGAGGTCGACCGGGCAGATGCCGACATCGCTGCGACCAAGCAGCTGCTGGTCGACACCGAGCAGCTGCTGGCTGGCGAGCGGGAGCGGCTGAAGATCGACGTGACCCGCGAGGAGATCGGCGACAGCAGCGGCAACGCCACGGGGGGCGTGGGGAGTGCGTACGCGGAGCTCTTTGGCGTCATGTACGGCGGCCTGCTCCACGCCCTCGGCCTCAGCGAGGAGGCGGAAGAGGAGGGGGCGCGCCTGGTGCGCTGCGTGGACCAGACCACGGGATCGGTGGTCACGGCGCTGCAGCTGGCCCAGGACAGCGAGGCGGGGAACGCGAGCCTGTATGTGGTGGAGCATGCCGACGAGATCCAGGCCGACCTCGACGCCCTCGAGGCTGCCCACGACCGGCTGGAGACCTTGCTGGCGCCGCCTCCCATCGACAGCCTGCAGGCGCCGGTCGACGCGGCCGAGACCATGGAGGTCGAGCGGGATGGCTACCTGCAGGACCAGGCGGCCGCCTACGTGCTCGGCGTGGCGGAGGGGGCGGCGAACGCCGGGGAGTCGCTGCTGCTCCCGGCGGAGGCGGTGGACGCCCTCGATACCCGGGCCGAGGGTCTGGTGAGCGAGGTCGACGAGGCCCTCGACGGCACGGAGCGCAGCGAGCAGGAGCTGTCGGAGGCACAGGGCGAAGCGGTCGAGCTGCCCGGGGGGCTGATGGGCGAGCTGGGTGAGGCGGAGCGCCTGGCGGGCGAGCACGGAGACATGGTGGCGGGCGGGGGCGAGGTGGCCGTGCCACAGACCGACCCGGCCGAGGGCCTTCAGGAGATGGACGCCGCCATGGCCGAGCAGCGCGACCGCTTGGCTGCCGACCGCGCGTCGCTGCAGTCCACCCGGCGCGACGCACAGGCCACGCGGGCCGCGCTGGCCGAGCCACTGGCGGCCGTGCGGGAGGATCACAGCCGACTGGTCGAGGGGCGAGACGAGGTCGCCGCCGAGCGCACCAGCGCCGAGGCGGACGCCCTGGCTCACCGCGGCTCGTCCGAGGCCGCAGCTGACGAGGTGGCCACGGATGTGGGTACCCTGCAAGCCTGGGCCGATGCTCGGGCGGGGGAGAGCCGATGAGTGCAGATGAGCTGACGCATCCCGAAGGGATCGCTCGGGCCCTGTCCGACAACGACTGGGCCGCGGCGGGGCGAGGGCTGGCATCGCTGCCGCGGGAGCGGTGGGCCGAGGTGGTGCCACACCTGTCTGCCGAGGTCCGCGGTACCCTGCACGAGCAGGCGTGGGCCGAGGCGTGGGCGCAGGTCGGGCGCGCGGAGGCGATGGGTCCTGCCGTGGCGGGGCGTGGGGATGGGGCACCGCTGGGGGCCATCGTGGACGTGCTGGGCCGGCTCGTGGAGGCAGCCCAGGCGGGCAGGGCCGATCCTCGCGCCGCGCATCGCCTGGAGCAGGCCGCCGCCGACATGCAGGCCGAGGCGCGGGCGTCGCACCTGCTCGAGAGCGCCCGGGCGGCGGAGCTGGCGGCGGCGGCGGGCGACGTGGGCCTGGCCGCGCAGGTGGCGGGCGGGGTGCTGCGCGCTCATCAGCGGTCGCCCCAGCCCGAGGCGGCGGCCCTGGCGTCGTGGGTGGTGGCGGGGCTGGCCCGCGACCTTGGGCGCGCCCAGCAGGAGACCCACGCGCTGGTGGCCTGCGCCACGGCAGCCCGGCAGGCCGGCGACGACGCGCGGCTCGCGGCGGCGGTGGCGCGGCTCGAGGTGCTGGCGGCTGCGGAGCACGATGCGCAGTCCTGAGCTGGTTCGTCGCATGGTCCTGCTGACCCTCGGTCTGTGGGTGGCTGGCACGGCGCTGTGGGCTGTCGCTGCCGGCCCGTCGACCCTCGACCGGTGGCAGCACCCCGAGCCGGTGGTGATCACTGGCGCGGCGCTGGCCGCGGGGGAGCGCCCCGGGCAGATCATGGTGCGGCTGGAGGGCGTGCGTCTCGACGTGGCCTCCGCGCGGCACGTCAAAGCGACGAGCAGCCGGCACAGCCACCTGCGCGTGTGGGAGACCGTGGCCGTCGAGCCCACGACGGGGGCCCCCGTGGCGGTGGTGCGCTCGCAGAACACCCTGTCGATCGGCGTGCCGGACGGCCTCGAGGGGGAGTGGAGCGAGGTGGGCGACGAGCTCCCGGTGCTGAGCCTCGGGATGAGTGATGGGCGCTTCGCCGCGCTGTTCCGGCTTGCGACGGGGCTGCTGTGCTGGCTTCCGGCGGCCCTGGCGGGGTGGCTGACGTGGGGGATGTGGCGTACCGCGACGAAGCGAGACCATCCGGCTCGCGCATGAGGTTGCTGCAGAGCGGGGTCCCGGGTACCTCCCTCGCATGTGGTCCGATCGCCGCGAGATACGCATCGAGCGCTGGCTGGGGGCGCCCCGCGAGCAGGTCTTCGAGGCGCTGACCGACCCGGCGTCGGTGCGGTCGCTCCCTGGCGTACGGTCGCTGCGAGTGCTCCGTGAGGATGCCGATCCCGACGACACGGGCGGCCTGGGCCATCGCCGGGAGGTCGTGCTCGACAGCGGTCGCTTTGTCGAGCAGATCACCGGGTGGGACCCGCCACGTCGCTTCGAGTACCAAATCGTGGAGGCCTCGGCGCCCATCGAGCACGAGCTGGGCTCGGTGACGCTGCACGAGCGCCACGGAGGCACCGCCATCGAGTGGGTGTCGGTGTTCCGCGTACAGACGCCGCTGTTCGCCAACCTCGTCGCGCGGTGGGCGGATGAGCAGATGGAGCACCTGCTCGACCGCCACGTCGACAGCCTGGCCACGTCGCTTCAGGCGCCTCGCGTCTGCCGTCATCCCCAGGCGGTCGACGCGGTGCCGCCGCCGGTGGGCCGCTACCTGGCCCGCGCGGGCGGAGCTGCCGACGCTCGCGCGATCGAGATCGACCTGCAGGGGCGCTTGAAGCTGAACGAGCAGTGGTACGACTTCGAGTCGACCCTCGCTGTGTCGTCCCTGGAGGGCTTTCGCTGGTCGGCGAGGGTGCGCAACGGGCTGGTGCGGTTCGCTGGGGAAGACAGCTACACCGCCGGTCGTGGGCACATGCTGTGGAAGCTCTACGGGCTGATCCCGGTGGTGCGAGGCGAGGGCGTCGACGTCACCCACTCCGCTCGGGGGCGGGCCGCGATGGAGCAGGTGTTCCTGCCCTGCGCGCTGGCTCGTCCCGAGGTCGACTGGCGGCTCACGCCCGATGGGTGGTGTCGCGCCCGCTGGGTGCTCGACGGCCACGAGGTCCACCTCGAGCTCGATCTCGACGCCGAGGGGCGGCTGCGCGCGGTGCGGACGCAGCGATGGAGCGATGCCGAAGGGGAGCCCTGGCACGAGGTCACCTTCGGCGGGGAAGTGGTCGGGGAGGTCGACTGCGATGGCCTGCGGTTGCCCGAGACCGTCACGGCGGGTTGGTTCTTCGGTGGGGAGCGGTGGGAGGAGGGTCGGTTCTTCGAGGCGACGGTGCTGTCGGCTCGGGTGCAGGGCGGCGACGTGGCGCCCACGACAGGGCAGCCATGATGCGCGAGGAAGCCGCCGAGCGGTCAGGCACGCACGTCGTGCTCGAGCACACCACGGTCCTCGCTGCTTCCTGTGACGAGGTGTGGGCGGTGCTGGCGGATCTGTCGGGGTGGGTCGACTGGAACGTGGTCCACCCCGATCCGAGTCGCCCGATGGTCGCAGGAGGGCGCACGCGCCTGCGCTTGGCCCTGCGGCCGGGTCGTGTCGTGACGGTGCCGGTGCGCTGGGAGGAGGTGAGCCCGGGCCGGGCGCTGTCGTGGTCGGGGGGGCCTCGCAGGCTGTTGCATGCGCACCACGGCTTCGAGCTCACCCCGGCGGGCACGGGGTGTCGCCTTCGGCACCACGAGACCTTCTCGGGGGCGCTGAGCCGCCCGCTGCTACGGGTGGCGGAGGGCACGCTGCTGGCGCGCTACCGTGAGGTGAACGAGGCGCTGGCTCGGCGGGTGGGAGGGTAGGGGGCCTCGTCACGACAGCGTGGGGGCATCACCGGAGCGCGCCGAGGGCGTCGGCCA
The DNA here is from genome assembly GCA_965367245.1 of uncultured bacterium. Lineage (GTDB taxonomy): Bacteria > Myxococcota_A > UBA796 > UBA796 > CBDUIC01. The sequence goes on along the minus strand of CBDUIC010000139.1, from coordinate 1,992 downwards.
CGCGAGGGAGCGCTTCGCCGGCGCGAGCGTCGAGGCGCAGCGTGGCGAGGGGGTCACCTCGGGTCGGGCCCAGGTTGAGGATGGCCACGGGGATGCCGGCCGCGGCGGCGCGCTTCACGAAGCGATAGCCGCTGAACACCGTCAGCGAGGAGCCGACCACCAGCAGCAGGTCGGCGTCGTCGACCCAGGCGTAGCAGCGCTCGACCCGGGCGCGGGGCACGGTCCCTCCGAAGAAGACGACATCGGGCATCAGCGCGCCCCCACAGGCCGCGCAGGGGGCGACCACGAAGTCGTCATCGGGCTCGACCTCCGCGTCGCCGTCGGGAGCGAGGTCGGCCGAGCCGGCGCCCCAGCCGGGGTTGGCGGTGAGGAGTCGCCGCTGCAGGACGTTGCGGGAGGTCTTCTGCCCGCACCCCAGGCAGATCACCCGCCGCAGGGCCCCGTGGAGCTCCTCGATCTGCTGGCTGCCGGCGCGGTGGTGCAGGCCATCGACGTTCTGGGTGATGACGCCGCTGAGGTGGCCGTCGCGCTCGAGGGAGGCGAGGGCGAGGTGCGCGGGGTTGGGTCGAGCGGCGGCCATCGTCGGCCAGCCGATGACCGAGCGCGCCCAGTAGCGTCGGCGTGCGGCGGGGTCGTCGACGAACTGCCGATGTTGGATGGGGTTGCGAGCCTTCTGTCGGGTCTTGGGACCTCGATAGTCGGGAATGCCGGACTCCGTGCTGCAGCCCGCCCCCACCAGGGCGACCGTGCGGCGGCCGGCCATGCGCTCGATCAGTTCGGTCAGGGCGTCCATACCTGGCCATACCCTGCTGCGGATCGCGCGGGCACCGCCATCGGGCCGCACCGGGCTATCCGTCGTGCCTGCCCTCTCTCTCAGACCAAGGACCGCCCGTCATGCCCAGCCAGACCAAGCCCAACACCGTGTTCATCGAGGTGAGCGGCTCCGGCCTTCCGGAGTGCGACGGCCTGTTCGTGCCCTCCACCGCGCCGGCAGCACAGTCCGAGTCGGGGACGGTGTCGAGCCTCGGCTACTGGAACGGCAAGATGGCGTGGGACCGTGCGGATGGGCGAGGCGAGCGAAGCCCCGCCCTGTCGTATTCGAACAGCTACAATTCGTGGCGCATCTGCCGCCTCGACGGGCACCTGGCCTACGACATCACCACCGAGGCCGATCTGCCGCCCACCGACGAGGTGTGGCACGTCTACAAGAAGGGCGTCGCGCCGGCTCCCAAGGTCGTGGTGCACCACTTCGACCCCAGGGAGCCACTGCCCACACCCAACGTGGTCTTCGTCTTGGGGGGGCCGGGTAGCGGCAAGGGCACCATGTGCTCGCTGGCTGAGGCGCAGCTGGGCTGGACGCACCTGTCGACGGGCAACCTGCTCCGTGCCGCGCGGGAGGCGGGAGGGGAGACCGCCGCCATCATCGAGGAGTACATCACCGCGGGTGAGCTCGTGCCCAACGAGATCACGGTGACCCTGCTCAAGGAGGCGATGGACACCGCCATGCGCACCACGGGCCGGCGCAACTTCCTGCTCGACGGCTTTCCGCGTTCCCTCGACAACATGGAGGGGTGGTACGAGATCTTCGGGCGTGACGCCGAGCTTCCGCAGATGCTGTACTTCGAGTGCCCCTACGAGGTGCTCGAGCAGCGCATCCTGGGGCGCGCCAAGTACTCGGGGCGCAGCGACGACAACGTCGAGAGCATGCGGCTACGCTTCGACACCTTCAAGGCCAAGACGCTGCCGACGCTCGAGCTGTTCCAGCGCAAGGGCAAGGTCGTGGAGGTCGATGCCAGCCAGCCTCGGGAGGCGGTCTACGCCGTCGTCAGCGACAGCCTCGCGCCCCACACCGATCCGGAGCTCGCCGCGCAGCCGCTGACGGAGCGGTCGGAGATGCTGCTCGGCCTGCGGCCGTATCCGAAGCGGAGCTAGCGGGTCTCGACATCGGGGTCAGGGTCTCGACATCGGGGTCTCGACATCGGGGTCAGGACG
>CBDUIC010000138.1:0-16319 GCA_965367245.1 uncultured bacterium | reverse complement strand
CTGCCGGGCCGGGGCTCGACGAAGGCATGGCCCACCTCGCCCCAGCGCTCGTGGGGCACGCCGATGACGGCGACGTTGGCCACCCCGGGGTGCTGGTGGATCACCGCCTCGATCTCGGCGGGGTAGACGTTCTCGCCGCCGGAGATGAACATCTCCTTGAGCCGCCCGCGCACCGTGAAGAAGCCGTCGGCGTCGACCGACAGCACGTCGCCGCTGTGGAACCAGCCGTCGGCGTCGATGCTCTTGGCAGTGGCCTCGGGGTTGCGGAAGTAGCCGCCGCACACGATGGGACCTCGCAGGAGCAGCTCCCCGGGCTCGTCGGGGCCGCACACCGAGCCGTCGGGGCGCACGACCTGGGCGGCCACGTGGTGGATGGGCAGCCCCACGGTCCCCAACTTCTCGCGCACCTTGTCGTGGGGCATGGAGAAGCAGTTGGGCCCGACCTCGGTCATGCCGAAGCCCTGGCGCAGGGGGATGCCCCGGTCGAGGTAGCGCTCGAGCAGGGGCAGCGACAGGCTCGCTCCGCCGCACAGCGCGTCGCGCACCGTCGAGAAGTCGGTGGCGTGGAAGTCGCTGTGGTCGGCCAGCATCTGGAAGATGGTGGGCACGCCCATCAGCAGGGTGATGCCCTCGGTCTCGATGAGGTGCAGGGCCTGGGGCACGTCGACCCCCTTGGTCACCACTACGCGCCCGCCGCGGTGCAGCAGCGGGCTGGAGAGGCTGTTGAGCCCGCCAGTGTGGAACAGCGGCGTGAAGGTGAGCGTCACGTCGTCGGGGGTCAGATCGCACGCCATGATGGTGTTCAGCGCGTTCCAGTGCAGGTTGCTGTGGGTGAGCAGCGCGCCCTTGGGGCGGCCGGAGCTGCCCGAGGTGTACATGAGGACCCAGGGGTCGTCGAGGGCCGCGCCGGGGCCGGTGCCTTCGAGGTCGCCGGGGCCGTCTTCGAGGCTCAGGGCGTCGTGGTCGAGGACCTCGCGGAAGGCCGCGTCGGTGATCAGCACCCGGGGCTCGGCGTTTCCGAGCTGCCAGGCGAGCTCCTCGGGGGCGAGGCGCCAGTTGAGGGGGAAGAACACCGCGCCGAGCTCGGCACAGGCGAACATCAGCGCGAAGTGGTCGCCGCTGTTGTGGGCGAGCAGCGCGACCCGGTCGCCGGCGACGACACCGTGGTGGGCGAGCTTGCCGGCCCACAGGCGGGCGTCGCGGGCGAGCGCACGGTAGGTCCACCGACGGTTGGTGGACACACAGTAGACCGCTTCGGCGTCGGGCCGGAAGCGGGCGTGGGTCTCGAGCCAGGCACTGGTCGCGCGCATCATCACACCACCTCGGGGGTCGGTTGGGTCGTGGGGGCCGTGCGCAGCGCGGGAAGCACGGCGATGGGCACGGCGACGAAGAGGGCCACGGTAGCGGCGAGGGCCGGGTTGGGGATGACCGCCGACAGCCCGAAGTGCACGGCCAGGGCGGTGCCCGCGGAGGCGAACGCCGCGCCGACCGGAGGGGTTCCGCGGCTGTAGAGCGCCGCGAGCAGGGGGCCCGCGGAGGCGGCCACCAGGCCGTAGATGCCGAGCTGGCCGAGGATGAGCACCAGCTTGGGCGGGTTGAGAGCGCCGAGGATGGTCGCGACTCCCAGGAACACGAGGACCCCGCGGTTCGCCCACACGCTGCCCTTGCCGGGGACCAGGTCGTTGCCGACGGAGGCTGCGATGGCGACGAGCAGCCCGTCGAGGGTGCTCATGGCGGCCGCGAGGATGGCGGTGGAGATCAGCGCACCCATCGGGCCGTCGCCGAAGGCCACCACCAGGTAGCGGGCCATCACCTGGTCTTGGGGCACGTCGGCGGGGAGCACCAGGCGGGCGTAGGCGCCGGCGAACAGCACCAGGCTGAAGATGGTGTAGGTGACCATGCCCAAGCCGATGGTCTTGGTGAGCTCGCGCTGGTCTTCGACGTAGAGCGCCTTCGACAGCAGGTGGGGCTGGGTCGACAGCGCGAAGCCGATGACCACGGGCACCAGGTAGGCCTCCCACGGAGTGGAGAACAGCACGGAGCCCGGGTCGACAAGGCCGGTGGTGGGCAGATCGGCCGCGACCTGGGGCCACAGGTGGACCCCGCTGGCGAACACCACCAGGCTCACGACGACCATCACCATGCCCTGCAGCGTGTTCGTCCAGGCGTGGGCGGTCGCACCGCCGAAGCCGGTGTAGGCGAAGACGAAGGTGACGATGCCGACCACCGCGAAGGGGTATGGCACGCCGAGGGCCTGCTCCATGACGTAGCCGCAGCCCACCGTGATCAGGATCAGGTAGGCGACGTTGAGGATGTTGAGGCCGGCGAACAGCTGCCGCAGCTTGGGGCTGTCATAGGCGGCGCCGAGCAGGTGCGGGACCGTCAGGGCGCCGTGCCGCGCGCCGACGGCCTGAAACCGGTACGACAGGGCCCACAGACCCAAGCCGATGCCGATCAGCAGCGGCACCGTGAACGACAGCAGCGCGACGAGGCCGCTGGCGTAGACGAAGCCGGGCATGATCACGAAGGTCGACGACGAGGCGAGGCAGGCACCCAAGGTGATGCCGGCCATCCACCACGGCATGTGGCCGCTGCCGATGGCGAAGCTCTCGGAGCTGTCGGTGCCCTGGCCGCTGCGCCAGGCGAGACCTGCGGTGAACACCGCGTAGATGAGGAAGAAGACCCAGGCCCAGCTCATGCGACCTCCCGGAACCACTCGTCGAGGAGTGGGTAGAACACTTTGGGCCCGATGCCACCGACGACGACGCCGATGTGGCCGGTCTGCAGGACCTCGGTGCGGACGACCTCGGCGCCGACGAGCTCACCCAGAGGGGTGGCGGCGGCGGGAGGCGTGATGAAGTCGCGGGCACAGGCCACGACGAGGGTGGGGCAGCGGATGGCGCCGAGATCGACGGGCTCCCCCCGGATGACCCAGCTGCCGTCGGTCAGCCGGTCGTGCTGGTAGGCCTCACGAACGAACTCCCGGGCGAAGGCGCCGGCCATGGGCACGTTCTCTTCGAGCCAGCGCTCACGAACCATCACCCGGCGCAGGGTGGCTTCGTCGTGGCTGGCCTTCTCCACCCCCTCGAACTTGCTCCAGTTGCCCATGGGGTCGAGTAGCTGGAACACGGGCTTCATCACCTCGACGGGCACGAGGCCGTCGGCGCCCAGGGCCGCATCGACATCGATGGGGGTGACCAGGTCGGCGAAGCGGCCACCCTCGGCGAACCGGATGGGGGCGGCCAGGGTGGTGAGGCTGGCGAGGTGCTGGCCTCTGAGCGCCGCGTACATCGCGCTGAGCGTGCCGCCCATGCAGTAGCCGAACAAGTGCACCTTGGGGGACCGCGCATGCCGCGCGATCCGCCGGATGCTGCGGTGCAGCAGCGTGAGGAGGACGTAGCCCACGTCTTCGTCGGCGTCTTCCGGGCCGGGCACACCCCAGTCGATCAGGTAGACGTCGTGACCCCGGCTCGCGAGCCCCTCGACGAGAGACCGACCGGGCTCGAGGTCGACGATGTAGGCGCGGTTGATCATCGAGGGCACGATCACCACCGGGGTGGCCTGTCGCTCGACGCCCTCGGCGGGGCTCGCCGCGTAGTGGCGGACCACCAGCTTGTCGTGCTGGTGGACCTCGGTGTGCGGGGTCATGCCTACGTCGGGGCGCGGCGCGGTGGCATGCACCCACATGCCGCGACGGATGCGCTCGACCTTGTCGAGGGCGCCCAGGCCGACGCTGGCTGGCTGATCCCGCTGCGACATCTCAGGCCTCCCGCGCGTCGAACCACTCGATGAGCGTTGCGGGTAGCGTGTTGCCGACGCAGATGCCCACATGGCCGCCGCGGATGGTCTTCACCTCGCAGTCGCCGCCCCACACCTCCTGGATCCCGCCACAGCTGGCCGGGGGGGCGATGTGGTCGCGGGAGGCACCGATGACCAGGGCCGGTATCGTGGCCTTCGAGAGATCGACCGGTGCGGTCGCCATGACCCAGCCCCCGGTCATCAGTGCGTTGTCGAGGTAGCAGCGCTGCACGTACTCCCGGTAGGTCTCCCCAGGGAAGTCGACGCCGTCGCCGTTCCACTGCTCGAGGGCAGCCCACAGCTCGGGGAAGCCCTCGACATCGATCCGCTCCCACAGCCCCACCCACTTGGCCGTCATGCCGGAGGGCTTGAGCCACTGGAACGAGGTCTTCATCAGGTCGCGAGGGTAGTTGCCCACGCTGTCGATGAGGGTGTCGAGGGGGAAGGAGTCGGGGTTGGCCCAGCGCGCCAGTCGCTCGGACTGGTGAAAGTCGATGGGCGTGGCCACGAAGGCGGCCCGCACGGCCTGCTCGGGGTGGCGTGCGAGGTGGATGGCCAGGAAGGTGCCGCCGACGCAGTAGCCGATGGCATCGAGCTGGTCCGTGTCGTGGTGCTTGCTGGCGTGGCGACGGGCGCGGTCGAACACCCGGCCCAGCACGCCGTCGATGTAGTAGGACATCGGGCGCTCGGCGTCTTCGTCGCCCGGGCGGCCCCAGTCGAGAAGGTAGACCGGGAAGCCCGCGGCGGTGAGCTTGGCGATCACGGAGCGGCTCGGCATCAGGTCGAAGATGGTCCACGTGTTGATCAGCGGCATGCTGATGACCATGGGTCGCTGCGCTGCAGCACCTGCTGCGGGCGGGAAGTAGCGCAGCGCGCTCTTGCCCATCCGGAAGATGACCTCATGGGGCGACTGGCCACCCCTGGCCGTGAGCACCGGGTCGGCCGCGAGGAAGCGAGCGGTCTGGGCCGTGCGGCCGAGGAGGGACGGCATGAATCAGCCCTCCTTGGTGGTGGCGGTCGGCTTCTTCGCGGGGGCCTTGCGGGAGCGTGACCGCGAGCGACTCGCGGGCTTCTTGTCGTCGGCGAGGGCGCTGATGGCCTCGGTGAGGGCATCGAGCTTGCTGTCGATGGTGGCGAGGCGCTCCTGCACCGTCACCAGGGTCTCGGCGGCGTCGATCCGAGCCTGCAGCGACTCCTTCTCGACCCGCGCGAGGGTGTCGGACTGGTCGAGGAGTGCGTCCTCGAGGCCCAGCACCTTGTCTTCGAGGAGCGAGGCGATGCGGGCGAGGCGCACCACGTCTTTGCGCGACGGCAGGTGCATGGACTCCATGGTCTTGTCGACCTGGTCTTCGTAGCCCTTGCGAGCCCGCGACTGGACCGACAGGTTGTCGCCCATGCCCTTGATGAACTGCGGGTCGTCGAGGACGGCGTCCCACCACTTGGTCATGGACTGTTCCCAGTTCCGGTACATCTCGGTGGACAGATCCTTGAGGTCGCTCATCGTTCGCTCCGTTGCGCTATGACGCGGTGCATATAGGAAGGTTGCTGCGTTGCAGCAACCCCGGAGATCCTCAGGCCTCGGCCTTGGTGGAGAACAGGGCGTTCTGCCACATCTCGGCCGTCTTCAGGCTCAGGTCACGGGCCATCTCCATCGAGGCGCGGCCGTTGCTGAGGGCCATGTCGACCTGCTTCTGCATCAGCTTCTGGTTCTCGATGGCCATGTTCGACAGCTCCTTGGCGAGCTCGGTCTGGTCGTTGACGATGGCACGGGCGGTGTCGGTGTTCATGAAGTTGCTCATGGTGTCTCCTGCGGTGTTCTCGGAGGACGTTGCGTCCCTCCGACACCAGGAGTGTAGTCCCCATGCTGCACTGCGGCAAGGATGTTTTTTGCAGTGCAGCATTCTTGAGGCTCGAGTGGGCGCGCGGACACCGCCGGCACGACGTCGTCCAGCCGGTTCGTGGGGGACCACGCCCCCTACGACCGCAGAGCTACCGGCTCAGTTGCAGGTCGCGGGCTCGGCGTAGGTGATCTCGACCACGTCGTACTCGCCGACCGGCGGCGAGTTGATGGTGACCGTGGAGCCGGCCGCTTCGTAGTCGAAGTCGGTCGTGGGCACGCCGTTGACGGTGACGGTGATCGTCGCCTCGTCGGTGACCTTGGCGAGGTTGTAGGAGCGAATGCCCGCGACCGCCGCCGCTGCGATGTCGTCGAGGTTCTGGCCCCAGTTGGGGTCGCAGATGTCGAGGACCTCGCCGCCCGTCGCCAGAGCGGCGTCGAGGTAGCCGCCGGGGCCCACCGAGTAGCCGGGCTGGTAGTTGCCGCAGCTCGTGCCGTTCACGTCGACGACGGCGGACACCTTCACCAGGGCCGGGTCGATGACGTAGCCCTCGTATTGGCTGACCCAGTGCTGCCAGGTGTTGGGGGACTGGTCTTCCTCGTCGGAGATCATGATCAGGTGCAGCAGCGCCCCAGAGCGCAGGAAGCCTTCGTTGCACTTGCCGGGCGCATCCTTGGCGAGCGCGGTGTCGCCGTGCTTGAGCAGTGCCTCGGTGTGCAGGCCCAGACCGCCCGCGATGGAGAAGGCGTTGTTGATCAGGATGTTCTCGGCGTTGGCCGTGTTCTGGTCGATGATGCCCTGGTTGCCGCAGCCGTCGCTGTCGGTGACCTGGATCAGCTGCCAGTCGGCGACGTTGGCGAGCTCGGCGAGGAAGTCGGGGATGCCGTCTTCGATAGTGCCCTGGTTCGAGCTCATCGAGCCCGACTGGTCGATGAGCATCACGATGTCGACGGGCGCACGGCCTGGCTCGAGGAACTCCTCGGTGGTGTAGGCGGCGTAGAGGCTCTCGCCGTCTTGTGTCGCGGTGATGACCCCGCGTGGGTCGTTCGACGTGACCTCGAGCACGCCCTGGTCGGCCCCCTCGGCGAGGGCATCGAAGGTGACCTCGACGTCGACGGACTCGTCGGGCTCCAGGGTGAGGGGCAGGCCCACGCCGAGGTTGTCGAAGGCCATCAGCCCGCCGGACGCGAAGGACACGTCGGTGATCTCGAGGGTGGCAGAGCCCTCGTTCTTCATCTCGAGGCGAACGTCGTCGGAGCAGGGCACGAACAGCTCGCCGAAGTCGTGGTTCATCGGGGTGATGGTCAGGTAGGGCGTGTCGTCGGGCGGCGTGTAGGGCGTGGTCGTCTCGATGGTCTGCAGGCCCAGCAGGTCGACGGTGGCCTCGGGCTCATCGGGATCGTTGCTGTCGATGGTGACCAGGCCGAAGTGCTCGTCGGCGTAGGGAACGAACTCCACGTCGAGGCTGACGGAGTCGCTGGGCTGCAGCTCATACGTGGTGTCGGACAGCAGCCGGAACACGTCGTCGCCCACGGTGACCTCGACCCCGCTCACCGACAGCACGGCGTCGCCGACGTTCTCGATCTCGAAGGACTCGACGGCGGAGCCCCCTGCCTCGAGGGTGCCGAAGTCGATGGACGGTGGGTTGACCACGATGTCGGGTGCGGGCGCATCCTCGGGATCGACCTGCTGCTTGAGGTCGTATTCCTGACAGGCGGTGGTCAGGACCAGCAAAGGAATGAGTGAGCGCATGTGTCCCCCGTGGCAACGTGAGGCGTCGATAACCGGCGGCGAGGCAACCTGCCGCCGTTCGTTGCATCCTTCCTTGGGTTCCATGAGGATGGGGTGTGCGTCGGACCGAGAATGGGCTGCCGCGGTTAGGACGCCGGTCGCTGCGGGAGCCTGGGTGATCACGATCAAGAAGTACGCGAACCGACGGCTCTACGACACGTCGAGGTCCACCTACGTCAACCTCGACGACATCGCGGGGCTGATCCGAGCGGGCCACGAGGTGGAGGTCGTCGACGTGAAGAGCGGTGACGACCTCACCCGCGAGGTCCTCCTTCAGATCGTGCTGGAGGTGCTCAAGGGCGCGGAGTTCTTCCCGGTGGGGATGCTGCGGCGCATCATCCGCTCCAGCGGTGACAGCCCGAGCGACCTGATGGTGCGCCGGCAGCTGGTGATGGGCTTCGACATGCTCAGCGCGCAGCTCGACCGGATGGAGTCGCTGATGCCCACGCCGAAGCCTCCGCCGCCCGCACCGGCTCCTCCGCCCCCTCCGGCCGACCCGACCCCGGCTGAGGAGGCGGCCTCGGAGCTCGACGCGCTGCGGGAGCGGCTGGCCGCGCTGGAGGGGCGGCTGAAGCGAGGCTGAGAGGGGGCCTCAGGGCTTGATGATGGTCGTCGAGAACTCCTCGACGCCGTCGAGGTCGTAGAAGGCCCCGGTGAGGGTCTTGCCGTTGATCTCGATCCAGGCGAAACCCTCCTTGGTGTCGTCTTCGAAGAAGGTGCTGTTGCCACGGCCCTCGAGGTCGGTCGTCTTCGCGCCCGCGCCCGACACCACGAACTCGGTGCCACAGGCCTCGCCGACCCACTGCCGGTTGTGGTCGTGGCCCGAGAAGTACAGGTCGAGGTTGCCGCAGGCCCCGGCATCGAAGAACTCCTTGATGTACTCGCCGCGGGGGATCTCGCTGTAGGGAAGTGCGCTGGGGATGCCCTCGTAGTTCCCTGCGTTCCCGTGCTGGCCGTTGGAGACGTAGGGGTGGTGCCCGAAGCCGATGTTCCACTCGATGTGCGGGCCCCTGGCGATGAACTCGTCGGCGATCCAGGTCTCCTGGTCGCCACCGAAGCCGAAGAAGATGTCGGTGGTGTTCAGCCCGTAGAACTTCACGTTCTCGACCTCGAAGCTGTAGTACACATCCGGCATCGTCCACTTGTCGGAGTACTGCTCGTAGTCGACGTAGATCGGTGCCTTCCAGAACTTCACGCCGAGACCGTCTAGCCCCAGGTCGTGGTTGCCCAGCACGACGTAGAACGGCATGGTGAGGTTCGCATAGGGGTCTTCGAACTTGGTCTGGAACTGGGTGTCGTAGACATCGTCGACACCGGTGTCGTAGAAGTTGTCGCCCAGGTAGAGGGCGAAGTCGCAGCCTCGCACGGCGCAGACCTGCTCGATGGCCTCGGAGACGGCGAACTGAGCGTCGTTGCCCTCCCCCGCATCGCCCAGGGCCACGAACCGCACGGGAACGGGTTCCACGGGGGTGCTACCGGTCGAGGTCGTGCCAGGCGTCGTGGTGGTGCCGGTATCGCCCGTCGGTGTGGGGGTGGACGTGTCGGTGATGGGCGCTGTGTCTGTGTCTGTGTCTGTGTCGGTGTCTGCGTCTGTGTCGGTGTCTGTGTCTGTGTCTGTGTCGGTGTCGGCGGACTCGAGGTCAGTCGACGTGCCGAGGCTGTCTGCGCTGGGCCCGACGACGTCGGCCGTGCCTTGGGGCTTGGGCTCCGACACGCAGGCGACCGAGATCAGGATGACGGGAATGGCACGCACGGAACCTCCACATCGGGGCTGGGTAGCTCACTTTCGACGTGACCGGCAACGCGTGGCGCCTGAAGCATGCGATATGGCGCGTGAAGATAGTCCGAATGGGGGCGGTGCCGGCTAGGCTGCGGCTGGGAGGCTTCGATGGCGAGCAAGCAGACCTATGCGATCGGCGAAGGCTGGAAGGCGATCCTGGCAGAGGTGGGGATCCCCTACGAGGATGTGCTCCGACGCGCACAGCTCCCCGAAGACCTCCTGAACCGCGACGACGTACGGCTCTCGGGTGACTCGTTCCTGCGCTTCTTTCAGGCTCTCGACGCGAGTGTCGACACGCAAGACTTCTGGGTGCGGTTCACCGAGGCCACGAGGCCCGAGTTCTTCACACCGCCCGTGTTCGCGGCGCTGTGCAGCCCCGACCTGGCGACCGCGGCCGAACGGGTGGCCCGGTTCAAGCCGCTGCTCGGGCCGGTCATGCTCGACGTCCACGATGGGCCGGGGGGGCTCGAGCTCACCTACCGCTGGAAGAATCCGGAGGTGCGGCAGCTGGGGTTCATGAACGGCGCAGAGGTGTTGTTCGCCACTCAGCTCGCGCGCCTGGGAACGCGGCAGCGCATCCGGCCGACCTCGGTGATTCTGCCAGCACTCCCACGGGATCCGCTTCCCTTCGAGAACTTCCTGGGCATCCGGATGACGCAGGGGGAGGTCATCCGAGTGACCTTCAGCGCGGCCGATGCCCATCGCCCGTTCCTCACCGCCAACCGGGCCATGTGGGCCATCTTCGAGCCCGAGCTCCGCAAGCGGCTCGCCGACCTCGAGGGCAACGCCACGTTCTCGGAGCGCACTCAGGCTGTGCTCCTGGAGGGGCTACCCAGCGGCCGGTTCGGCATGGGCGATGTGGCTCGGCGCTTGGCGGTGAGCTCGCGCACGCTCCAGCGACGGCTGCGGGGAGAAGGAACGAGCTTCAAGGCCGTGGTCGACACCACCCGCGAGAGCCTCGCGAAGCACTACCTGGGTCGCACCCAGCTGACCGGCACCGAGATCGCCTACCTGCTGGGCTTCGAAGAGCCCAACTCGTTCTTCCGTGCGGTGCAGCGCTGGGAGGGCACCACGCCCGAGAGTCTGCGAAGGCAGCTGGTCTCACAGGCTGCTCAGGTGGCCTGACCGACGACGGCGCGCGGGTTGGCGTCTGTAGATGATGATTTGGCGCGTAGGGATAGTTTGTAGGCGCGCTCGGGAAACTACAGTGAGAGGGTCCGCAGCCAAGAGGCTGCCCGTCGAGCATCCACCCTCCGATGCCATCCATCGCGAACAGCCAGGGACTCCTGGCGGGAGCACCCCATGTCAGACCACACCTTCGGACCGAATGGCTGGACCCCTGAGCGTCTGGGCTCGCTGCAAGGCAAGACCTTCCTCATCACCGGAGCCAACTCCGGCGCGGGCTTCCAGGCGAGTCGGATCCTCCTGCGCAAGGGAGCGCAGGTGGTGATGCTCAACCGCAACCCTGACAAGTCGACGGCAGCCATCGACCACCTGAAGGAGGAGTTCGGCGGCGACGCCAAGGTGTCGTTCGTCAAGATGGACCTCGCCGTGCTGGCGAGTGTGCGGGAGGCTGCGGAGGAGGTGCGGCAGAGCGTGCCCCGGATCGACGCGCTCCTCTGCAACGCGGCCATCGCGCAGGTGCCGACGCAGACGTTCACCGTCGACGGCTTCGAGAGCCAGCTAGGAACGAACCACTACGGGCACTTCCTGCTCTGCGGCCTGCTCTACGAGCGCATCGAGGCCTCGAAGGGGCGCATCGTGGTCGTCTCCAGCCTCGGCTACAAGATGGGGCTGCAGACCATGCAGTTCGACGACATGAACTGGGATGGCAACTACCACCAGAACCGCACCTACTGCCACAGCAAGCTGGCGCAGATGATGTTCGCCTACGAGCTACAGGATCGCCTGGCAGCGGCGAACAAGGATGTCGAGGTGTACGTCTGCCACCCGGGGTCCTCCGCCACCTCCCTCATCGAGACCAGCGGCAACGTGTTCACGCGGGCTGCCTGGAAGCTCATGACCTGGTCACCGATGGTTCAGACGGCCGAGAAGGGCTCGTACCCGGAGGTGATGTGCGCGACGGAGAGCGGGCTAGAGCAGCGGGCGCTGTACGGGCCGACGGGCTTTCAGGAGATGGTCGGTCCCGTCGGTACCGGCACCCTGGAGCCGTATGCCCACGACAAGGCTGTCATCGAGCGGCTGTGGGCCGTGTCCGAGCAGGCCACCGGGTTCGACTGGCCCGTCTGACGACACCGGCACCCCCCGGACCGGGTCAGGGTGGGGTCAGCAGCACGTCGCCCACGGGGCAGGCCTCCGCCCATCCATCGATGTCTTCGGTGGACCGGACGTGGGCCAGGCCGGGCTCGATGTGGAGGTCCTGGAGAAACTCGATCCGCGATAGCAGCGGGAGCTGGCAGGCGACCTCGGCGGCCGCTCGGAAGCCCGCCACGGAGGCCTCGTCGTCGCCCGCGAGGCCGTGCAACGCCGCCCAAGTGAGCTCGGCCCAGGCGGGGGGTGGGTCGTGGATGGCTGTCATGGTGGCTGCGGCGGCAGCGTGGTCCCCCAGGTGAGCCTGACACAGGGCGAGGTTGAGCTTCGGGAAGGGATCGTCGGGGGCCAGCGCCTCGGCGACCTCGTGCAGGCCTCGCTCTGCGGCGTACTGCTCCATCCGCTTCAGAGGGAGCCCCATGTTCGTCCACTCGGCGCTGTCGGAGGGGGCCGCCAGCAACGAGAGGTGGTGCAGGGTGAGGGCACGCTCAAGGTCGTGAGCGAGGTAGGCCTGGTAGGCCTGCAGCCCGAGGTCGGTCTCCAGGGGAGGGAGGCCGTCTCGCTGGGCCCTCGCGGTGAGCTCGTCGGCCTCGCGTGTCTGGTCAGCGGTCAGCTCGGGGAAGGACTGCTGGAGGGCCTCGTAGTCTTCTCTGGTCGGCGGCGGGTAGGTGTCGGTGTGGGTCGTCGGCTGGTGCCCGATGTGGGTCTGATGAGGGACTTCCTCCCCGGCCTTCGACAGCATCCGTGCGGTGCGAGTCGTCTTTGCCTTGCTCCCTACCGCCCGCATGGCGCGATGCCAGCGGTACAGCACCGCCGCATCTTCGACCGTCTTCGGCAGCCGCTTGCGCAGCAGCCTCGCCACCTTCTTTCCGCCCGGCTGGGCGAGCAGGGGGATGAGCACGTCGGGATGGTCGGGGGCCTTGTCGAGCCACGGTTCGGCCGCCCTCCAGCCGAAGTGCGCCATCGCGAAGGAGCGCTCCCGCCACATCGGCAGGTGCCAGGGTGGGGTGCGTCGCGCCTCCCCACTTCGGAGCACCGTCTCGGGGCGCATGCGCCAGGTCAGCACCCTGCCAGCGTTCATGCCCCCAGCGGCGTCGAGCTGCACCGTGCACAGGTTCGACCAGCCGAGCTCGTCGCAGGCATCGAGGTACGTCCACATCAGCCGGCCGGTCATATGGGGACTCAGCTCTGGTGCTAGCCGCGCGATGGCCTGCGCCGGGCGCTCCGCTTCGAGCTGCACCCTAGCGCGTTCCACGGTGAGGTCGTCGGCGTGGGCGAGGGAGAGCAGCCACATCATGGGCGCACTGTACCCGGGGGAAGAAGAAGGGCGGGGGCCCCGCGTCGCCTTCGCAGGCTACAGACAGTCCATGCACCTCTTCGCCTTCGCCCTGCTCTCCCTCGCCTCCGGCGCTATGGCCCACCCCAACACCGGGGAGACCTCGGTGGTAGTGGTGCTCAAGCGGGCCAGCTGCTCGGTGTGCGCCACGCAGCTGCGCACCCTGGCCCAGGCGGAGCTCGGGGTGCCGCTGATGGGCATCACCCACGACCCCAAGGAGGCAGCGGCCAAGGTAGCGACCGTGACCGGCGTGCCCACCTACAGCCACGCGGCCGGCATCGAGTCGATGGGGCTGTGGTTGCCAGAGCGTGGCATCGCCCAGCCCGCCGTGGTGGTGTACGACCGCTGTGGCGCCGAGGCGGGGCGCATCGTCGGCCGCGCCCCCGGGGTCGACGTGACACAGCAGGTGCGCGAGCTCGTGGCCGAGGCCCGTACCGCGCAGTGCGACGAAAAGCCGGTGTCGTAGGCTTCCTCGCCACACCCGCGCGAAGTCCCGGCATCGACGGGAGCCACTCCCGCCTAGAGCAGAACCATGGTGAGCAGCACCCCGATGAGGCACGCGGTCGCGACGGCCAGGCCGCCGCGGCGCGCGCGGAGGTAGCGCCGCAAGGGCACTCGCGGGTCCGTGGCGTCAGCCATGACCACGAGGGGCTGCTCGACGCTCCCGCGGAGCACGTTGCCGTCCAACGTCCCGAGGGCGACGATGTGGTCGCCCGGCTCCACCCTCACTCGGTCCCAGTGCCACGCGTTCCGGGCCATTCGCCGAGCTTCCCCGTCGATGACTGGCCGCTCGAGCAGGTTGTGCACCACGCCGCCGAACTCGACCTGCTCGTCCGGCTCGACGACGACCGCGTCGCCCAGGGTCAATGGGGCCAGGTTCAGGTGGCGCACGGCGTAGGTCCAGCGGCTGTCATGGGTCGTGACGACCTCCGCCGTTCCGGTCGTTGTAGCAACCAGCGCCGTGCTCTGACCGACCCCTTCGTGGGTGCACCACCCGCGGTGCAGTACCCACGACCCGTCGGCGACGCGCCCCTCGATGGTGGGACGGCGCAAGAGACTCGCCACCCGGCCGGCTCGCCACCAACCGGTATAGGTGACCCACGCCATGAAGCCCGCGACGATCAGCACACCTGGAATGAGGGCCCCCGTCGGGGGGGCAAAGCCGAACGGGATCGGGAGCAGGGGGAAGATGGCGGGGAGAACAAGCAGGAGCACGAAGGGATAGCCAGGCAGGAACCTCGGCGGGCTCTCCATCTCGTGCAGCTGGAGGGGCTGGTAGGGGGCGAGCGGTACGACGCGCATCACCCCGGGGGGCGGAGCGCAAGACGCCGCCCACATCGCGGCGGCCGCCGCCCATAGCAGGGCCCACTGGAGCCCGAACCCGAGGTCGACCAGAGCCAGCGCCGCGCCGCCCGTGGCCAGCAGCACGCTGATGCCCATCGGCCAAAGGGTAGGGGCAAGTTGGTGGGCTGACACGTCAGGGTTGGCGGGACCTGGGGTCATGCAGGGACCGCATCCTGCATACGACCGGCCACCTTCATGTCCGTGTGCGCAGTCACGCTCGTTCCCCCCCGTCGTCGGGGGACCATGCTACTGCACCCTGGAAAGGGAAGTCCGAGGCTCCATCAACGACCCCCAACGGGGGAGCCTCCCAACGCTTGATTCCACTGCGACGCGAGCTCCGCGAGCGAGGCCCGAAGGGCCGGTTCGGCAATGGCAATCAACGTTAGGCAAGAGTGCGGAGGCGGTCGCCCCTGCGAACCCCCCGCGGGCAGCCACGCTGTGCCGGCGAGCAGCTCCATCGCCCGAGCCAGCTTGGGCCTCATTGGGAGGTGGCCGGTACCGGAAGCGGCCCGGGCGTCTCTGCGCCCGCTGAGGTGCCCAACCGCCTCCCCAGCGCTCGAGCTCTCGCTTGGCCAATGGCCTCGTGCTACGCCTCGGCGAACCCGCCGTCGCGGTGGCCTTCCACGGACTGCGCCGGCGCTGCGACGAAGCTCGGATGGGCCTCCACTCCTTCTCCGCCGCTCCCCGGAGGCACCGTCCCGAAAGCAATGGGTCGCGCTGAGGCTTCGCGTCAACGACGCGGCTTCGCCGGCTCGGCTCGGCTTCGCGCCTCACCCCATGGAGCTCGGGCTCCTCGACCTAGCGCAGACCTTGGCTACTGGGGTGATGTGGCCCCCTCCATCGAGTCGTGATGGCGCTCGGTCACGGCACTGCGCTCCAGATGACTGTTGGCTCCAAAAAGCGCAAAATCGCGCTGGGGTTGCGCCTCACTGACGGCGCTTCGCCTGGCGGCTGCGGCGCGCTCCTTGCTATCGCCCGCAGGGCGGCAGGACGACGACGCGGAGCACGCATGGCGCGGCGTCCACTTGGTGTTCGAACGACTCGCTGATGCAGAGATGCTGCATCCCCAGCTGCGCGGCGCGCTCATCGCCGGCGGTCCGCTCTCCGCCATTGCCCGCAGGGCGGAAGGACAACAGATCAACTACGCGGATGAGGTCCGGTCGACACGCTGGCGTACATGTGCGACGTACGGTCTATTCCGGAGGAGATGACGTGGACTATGCCTTTGTGGGCCGTTGTGAAGCTCTTCGCTGGGCGCTCGCCGACACGGTGCTGGTTGGATCCGCTGAGCGAGTGACTTGTTGGGGCGCGGTGCCTGCGCGCTCCGAACCCACCTATCGTGCTCTTCTTGGTCCGGACCGCGTGGCTTGGGTGCCCGCCGATGACCTAGAGACGGTTGTAGTAGCCAGCTTGCCGGACCTAGATGTGGTGTGTCGGCATAACCTTGGGAAGCGCGTAACGGGGCTGACCTGGGGCCCGGGGGCCAGTGTCTTGGCGCTTCACGGCAGTTCCCTGAGCTGGCTCGAGGGCGCTACATCTACCCCCCTCTCACTCGGTGTAGTGCCGGTGTTCGTCGCTACGTCGCCCGACGCGCGCCGGCTCGCGGTCGGCCAGCGCAACGGCCGCGTAATGCGGTTTGATCTAGCGAAGTGTGGTCCCGTCGGCGGCCCGCTCAAGGGACTCCGCGCCGAGGTGTCCGGGTTGGTCTGGTCCGCTGACGGTCGGTGGTTGCTCGGTTCCGGTGGATCGAAGTTGGTTGCCTGGCCAGCTGGAGGCGGGAAGGCACGAACGCTTGGGCAGTGGAGCGAGGGAGCACAGGTGGTTGCTTGCCAGGGTGGTATTGTCGTTGTTGTTGGGCGGATGAAGGTGCTGCAAGGCATCGATGCGGAAACAGGCGATGTGCGCTGGAGCCGGGCGCATCGGGGTCCTGTTCATGTCGAGGGGGCTTCCGTGCTTCACGCCCATGGAGGACTCGTCGAGCGCGTGGATGTAGCTACCGGCGACGTGTTGGCGGAGGCAGCGCTCCCCGCTATTCTTGACGTTGTCGCCTCGTCAGGAGTCCAGCTGGCAGCTGTATTGCATATGGGGGAGGTGGTGGAGCACTACACCCTTGGTGACTAGGCGGACGGGGCACACAGCGGGCATTCGGTGTCGCAGAACG
>CBDUIC010000137.1:0-16468 GCA_965367245.1 uncultured bacterium | reverse complement strand
ACTCGGACACCGACACCGACACCGATACCGACTCGGACACCGACACCGACACCGATACCGACTCGGACACCGACACCGACACCGACACCGCACCGACGGCCGAAACGGCCGATACCGGCACGCTCTACTCCTGCACCAACCCGGTCGAGTTCACCCTCCCGGCCGACGGCGAGGCCGACGCCTTTTTCCGCACCCCGGTCATCGCCATCCTCGATGATCCCGACCCGTCCGCCGTTCTGTCTGTCGCCGGCGTCGCCGGCGTCTCGACGTCCTTCGACGCGGCAGACTCCAGCTACATCATCTCCTTCGACGTCGACGCCCCGCTCCCCGCCGCGACCTACGAGGTCACCCTGGCACGGGACTGTGGACCGTACTCGTGGAGCTTCACCGTTGCCGAGGAAGGCGCGCCGACCACGGTGAGCCCCAACGGCTCGGTGTTCAGCGTCGACCTCACCGAGGGCGTGTTCATCGAGCCCGGGGGTGACACCGTCGGACCGCTGGTCGCCGACCTTATCGGCGACGTCGAGCTGCTGCTGGAGGTCACCGCAGAGCCCACCACCGTGATCCCGATGATCCTCGCGGGCAGCGACGGCAGCGGTGGGCAGGATGTCTGCGTCGCGACTCAGGAGCCCGCGGTCGACCCCCTCTACGAGGAACCCTACTTCCTCGTCGAGGACCAGGGCCTCACCTTGCCCCTTTCCGACGGGGCCATGACCCTGGCCGACTACGAGCTGTCCGGCGCCTTCGCAGCTGACCTCTCCACCATCCAAGGAGGCGTCTTCCGCACCGTCATCGACACCCGACACCTGAAGACCGCCATCGGCCTCGGCACTAGCGCGCCTGACGACGCAGTGTGCGGCGTCTTCGGTGCCGTCGGCCTCAGCTGCGAGGAGTGCCCCGACGGCAGCGGTCCGTACTGCCTACCCTACTGGGTGACCGACATCGAGGGCTCCAACGTGGGTGGCTCGATCGTGCCCATCAGCGCCGCCGAGGCTGCGCTCAACTGCCCCTGAAGCCCATAGTGGGGGTAACGTCAAGGAGGGTTCATGCTGCTGCTGCTGCTCCACTCTGCGCTCGCGTGCCAGTGCACAGCTCGCTCGGTCTCCCTCGAGGTGGGCACGGCGGATGCTCCCGCCGTTATTCCAACGAATGGTGCATTCCTTTGGTTTGATACGCTTGGGGGTGACTCGCTGGAGGCCTACCACATTGTTGACTCTGATGGGGCGCGGGTAGACGCAGAGGCGGATGTGTGGCCCGGCATCGAGTCGACCATGATTCGATTGGTGCCAACCACCGAGCTGGAGCCTTATTCGACCTATTTCCTTACCAACGGCTCCAGCCAGTCATTCCCACATCTGGTCGAGACGCAGGACAATGAGCCGCCAGTCCTGTTGGACATTGGGTATGGGAAGAAGCAGGTGCTTCGAAACACCAGCTGCGGCGACATACACAGTGTGCCGTATGAGTTCGACCCTGGGCCGAACACATTTCCTGACGACACAATCGTGGTCACACATGATCTGCAGGAAGACAAGTATTGGTTCCTAGGTGGCCTTTCTTGGGTCGAGCAGTGCGGTGGCTATCCACCGGAGTTCTGGAGCCACCCAAAGGAGGTGTTCCTGATGGACCGAGCAGGCAATGTGTCCCAATCGGTACGCATCCGGGGCCCTGGCTGCTCATGCAATGTCCGGCCTGCGCCGTCCGTCCCAGGGGCCTCCTTGGCCATCCTGTGTTTCTTCGCCTTGGTGGCTGGCCGCCGTAGGGCCCAACTCATGCGCTGACGGTGGACGGCCGAACGAGCACATCGATGTCCCCTGTGGCTCGTGCTGCACCGTGCACGGCCATGGCATGCGCGCCGACCACAACGAAGTCCGCGGCGTCCTCCAGCAAGAGCGAGAGGAGGTCCAGGAAGTCCTCGTTCACCCGCGGACCAGCCGCCCGGGCCACTCGGAACGGGGCGTGTCGCTCTCCACCTCGTCTATGCCAAACGCATCCAGAGCAAGCTGCCACATCGAGCCCACTCGCTCCGCTGCGGTTGGCAGCTGCGCCGGCGTCTGCTCGGTGAGGAGTTCGCCGTGCCGTGAAGCACGGCGACGGGCTCTGGCTGCTCGGGCGTCATCGACCATGCTCCATCATAGCTGCGCGGGCGTGCGAGACGTCTACCGCGAGCGCGGTGCCAGGTTCACGCT
This sequence comes from uncultured bacterium, assembly GCA_965367245.1. Lineage (GTDB taxonomy): Bacteria > Myxococcota_A > UBA796 > UBA796 > CBDUIC01. The sequence goes on along the minus strand of CBDUIC010000137.1, from coordinate 14,279 downwards.
CCCCAATCCAGCCCCCACCAGAAACATGATTTGAATGCGCTGCGGAGGAGAGGAGAGGGCCTGGTCCTCGGATGGAGCGCAGTAGGGTCGCCATGCCATCGACGCGACGAACGACCCTGTGGGCACGAGTGACGGAAGGGGCGGTTCCCGCCCATCGTTGAGTGGCCGACCCTCAGCGCGCTACGAGGGGCGCACACCGAGGTGGCGCTGGCGTCCGTCAGCAGAGCCCGCGATCAGGAGACGACTTGGAATACGCGTTCTTGGCTCTCGCCATCGGCATGGTCGCGTGGATTGTGTGGTGGCTACGAGCGTCGTCCAGCCCCGACGATTCTGCGTCAGCCACACCGCCCCCGCCGGCGCCCGTGCCGTCCCCTGATACCCCGGCGCCCGCCGCCGTCCGCCGCAGTGTCGAGGCGCCCGACGCCGAGGCGCCCCTACCGCATCCAAACAGCCCGTCCGACGAGGAGCGGATGGAACAGCTCATCGCGGCGGGCGATGCCCACTTCACGGAACTCCTCTTTCGGCTGCCGCGGGTTCCGGAGATCAAACGGTGGGACCTCGACCAGCCAACGCAGACCTTCACAATGCGTCGGCCTGACGGCTCGCTCCGGTTGTCGGCTCGGGGCGTTATCCTCGGCAACTACTCACAGGTTGGCGGCACCTGGCGATGGAGTTTCCAGAATCCCACCGTTGTTCCCACCGCCGAGAGTTTGGCCTTGCGCGACGAAGTGGATGCCCTGGCGTTGCCGAAGCTCCAGCAGACTGTCATGCCATGCGACCTTCAGGTGGGCAAGGCGCTCTTCGGGCTGGGCGCCAAGCTCGTTCAGGCGGAGGCCTGCTACTGGGTGCCCACGTCCGATCACGGCGGGGGAACCGGTATCGCCCTCTTCGATAGGGTCGACCACGAACCGCCGGCGTCCGCCCCGGCCTGGGCTTCCGGGCTCACCATCCTCTCCTCCTTCCCTTCGGTGACAGAAGACATGGCTCGTGGCATCCGGCACGCCTACGCCACGACTGGCCAGACCGACATCGTGTCGCTCTTCTCGGTGCTTCGTGGTGCCGATGGCCCTGTCGTCCGGCCCATCGACCCTGCCACCGACCGCCTACCCTCTGAGGTGCTACTGGCCCTCACCGCCGCCTCCTTTGTTCCCCGTGCGAGGCTCGGAGACGTCTGTTCCGGCTTGGCGGAACACGTGGTCGAGAGAGCGACGAGCAACGGCCCACTACACTGGGAAGGCGTCGGTACCTTCACTGGCAGCAGCCTTGAGACGCTGCGCTTCGTGCCCGACGCGTGGGCACACGCCTCGCCGGACGCCCAGCCACAAGAGCCCTAGCGTCGCCAAGCGACGCTGGTCGCAAGGCCCGAACCAGCGCGGGTGGCCTTGCCCCGCTGAGCCGGACCACCTGGTAGGTATGAACCAGGGAGGCCTCGATGGCCAGACGCTGAAGCTACACGTTGCAGTTCAAGCAGGAGGCAGTTCGCCTGGTGCTCGAACGGGCCAAGACGGCAGAGCTGGCTGGCAGCCCTGCCGAACGGTCCACAGCGGCCTTGGATGAGGAAAACCGTCGACTCCGCCGCGAGAACGCCATCCTCCGAGAAGAGAGAGAAGTCCGCGCTGACCACGAGCTGTTGGCGCACATCCGGGCCTTGTTATCTGATGTCGGTCTGGAGGAGACGTGTGGTGGTGGATTCTCGCCTCGTGTGCCTCGAACCCCTGCGTCGACCTCTCGCAGGCAGACTGCCGTGCGGCAGATGAGTGTGTCGTGACCGACGCGCGGGGCTGCGACGGCCTCTTGGTCTTCGGTGGTTGCGCCCTTCGTCCGGAGAAAGTCGGGTGCTCCGAGCTACGCTTCCTTCCCCACCGTCACGACGGAGAGTGCAAGCTGTACAGTGAGGGCGATGGCTGCGTGCCGCAAGAGCTCGAGCGATGTGACGACCCCTGCTTCGACACGGGCTGACGACTGGACGATGTAGCGTCTCCAGCTCGCCGTGCACAGAGACGGTCCTCGGCCTCGCTGGGTGCCAGGTCTACCGCTGGAGCCGCACCGGCACGCTCCTCGGAACGACCGAGCTGGCGGGCTGTCGAGGGGAGGATGCCGGTCGCTTCTCCCCCGACGGCGCGTGGGTGGCGCTGTTCAGAATCCGGGGCTCGGGAGCAGTGGTGGACCCGACGACCGAACGGAACAAGGCCGGCGCCACGTGCAGCGGCTCAGCGCTCGATTTCGTCCACCGGGACACCCACCGCCCGGGCAAGGACTTGCTGCGCCCTGTCCGCCGAGACCAGCCGCAGCCCGTGCACCCGCGCGGCCGCCACGAGATGCACATCGATCCAGGCCACACCCCTCGGCCGAACCTGCTCGACGAGCGCGAGGACGACCTCTTGCTGGACGGGCGCCACCCGGTGCAGGCCAGAGAAGCGCTCCGGTGGGGCTCCCGCCAAGGCAAGCTCGCCGAGGGTGTGGTCGTGCATGCCCACCAAGCCCCTTCGTACCGGCCCTTCGAGCCAGTCCGCCGAGGACTCCCGACGCAGGAAGGGCATCCACGCGGACGTGTCGACCAGGTAGATCACGACCCATCGACCTCGTACGGGCGAAGGCCCTCCGCCGCCAGCAGTTCACCGCCCTCGAAGCGCCTGCGGGGCACCTCGTTCAGAACGAGGTCGTCTCCCCGAATGCGGGCCAGGTGCACGGCGCGTTCGTGCTTCGACACGGCCTCCAGTGCCCGATGCACGACCTCGCGCTTGCTGCGGCCCCCCAGGATCCGTGCGACGCGCTCGAACAGCTCGTCGTCGACTTCGATGGTGACGCGCATGGGGCCTCCGTGCGAATGGCATATTCACAGATGGTGCGAAACGCACAAGGGTCATCGAGCCTGCTTCCTCCGGCGGGCGACCGCCGTGGCCACTCCCGCGAGCACCACGAGCAGGCCACCCCATGGGAGCACCTCACCGACCCGGCTGTACAGCGTGGGCACCTGCGTCGTGGGCACGGAGCTGATCATGATGCGGCCCCCCTCGAAGTAGCTGGCGGAGCCCCGCACCCGCCCCAGCGCGTCGGTCGCCAGGCTGGTCGCCCAACGTACCGAGCGCACCACGGAGTAGCCGCCCTCGATGCCTCGAACGGCGGCCATCTGGGAGTGGTACGGGTCGATGCCCCGCCAGTCGCTCGACGGGACCAAGGCCAGGCCGACCCCGGCAGCCGCGTGCTCCTTGCTCATGCCAGGGAAGTCGTAGTCGTAGCAGATGGCGCCCGCCGCCATGCCATAGGGTCGCTCGTGGGCGACGAGGGGGCCGGACCCCGGCACGGCGCCCTCCCCAGGCACTGGATGCCGCTTGAAGTAGGTCTCCAGCGGGCCCTCCGGGGTCATCCACACGTACTTGTTCTCGTAGACGTAGGGCCCCTCGGTCAGCGGCACCACATAGGCGAAGAGCACGTCGACGCCGTGTTTCCGGCTGAAGGCCGCGGCCCGCTCGAGGAAGTCGGCCTCGTCCGCAGCGTCGAGGGCGGTCGCCCCCTCGTTCCACACGATGACCTCGGCGCCCGCCGCCACAGCCTGGGCGGTCCGGTCGAACAGCGCATCGGTGCCCGCGGCGCGCACAGCGGCCGGCGGGAAGCGTCCCTGCTCGAGATGGATGTCGGTGGTGATGGTAGCCACCACCGCCGTGGGCCCGTCGAGGGTCCGATCGAGGCGCACGCTGCCGTAGGCATGGGCGAGCAGGACCAAGGCAGCGACGAAGCCAGCTGCCGGCAGGAAGCGGGCGCGGTCGGCACGGGCCACGAGCACCGCGATGATCGCCGAGACCGCTGCCAGCAGGCCGGAGACGGCGGTGAGGCCGAAGAGGCTCGTGACCTGCAGCAGCGGCAGGTTGTCGAGCTGGGTGTACGCGAGGCTGCCCCAGCTTCCCAGCTCGCTCGTCGAGAAGGACAGGGCCTCCATGGCCACCGTCAGAGCAGGGAACAGGGCGAGCCCCCAGCCGTCACCGAGCCGACGCCGCAGCCCTTCGAAGAGCCCGTAGGCCACGAACGCGCCGAGGGCGGTGGGCACCGAGAACATCGGGACGAAGACCACGGGAATCGGGTCCGTCACGATCTTCAGGATGTTCAGGAAGGTCGCCAGCTGCAGCGCCATGAAGAACACCGACCACTGCCGCCACCCTCGCAGCTGTCGCAGCGCCAGGAGCCAGGGCACGGCGGCCACCCAGCCCACCACGGCCACGTTGAAGCGGTTGCCCGCGACGGCCGTGAACACGACCCCCAGGAGGATCCACGCGGTGAGAGGGATGGCAGACGCACGGGTCCGCTCCGGCCGCGTGGTGGCGGCCGGCATGGCAAGTCGATTCATCGTTCGCTCCTAGGGACTGGTTGGCGCGCGAGCGCCCGCCCAGATCAGGTGCAGCTGTTGGCGGTACAGGGCGCCGACCGCCTCGGGAGCGGTGCGCCCCAGAGCCAGGGGGACGCCGAAGAACACAGAGGCGACGGCGAGCACGACGAGCTGCACGTCGGTCTGAGCAGGCAGCTCGCCCCGCTCCACGGCCTCCGTCACCAGCGTCGGCAGGATGTCGCCGAGACCGTTGTCAGGAAGGCCCATCACGTCGGGCGCATCGTCGAGGAACAGCAGCCGCTCGGCCAGCTCGATGGGCTCGTCTACCTCGAAGGTGCCGACCCGAGCCTGAGCGGCGATGACCTCGCTCATCACGCGGGGCTGGTCGGCCGTGGACTCGGCCGTGCTGACCAGGATGGCCTCGATGGCCGCGAGCGCGTCGTCATGCGCCGCACGGACCTCCCGGGCCAGCAGCCCCACCCGCAGCGTCCACAGCTGGATGAAGTGAGCCAGCAGGTGGTCTTTGCTCGGGAAGTGGTTGAAGAAGGTGGCGTTGCTGATCCCCGCCGCCTCGGCGAGCTCCCGGACCTGGATCTCCTCCAGGGGGCGCTCGGCGAGGCGCTCGAGCAAGGCCTCCACGAGAGCGACCCGGGTGCGGGCGCGCTTCTGGGCACGACGGGGCTGGTCCTGGAAACGTGGCTGCTTCATGCAAAAGTTGTAGCCGACTCCAGTTTTCTCCGCAAGAAAAATTAGAGTCGGCTCTACTTTTTAGCCGCTTGCCGGAGGACGGCTCTCGAAGCCCGTCGTCCTGCAGGTCGAACGGTCCGCTGCGGAGCGGCCGCTCGCTGTGACCTGTTTGTGATGCGCGCCGTGCATCGCCTCGGCCTACGCTGCGGCTGCGGGCGTCGTCGCCCTGGAGGATCGATGTGGACACCCCTGGCGCTGCTCCTCGCGTGCCTTCCAACCCCTGCCAGCCCGCCGACGGCCGACGCGGACGCCGCCTCGCCGGTCGCCCCCGACCTCGCCGCAAGCCCACCCGGGACGGCCACCTACCGTGACGGCCTGCTCCATCGTGTCGGCCGCACGGCCTTTCGCCACGACGCGGTCGTCCTCGACGTGCACGTGGAAGACGACCAGACGCTCCTCGGCCTCGCTGGGTGCCAGGTCTACCGCTGGAGCCGCACCGGCACGCTCCTCGGAACGACCGAGCTGGAGGGCTGTCGAGGGGAGGATGTCGGTCGCTTCTCCCCCGACGGCGCGTGGGTGACGCTGTTCGGAATCCGGGGCTCGGGAGCAGGAGCGGTGTGGCGCCGCACGGGCGAGAAGGTGGCCGACGACCTCTCCCACCTGGGCGAGGGCACGCTGTGTGGAGGCGCGCTGTGGTGGCGGGAGCCACGGGCCGACGAGATCCATCGCCGCGACCTGGCCACGGGCGAGGTCTCCACCTTCCCCGGCAGACTGCACGAAGCCCGGTGCATCGACGATGCGTGGATGATGCTGGCGTCGGGGGTGCGGATGGAGCTCGACGGCCCTCAGACCGAGCGGGTTCGTTCCCTGCGCGTGTCGAGCCGCGGCGTTCGCCACGCTCCCCTCGACCTCGGCCATCCCGTGGGGCAGACGCCTGACGGGCGTGCCCTGGTAGCGAATGCCTACGACCGCTCCGCGAGCGTCGCGCGCGACGGCGAGGTCACGTGGATCGCTCCCCTGCCATGGCGCACGAAGGAGGCGGTCGTCACCGACGATGGACTGATGGCCTACGACGGCTACAGCGTCGTGGCCGTGGGGACCGACGGGCGCCTCAGGGGTGGCCCCTACCTTGCGGGGCCACGGCGTGGAGGGCCCAGCTTCGATGGCCCCGCCCCCCTGTTCTCGTGGCAGGGCCAGCCGTGGGTGTCGGCGGGTCGGGTGGTCTTCCCTGTCGGCGAGCCGGTCGGCCCGGTCTACGGCCCCGACTCGCTGGACGCCCCCTATGACGCGATCGACGAGGTGTACTTCTTCGACGACGATGAGCTGTTCGTCTGCCACGACCACACCTGCGAGGGGTACCCTCTTGCCGAAGGGGGCCAGCCACGAGCGGTGGCCCTGCCGGTGTCGCTGACCGGCTGGCGCGCCATCGTGTCGCCCCACGGCCGCTTCCTGGCCCAAGAGCACGAAGGCCAGCTGGTACGCACCGACCTCGGCACCGGCGCGTGGACCGTGGCGGCCGACGTCGGCGACGGCGAATGGCTCGCCCTCGACCGCCGTGGCCAGGCACGCCCCGACGCAGCCCACGCGCCACGCCACGACGACGCGCGCTGGGCCCACGTCAGCGACGATGGCCACGTGTTCCGTCTCGACGACGAGGTGTCGGTGTTCGCCCCCGGAGGCCAGCGAGTGGCGCGAAAGAAGGAGCGCTTCGACGAGATGGGCCCATGGTCGAACGGCGCGTGGCTGTCGAGGGGGCAGCAGATCCTCTTCGTCGGGACCGACCTGGAGGAGCGCGCACGCCTCACCCTTCCCTTCGCCCCCGTGGAAGACCAGACCATCGTGGGGGTGGGCAGCCCCGACGGGCGCTTCTTCGCCGCCCAGCGCTCCGACGGCACCATCGAGGTGTGGCAGGTGGGCGCGGCACGCTCGCTGCCAGCCCCCGAGACTGCGGCCGACCAGCCTCCCTTCGTGCCCGAGCGCGCCATCGGTGACACGGTGCGCGCCGCCAACTGGGTGCCCCCTCTGCAGCCCCTCGCCCCACCGCCTGACGAGCTGCCACAGGCCGACCGCGCCTTGCTGGGGGGCCTTGGCGAGGCGGCCCACAAGCTGCTGGCGATGGCGAGCTTCTCCCCTCGCACCGCCGAAGAGCGCCTGGACCAGCTGGAGGTGCTCTACCTGCAGCCCGACGAAGGCCAGCGGTGGCTGCGCGACGCGTACGACCGCTGGGCTGGCGCCAACGACCCCGTGGGGCCGGTCGTGACGCCGGGCGCAGCGGCGGATGGGTCGACGGAGTTGCTGCGCGTGGTCGAGGAGCAGGGGCTCGACGAGGCCCATCAGGCCTACGCGCGGTGGAGGGCTGCCCGTCCGGCGCTGGAGGGGCGAGCGTTCGACCTCCCGGCGTGCCATCTGCGCGCCGACGAGCGCTCCCTGGTCCCCCCGAGGCCCCCCGCCGAGGCCGGGCCCCCTGGGCGGCTGGGCTCCCACGGCCACCAGGACGGCATCGTCGTAGCGGTGTCGGCACAGGGGCAGGCCGGCTGGGTGGCTACCCTCACCGGGGCCCCCACCCGCTACGCCCAAGCGTGCTGGCAGCGGCATCGCCGGGGGTGGACCCCTGCCAGCCTCGACGGCCAGCCCGCCAGCATGTGCGTCGTCGTCCCCTGCGACCGCGACGACTAGCAGGGTTCTTCAACGACCTGCTAGCCCCGGGGGGCCACCGAAGGGTCGGCGGGCCCGCCTCGAGACCTCGTGGGACGGCAGGATGTCGCGATACACTCGCCACGATGCTCAACCCCATCGCCATCGCCATCCCGCTGTTCTTCGCTGCCATCGGCGTGGAGCTGGCGGTCGGCCGACTGGGCTGGGGCAAGGTCGAGTACCACTTCCCCACCGCCATCGCCGACCTGTCGTGTGGCATCACCCAGCAGGCGTCGAAGTTCTTCCTCGCCCCCGTGCTCATCGTGCCCTTCGCCCTCATCGACGCAGCGGTGCCCTGGGAGCTGACGGGCCTGGGGGGCCACGTGCTGGCCTTCCTGGGCGTCGACTTCATCTACTACCTGTGGCACCGGTTCACCCACGAGTGCCGCCTGGGCTGGCTCACCCACGTCGTCCACCATCAGAGCCAAGACTACAACCTCGCCGTGGCGCTGCGGCAGACGCTCACCAGCGCCATCAGCAGCGTGCCGTTCTACCTGCCGCTGGCCGTGCTGGGGGTGCCCACTGAGGTGTTCCTGCTGCACACCGCGCTCAACACGCTCTACCAGTTCTGGATCCACACCGAAGCCATCGACAAACTCGGCCCGCTGGAGTGGGTGCTCAACACCCCCAGCCACCACCGGGTGCATCACGGCGTGAATCCCGAGTACCTCGACAAGAACTATGCCGGCGTCTTGATCATCTGGGACCGTGCCTTCGGCACCTTCGAGCCCGAGGTGGCGCCCCCCGTCTACGGCACCGTCGTGCCCCTGGCGACGACGAACCCGCTGCTGGCCAACGCCCTGCCCTTCGTCGACCTGTGGCGCGAGGTGCGCGCTGCGCCGACGTGGCGCGAAGGCCTGGTGCACATGCTGCGCGCCCCAGGGCACCCCTCGGCGTGGTCCCCCAAGCCCACCGCCGACCTGCAGCGGCCCAAGTTCCTGCCGGCGGCACCGGCCGGCCGCTGGTGGGCGGTGGGGCTGAGCTTCCCCCTCGTCGCGGTCGCCGTGCTCGCCCTGCTCGCCCTGTCGCCAAGCTGGTCGTGGGCTGCCGGCGCCGGCCTGGCGGTCGCCATCTTCGCCGCCACCGTGGGCTGGGCATGGCTGCTGGAGCCGGCCGCGGCCTGACCAACCTGTGCCACGGTGCAACCCGTACTCTGGCGCACCGCGACTGCGAGCGATAGCCGGTCCCATGCCGTCGAGGCCCGCAACGGCCCCGGTTCCACCTACGATTCCCGGAGCTTGTCATGCGCACGATCCTTCCCCTCTTCGCCTGCCTCGCCCTCGCCTGCAGCGGGTCCGACGACAAAGACGACACCACGACCGATGCGGCCGACACCGACACCGACACCGATGCCGACACGGATACCGACACCGACACCGACACCGACACCGACACCGACACCGACCCCAACCGCACCGCGGTCGACTTCGAGCTCGTCGACCTGCTCACGACCAACCCCGTCGAGGGCATGGAGCTGACGGTCGACGGCGACTCCGCCACCACCGATGCCGACGGCCTGGCCGGCCTCACGGTCGCTCTCGACGCCGACTACGAGGTCGTCGGGTCCCACCCCGACTACTACGACCACATCTGGGTCGGCTACGGCGGCGTCCCCCACGTGATGGCCAGCAACATGCTCAGCCGCACCGGTGGCGGCCTCATCGCGTCGCTCCTCGGCGTCGACATCGACCCCGCCAAGGGCGTGGTGGTCGTGACCATCGAAGACCCCGCGGGCAACAACATCGAGGGCACCACCGTCACGCCCGACCTCGCCTTCGATGTCGCCCTCGTCCCCGATGACACGCAGACCTCCGGCTTCTCGCCGGGCCAGACCACCCTGCCCGCCAACACGTCGTGGGTCATCTTCGTCAACCTCGACCCCGGCGACGTGGCGATGAACATCGCCCCCGCCGACACCGGCCTGTCCTGCTACTTCGCAGGCGGTGGCCCGGTGGCCGACTGGGCCGTGTCGAAGGCCGACTCGGTGACCAACATGTCGGTCATCTGCGAGTAGCCCCCGTTACGACGGTGGCGTGATCACGCAGAACACCCACTTCGCCCTGGCCACCCACGTGCTGGCGGTGCTCGCCTTGCAGGGCGGCACCCTGAGCTCTCCCCAGCTCGCCGTGCGGGTGGGCACCAATGCCGCCTTCCTCCGCGGCGTCCTCGGGCGCCTGCAGGAGGCCGGGCTGGTGGCGAGCAAGAAGGGCAAGGGCGGCGGCACCCGGCTGGCGCGCGACGCGGCCCAGATCACCCTCCTCGACGTGTTCCGCGCCACCGACGGGCAGGTGCGGGTCATGCACCACGACTGCTCCAGCGCGCGATGCACGATGGCAGCGGGCGTGCCCGAGGTGCTCACGCGCCTCGACGCGCGCCTCGACGCCGCGCTGGCCCGCGAGCTCAGGGCGCTGACCGTCGCCGAGGTGGCGACCGAGCTCGGCGACATCTAGCGCTTCTGCGCACGCGCACCCATGCCTGGACACGCACCGCCGACCTAGTCGATCGGATGCTCTTGCTCACCATCGCGCTCGGCGAGCCACTTCAGGAGGGTTCTTGCGTTCACGGGCTCACCGCACCCGGTCGACCTCGTGCCACCCGACCCGATCGGACCCGAACGAGGCGGAGAGCACGTCGAGATCCCCGTCGCCGTCGAGGTCCCCCGTAGCGAGCTCCGTCACCTGGGTGTCGGCCGACAGCGCCACCGGGGCCGCGAAAACCCCACCACCGAGGGACTCGTGAAGCCAGGCGCCGGCCTCGTCGAACGCGGTGAGGAGGTCGGCGTCGCCGTCGTGGTCTAGGTCAGCGGCGTGGGCGATGAAGGCGTCTGTGAAGGGGATCGCCGCGCCGAAGCTGCCGGTGCCGTCGTTGGCCTGCCACGACAGGTGCCCTTGATCGGTGGTCATCACGTCCAGGTCGCCGTCCGCATCCACGTCGGCGATGGCGGCCAGGTTCGTCCAGGTGCCCGCGCCCCCCGTTCGAGGGGGGCCGAAGCCCCCGGACCCGTCGTTCTCGAGCCACCCCCACTCGCCCGAGTGGGCATAGACCACGTCGGGATCGCCGTCGCTGTCCAGATCCGCTACGCCCGACACGCACTGGTACTTCGAGCTCACGAGGGTCTCGTGGATGAAGCTGAACGCGCCGCCGCCCTCGTTCTCGGCCCAGACCACCCCCTGCCACCCGGCGGCCACGACGTCGAGGTCACCGTCCCCGTCGAGATCCACGGCGGCGACCGACAACACGCCGCTCAGGAAGGACACGGCGGGCTGGCCAGTGCCGAACGTCCCGTCGCCAGCGGCTGGGTACCAGTCGACCCCGCCGTCGCCCGCGAGCAGATCTTCGTCGCCGTCGCCGTCCATGTCGGCCGCTACCAGGGCCTGCGCGGTGACGCCTTCGGCGACGAGGTGCTGCTCCCCGCTGGCGTCGTACCAGGTGATCAGCCCATCCTCCCGCGACGCCGCCACGGGATCGACGATGCCGTCGCCATCCACATCCAGCGCGACCACCGCGCTGGGCCCGTCGACCGCGGGGACCACAGGGCGGGATGGTCCCACCAGGGCCCCGCCTTGGTTGTCCAGCCAGGAGAGTCCGGCCTCGTCGGCGACGGCTATGTCGATGTCGCCGTCGTCGTCCAGATCGGCCGCCACGAGCACCTGGACGTAGCCGGTCCCGATGGGCAGGGACTCGGCGAAATCGAACGCCCCGCCGCCCTGGCTCGCGTGGTGGTAGACGATGCCTGCGGTCACCATGAGCACGTCCAGGGCGCCGTCATTGTCGAGATCGGCGGTCTCCACCTGGTTGATCCACGGCTTGTTGGAGAGGTACGCCCGCGGGCCGAACGCTCCGGCCCCGAGGTTCTCATACCAGCCCAAACCAGCGTAGTAGTCGCTGCCCGAGCCGGCGAGCAGATCGAGGTCGCCATCGTCGTCGAGGTCGGCCAGAACCACCGAGGCGCTGAGGGGCGCGTCGTACTCCACGAGCTGGCGGGGCCCGAACCCGCCGGCGCCGAGATTCTCGTACCAGTCGAAGACCCCCCAGTCGGAGGCCGAGGCAAGGTCGAGATCGCCGTCGCCGTCGAGGTCGGCGAGCTGGAGGTCCCGGGCCTCGTACGCAGAGGTTGCGAGCCCCTGGGCCGCCCCGAACCCGCCGGCGCCCCCGTTCGGGTGCCACGCCAGCGTCTGCGTACCCGCTGAGGCCCATGCGATGTCGAGGCCCCCGTCGCCGTCGATGTCACCGGTCTCCAGGGCCGTCACTTCGACGCCCGAGGCCACCGCGACAGGAGACCCAAACGCCCCGCCCCCCAAGTTCTCGAGCCAGCCCACCTCCCGGGCGACGGCGGAAGCGTACAGCACATCGAGGTCCCCGTCGCCGTTGAGGTCCGCGGCGACCACCTGCGATCCCTCGATGCCCGATGCCAGCAGCTGCCTCGGTCCGAAGGCCGCGCCCCCGAGGCCTTCGTGCCACACCAGCTCCGCGGACGTGCCCACCACTACGGCAGCCACGAGGTCGGTGACGCCGTCGCCGTTCACGTCGGCGGCATCGAGCGCGCGCCCATCGGCTGCGGGGTCTGTCAGGGTGTGCTCCTCTCCGAACGCCAGGGCGAGGACCGGGCCTCCGGTGTCGATGGTCGGAGCCATCCCAGTGTCAGCGGAGGAGCCGGACGGAGTGGTGATCGTCGTCGTCGTCGTCGTGGTCGTCGTCGTGGTCGCCGCCGGCCCGGTGCAGCCGCTGATCCCGCCCCATATCCACAGACCCACGAGCATCGGCACCTCTGACCCGGAGGGTACCCTTCTTGGCGTCGGTCCGCGAGGTTGTCCGAAGGTCCTGCTCATAGATCGTTCGAGGCCGATGGAGAGATGCCGAGACACAGGTAGGGGTGCGCATGCCCGGGGTCGTCTGCAGGAGGCCATGGTAGCCGCGCGTCATCCCGTGGATGACCTGGTGGACGGCCCGGCAACCCCGATGTCCGCGAGGATGGGACGTGGCATGCCCTGATGCTTCTCGTCCTCTTCAATGCTTCGGGGGAAGGTCCGTCCGAGCAGGTCCGTCACCGTCGTAGCGGGGCGCCTGATCAGGCATCCAACACGCTGCTGAGCCAACGAAGATGTGTTCCGTGACATGGAGATCCGGGTGGTCTTCGAGCAGGCCGACGGGAATCCTGCAGTACGCACCGTTGTGCACTGTCTCTGGGAGTGGGCTGCCACACTCGCCGCAGAACGGTCGGCCGTACCCGCTCGCAAGCTGTACGTGTCTGTGGGGGCCCTTCTCGGTCCAGCGGACGTCCTCGGCACGTGCCAGCACGTGGCCAAGCGAACCAGCCCCCGAGGCCCGCCGACACATCGAACAGTGGCAGAGGCTGATGCCGGAGATGGGGCCAGCGACGACAATGGCGTTGACGCCGCATAGGCAGCGGCCTGCGAGCACCATGGGAACTCCAGAGTTGGGCGCACCACACTGGGTACCACGTTCTGGGACAGGCCAGGGCTCCACGGATGGTGGTCTTGTCGGCCTTGGGCAGACGGCTTGGGGGCTGAACCGCCGCCGTTGCTCGTAGGGAGATGGCGCTCGGCGACATCTAGCGATTCTGCGCACAGGCCCCCATTCTTGACGGATGGTTTGTGCTGTGCCGATGTGGGGGACGCCGATACCTCTGGTTCATGACGCCACCCCTCCACCTCCGCGCCCTCGGCCTCGGCCTCGGCCTCGCCTTCGTGTTCGGCGGGCCCTTCGCGCGGCAGGTCCTGTACTACGACGCGCCTCTGCTCAAGTCGTGGCGGCCTTACGGAGGGCCCTGGCTGGATGTGTGTGTGGCGGACTACGCCATGCCCCAGCCCGATGGCTCGTGGGCGCCCGTGTCTCGGCTGAAGACGCTGTATGAGGCGGAGGCCTGGTGGCAAGTGGCCCTGCACCGGCGGCGGCTTCGCTCCCAGGCCGAGGCCCATCGCGCGGGCCGCAGGATGTGCCAGGCCCTCGGTGTCCCCGACCTGCGGGCGCGGGTCAAGTGTGCCACCGACGAGGGCTACCACTACGTCGAGGACCGGGGGCGCAACCTGTGTCGACCGCTATGAGCCACGTCCTCACCCACGTCGGCTCCACCCGGGCCGTCTCCCTCGTCCGCCTCCTGCTCCCGCTGCTGGTGTGGACGGAGCTCGGCAAGATGCTGCGACTGGTCGAATCGCTGGGCGTGCCCTGGAAGGTGCCGCTATCGTTCGCGGTGGGAGCCTCCAGCCTCGCCATGCTGCTGGGGTGGCATGCGCGCCTCGCGAGCCTGGCCACCGGGGCCAGCGTGCTCGGCTGCTGGTGGCTGCTGGGCGAAGTCGGCGGCGACATCGACTTCGTCAGGCATCATGTCTACGCCCTCGGCATTGCGAGCGTGTGGCTGTCGCTGACGCCCTGTGGAGGCTCGTTCTCTGTGGACCGTGCCCTCGCCACCCGACGCGGGCAGCCCACCGAGGAGACAGGCGACCTGTGGGCCACGCTGCTGATCCGTATGCAGGTCGTCGCCATCTACCTGTTCGCCGCCTACGACAAGACCGACGGCGTGTTCGGCGCCCACTACGAGCAGACGATGCGGGCCCAC
>CBDUIC010000136.1:0-16724 GCA_965367245.1 uncultured bacterium | reverse complement strand
GGGAGCGAGGTCATGGCGCCGATGAGGAGCTTCAAGCTGGTGCGTGGCGGAGACATCGACATCTCCAGGCCCAAGGTCTCCACGGCGTCGCGGAGGATGCGGGTGTGGTAGAGCTCCTGCAGCTCCTGGTAGGCGTGGGGGTCGTCGGAGTGGATGGCCGATGGGCCCGCCTTCTTCATGCTGAGCTCGACGCCGTAGCGCTCGCCGCGGTTGATCTTCGCGCTGGCCAGGGCCCACAGCATGCGCTCGTCGAGCCCGTCTTCGGGAACATGGCGATCGAGGTTGCGCTGGAACACCACGGGGTCCACCGCCGGCTCGCCACCGGGCCAGCGCACGGGCTTGGCCTCCACCTCATCGCGGAAGAAGCGCTCGCGCTTGTCGAGGGTGCGATGCACGGGATCAGGCAAGCCGTCGCGGTCCCGCATGCGGCCCACGTAGGCGCGGGTGAAGGTGTCGCGTTCCGCGGGGCTCATGGGGGTGAAGAGGTCGGTCACGATGTCCTCCGGTGACCTCTGTCTGGCCACGGTCACGCCCACGAGCTGTCAAGGCTCGTCACCGTCGTGCACCCTCGGCGCGCCGCACCGCGCGCTCTGGGGCCGCCGCAGGGGCGCTACGTGACGATCCCGCCCACGACCGGCCATCTGAGAGACTACAGTCACTTCCTGTCCTGACGTCCGTAGGCCCACCTGGGGGAACCGTGTCGCTGTCTGCTCTGCTCGCCGTGTCGCTGCTGTCTGCGTGCAAGGGCCCCGTGACCTCGTCGGGGCCTGCCCCCACCGCCACCCCGCTCCTCGAGTCCGTCGATCAGACGCTGCCCGTCGGCATCTACGAGGAAGACTACGTGGCCACCATCTCGGTGAGCGCGGGCACCGAGCCCTACACGTGGTCGGTGCCCGAGTGGGAGACGCTGCCCGGGGGCCTCACCCTCACCGCCGACGGCAAGGTCGTCGGCCAGCCCAGCCAGGCGGGCACCTTCACCTTCCAGGCCCGGGTCACCGACGCCGCCGGCCGCGAGAAGCGCCCCTACCTCACCATGTCGGTCGTCCTCGAGCCCACGGTGCTGAAGTGCGGCGAGACCCTGTCGGGCGACTTCACCAAGTCGGGCTTCGACGGGATCGACCCCGACTTCGACCAGTTCCGCAACCACGAGTGGTTCGGCGTCGAGCTCCCCACCGACGAATACATCACCGAGGTGCAGCTCAACTGGGAACTCGATGGCACCTCGGTCGTCGCCTACGTCGAGAAGCCCGGCGAGGTGATCGGCAGCTGGGATGTCGAAGAGCACTACATCCCCTACCTCATCGATCCCTTCGATCCCGAGTCGCTGCAGACGCGCCTGCACGCCGGCACCAACCCGTCGCTGTCGGGCTACCCCGGGGTGCAGCCCCTGCTGCCGGTGTGGGTCGTGAGCCAGGGCAACGGCGACTGGTCGGTCACCGTCGAGTGCACCGACGGGCCGGTCTTCCAGCTCGTGCCGCAGTATCCGACCATGCTCGGCGAGCCCCTCGCCTACGACTTCGATGTCTACGACGACCCCAACGGCACCACCCGCATCTACACCAACGACGAGCTCCCCGAGTGGATGATCTGGGATGAGTCCACCGGCCAGATCACCGGCACCGCCGAGGAAGAGGGCTCGTGGCCGTTCACGGTCATCGCCGAGTCCGCCGACGGCCGCATCCGGGAAGAGCGCTCGATCATCGGCGTCTACGACGTCACCGACGTGGCCTGTGGCGAGACGGTGCAGGGCGAAGTCGTCGAGGGCTACTTCGAGGGCGAGTTCACCACCTACTACGACACCGACGGCTACCAGATGTACCGCGTCGCCCTCGGCGAAGACGTGGTCGCCAGCAGCATCGTGTTCACCCTGTCGGAGCTCGACAGCTCCCTGCTGGGCACCGCCGACCCCGGTGCCGGCTTCCTCCGCTTCTACCCCGGCGCCGAGCAGATCTACTCGAGCTTCTACCCCGCCGAGTTCGTGCTGGGGCCCCGGGCCTACCCCGCCCTGCGCCACTACCGTGAGTACGAAGAGATCTTCGTCCTCGCTGCCCCCACGGGCTTCGACTACCAGTTCGACTTCACCGTCGACTGCGACGACAGCCCCGTGCCCGACTTCGCCGGCCTCCCGGTCGCCCCGCTCTTCCAGCAGATGGACTACCGCCTCGACGCCGCCGGCGGCACCGCCCCCTACGGCTGGGCCGCCCAGGGCATGCCCCCCGGGCTGCAGGTCGAGGCCGAAGGCCGCCTCACCGGTTCAGGCGGCGACGCAGGCGCCTACGACGTGCAGGTCACCGTCACCGACAAGGAAGGGGCCTCCACCACCGACACCTTCCCCTTCTACGTCGGCTACGACGCCGCCTGTGAGGGCGAGATGCAGGTGCAGTGCGGCGACACCGTCGACGGCACCTTCACCGTCAACTACTTCGCCGACCCCAGCTACTCCGAGGCGAGCACCGCCCGGCTGTGCCTGATCCACGACACCGAGGCCTCCGTGGGCTTCACCGTGGAAGCCTTCGACACCCAGCTGCGGGTCGACGTGGCCGACCCGGGCCGCACCACCGACGAGATGTTCTTCGAGGGCAAGGGCAACTACCTCGCCTTCGTCGACCGGTGGGACGTAGAGGGTGTCGGGATCAACCCCTACTCCTTCCCCAACATCCTCGACTACCGCGACATGCCCATCCACGTCGCCGTCCGTGCCTTCGACGACGGCGACTGGAAGGCCACCATCACGTGTGAGTAGCCGGCGGCTGCGATAGCCCGCCCCATGTCGTGGTGGACTCTCCTCCTCGCCGCGTGCACCCCCGCGCCCGAGCCACAGCCTCCTGTCGTGTCACCCACCGCCTCCACCGGCGCCACCGGCGACACGGCCGCCGCCACGTCGTGCGGCCCCGACGAGCTGACGGGCCTGTTCACCGTGGGCCAGGACAGCGAGCGAGCCCCCCTCGGCGACGGCCAGCCCGGCGACATCGTGCGAGGTATCCAGGGCGGCTGGCACGTCGACGTGGGGGCCCGCGTCGAGTCCACCGCCGAGCTCGTCGAGGCCAGCGGCACCCTGCATGTGCGCGGCATCCTGCTGGGCGGCGACGACGCGCCGCACCCCCTCGGCCTGCTGCGACGCGACGACTGCGGTGGCGATGTGCTGCACCGCCTGTTCATCGACCCCACCGCGCTGGAGCCCGACAGCGTCTGCGCCATCGACGGCGAGACCGTCACCGTCACCCTGCGGGTGGTCGACGACGGCGAAGCCCTGGAGCGCGTCGAGGCCATGACGGCGCGCTTCCAGGGCTTCGGTGAGGAGTTCTGCGCCTACTACGCGCGCTGATCAGGCCGCCCGGTGGGTCACCCGCACCGACGCGGGGCCCGGCGTGCGCTTGCCCACCTCGATGGCGCACTGCAGCTGGGCGACCTTGCCGGCCAGGCGTTGGTGGCGCTTGTGCTCGCCGGGCAGCAGCGGGCTGACCTCGCCGCGGGCGATGGCCGCCGACCGCATGAACACCGCGGCCATCACGAAGGCCAGCGCCGAGGCCATGCCGAGGAAGGGCAGGCTGGTCGACAGCGGCAGGGCCGCCATCAGGCGCAAGGCGTCGTCGCCGAGCCAGGGAGCGGAGACCACCGCGCAGGTGGCGATGCCCATCACGCTCGCCGCGGCCCGCAGCAGGGTGTAGCCGACCAGCAGCGGGTGGCGGGCGTTCTCGTGCTGCAGGCGACGCAGGAGCAGCCCCGAGGTGACCTGGGCCTCGAAGGCCTCGAGGTCGGTGCGGGCGGCGGCGAGCTGTGCGTGGAGGTCGGCGGTCATGGTGGCTCCCTGGTGATGCCATGGGACCTTGCGAGAGGCGTGCCACCGCCCGGGAACGGTCCAAACACCACAATGCGCCTATCGGCCGCGACGTCGTCGGCGATGGTCATGACCGAGGTCCGACGTCGGCGGACCGTTGTCGCTACAGTCACCGCCCTCGACAGCCGACTCACCACCACCCGACGTGGCGCAACGCCTCGATCGAGGTCACATTGCCCGTCCGGAGGCCTCCTCATGCGCTGCTTCGTCCCCGTGCTGCTGCTGATCGCCTGTGCTGGCGACGACGACAAGGCTGGTGACACCGGCACCCCCGCGGTGTCCGACACCGACACCGACACCGATGCCGACACCGACACCGACACCGACGCCGACACGGATGCCGACACCGACGCCGACACCGATGCCGACACCGATGCCGACACCGATGCCGACACCGACACCGACACCGACACCGATCCGGTCCCCGAGACGACGGCGATCCGGGTGGTGCACGTCGGGCGCGACGTAGGCACGGTGTCGATGGTGGCCAACGGCAACCTTCCCCC
This sequence comes from uncultured bacterium, assembly GCA_965367245.1. Classification (GTDB taxonomy): domain Bacteria; phylum Myxococcota_A; class UBA796; order UBA796; genus CBDUIC01. The sequence continues at coordinate 12,380 of CBDUIC010000136.1, read as the reverse complement.
GGTGCTGCCGGCCCTCGAGGAGCTGCAGGGCACCGTCTACAGCCCTCGCGCGGCGAACACCTACACGTTTCAGTTCATCGACGAGGGTGCCGACCTCGCGGATGCCTGGGCCACCTTCGACTACGAGCTGCTCCTCGATCGGCGCCACAGCTTCATGGTGTTCGGCCAGGGCCCCGATCAGCAGGTCGCCACCTACCTCGACGACGACCTGAACATCGGCCCCACCGAGCTGCGCATCCGGTGGACGCACGCCGCCGTCGACCTCGGGGTGCTCGATCTGGTCGAGACCAACAGCGGCGACACCTACGTGTCGTCGATGGCCTACGGCGACTCCGTCGAGCTCACCCACCCGGCCGGCCCGATGAGCATGGCCATCGACCTCGACCTCGACGGCACCACCGATGTGGCCTTCGAGGGCTTCGACCTCGCCGCGGGCACCTACGTGCACGTGATGCTGCTGGTCGAAGACGGCGGCGATGCCTTCCTGATGGCCCACCAGCCCTCCGGCACCACCCCCGTGCGCAACGTGGTGCCCTAGGGCGCCAGCAGCTTGGGCACCTGCCCGCTGCCCACCAGCGCGATGGCCTCCTCCGCGGCCCGCCGCACCCGCCGCTCCTGCAGCGGCGACACCAGCATGCGCACCGCCGCCATCGCCGGCCTGGGATCGCCGGTCACCGCGCAGGCCGCGGGCGCCGAGAGGGCCAGCTTGAAGGCGTGCGCCACGACGATGGGGCGCACCGCGGGGTGGTCGAGGGCGTGGTCGACCAGGGCGTCGCGCAGGGCCTCAGGGGCCTCGAGAGCGCCCGCCCCCGCCAGGGCGATGGCGCGGTCGTCGCGAGCGGCCAGCGCGGTCCGGAAGGCCGCGGGGTCCCACGAGATCAGGGGGACATCGGGGCGAGGCCCGTCGAGCACGCGGTGGTGGCCGACCATGCGGGCCCCCATCAGCAGCCACCGCACCGCGTCGGGGTGGTCCCACCGATCGAGGAGCTTGGGCAGGCTCTCGGTGAAGGTGAGGATGTGGCTGACCGAAAGCCAGTTGTCTTGCACGTCGCGGCGGCCCTCGATGGCCCGGTCGAAGCGCAGCATGCGCTCGGCACCGCCGACGATCAGCGCCCGAGCCACCGCCTGGGGCCCCGCACCATCCTGCAGCGCCTCGACCACCGCCGCCACCGCCTGGGGCCCCGACAGCTCCGGCAGGGCCTCGGCCAGGCCCGGCGCCTCCCCGGTCTGGGCGCGCCACGCGGCGAAGTGCTCCCCAACCCCGTCGACGGTGCGCCGCCAGCGACCCCAGCCGGGGGTGTCGTCTTCCCGGGTGCCCCCCACCAGCCCCACGACATGGCCCGCGAGCACGTCGGGGGCGTGGTGCCAGCCCACCGTGTCGAGCAAGTCGAACACCTTGGACTGGTAGATCGCGCCATGACCGAAGTCGAGGAAGTGCGCCGCCACCGGCGCCATCAGCGCCACCTCCAGCTCGAGGCGCCCACCGCCCGCGCCCAGGGCCCCACGCACCAGCCCCTCGGCACGCTCGGTGTCTTCCCCCTCCACCGCCTGGGCCAGCGCTTCTTGCCAGCCCTCTCCCACCGCCACCGGCTCCGCGGCGGGCCGCGGGCCACGCCGCGGGCGGGCCTCCACGATCAGGTCGACCAGCAGCGCCAGGGGCACCACCGCCCGCAGCCCCTCGAAGCGCGGCAGCACCTCGCACACGTCGGCCGCCACCGCCAGCACGTGGGTCGCCCCCCACTCGCTGCGCACCCCATCATCCGCCGCCAGCAGCCCGACCAGCTCGGTGGCCGGCACCCCGAGCTGCAGCAGCCGCGCCAGGTCGCGGAGGCACTGGCCCGTGCGGGCGTTCACCAAGGCAGACCGTAGCGACCCGAGGGCGCGCTCCCGCTCCACCGCGGGGTCGGGAGGTGTGAGGTCCAGCTCGATCCGGCCGCCCTCCTCCCGCACAGGGACCACCCGCACCGCCTCGTCGCCCTTGAGGCAGGCGCCGGTGGCGAGGTCGAACTTGAAGTTGTGGTAGCAGCACGTCAGCGTGCCCTCGCTGCAGGTGCCCGCCGACAGCGGGTAGCCCTCGTGGGGGCAGCGGTTGTCGACGGCCGCGAGCCCGCCGTCAGCGAGGCGGAACACGGCCACCTGCTGGCCGTCGCGCTTGACGACCCGCACCCCGCCCTGGGGCACATCGCTGGAAGACAAGACCGGTTGGAAGGTCATGATGGACTCCTCGTGTGCGGACTCTGTAGCCCAAGTGTGCATCATCGCGAACGGTTGTTCGTTATACCGAACAGCATTCGGGAGGCTGACCATGGAACCCGCCGCCACCGTGGCCCTGCACGTGCGCACCCTGCGCGAGGAGCGAGGCGTGAGCCAGTCCCTGCTCGCGCGACGAGCCGGGCTACCCAAGGCGACCTGGTCGGCGCTGGAGTCGGGCAGCGCCAACCCGACCCTGCGGGTGCTGCAGCAGGCCGCGGCGGCCCTCGAGGTGCCGGTCGCCGAGCTGCTGGCGGCGCCGCGGGCCGAGCTGGAGCTGACCCGCGCCGGCGAGGTCCCCCGACGGAGGGTGGGGGTGGTGGAGGTGCGGGAGCTCGGCGAGCACCTCGAGCGCCTCGCGCTGCAGCCTGGGGCGGCGATGGCCGGGGTCCCCCATGCGCGGGGCACGCGGGAGGTGCTGACGTGCGAACGGGGCCGCATCGAGCTGGCGACGATGGGTCGGCGGGTGGTGCTCGGGCCAGGCGATGTGGTGCGCTTTCGCGGCGACCGAAAGCACGGCTACCGCAACGCCGGCGACACCGTGGCCGTCGGCTACAGCGTGGTGGTCGGGGCCCACGTCGGCTGACCGGTCAGCCGCTCCAGCTGCGCCCGCCACCGCGGCAGCCCCTCCGGGCGTGACGGGTAGCGCCGGTAGTGCGCCTCGACCAGCCGCCCGCGCACGAGGGGCGGCACCATGCGGCGGGCCTGCTTCGGCAGCTTGGCGAGGCCCCGCCCGGCACGGAGCACCGCCCGCAGCGGAGGGCGCGGGGGGCGCTGCGCCATGGTGTCGGACGACATGCCCGGCGACATCACCCCGCGCTGCATCAGCACCGCCAGGTCGTCGATGCTGAGGCCCTCGCTGGCACGGCGCAGCAGGTCGGACGAGGCGAGCAGCCCGCCGTGGGCTCGCTGCCAGGCGACGTTCACCGACCAGGCATCGCCCCCCGACGCCAGCTCCCGCGCCAGCACCCGCGCCGCCAGCAGCTGCTGCGCCACCCCCGAGCCGTGGGCCGCGAACACCATCGACGCGCTGTCGCCCAGGCTCACGGTGCGCCCCCACCCGATGACCTCGAGGGGCCGGCGGAGGGGGATGGAGCGCTGGCCGCCGAACACCCGCGGCCCGATCCATGGGTTGTCGGCCACGAAACGCTTGAGGATGGCCGCGCCGGACGGGTGCTCGCTCCCGGCGATGCTCCCGCTGAGCAGGCCCACGTGGCGCCCGTCGAGGCGGGTGTTCAGGATGCTGTAGCCGCCGGCGATGCCGGTGAAGCACACGACCTCTCCCGGCTGGGCGCCGCGCTCCCGGAAGAACGCCGCGGCAGCGTCGGGGTCGGCCACCTCGCGCACCTCCTGGGCGGCGGCGCACAGGTCGTGAGCAGGCACCTTGGGCTGGCCGAGCAGCCGCAGCCCAGCATGCCCGGTGGCATCGACGACCACGTCGGCCTGCAGCGTGCCGTCGGGCAGCTCGACCCGCCCGCCGTCGACCTGGCGAACCCGTACGCCCCCGCGCAGCTCGGCCCCCGCCCCCCGCGCGGCGTCGAGGAGCCGGGTGGTGAGGTGACGCATGTCGACCTCCAGCACCGAGGGCGCGGTGATCGACGGGCCCCCCCACCCCGCCACCAGGTGAAACGGGGCCGAGGGGGAGCGCAGCTCGGGGCCCGACGGGCGCTCGAGGCCCACCGCGTCGAAGGACCAGGCCGGCACGCCGTTGACCCAGCGGGCACCGGTCTGCTCGAGGGGGAGGGCGTCGATGCCCGTGACCTGCACGCCGGACCGGGCGAGGAACGCTGCCGCCGCGGCCCCCGCCGTCCCCAATCCCAACACCACGACGTGCATCTAGCCTCCGGGCGCGGCGGGCGACGCCAGCGTGTAGAGATCGGTGAGGTAGGACAGCCGCCCCACGGTGGCGTCGTCGACCCGCAGCGACCAGCTGACCTCGTCGGGGGCCGTCAGCTGCTGCACCGTCGACAGGGTGGCCCAGCTGACCATCGCCGACCGTGGGGCGATCAGGTCGATGTCGCCCAGCACCGCTACCGTCTCGCCCTGGGGCTGCTCGTAGGCCCACGAGGTGGTGAGGGCGCGACCGGCCACGTCGACATCGTAGACGAGCAGCCGGGAGCCCCCGGAGTGCAGATCGTTGCTGAACATCGCCAGCCCGTCGGCCCACATGTGGGTGAAGTGGCCGTGCTCGAAGCGGTTGGGCAGCGCGTCGATGGAGAAGTCGGACGCGGTGCCGCCGAGCTGCCAGGTGAGCTCCCCGCTCGACCGGCTCACCTCGACGACGCGGTCGAGGTTGCGGAAGTTGATGGCGTAGCTGTCGCGGGATGGCAGGTAGACGAGGGAGTTGGCGTGGCCGTACTCGACCTGCAGCTGGCCCTGGAACTGCTGGGCCTCGTTGTGGCTGCACGTCTGCCCGTTGCCCACCAGGTCGGTGTCGGTGATCACCCGGAACAAGGGCTCGGCGTCGGTGCCGTCGCTGCCCTCGGGGAGGGAGACGAGCAGGCTGGTCTGCACCAGGGCCTCGGGGTGCTCGTCCCACGGGGCGATGGGGGTGTACTCGTGGGCGAGGAACACGAAGCTGCCGTCGGCGTGCTCCACGAAGGCATGGTGGCCGTTGGGCATGCGGGTGAACGTGCGGTCGGCCTCGGTCATCGCCCCCAGGGGCGTGCGAGTGACCCCGGTGGTGGGGGTGTCGACGTTGAGCAGCCCATGCAGCACCGACTGGCCGTCGAGGGAGGGCTGCACGATGGTGACGTTGAAGTTCGGCGTGGGCGACGGCACCCACCACACCGGGTCTCCCTCGTGGTCGACGATGATCGCGTAGGACGTTTCGTAGCCGACGATGTTGAACAGCACGTAGAAGCGCTCGTCGACGGTGCGCGTCAGGTCGGCCTGCTCGAGGGTCAGCGGAGGAAAGCCAGCGGGCACGGGCTCGGTGCGCAGGCCGGCCTCGGCGCTCACCAGCCGCTCGCCGTCGTCGGTGTCGACCACCGCACGCCACTGGTAGTCGTGGTCGGCCTTGAGGCCCAGCACCCGCACGGTGTGGGTGGTGCTCCCCGGCGCTGTGCGCTCGGTGGGCCACCACACGCCGTCTTCCCCGGCGACCTCGACGTAGCCCTCGCCCCCCACCTCGCTGTCGAAGCGGGCCTCGAAGACGGTGGGCACCACCTCGCTCTGGGCCAGGTCTGCCTGGAGCACCACGGTGGACGGCGTGCCCCCCGTGTCGCCCGTCGCGCCGGCCGTCGCGCCGGTCGGCGAGGGCATCGGCGTAGGCGTGGGCGACGTGCCTGGGCCGTCGTCGCCCTTGCAGGCGAACAGGCCCAGCACCAACACCAGCATCGAGCGCCTCATGGGCCGTTGTCTCCCACGTCGACCGAGCCACCGATGCTGTCGATGGCCTGCACCAGCTCGACCACCGCCGCCTCCGGGAGGGAGGGGTTGTCGCGCACCACCACGTCGCCGGTGACCGACTCGAGGCCGTGCAGCGCCGTCACGTCGTACAGGCTGCCCAGCGACGTGAGCTGCAGGGAGCCGTCGACCTCGGCCAGCTCCGTCAGGCTCGACACCCCCTCCAGGTAGGGCAGCTCGTCGAGGATCAGGTCGCCCGCCACCGACGCCAGCAGCGGCAGCTCGAGGCTCTGCAGGGCCCCCTGGTCGCGGACCTCGATCGAGCCGAGGCTGGTGTCGGTGCCCGCAAAGGCCGTCACCGCCGACAGCTGCCCGTTGCCCTCCAGGCGCAGGCCCCCGATCAGCCGCGAGCGGGAGGGCTGATCGAGCTCGATCAGGGCGTTGTTGTTCAGCAGGGTGACCACACCCACGGTGTTCACCCCGGCGAAGCCCTCCAGGGAGGTGACGCCGGTGTCGGACAGGTAGAGGTTGGCCAGCACCTTGAGCTCGGGGAGCGTCACGTCGCGCAGGTCGGGGGCGTCGGCGAGGAGCAAGCCCTGGTCGGACTCGCCCAGGGTGCCGATCGACGACAGCAGCACCAGCTCGATGTCGGTGAGGGCCGGGTTGCCGCGCAGCTCGATGCCGTCGACATGCTCGAGGACGTCGAAGCCGGTGATGCCCTGCAGCGCCGGGTTGTCGAGGACGGTGAGGGTGGACAGCTCGGTGAGGTGCCAGAACCCGTCGATGGCGACCAGCTCGCTGTTGCCCTCGACGCGGATGCCGCCGTCGATGCGCTCGAAGCCGCGCAGGTCGCCCATCAGGCGCACGGCGGTGTCGGACACCACCAACTCCCCGCTGACGTGCTCCACCGCCACCAACGGCTCCAGCGTCTTGAGCGCCGGCAGGCCCTCGAAGCGCACATCGCCCACCACGGTGGCCAGGCGCGGCCACGACAGCTGGAACAGGGCCGGCGCATCGGCGACGATGAGGGGCCCTCCCAGGCTGCGCAGCCAGGTGAACGACAGCCGCTGCAGCTCGCCGGTGTCGTACACCCACAGCTGGCCCCCCACGGACTGCAGGTCGTCGAGGTACAGGTTGGCCACCGACAGCTCGGTGACGATCAGGTCGCCTCCGACATCGGTCAGCTCCGGAGCGTCGAGAGAGGCGGCCCCCGACACGGTGAGGCCGCCGCCGATGGCCCGCAGCGAGGAGGCCTGCAGCGGCGCCTGCAGCCACACGCTTCCCGTGACCTCACAGGCGCAGTCCACCGACAGCGACGCGTCGACCATCACATCGCCGTCGATCACCAGCTGCCCGCCCTCATCGCACAGGCCGCTCAGGTCGTCGTCGACCGACACAGCCACAGAAGGCGCGCCCTCGCAGGGGTCGACCGGCACCACCTCGGCGCCGGGCATGCCGCAGTCGAGCCAGGCGGTCACCAGCTCGCGCTCGCGCTGCGAGGTGCCCCCTGCCGGCGGCATGGTGGGGGGCTCGATCAGGGCCGTCGCCCGCACCCGCTCCGCCCACAGCTTCACCTGCTCCAGGCTGTCGAGGTCGACGCCGGCGGGGGCTCCCTGCCGCCACTCGGCGGGGATCTCGGCACTGTGGCAGGGGGCGCACCAGTTGTCGAAGAAGCCGACGACGTCGCGCTCCCACAGCAGGTCGCAGTCTTCGTAGGGCACCACCGGGGTGGTGGGCACGGGGGTCGGCGTGGTGGCCGGGCCCGTGCCGTCGTCAGGGCCTTGCTTGCACCCTGCGAGGGCGAACACCAGCAGCCAGCGAGTCACGCCACGAAGGCCCGGTAGGGGGTGGCCTCGGGGAGGAACTCTGCCGGGTCGATGTCGAGGTGCTCGAGCAAGCCAGCGATGAGGTGGTCGTGCCGGAGCATCTCGCCGCCGTCGGACAGCGCGCCGGTGGCGAAGTCTTGCGGCAGCGACTCCATCAGCGGGTCGTAGCCCCCGAGGCTGGCCTGCCCCCGCACCCCTGCCCCCAGCAGCAGCACCGAGGCATGGGGCCAGTGGTCTTTGCCGAGGGTCTTGTTGAGCTTGGGGGCGCGCGTCATCTCCGACACGACCATCACCAGGGTGTGCTGCAGCTGGTCGCGCAGCTCGAGCTCGCTCATGAGGTGGTCGAGCCCCGCGAACAGCGACTCGTAGTTGCCGTGCTGGGTGACGTTGCTGGTGTGGGTGTCCCAGCCGCCGTTGGAGTCGAGGAGCACGGCCTTGCACACGTCGCGCTGCAGCAGGTCGGCGGCCAGGGTGCCCTGCCGCTCGAAGGACGGCTGCTGGCCGAGGGTGAGGCTGTCGATCAGGTCGCCCGCGGCGGCCTCGAAGCGGGCCGCACGGTCGACGCTCTCGTCGAGGTCGGCCAGACGCTGCGACACCAGCGCGTCGTAGCCTCGCGCCTCGCGGAGCGCCTCGGCCCGGGCGGCCGCGTAGGCCTGCACCGAGGCACGGTCGGCGTCGTCGAGCCCCGATAGGGGGAAGCTGCCCGGAACCCCCGGCGCCGGGCGGAAGGCGGCACTGGGGTCGAACAGCATCTTGAGCTGGCTGTTGAAGCCCACCCGGCCGCTCGACGCCGCGAAGGGGCCGACGAACGGGGTGCCCGCCAGGGCGACGTAGCCGAGGGGCGTGTCGTCGCCGAACACCTTGCCGACGATGGCGCCCAGGTCGGCCGAGGTGTTGCTCGGCGTGCCCGTCATCATGCGCACGGTGCTCGTCTCATGCCCCACCGCGCCCGTGAAGCAGCCGTGCACCACCGTCGCATACGACGACCAGCGCTCGAAGAAGGTGGCCGCCGAGGGGCGCTTCACGTCGTTGCAGGCCACCTCGATGTCGCCGAAGGTGCGCAGGTATTCCACGTCGTCGGGGTTGGTGGGGTCTTCGTCGACACGGGGGCCGTCGACGTAGGGGTCGTCGAGGCGAGGGGCAGTCGACATGGTGACGTCCCAGCCGCCGCCGACGAACACCGTGATCAGCTTGGTGGGCTTGGCGGCCGCCCGCGCTCGGGGGGCGCGGCCCAGGGCGGCTGCCGCGGCGAGAGCGGCACCTCCGACCAACAGCGAGCGACGAGAGGGCTGGTAGATGCGGGCCATCAGTAGAACATCATCCGTGGGTCTTGCAGCAGGGCGGTGAGCACCACCTCCCACGCATGCCGCGAGGAGCCGCTGCGCTCGAGGGCGTCGGTGTACAGGCCGTAGGTGAGGTCGACCACAGGCCCGTAGTCGGTCACGAACTCCCCCAGGATCCGCGCATGGAGGTGAGCGAGCTGGGACCGCACCTGCGCCTCCGCGACGGTGTCGGCCTCGACCCTCACCAGCAGCTTCCTCGCCGCGGCGTCGCCCTGGGCGAAGTCGGCCTCGACCACGTAGGCGGCGGCCTCAGCGGCCAGGTAGCGCTGGTAGAGCACCTTGGTGGGGGTGGGCGTGTGGGTGGGCCGCGTGACCTGCAGCCCGTCGACCCCGCCGGCCATCGCACGGAAGCCGAACCGGTCGGAGGTGGTCAGGTCGACGTCGTGAAAGCAGCCGTCGAAGCTGCAGCCAGGGTTGGTGCGGAGGCGAAAGCCGGTGAGGTCTTCCACGGTGCGGGCGAGCTGCTCGGGCCGCAGGGAGCGCATGGAGGGGCCGCCGGGGGACCCCGCCTCGATCCCGGCGATGGCGAAGGCATCCGACAGCACGATCTGGCGAGCCAGCGCCTTCGCGTCGTAGCCCGAGGCGATGAAGTCGGACTGCAGCGGCGCGATGTCGGCGACGGCGGGCGCAGCGAGCTCTTCCTGGTGCAGGTAGGACCGGAACCGTCGTGCCGTGCACTCCGCGAACCGTGGGTCGTCGGCGACGAACTGGCCCAGATCGGAGAAGGTGTCGCCGGGGATGCCGTAGTAGGCCGGCGGATTGAGGCCGTAGGCGGCCCAGTCGTCTTCGAACTCGCTCTTGTAGAAGGCCAGCGGGTAGCAGTAGTCGCCCGCCTCTCCCTCGCAGTCGAACACGCGGTAGGCGCGGTAGACGGCCGTGCGCAGGGTGTCTTGGCGGAAGCCCCAGAAGAAGGTCGACAGCGGCTCGAGGGCCTGGTGGCAGCCCACGCAGTTCTCGAGGGTGGTGACCGCCTCGGCCACGGCCTGGTCGTCGGACAGGTCGACCCCGCCCTCGACCACGATCTCGCGCTCGTTGAAGTCGTCGCACAGGAAGGTCGCGGCGACGAAGTTGGCCCGGCCTCGGTGGAAGTTGCTGCCGTTCGACGGGTAGCGCATCCACAGCCCGTTGTCGGACAGCACCCCTGCCATGGGTCGTGCGTCGTCGTAGACCGACACCTGCCATGGCTCGCCCTCGGCGTCGTAGGGCACGCCGTACAGGTCGGCGAGCACGTCGTTGGCCCACATCCAGTCGGCCGTGAGGATGGTCTGGAACGACTGATCGGTCATGACGACGTCTTCGATGAGCCGCAGCGAAGACTCGCTCATGGCCTCGAAGATCTGGTCGGCCGACGCATCGGCGAGGGGCCCCTCGGACATCAAGATGGGCTCGGTGTCGGCCCGGATCAGCAGGGCCTCGGCGTACATGTCTTTGATCGTCTCGCCGAAGCGCGGATCGTCGAGCCAGGCATCGACGAGGCCCTCGACGGCTGCCGGGTCGGCGTCGACCTGCGCGTATTCCTCCAGCGAGGGTCGCACGCCGCGCAGGGCCATCGAGATGCGCAGCAGCCGGTCGGCCTCGGACAGCCGCTCGACCCGGGCGCCAGCGGGTGTCGTCTCGAACATCGGCCCCACGTCACCCCCAGCAGGCGGTGGGTCCTGCTTGCAGGCGAGGGTCAGGGCCAGGAGCGGAAGAAGTCGCAAGGTACTCGGGGGGCCTGTGAACGTGTGGACTCAACGTAGCTCCCCTGTCGGCTACTGTCCTTCTGGCTTGACCCTTCGACGCGCCGCCACCGCCAAGGGCGGGTTCGGCCCACGGCATGCGCCCCCACCCACTCCCAGCGCAGGTCGTTGTCTGCCGAGGCCCCGGCGCGCTAGAACCCGGACGTGCCAGAGTTCGAGATCCATCGTTGCTTGGGGCGCGGCGGCTTCGGTGAGGTCTACCGTGGCGTGATGTCGCGTGGTGGCGGCATCGCGATGGACGTGGCGATCAAGGTGCTCCGTGCCGACCTCGACCCGTCCAGCCAGGGCGTGCAGCGCCTGCGCGACGAGGGCCGTCTGCTCGGTCGCCTGACGCACCCGAGCATCCTGCGGGTCTACGACCTGGTGATCATCGAGGAGCGCGCCGCCCTGATCACCGAGTTCGTCGACGGCGACGACCTGGCGCGGGTCATCACCTCCGACGACCGGCCTCCCCCCCGCGCCGTGTTCGAGATCATCGCCCAGGTCGCAGCGGCCCTCGACGCTGCCTGGTCGTGGCCCTCCGTCACCGACGGCCAGCCGCTGCACCTGGTCCACCGCGACATCAAGCCCGACAACATCCGCCTCGACCCCCACGGCCTCGTCAAGCTGCTCGACTTCGGCATCGCCCAGGCGTCGTCGGTGGAGCGCGAGGCGGAGACCAACGTCAACATCATCATGGGGTCCGCCCAATACCTGGCCCCCGAGCGCATGGTGCAGCAGGAGGTGGGGCCCGAGTCCGACGTGTTCGCCCTGGGATGCACGCTGTACGAGGCCCTGGCGGGCGAGGCGCTCTTCCATCGCAAGTCGATGCGCCAGATGTACCTGCTGATGATCGAGCAGAGCCGCCTCGACACCTTCGTCGCCGAGCGCCTCGACGCCCTGCCCGACGGGCTGCTGAGCGAGCGGGCGCGCTCCCTGCTGCTGTCGATGGTCGCCTACCACAAGGCCGACCGCCCCTCCGCCTCCGACGTGGCCTCCCGCTGCGACGCGGTGGGCGACTCGCTGCAGGGCCTCACGCTGCGCCGCTGGGCGCGCCAGCACACCTGGCCGCCCCAGGCCGAGGAGGAAGGCCCGCTGGAGGGCCGCACCTTCACCACCGCCCAGCCCCTGCCGGCTCCGCAGGCGCAGACGCTGCACCTGCGGGCCCCCGACACCCAGCGCGGCCCCCCCGAGCTGGCCGACCTGATCACCGACCACGGCGACCGGCAGCCCGTCCTCGGCGAGCTCGACGCGGAGTCCCCCGATGCACCGGGAGAGGGCCCTTCGCCCTGGTCGGGGGCCGAGCGCGTCGCCCTGGCCAGCGATGCACCGACCAGCGACGAGGAGGAGGAAACAACGGCGCCGGAGGAGGAGATCACCGACGAGCCGCCGCCCGCCGAGCCTCCAGCTGACGAGCCGCCAGCAGCCGAGTCCCCAGCCGACGAGACCCCTGTGGAGCCCGAGGCGCCACCACCCGTCGAGCCCCCCCCGGCGGCCGACCCCGAGGAAGGCCAAGCCGAGGCCGATGACGACGAAGACAACGAAGACGACGAAGACGAAGACGAAGACGACGAAGACCACCCCACCGTCCAGGTCAACGCCGCAGAGCTCACCCAACGGCTCCGGGCCCTCGGCCTCGTCGACGACACCTTCGTCGACCGCCCTGACGAAGACGTGCCCACCCTGACGATGGCCGTGCCGTCCAAGAAGCAGGTGGAGAGCCAGCGCCAGGCCGCGAAGCGCAACGCCCTGGCGAGCCTCGAGAACACGTCGCCCGACATGCCCGTCGTGCCACGCCCCGCGGGCGATGCCTCCCCCGTCTCGCCCCTGAGCGCCGAGCCGGAGCTCCCCGACGTAGGCCACGACGAAGGCACCGACGAGCAGTCCGAGGCCGC
>CBDUIC010000135.1:0-17471 GCA_965367245.1 uncultured bacterium | reverse complement strand
ACGCCGTCGGGCCAGTCGTAGGTGAAGCTGGGGTAGGGGACCTCGATCCCGGCAGGCAGGGGTTGCCAGGCGCTGGGGCCCGACCGCATGGCGTTGCCCAGCTCGCCGCGGGGCACCAAGGGCGCCGAGCCCGCCTCCGACCAGCTGAGCACCGGCTGGAACGGATGCCATGGCTTGCCGCCGGACTCGATGGCGACCTCGATGGACTCCTCTGCCCTCAGGTACAGGCTGAGGGTGAGCCGGTCGGGGTGGGCTCGCACGCGGAGCCGCCCCACGACGGCGGGCGCGCCGCCCACGGCGAGGCGGGGCAGGGCGAGGACCGTGCCGAGGCCGAGGGCGAAGGTGCGACGGGTAGGCATAGCGAAGCCTTACCAGCGCCCCTGCACGTCGACCAGGGGAAAGCCCCAGCTGTCGCGCTCGCCAAACGACAGGGTCTCGCTGGCGACCGCCCAGCCAGCTCCGAGGGCGACATGGTCGGACAGGCCTCCGAGGAAGAAGCCCCGGGCGAGGGCGTCGGGCCCCCCCGCACCGACCTGCAGCGCCAGGTCGGTGGTGAGGACCAGCCGCCGCGACAGGGCGTAGTCGGTGACCCAGCGGAAGCGAAAGACCGGCCCCTCGGTGAGGGGGGCGAGCATGGCCCCGACGAAGGGTAGGTCGACGGGGGCCAGGGTGCCGGTCATGCCGCCGGCGCGCACCTCGGCGCCCAGCGACATCTGCGTCATCCCCTGGCGCAGCGAGCCGACGAGGCCGAGCTCGCCCACGGCGCCGACCCCCAGCGTCTGGGTGGGATCGGAGGTGAGCACGGTCCCACGAAGGAAGGACAGGCCGATGGTGGGCATGCCCAGGCCCGCGGTGAGGGCGACGGCGTGGCCGCGGTCGCCGTCTTCCTCACGGAGCAGGGACCACTTGGCGTCGAGCTTGGGCGCGACGAGGCTGGCGGGGCCGCTGACCCCGACGTCGACGCGGTCGGACACGCCGATGGCCCAGGGGCGGAACAGGCCGATGGTGCCGTGACCCTTGCCGAGGGTGGTGGCGTGGCCGGCGTGAGCGGTCAACGGGGTGGGCTCGGCGGCGAGGGCGAGGGTGGCGAGCAGCGCGATCACGGCAGCTCCATCACGGCGAAGATGGGGGCGTGGTCGGACAGCCGCATGGGGTCGCTGAGGAGCGGCGGCGATCCGTCGCCGGCAGACTGCAGGGTGTGGCCCTCGGTGAAGCTCATGTCGGTGAACAGGTAGTCGAGCTTCTGCGTCCAGAACACGTCGCCAGACACGCTGTGGGTGGTGAAGGCCTGCTGCCCGACGAGGCTGTCTTCTGCCTGGTAGGCCTCGAGGGGAACGGCGGCGTCCCACAGTCGATAGAAGGGCAGCAGCGCGTCCATCTCTTCTTGGGTGTAGGAGACCTCGGTGACGCCGGGCACGTTGGTGGGTGCGTTGTCGGCGAAGCCCTCGGTCTGCACCGAGCCGGGCGGGATGACGTTGAAGTCGCCGCCGATGAGCTTGGGCCCGAAGGCGTTGGTGGACGCCTCGAGGATCATCTCGAGGTGGATGGCCTTGGTGCCGTCGAGGGCGTAGGCCGTGGGGTGGTTGTTGACCACCGAAACGACCTGGCCGTTGCCGAGGTCGAGCTCGGTGACCTGGATGGCGCGGTGCAGCCAGAAGGTGTTGACCAGCGCCGACGACTCGGTGGACTGCGGCAGGTCGATGCGGGTGTTGCGCACGATGGGCCAGCGGCTGAACACGGCCTGGCCCATCTTCACCCGGCCCAGGCCCTCCTCGGGCACGTAGTCGACCTCCCACACAGGCACCCACGCTGCGTAGTTGAAGTGGGTGTTGTCGAGGATGTCGCGCACCATGTCGACGTAGGCGGAGCGAGTGGAGGCGCGGTCGACCTCCTGGGCGAGCAGCACGTCGGGCTGGGTCTCGTCGATGACCTTGCGCAGGTCGTCCATGTGGGCGGCGACCTCGCGGTCGGTCATGTGCACCCGGTCGCCCCAGCCGTCGAAGAAGAAGTCGACCCTCGCACCGGCGAACTTGAGGTTGTAGGTCAACACACGCAGCTCGCGTGGGTCGGTGGGGGCCGAGGTGTGGGTGAGGGCGGCCTCGACCGGGAACTCCTCCACGTCGTCCCAGGTGTGGTGGAGCGGCATGCAGGCCGTGGTGGCGGCGAGGGCGGCGGCGACGAAGAGCAAGCGTTTCATGGCCGCAGGTTACGACAGGCGCGTGATCTGGTGGTGGCTACTGACGGCGTGCACGCCCGAGCCACAGGCGCACGACTGCGACCTGTCGGGTCCTCACGTGGTGGTGGCGACCACCGACTTCGTGACGGGAGCGCTGGCGGCGTCCACCCCCGATGGGTGCGTAGCGGATCGGCTGGCATCCACCAGCGGCGACGCGGTGGTGCGGCGCAGCGACGAGCGGGTGTGGGTCCTCAATCGCACGGGGGGCGACACGCTGCTGGGCTTCGGGCTGGGCTCGTACTCCGTGCCGGAGGTGGAGGTGGTCGTGTCGCAGGGCGGCAACGCCCACGACCTGGTGCAGGTCGGTGACCGGCTGTTCGTGTCGCTGTTCGACGAGGCGCGGGTAGTGGTCCTCGACCTGGATGGTGGCTGGGTGGGTGACGTCGACCTGGCACCGTTCGCCGACGGCGACGGGCTGCCGGAGGTCGACGCGCTGGTGGCCACCGAGGCGGGCCTGTTCGCGGCCCTGCAGCGACTCGACCGCGACGATGGCTGGGTCGGCACCGAGGGGCAGGTGGTGCGCATCGAACCCGATAGCCTCGAGGTCGTCGAGGCCTACGTGACAGGCCCCAATCCCCGCTTGTTCCCCGCCTCCGACGGCCGCTCGCTGGTCGCGCTCACCGGCCACTTCTTCACGGCCGACGGCGCCCTGGAGCGACTGGAGCCCGGGGTCGGGGTGACGGAGGTGGTGCTCGCCGAGTCGGAGCTCGGGCTCGATCTGGGCTGGGCAGCAGGTGGGGTCCTCACGGGAACCGGGCTGCAGGTAGGCGACGACTCGGTGCTCGGCCGCTGGAGCGACGACGCGGGCTTCGTGGTGCTGGAGCAGTCGCAGGCCTGGTACGCCGAGGGGGTGCAGGCCGGCGGGGCGGTGGTCGCCGCCACCCGACGAGGCTTCGGAGGGGCAGGGCAGGCAGGGCTGCGCTGGGTGGAGGGCGAAGGCGTACGCGAGGTGTCGGGCTTCGCCCTCGATCCGTTCTCGGTCGTATGGGTCGACGAGCTTTCCGAGGGCACGCGGAGTCGTTAGGGCCCCCGGCGCCGCGCCGTTGCTGGCGAGGCTCCCGGGGGAACCGATGGAACTGTTCGCGCTCGACAACCTGCTCACCCTGCTGATGCTGGTGTTCCTGCAGGCCGTGCTCGGCTTCGACAACCTGCTGTACATCAGCATCGAGTCGCAGCGGGTGCCCAAAGACAAGCAGCAGCTCGTGCGGCGCATGGGGATCGGCCTGGCGATCTTCCTCCGCATCGCCCTGCTCTTCGTGGTGGTGGAGGCCATCGACAGCTTCCAGGAGCCGTTCTGGACGATCCACGGCAACACGCTGTTCGAGGCCGCCTTCAACATCCACAGCGTCATCGTGCTCGCTGGCGGCGGGTTCATCCTCTACACCGCCGTCAAGGAGATCATGCACATGCTCTCCATGGACGAGCTCGATCACGGGGTCGAGAAAGGGGCCCAGCGCAGCGTGGGCACGGCGATCGCATGGATCGTCGCGATGAACCTGGTGTTCAGCTTTGACTCGATCTTGAGCGCCATCGCCCTCACCGACGTGTTCATCGTCATGGCCATCGCCATCGTGGTGTCGGGGGTGCTGATGATGGTGATGGCCGACCGGGTGGCGGCCTTCCTCGAGCGCAACCGGAAGTACGAAGTGCTCGGGCTGTTCATCTTGTTCCTCGTGGGCGTGATGCTGCTCGGTGAGGGCGGAGAGCTCGCTCACATGCACCTGTGGGGCCACGAGATGGTCACCATGTCGAAGTCGACCTTCTACTTCAGCCTCATCGTGCTGGTGATCGTCGACCTGGCCCAGGGCCGCTACCAGCGGAAGCTCGACCGCGAGCGTCGGGAGCAGGGTCACACCCAGCAAGCCACCACGACATGACGCGGAGGCCCTTGGGTGGGCATGGGGTTAGGTCCGCAGACCGGAGGAAGAAGATGCCGTCCTGGAAGTCGATGATTGCCCTGCCCCTCCTGGTGGCTTGCGCCGGGAGCCAGTTCCCCCCACGCGCCGGCACCGAGACCGAGCTGCTGTTCCCCTTCGACGGCGACGATCGCTTCTGGGAGTACAAGGCCACCGACGACACCGTGCCCTACCTGCTCAAGGGCAGCCTGCTCACCGAGGTCGGCACGTACGACGGTCAGAACGTCTACACGATCAACTACGTGAAAGACTGCTTCCAGAACGACCCGAACTGCTTCGACGACGACCTGGTCTTCAGCCTGAGCATGTCGAACTACAGCCCCCAGGGCGTGTTCATCAACGGCTACGACGACGGCTTCGGGCCGGTCACCCTCGACCCTCCGGTGCAGGTTGCGCTGCGTGAGGCGCTGCTCAACGATCCGGTGGAGACGACCACCGCAGGGCGGGTGTTCGAGTCGACCTTCCTGGGGAACACCAGCTGTGAAGACCACGTGCTCGCCCGCGTCCAGTGGGACTGCTACGGCTTCGAGGTCACGGCCGACGCCGACTTGTACCCGGTCACCCAGACGATGTACGCGGTGGCCGCGCAGGGCATCGTGTCGATGCAGTTCGCCGGAGACGACTACGAGTGGCAGCTCGCGTCGTCGGGCTGCGAGACGAACTGCGACGGCGTGTGGTGACGTGAGGTAGCCTCCTGCCTTGCAGGAGGTGTCCGTGAGCGACAGCGACTTCGGGCAGGTCTTCGAGGCGGGAGTGCGCGGCGTCGACGTGCCGAGGCCCGTGCAAGACGCGGCGCTGGCGGCGCTACAGGGCTGGCTGCTCGACGACAGCCATGCGGAAGACCATGCCCCGTTGAGGGCGCTGGCAGAGGCCGGGGCCTTCGAGGAGCTCGTCGACGCCTTCTACCGCGTGCTGCCCTTTGGCACGGGGGGGCGGCGCGGTGCGGTGGGCATCGGGCCCAACCGGATGAATCAGCACACGGTGGCCACCAGTGTGCAGGGGCACGCCGAGTGGCTCAAGGCACGCTTCTCGGGCCCGCTGGCGGTGGTGATTGCCTACGACGTGCGGCAGTTCGCCGACGCGCGTGGGGTGTATGATGCGTCGGCCCCGCCCACCGTGATGGGCTGGACGAGCCGGCAGTTCGCGGAGCTGGCGGCCGAGGTCTACGCTGCCAACGGCGTGACCGCGCATCTGCTGCCGCCCGATGCCCCCTACTTCATGTCGACGCCCGAGCTGTCCTTCGCCGTGCGCCAGCTGGGTGCGCAAGGGGGGCTGAACCTGTCGGCCTCGCACAACCCGCCCGACGACAACGGGGTGAAGGTCTACGACGCGCGGGGGTCGCAGCTGGTGCCCCCCCACGACGAGTCGCTCCTGCGCGAGGTGGCTCGGTGCACGTCAGCTCGTCGGGTCGACCTGCAGCGGGCGGTCGCGGAGGGCACGGTGCAGTGGATCGGCGCCGAAGTGCA
This sequence comes from uncultured bacterium, assembly GCA_965367245.1. Lineage (GTDB taxonomy): Bacteria > Myxococcota_A > UBA796 > UBA796 > CBDUIC01. The sequence continues at coordinate 11,853 of CBDUIC010000135.1, read as the reverse complement.
CGAGGCCTACATCGACTGTGTCGCCGGCCTGGCCGACCCCCACGGCCCTCGTGGGGTGCGGCTGGGCTACACGCCGCTGCACGGCACGGGCTGCGTGCACGAAGTGCTTCGGCGTGCGGGCTTCTCCTGCGCGCTGCACGACGCGCAGGCGACACCCGACGGCTCGTTCCCCACGGTGCCCGGGCATGTCGCGAACCCCGAGCTTCCGGTGGCGATGGCCCACGCCCTCGATGCCCTCGACGTCGACGTGGTGTTCGGCACCGACCCCGACGCCGACCGCATTGGCTGCGAGGTGCGCCACGACGGTGGCTGGGTCCACCTGACGGGCAACGACATCGCGGTGCTGGTGGTGGACCAGGCCGTGCGCCGTGCCCCACCGGGGCGGCGTCCGCTGGTGATCAAGACCGAGGTGACCAGCGAGCTGGTGCGTCGGGTAGCTGAGGCTGGCGGCGCGGTGGTGGTTCCGGATCTGCTCGTAGGGTTCAAGTACATCGGTGAGGTGCTGGAGCGCCTGGAGGTCGAGGGGCGCTTCCGCGATCTGCGTGCCGACGAGGTCGTGTTCGTCGCAGGGGTCGAGGAGTCGCACGGCGTGCTGTTGACCGACGCCATGCGCGACAAAGACGCCGCCGGCGGAGCCGTGGCGCTGGCCGAGCTGGCTGCGATCGAGGCGGAGCGAGGGCGCACGCTGGTCGATCGGCTGGTGTCCCTGCGTGCCGCTCACGGGGATGTGCGCTGCTCGCAGATCGCCGTGCGCTTCGAGGGGGCCACCGGGGCGGCACGGATGGAGTCGCTGTTGCAGGGGCTCCGCGCGGAGCCACCTGCTGCCATCGGGGGGCGCGAGGTGCTGGCGTGGGTCGACCACCACGACGAGGCCGGGCGCCTGGGTCCTTTCGTGTCCGACAGCGACCGTGCGGGGCGCAACGTGCTGGTACTGACCCTGGCGGCTGGCGACGACGACGACGGGGCTCGGGTCGTACTGCGGCCTTCGGGCACCGAGCCGAAGCTGAAGGTGTACCTGCAGCTGCTCGGGCATGCGTCCTCCGATGACCGAGTACAACAGGGCCTCGAGCGGCTGCAGGAGCAGGTGCGTTCGGCGTTGTTGTAGCGTGGTTACTCGTCGGCCTGCAGCGGCGCGCTCATAGGGCCGATGGGGTAAGGTACGCTCACCTTGGAGGCCCCTTGCAGCCAATCGATCTGACGCGCTTTGCTCAGGTCTGCCCCCATCCCATCTTCCGGGTCGGTGACCGGGGAGAGGTGCTTGGCGGCAATGCGGCGGCGTCCGAGCTCGCGTCGCAGTGGGCCGATCCCGACCGGCTGCCCCCGTTGTTGGCTCGTCAGCTGGCTTCTGCGCTGTCCGAGGGGGGGCACCACGCGCTGCTCATGGGGGGGCGGGGCGTGCCGCCGTTCGATCTGGTGGTCGACGGCGACGCCATCTGGCTGCAGGGTCGGGGCTCCAACGACAAGGTCGCCGAGCAGGTGCGCGCGGCCCAGCGCACGAAGGCTGCCTTCCTCGCCAACATGAGCCATGAGCTACGCACCCCGCTCAACGCCATCCTCGGGTACACGGAGCTGCTGACGGAGGAGGCGCGGGAGACCGACCGCGACGACATGCTGCCCGATCTCGACCGGGTGCACTCGGCGGCGAACCACTTGCTGAGGCTGATCAACGACATCCTCGACGTGTCGAAGATCGAGGCGGGCCGGGTCGGGCTGTTCCTCGAGACCTTCAACGTGCTGGAGCTGGTGCGGGAGGTCGTCTCCACCGTTCAGCCCATGGTCGACCGCAACCGCAACCGGCTGCGCCTGGAGGTCGACCTCGAGCACGCCGAGATGCGGGCCGACCGTACGAAGCTTCGGCAGCTGCTGTTCAACCTGCTCGACAACGCCTGCAAGTTCACGTGCGACGGCGACATCGTGGTGCGCGTGGAGAGCCTCACCAGCGACGGATCGCCTACGCTGGCCATCGCGGTGGAAGACACCGGCCCGGGGATCAGCGAGGCGCAGCTGGCGCGTCTGTACGAGCCGTTCACCCAGGCCGACCCCAGCACCACGCGTCGCCACGGCGGCACGGGGCTGGGGCTTGCGCTGTGCCAGCTGCTCGCCAACCTCATGGATGGCGACATCCAGGCCTACAGCACGCTGGGCGAGGGCAGCACCTTCCGGGTGATCGTGCCAGCCTCGGTCGACGTGCCCGTCGGCGACCAGGGCGCGACGATGGGGGTGACGGTGCGGGGCGAAGGGGCCACCACCGTGCTGGTGATCGACGACGACCCCACGGTGCGCGACCTGCTGTCGCGCTTCCTGCTCAAGGAAGGCTACCGGGTCATCCTGGCCCCCGACGGCGAGGTGGGCTTCCAGGTGGCTCGGCGGGAGCGGCCTGACGCGATCACCCTCGATGTGATGATGCCGCGCCTCGACGGCTGGGATGTGCTGAAGCGCTTGAAGTCCGACCCCATCACCGGCGACATCCCCGTGGTGATGTGCTCCATCGTCGACAACACCGGGCTGGGCTTCGCCCTCGGCGCGAGCGACTACATCACCAAGCCCATCGATCGGCAGGCGCTCACCGCCGCCCTGTCGCGGTTCCGCGGCAGCGAGGGAACCCTGCTGCTGGTCGACGACAGCGAGGATGTGCGCGACGTAGTGGCCCGCACGCTACGCCGTGTCGGCTGGACGGTCGCGGAGGCCGGAGATGGCGGCGAGGCCTTGGAGTGGCTCGCAGACCATCGTCCCGATGTGGTGCTGCTCGACCTGCTCATGCCCGGCATCGATGGCTTCGAGCTGGTCGACCGCATGCAGGCCGACCCCTCACTGGCCGACATCCCCGTGCTGGTCGTGACCGCGAAAGACCTCACCCCGGCCGACGAGGCGCGGCTCCGCGGTGGCGTGGAGCGGGTCCTCGCCAAGTCGGGGCGCTCCCTGGTGCAGCTCTCCGAGGAGCTCAAGAGCCTGCTTCCTGGAGAGAAGACGGGAACCGCCCCTTGACGCTGCTCCTGCTCGCCCTGGGCTGTGGTGGCCCAGGCGGAGACGGAACCACTACGCCCCGGCCGTCGTCGTCGACCTCTCCCGCGCCCACCACGCCCCTGCCCACGGTGCCGCAGCCGACGACGCCGCAGCCCACGCCCGCCCCCACCCCCGCCCCGACCACGGTGCCGTTCGTGTGGCCGGTGTCTCCGCTGGTCTTGCGGGATGTGGAGGTGCTCGACGCCTCGGGCCCCCGCGGCCCAGTCACCGTGGTGTTGACGGCGCCACCAGGGTCCCAGATCCACCACGTGGGGGCCGACCCCGGGCCCGCCCCCCCGGATGCCGTCGAGCTCGATGTGGCGGGGGCCACCGTGGTGCCGGGGCTGATCGACGTACACGTGCATCTGTTCCTCTCAGGCACCTCGCAGCCAGTGGGGGACACCCTCCAGGAGCAGGTGCTGGCCAACCTCGCGCGGGGTGTGACCAGCGTGGTCGACGTAGGGGGGCCGCTCGATGGGGTCGATCTTCGGGAGCTGCTGCAGGCCGAGGGAAGTCTGTCGGTGCGCACCCTGGGCCCGATGCTGACGGTGCCGGAGTCCCACCCCTGCGAGACGCTGAACGACCCCTCGTTCTGCACCTTCGCCACGACGGTGGCAGAAGGAGAGGCGGTGGGGCTGACCCACACCCTGGCGGGCACCGACGGGCTGAAGGCGGCCCTGGCCGACGCGGCGTTCACGCCGTGGCCCACGCCTCGCCTCGACCCCGACGTGCTCGAGGCCGCCGCCGGGCTCACCCCTGGGCCCGTGGTGGTGCACGTCGACACAGTGGCCGACGCGCAGGATGCCCTCGACCATGGCGCCGACCAGCTGGGGCACCCGGTGTTCGGCGATCCACTGGATGTGGCGGCGGCGGCAGACGTCGCCCTGCGAGCAGGCGCCGTCCACAGCACCCTGGGGGCCTTCTCGGGCACCCTCGACCTGCTGGATGGCTCTCTCGACCTCGGAGCGCCGGAGCTTCCTGCCGCGGTGGCGGCGTCGTGGGCCGCCGACGCTGATCCGAGCCTGTTCGACCCTGACTGGCTCGCAGGCTCGGTGGCCTGGTTGGCCCAGGCCGAGGCGTCGATCATGGGCCTGCGGGCGGCGGGAGGGGTGGTCCTTCCTGCGTCGGATGCCGGCTACCTGTACGTGCCTCACGGCCTGGGGCTGCACATGGAGCTCGAGCGCCTGGAGGCCCTGGGGATTCCCCGTGACGAGCTGTTCCGGGGGGTGACCGCCGACGCGGCGGCGGCATGGGGCTGGGATGACCGTGGCTGGGTGGAGGAGGGGCTTCGGAGCGACCTGTTGGTAGTGGCCGGCGATCCTCTGGCCGACCTGGGCGTGCTTCGCGAGCCCTCGTGGGTCATCGTCGACGGGGTGGCGCGTGAGCCTGCTGAGATCCTCGCCGACGGGCTGGCGGTGTCGGATGGCTCGCTGTGCCTCGACGCGGGCACGTGCGCGACGGGGGAGGTGTGTGACCGAGCGGTCCACCGCTGCGCCGCCTCGTGCTCGGTCGACAGCTGGCCCTACGACGCAACCTGCGGGCCCGCCGCCTTCTGCGCATGGGCCGACGAGGTCGCACCGCCGCTGGTGTGCCGTGAGGTGCGAGGGTGCGACCCCTACGATGGGGCGAGCTGCGACGAGGTCTACGACGAGGCCTGCGTTCCCTACGACCTCGACACCTTCGGGTGTGTGCCCGCCGGCCCTCGCGGAGAGGGGCAGAGCTGCTCGACGGCCTCCACGGCGACGGCCTGCGAGAGCGGGCTGTACTGCTCGACGCTCGATGCCCGCTGCTACGCGTATTGCGACCCAGCCCTCGGTGCGGATCAGCCGGTGTGCGGAAACCGTCGATGCCAAGCACAGTATGTGGGTCCCGACGAGTGGTTTGGGCTGTGCCTGTGATGCCTCTCGTTTCCTCTGACAGGCGGTTCCGCTAAGCTCCGGCCATGGCGAAGCCCACGTTCGAGCCTCCAGAGATCGTCGACGGCCGCTTCCTTGTCGGCAAGCTGGTCGGCTCGGGATCGTCGGGCGCGGTGTTCCTCGTGCGCGAGCGCGACTCGGGGGCGCGGTATGCCATCAAGATCCGGCAGGCCCGGGAGACCGACCAGCCGGTGCGGTTCATCGCCGAGGCCAAGGCGATGGCTCGCCTGCAGCACCCACGCCTGGTGCACGTCGTCGACTCGGGCCAGCAGGGTGATCTGTACTGGTTCACCATGCCCTACTTCGAGAAGGGCTCGTTGAGAGAGCGTGTGCGTGCCGACGGCCCGACGCCGTCCGATCGAGCCCTGGAGTGGACCTTCGAGATCCTCGAGGGGCTCCAGGCTGTCCACGCAGCCGACCTCGTGCACCGTGACGTGAAGCCCCACAATGTGTTGCTCGACAGCGACGATCACGTGCTGCTGACCGACTTCGGGCTGATCCGGCACGTGGCCGGGGGCGTGCCCTACCGCACGCGAACCGACCAATCGATGGGCACGCCGAACTACCGGGCGCCGGAGCAGGCAGCCGACGCGGCCCGGGTCGATCGGCGGGCAGACATCTACGGGGTGGGGGCCAACCTGTACTTCCTGCTCACCGGGCGCCGGCCGGGCTTTCTGTACATGGTCGAGGCGAACGATCCGGCCATGTCGACCGTGCCCGAGATGTTGCGACCGTTCATCCTCAAGTGTATGGCGTACGAGCCCGACGATCGGTTCCCCGACGCGCGCAGCTGCGCCGAAGAGGTGGCACGCCTCTACGACACCCTCCCCGAGCGGGAGGGGCAGCGGCCGAGGGCCGCCTCGCTCATGGCACGCTTCGACCGCGGTGGTCGTGCGGGAATGTGGGGCTGGATTCGCTCGTTGTTCTCGGGCGGTGCGTAGGAGACAAGCATGGTCGTGTGGATGATGCCCTTGGTGGCCCTGGCGGGGCCGGCGGAAGACCGGGTGGCAGAGGTCATCGCGCAGCGAGGCCAGCGAAACCTCGACAGCGCGCCGAACATCGAGGCGTCGGCCTACCAGCGCGCCCTCGGCGGTGAGGTGGTGACGGGCTTGATCGAGGTCCCAGGGCACAAGGCTCGGCTGGCCTGGGGGCTGGCGGTGGTCGATCAGCCCAGCGATCGCTTCTGGGCGGCGGTCAACGACGATCGAAGCAAGGTCAGCTACACCAAGCTGGAGCATCTGGAGCTCATCGATGGCTCGTACTGCGGTGAGCAACGCACGGTGTTTCAGTACCTGGGCGTGAGCTTGCTCACCGACCGCTGGTGGATTGTCGATCAGCGCCACAACCTCGGCCTGGCGAAGGCCACCGACGGTCGCCTGCGTGAGCTGTCGTGGAAGTCGGTCTCCGACATGTCGGCGCGGCTGACCCCCTCGGCCAAGGAGTGGGCCGACGGCGGGATGCCGATTCCGTTCACCGAGGGCTCGTGGCTGGTGGTCGACCTGGGCGACGGCCGCACCCTGGTGGAGTACTACGCCTGGTCGGATCCGGGGGGCAACGTGCCCGCGCGGATGGCGTCGAGCTTCGCTGCGGGCGGGATCTCCGACACCTTCGAGAGCATGGCCAAGCTCGCCGCCAAGGGTCCGACCTGCTTGTGAGCTCTTCGTTCGGTATCCTGGGGGTATGAGCCGTCTGCCCTTGCTGTGCTGCCTGGTGGCTGCCGCCTGCGCCCTGCCCGATGTCGACCTCGATGCCGACGGGTTCGCTGTGGTCGACGGAGACTGCGACGATCTGGTCGCCACCGTGCATCCCGACGCCGACGACGTGCCCGGCGACGGCATCGACCAAGACTGCGACGGCCACGACATCGTCCAGCGAGCGGTCGGCATCGCCCATGGCTGTGAGCTCGATGATCGCGGGATCGTGTCGTGCTACGGCGACAGCACCTTCGGTCAGGCAGAGCCGCCCGCGATGGAAGACGGCGTCGTCGATCTCGCGGCCGGCAGCTACCACACCTGCGCACTGCTCGTCACCGGCGAGGTCACGTGCTGGGGCCTCGATCGCTTCGGTCAGGCCAGTCCGCCAGCTGGCCCCTTCGATGCCATCGGGGCGGGGGGGCAGTTCAGCATGGGGCGCCGTCCGGAGGGGTCGTGGGCCTGCTGGGGTGCCTGCGTCGACTCGCGCCCCCGCCCGTGATCGGCACAACGAGTCGCTAGCGCCACAGCCCGACACTCACCCGGGCGAGGGGCCCCACCTGCCAGCGCGGTGCGCTCTGGGCGGCGAACTGCACCGCATCGACTCCCAGATCGACGCCGACCGATAGCGGTCCCGGGGCCCACAGCGCGTGCACGGTCCCCCGCAGGTCGGTGCCCCAGCCCTGCTGCAGCGCGAGGTCTCGGCACTGATTGCGCGCCGTTCGGTGGACACCGCCCACGCCGGCCGACGGCCCCAGCTTGAGGGGGCCGCGACCAAGCACGACCGCGGCCCGGCCACCCACCTGCTGAGCTTGGTAGGTCAGACAGCTCTCTGCGCCATCATAGGACGGGCTCCACCCGCCCTCGACCCCCGCCATCACGAGGCTCTGGCCCAGGGGAGCGGCGCCCCACAGCTCGGCGCCCAGGGAGCCGGCGGGCAAGCCGGGGGCGGGATGCAGCGACGCAGAGAGGCGCAGGTGGGCCTGCCAGTGCTGCGAGGGCACGAGCTGACTGGCGTCGGTCCACTCGCCTGCCTCGGCGACGAATGGGGTGTGGGTCGTGCGCGCGCCGCGGCGCACGGTGACCTCGTGCGCGCCGGCTGACACGGCGGCCATGGGGCCGAGCTCGGTCGCGTCGATCTGCACGTCGACCCCCGCAGGCCGGGCCAGGACTGGCTGGGTGCCCGGTGCGGCGCAAGACAGGGTCCCCCGTACCGACGCCAAGTCGGCCCACTCCGATGTGGGGTTCTGAAAGCCGTGGCGGTGGGTGGAGGTGGCCTGCCGCGAGGCCTCGTGGGCCTCCATCAGGTCGACGCAGCCGTTGCCGTCCAGATCGGACGTGGGATCGTCGAGGCTGGCGAGCAGGAAGTGGGTGTACACGCTGCCGCCCAGCGAGCGGCTCTCGGTGGCCTGCTCGAAGAACTGCGAGGCGTACAGGCGGAGGTCGCCGGGGTGGGCCGTAGGGGCGGGGGCCGGAAGCCAGGCCCCTTTGGACCGGCTATCCAGGCTGTCCGCACCGCCTAGAGGCTGCGAGGCGAAGCAGGTGTCTTGCACGAGCACCCTGCGAGCGCCCCTGGCCGTGCCCATGGCGGCCTCGATGCGCTCGGCCGGCACACCGGTCTGCTGCACGCGGGTCAGGTCGGTGTCGCTCATGACCAGGTAGCGCCGCAGCTGTGGCCCTTCCTGCAGCAAGACCCCATGGCCTGACAGGTACACCACCAGCTCCCCCTCATCGGTGATGGCCTCGGAGGCCAGCGCGAGGGCATGCTCGAGGTCGGCGGCGTCGACCAGGGTGGTCAAGCGCATCACGTGGTAGCCGCGGTCTTCCAGCTCGGCGCCTACGCGCAGAGCATCCTGGGTAGCGTAGGCGAGAGGGGGTACCGAAGGGTGGCGGTGGCAGGGCACGCCGACCACCACGGCGATGCGGTCCGAGCCCGGGGGAGGGCGGTCGATCTGGTGGACCTCACCCGCGGTCTCGACGCACTGCTGCAGTGGATCGATGGGCTCGCCGATCACCGGCGCAGCCCACGCCGCAGACAGCCACCAGGGGATCACGGTCTCACCTGGATGGGCAGCACCTGTAGAGGCTGTGCGCAGCCGTCGGTGCCGAGGGCGAGGGCAAACCGGTACGACCCCGCCTGTGCCAGCTGGAAGTCGACCGCTCGGCCGGCGAGGGTCAGGCGCGTCGTGCCAGATGGCACGGCCCCCCGCCAGATGATCCCCTGCTCTGCGCCCTCGACGCAGACCGACAGGGTCTCGGGGCGATGGGTGACGACGGACAGCGGAAGCTGGGTGCCGACGGTGGCGTCGGTGGCTTCGCCGAGGGACAGCTCGGGAAGGCCCGAGGCGAGGGCGGCGCCCTTCGACGTCTGGTCGCGCAGGTCTTGGGGAGGGGGAGCCGGCCAGTCGTCGGCCCGTGGGGGCGGCGGGGTGGGCTCGGCAGCAGGAGCGACGCCCGGGGCAGCCGGGACCTCGGGGGCTGGGGAGGAGGGGCGAACGAGCGCGACGGAGACGGGCTCGGTCTCGGTGGCTGGGGCCCAGGCGGTGGTTCGCACCGGGGGCGTGTCGCCGGGCACCCACACCCACATCAAGGCGGCGGCGGCGGAGGCGAGGAGGGCGCCGGTTCGCCAGGACCGCCGAGGCGGCGACAGGGCGGAGCGGAGGCGACGCAGCCAAGACGCGCTCACCCACCCGGCGAGGTCTCGCCGCCCTCCATGGTCGAGGACGGCGGGGTGGACCCCGAGCTGGACCGACAGCGCGCGGCGGCAGGTAGGGCAGGCCGGGACCTCCTCGGCGTACCGGATCAGGTCTTCATCGGTGGGCTCCTGCTCGCGGATGCGGTCGAGGAGGGCCTGGTGCTCCGGGCAGCTCACGAGCCCCCCAACAGGCGGGCTCGCAGCGCATCGAGGGCTCGGGCGTGCCGCGCGAACACCCCGTTCTTCGACATGCCCAGCGTGCGTGCCATCTGGGCGAAGGACTGCTCCTCGACGTAGCGGAGCTCTACGATCTCGCGTAGTTCGTCGTCGAGGCCTCTGACCAGCTCACGCAGGCGCTCCAGCTCGGGGGTATGCATGGGGCTCGGTTCGACGCTCTCGGGGTCGTGGGGGGCGCGCCGCACGACCTTGTCGTGGCGGAGCCGATCGACCGCCAGGTTCCGCGCCGTGCGCATGGCGTAGGCGCCGAAGTGGCGAAGCGGTTCGTCGGCGCCAGCGCGGCGGGTCGCCAGCAGGGTGCGCAGCAGGGCTTCCTGGGTGACCGCCTCCCCTTCTTCCAGGTTGCCGAGGAGGCGAGCGGCGAGGTCGAACACCCGGGGCTGCCAGTGCCGCACGAGGGCGGCGGCTGCCTCGTCATCGCCGCGTCGGCATCGCTCGGTCAGGCTGGCCAGGTTCAACGGGTCTGTACCCCCTCGTCTGAGTGTGGCTGGTCTGTGGGCCACTCGCTTGCCTCCTTTGCGCCTCTTCCTACAGACGGGGATCGTGGGCGGTCGTCCCCTGGTGGGTGCGACAAAGCCGGAATGAAAGGTTCATGTAGTGGTCGTACTCCCTGATGAGCTCTGCCTTGCGTACGATGGGGGGCGGATCTACAGGTCCCGACAGGAGTCGATTGATGACGCGCCCCGTCCTTCCCTTTGTGGTCTTCGCTGCCCTCGCCCTTCCGGGAGTGGCAGACGCCGTGTGTGGCGACTTCGTGCTCGATGCGGGCGAGGAGTGCGACGACGGCAACACCGCGCCAGGTGACGGCTGTGCTCCGACCTGCCTGTTCGAGGCGGGGGTGGTCGACGCCTGCTCCACGTCCACCGTCGACCTGACGGTGAGCGCTGCCGACACGGTGCTCAACACGTACTGGTCGGCCCCCGCGGAAGAGAGCGCGATCACCGCGGGCGCGACCTCCCTGAGCCTCGGCGGGCAGCGGGGGGCTGCGACCCCCATCGTCGCCGGCGACCGGCTGATGATCATCCAGGTGCAGGGCGCGGCCATCGATCCGGGCGACTCAGACTCCCTCGACGAGCCCTATGGCGATGGCCCTGGCGGAAACGATCGCAGCGGCTTCCTCGACGACGGCGACTTCACCGCGGGCACCTACGAGATCGTGATCGCAGCGGGCCCGGAGGCCGCCGGCGTGGTGCCGATCTACGGCAGCGGCGTCGGCAACGGCACCGTGCACAGCTACGTGAACAGCCGCACCGTCGAGACCGAACTCGGCTACCGCACCTACCAGATCGTGCGGGTGGCGGAGTACGACAACCTCACCCTCGAGTCCGGAGCTTCGGTCGTCGCCGAGCCGTGGGATGGCGACTCCGGTGGGGTGGTCGCAGTCGACGTGGCCGGCACGCTGACCTTCGACGGTGGCTCTATCGACGCGTCGGGGCGGGGCTTTCGCGGCGGGCAGGCGACCACGATCAACATCAACGGCGATAGCCAGGTGACGGCAGGCTACGCGGGGGAGGGCTTCGCAGGAACGCCCGCCAAGCTCAACGACTCGTTCTCAGCGACGCTGTTGCCCCCCAACGAGAGTGATCCGGCGGGCCCCGACGGCTACCCGGTGAGCCCGCTGGGCTCGGGCGCTCCCGGCAACGCGGGCGGGCCGGCCTACCTCAGCAACGACGGTGGCGGTGGTGGCGGTGGCAACGGCAACTTCGGTGGCCGCGGTGGCACCGGGCAGAACGACCTCGACGACATCGAGCCCGGCCGCGGTGGCTCCCCCTTCGATGGGCCTGGCTACATCGCGCCGTCGCCGGATCGCCTGTTCCTGGGCGGCGGTGGTGGCGGTGCGTCGGGCGACGATCCGATTCCCGACCTGGCGGCTGGCTCGGGGAACAACGGTGGCGGTGTCGCCTTCGTCCGGGCGGCCGACGTGGTGGTCGCGAGCTCGGGCTCGGTGCGTGCCAACGCTCACCGAGTGGCGGTGTCCGAGGGCGGCATCGGCGGCATCGTGGCCAGCGCCGAGGGCGGCGGAGGCGGCGGTGCGGGCGGCACGATCGTGCTGTTCACCGGCAACGCCGACCTGGCGGGCCTGGTCATCGAGGCCCAGGGCGGCGAGGGCAACACCTCCGACGAGAACAACGATGGCGGTGGCGGTGGCGGCGCCGGCGGCGTCGTCTACATCATCGAGTCCTCCAACGCGACCATCGATGTCGACGGGGGGCCCGGTGGTGAGGGCGTCAACAACAACGGTTCGCGCGACGGTGACGGCGCCGACGGCGGCGTGTTCGACATCGCCGCCCTGCCTCCCGCCGACATCGAC
>CBDUIC010000134.1:0-17519 GCA_965367245.1 uncultured bacterium | reverse complement strand
CGACAGGCAGATGTCGCACTCGTTGCCGACCCCGTCGCTGTCGAAGTCCCACTGGGCGCTGTTCGCGATGTCGGGGCAGTTGTCGCAGCTGCTCTCGATCCCGTCGCCGTCGGGGTCGCCGCCGTCGCAGCCCGTGTCGCAGGCGTCAGGGGTGCCATCCCCGTCGCTGTCGACGTTGTCGTCGCCCGACAGGCAGATGTCGCACTCGTTGCCCACCCCGTCGCTGTCGAAGTCCCACTGGGCGCTGTTCGCGATGTCGGGGCAGTTGTCGCAGCTGCTCTCGATCCCGTCGCCGTCGGGGTCGCCGCCGTCGCAGCCCGTGTCGCAGGCGTCAGGGGTGCCGTCGCCGTCGCTGTCGACGTTGTCGTCGCCCGACAGGCAGATGTCGCACTCGTTGCCGACCCCGTCGCTGTCGAAGTCCCACTGGGCGCTGTTCGCGATGTCGGGGCAGTTGTCGCAGCCGTCGGCCACGCCGTCGCCGTCGCTGTCGAGGCTATCGTCGCCCGTCGGGCAGTCGTCGCAGGCGTCCGGCGTGCCGTCGCCGTCGCTGTCGAGGGTGTCGTCGCCCGAGGTGCACACGTCGCAGTCGTTGCCGACCCCGTCGGCGTCGAAGTCCCACTGGCTGCTGTTCGCGACGTCGGGGCAGTTGTCGCACCGGTCGAAGTGCCCATCGCCGTCGGTGTCGACGCTGCCGCAGCCCCCCGTGTCGGCGGTGCCCGTCGGCAGCCCGGTGTCAGCCGTGCCAGACACCGAGGTGTCGCCGCCGGTCTCCGTCGTGGTGTCGCAGGCATCCGGCGTGCCGTCGCCGTCGCTGTCGACATTGTCGTCGCCTGCCGAGCACACATCGCACTCGTTGCCGACCCCGTCGGCGTCGAAGTCCCACTGGGTGCTGTTGGCGAGGCCGGGGCAGTTGTCGCACGCCTCGGGGGTGCCATCGCCGTCGTCGTCGACCGTGTCGTCGCCGTCCGCGCACAGGTCGCAGGCATCGGGGACCCCGTCGTAGTCGGAGTCGACGCCGTCATCCCCCGAGCCGCAGATGTCGCAGTCGTTGCCGACCCCGTCGCTGTCGAAGTCCCACTGGTTGCCGTTGGACACGTCGGGGCAGTTGTCGCACCGGTCGAACACGCCGTCGCCGTCGGTGTCGACGGCTCCACAGCCCCCCGTGTCGGCCGTCGTGACCGCGCCGCTTCCCCCCGTCTCCGTGTCGGTGTCGGTGTCCGTGTCCGAATCGGTGTCGGTGTCGGTGTCGGTGTCGGTGTCGGTGTCCGAGTCCGAATCGGTGTCGGTGTCGGTGTCGGTGTCGGTGTCGGTGTCGGTGTCCGAGTCCGAATCGGTGTCGGTGTCCGTGTCCGAATCGGTGTCCGTGTCCGTGTCCGAATCGGTGTCCGTGTCCGTGTCCGAATCGGTGTCGGTGTCGGTGTCGGTGTCCGTGTCGGTGTCGGTGTCCGTGTCGGTGTCGGTGTCGGTGTCCGTGTCGGTGTCGGTGTCGGTGTCCGCGTCCACGACAGGTGTCACCGAGCCGTCGCCACCCGCCTCTTTGCCGTCTGCGCACGCCATCAGGAGCCAAGCGACCCACACCAACCGACGCACGACCATGGCTCGACCCCCGTGCCTCATTGTACAGGCACGGAGGAGGGTTGACTCCCCTACCGGCTCACATCATCCAGAGGGCGCTCGTCGATGCCGTTCGGGCCACGCACCAGTGACGCGACCCGCTCTTCGGCTGCCTCGAGCTGCTCGTGGCAGGTACGCGCCAGCTCCACCCCCTGCTCGAACAGCGTCAGCGCTTGCTCGAGCGACACATCGCCCGCTTCCAGCTGGCGCACCCTGTCTTCCAGGGAGGCCAGCGCAGACTCGAACCCCTGCTCAGCGTCGGTGCTCATTCGTCGCTCTCCTCTTCGACCACCCGCAGGCGCTCGATCTTGTCGAGCACGAAGGTGCGTCGCTCGTCTTCGGCTCGGTCGAGCCCCACCAGCACCGGTGACTCCGCCTTGAAGGCGAAGCGCTGGGGCTGCACCCGCAGCGGCAGCCGCTGGCCCGTCTTCGCGACGTAGATCATCTCGAGGTCTTTGTCTTCCCCCATGGCCACATCGATGAGGAGGCGCACCTCCTCCATCGTGACCTCGGGGGGCAGGTCGTCTTTCTTCTTCCTCTTGCCGCCCGGGCCCTTCGCGACCTTGGCACCCTTGATGGGCTGCAGCGCCTCCGGGGAGGCCAGGCTCGCGCCACGCTGCGCAGGCTGCACGGCGGCGCGGGCATCGGCCACCAGCTTGTGGAGGTTGTTTCGTGCCTCCACCTGCTCGGGATCCCCCGGATAGTTCCGCACGTCGCCCGAGGGGTTGAAGTTGCACTCCTCCAGCACGGCACGGATCTCGGCGTGGCGCGACCGGTCGACCGCGTACATCCCCGGCGCGAACCGATGCAGGATGTAGGGCTTCACCTTCTTGTTGCCCTCGAAGCGCCGGATCTGCGAGCGATGCACCGTCAGGACCATCAGGTCGTGAAACTCCACATCACCGCGGTGCCCGATCCAGCCCTTCAGCGTGTGCTCGACGTTGTCGGGCAGGCCGATCTGGCTGTTGTCGCGCAGGAACTGCAGGGTGTCGTCGCGTCGCCAGCCGCGCTTGAGCGACCGCTCGATGCTCACCTCGGTGATCCGGTAGGTGTTGGCACGGTCGCAGCCGGTGAGCTCGGCGAGCTCGCCGATGCGGAACAACAAGATCGGCGCGAGACCGGCCGGAGCCATGATCTCGAAGCTCGGCGTCAGGTAGAACTGCTGGAAGCCATCGTCGGCCGACGGCTCGAGCAGCTGCCGCCCTCGCGGGCTCAGCCGATAGAACTTCTCCTGGCCCCAGGTGCCCATCTCGAGGATGCCGGCCCGCACCAACGGCGCGAAGCTGTACGACTCTCTCTCGTGGGACCTCGCCTTCGCGTAGGTGCCGCGCTGGTAGCGCTCTCGCCAGTCTTCCCCGCGCATCCACCGGCGGTACAGCGCCACCAGCGGCCGCTCGGCCACCCAGTCGCCACCCGACTCGCTCGCCTCGGCCTCACGGGTCGAGTCGCGCGTGGCCTCGTGGATCGCCCACAGCACCCACTCCCCCATGGAGAAGCGCTTGTCGAGGGCGCGGAACAGCAGGTCGCGCTGGTCTTCGTTCTCGAGCTGAAGCCACTCCTCCACCACATCGCCGTTGAGCGACAGGTATTCGCCCCGCAGCTCGACCATGTTGTGCATCATCAGAAAGTCGAGGTGGAACGCGAACAGCTCCGAGTCGGACTCCCAGATCTGGGAGAAGAAGGCATCCATCTCCTCCTGATCGTGACGGTAGATCTCGTGCCGCTGGGTGAGCCGCGGCGCGTTTTGGTCGATGTAGGTGCACAAGCTCGTGATGGAGAAGTGCAGGGGCGGGCAGAACGGGCGACTGTCGATCACCCGCACGTCGGGGTGCGAGAACGTGGGCATCGCCATCTCTTCGGCGAGCTCCGCCAGCAGCCCGTCGACCAGCGGCTCGGGGATGATGTAGAACCAGTCGCCGTCTTGGTCGGCGCTGCTCGCGACGAGGCCACGGTTGGCCAGCATCGTCATCACCCGCTGCCACTCACGCTCGTGCCCGCCGAACGACAGCTGCAGCTCGCGGTGGAACTCCTCGTGGTGAGCCATCGACCCACACTGCAGGAGCGCACCGAGGGCCTTGCGGTCTTTCTCGTGCATGTTCTTGAGCAGGGCCCGGAGGCGGCTGCTCTGGCCCAGCGCCTTGACCACCAGCTGGATCATGCGCTCGCGGTTGGCCACCCGGTTGGGCTGCCCCCCCAGGCCCTTGTACATCGACGCGATCAGCGGGTCGGGCATGCGCTCGAGCCACTCGCGGATCCGATCGAGGTCGTCTTTCGTCAGGCGACGCCGCCGCCCTGCCACGCTTCCAGGCGTGGAGCGACGAGCGCGCGTCGACCGCTTGCGGAAGGGATTGCGCCCGCTGCTGGGCACCGACACGGGCGGACCCGAGATGTCGACCGTCTGCCGGCGCCCCCGCTTGCGGGTGCCGTCGGGCGCTTTCTCGACAACGAGCAGATCGTCGGTGTTGGTCGACGCGTTGCCGGAGCCTCCCGACTTGTTCCGCCGACGACGACGGCGACGACGACGACGCCTCGAGGAGCTGCTTCCTTCGGAATCACCACCCGCGCCTCCGCCGGGCGCCTCCACTTCTTCAGCCATGCATCTTCCCGGACATCAGGGATTCCCCTGGTTGCACACCGCTACTTCGCGGCATGTTCCTCGATGTGGTAGCGGTAGCCCTGCTCCGTCAGGAACAGCTGCCGCTTCATCGCGAACTGCTGCTCCTTCGAGTCAGACGTGACCACCGTGTAGAACGACGCCTTGCGCTCCTTCGGCCGGAGGATCCGGCCGAGGCGCTGCGCCTCTTCCTGGCGACTGCCGAACGAGCCCGACACCTGAATGGCGACGTTGGCGTCGGGCAGATCGACCGCGAAGTTCGCGACCTTGCTGACGACGAGGCGCTTGATCTGCCCCGAGCGGAACTTCTTGAACAGCACGTCGCGCTCGCGCTGGTTCGTCTTGCCTGTGATCAGCGGCGCGTCGAGGTCTTCCGACAGACGCTTCAGCTGCGACAGGTAGGTGCCGATGATCAGCACGTTGTCGTCGGCGTGACGCTCGGCGAGAGCGGCCACGACATCGAGCTTCGCCGGGTTCTCCGAGGCGAGACGGAAGCGCTCCGTCTCGCTGGCGTTCTCGTAGCGAAGCCGGTCGCGACGCCCGAAGGGCACCCGCACCTCGAAGCAGTGGGCCTCTGCGACGAAGCCACGCTTCTCCAGCAGCTGCCAGGGCAGGTCGTAGCGCTTGGGCCCCACCAGGGAGAACACGTCGCCCTCGCGACCATCTTCTCGCACCAGCGTGGCCGTGACGCCCAGGCGGCGACAGCCCTGCAGCTCGGCGGTGGCCCCGAACACGGGAGCGGGCAGCAGGTGGACCTCGTCGTAGATGAGCAGGCCCCAGTTGTGGTCACGGAACAGGTGCATGTGCTCGTAGTCGGCGCGCTTGCTGCGCCGCCAGGTGAGCACCTGGTAGGTGGCGACCGTGACGGGGCGGATCTTCTTCTCCCCGCCCATGAACACGCCGACCTCGTCTTTCGTCAGCGTCGTCTTGTCGAGGATCTCGCGCACCCACTGGTTCACGGCCGTCTGGTTGTTGCACAGGATGAGCGTGTGCGTCTGGCAGCGCTCCATGGCACCCATGCTCACGATGGTCTTGCCGGCCCCGCAGGGAAGCACCACCACACCGTGACCGCCTGCCGGCTCGCCCTCCGCGTACCACCGGTCGACCGCCTCGCGCTGGTAGTCGCGGATGGCGAACGGCTTGCCGTTGCCCACCATCGTGTCGCGCAGCCGCATCGTGAGCGGGTCGCCGTCGTGGAAGCCGGCGATGTCTTCGACCGGCCAGCGCTCCTGCAGCAGGCGCTGCTTGAAGATGCCGCGCATGCCCGCCTCGATCTTCCACCCGCGACGCCCGTCGCGGTGCAGCAGCTCGTCGGCGGTGGCCGTGTTCGACACCTGCTTCTCGACGTACTTCGTCGCGAACTCCACCGCGATGAACTCGCGGGGGCTCTCGCTGTGGGGCACCAGCTGCACCAGCCCATAGCGGGTAATGGTGTCGTCGATGTCGGCGAGCACGTCGTTGGGGATGTCGAACTTCGACAAGCCGCCGAGGGTATCGACGATCTCATCGCGCGTGATCCCCGCCGACGCGGCGTTCCACAGCGACAACGGCGTGATGCGGTAGGTGTGCAGCAGGTCGGGAGAGGACTCCAGCTCGGCAAAGCGCGCGAGAAAATCGCGGGCGTTGTCGAACGACGGGTGCTGCGTCTCCAGAAGGACCTTGCCATCGCCTTGCACGATGACAGGGTTGCTTGGATTGATCGCCATTCAGCGAACCATAGGCCAGGCCCTCGCTCTGACGCGGCGGCACGACCCGCTTCGGTCGCGGCGCCGGGGCACGTTGAGAGGATGGGAGGCTGCGGGGGTGCAGCGAGGTGCAAGTGGACCGTTGCGCCAGGATGACGACAGCGGCTGCGGCGCGGGCCGCGTGGACCGGTGGTTCCGAGCGAGACGCCCTGGAGACACCCTCATGGGTCGGATCTCGATGAGACCCTTCCAGACCACTGTTTAAGGAGCATCACCCGTTTGTCAACCAAAAACCCGCACGACCACCCACCGCTCGAGCGCGCGACACACCACAGGGCGTCGGTGCGGCGCCACCTGCTCCGCCGACGAGCTCTCCGCGATAGGACCCGCCCCATGCGCCCCCTGGCCCACCTCCGTGCCGACGAGCCTGTCGGTGGCAAGGCCCGACAGCTGGCCCGCCTGCTCGACGCGGGTATGCCCGTGCCACCCTCAGCCGTGGTGCTGCCCAGCGACTTCCGCGGGGCGCTGCGCCGTGCCGGCCTGCTAGCACGAGCCGAAGCGGTGGCCCGTGGCGAGACCGACGAGGGCTTCTACGAGGCGGTGAGATCCCTCCAGCCCACCGCGGCGGAGCGCCGTCGTTGGGTTCGTGCCGCTCGCAAGCTGGGCCCACGGCTGGCGGTGCGCAGCAGCGGCCTCGACGAAGACGGCGCCCATCACTCCTTCGCCGGGCAGCACGAGTCCTACCTGGGCGTCGCGCCCGAGGGGGTCCCCGATGCCATCGTCCGCTGCTGGGCGTCGCTGTACGCCCCGCGCGCCCTCGCCTACCGACGGGATGGCTCCGGCCCCGCCCCCGGCAGCATGGCCGTGCTGGTCCAAGCTCAGCTCGCCCCGGAGTCGGCCGGGGTGATGTTCACGATCAACCCCCTCAACGGGTCGTGGCGGGAGATGGTCGTCGAGGCCGTCTGGGGCCTCGGCGAGGGGCTCGTCTCGGGGCAGCTCACGCCACACTGGTACCTGCTCCGCAGGCCTCGCGCGGCACCGGGCATCGTGCAGCGGGTGACGGCACGGGTGCGCCTGCAGGTCATGCAGCAAGACCTGCCGGCCCAGCAGCAGCGCGTCGTGGCGGCTGGAGACGGCGTCCGCACCGAGCCCGTTCCCATCGCCCTGCGCGACCGGGCGATGCTCGACGACGCCGCGCTGAAGCGCCTGTGCCGCCTGGGCCTGCGCGTCGAAGCGGCCCTGGGAGAGCCCGTCGACATCGAGTGGGCCCGTGAGCCCGACGGTCGGTTCGTCTTGCTGCAGGCCCGCCCCATCACCTCGCTGGGCAGCCCCCGCCCCCGGGCCGACGTGCTGTGGACGCGCCGGTTCATCGGCGAGCGCTGGCCCGAGCCCGCCACCCCCATGGGCTGGTCCATCCTGCAGCCGCTCCTCGACTGGTTCATCGCCTACCCCGAGACCCAGGCCGCCCACCTCGGGGGAGGCCC
This sequence comes from uncultured bacterium, assembly GCA_965367245.1. Classification (GTDB taxonomy): domain Bacteria; phylum Myxococcota_A; class UBA796; order UBA796; genus CBDUIC01. The sequence continues at coordinate 10,122 of CBDUIC010000134.1, read as the reverse complement.
GGCGCTGCGGCTGGTCGACGGCCGCCCCTACATCAACGCCACCGTGTTCCGGCACCTCGCCTTCAAGCTCCCCGGTGCCCCGCCGCCACGGTTCATGCTCGAGCTCATCCCTCCGCAGGAGGAGCGCGACTGGCGCCGCCGTCACGCCGTCGCCCCCCACCTCGCGGTCTACGCCTCCATCCTGCGCACCACGCTGCGGGAGCGCCGCTGGGAGCGGTTCCGGTGGAACCCGTTCACCAACCACCAACAGTGGGACACCTTCCGCGACGCCCTGCAGCTCGAGCTTCCCGCGCTGTCACGCCCCGCCCCCGACACCGACGCGGCCATCGCGCAGGTCGAGGAGCAGATCCGGTGGATCCGCGACTACTGCAGCGTGCACGTCTGCTCGCTGCTGTTCGCCAACATCTTCTACCAGCTCCTCGAGGGCGCCCTGTCCAGCTGGGCGCCCGACCACCGCGCTGAGGCCATGGCGACCCTCGCCACCTGCCCGCCCGGCAACCTCACCGTCGCCACCAACGCCGCCCTCTGCCGCCTCGCGACCAGCGCCGAGCCCGGCGACCTCGAGGCCCTCGCAGCCGGCACCCCGCCCTCCGCCCCCTTCACCCAGGCCCTGCGTGGCTTCCTGGCGGCCTACGGGCACCGCTCGGAGTCCAGCTGGGAGATCATGGCCCCCCACTGGATCGACGAGCCCGGCCAGCTCGTGCCCCTCCTCCGGGCCCAGCAGGCGCCCCGCAGCCCCGAGGGTGATCACGAGGCCACCGTCGCCGACACCCTGAAGCGGCTCGCCCGCACCGTCCCACCCACCCAGGCCTTCGCCCTGCGGCAGCTCACCTGGTACACCCGCCGCTACCTGCTGCTTCGGGAGAACCAGCGCTTCTGGTTCGACCATCTCCTCGGCGCGACCCGCCGCACCCTGCTGCAGCTCGGCGACGCCCTGGTCGACGCCGGTCACCTCCCCGAGCGCGACCTGGTCGCCTTCCTCCCCTGGCCCATCGTGCGCGACGTGCTGCGCGGCGAGCTGCACGACACCGGCCTCGCCTCCAGGGCCCAGGCGGCGCGCGATGCGTGGCGGGCGCAGAGGTCCACCGAGCCCCCCACCTTCCTGGTCGGCGACGACGCCGCCCCCACCCTCCCCTCCGGCCATCGCCTCGAGGGGCTCGGCATCAGCCAGGGTCGCCATCGGGGGCGGGTGCGGGTGCTGCGCCGAGCCGGCGACGGGCACGATCTGCAGCCAGGCGATGTGCTCGTCACCCGTGCTGTCGACCCCGGGTGGACCCCCCTCTTCGCCAAGGCCGGAGCGGTCATCCTGGAGATGGGCAGCGTGCTGTCCCATGGTGCCGTGGTCGCTCGCGAGTACGGCATCCCCGCCGTGGTCAACCTCGAGGGGGTCACGCGCCAGCTCACCGACGGCGACGAGGTCACTGTCGACGGCACCCGCGGTGTCGTGTGGATCCACCCCAACCCCTGATCCGGGGCACGGCCTACCCCAGCAGTGTGGCGGCCAGGAACAGGGCGGAGACAGCCGCGCCGAGGGCCACCAGGCCCGCTCCCACCAACCCACCCAAGGCGACGACTGCGCGCGCCCAGCGCACCTTCGACCGTGGTGGGGGCACGGCGGTCGGTGGCTCCCGGTGGAGCGTCCCGGAGTCTTGCGGAGGCACCACCACCGTACGGCGTTCTGCAGGGGGCACCGACGCGTCGCCGCGCAGCTCCGCCAGGCGCCGAGCAGGCCACACCGACCCCGTCGCATGAGCCCGAGGCTGCCACATGCGTCGCAGCACACCGACGGTGGCCGGTCGGGCGTCGCGATCGAGCTGCAGGCAGGCGTGCACCGCCTCCACCCAGCGCGCCGGAGTGCCTGGAGCCACCCGGTCGAGGGGCTCCCAGCCACCCGACAGGGTCGCCTTCATCTGCTCCACGACGTCGATGCCCGGCGGGAACGGCGAGCGACCGGCGATCATCGTGTAGAGGACGCCGCCGAGGCTGTACAGATCGGCTCGAGTGTCGACCGAGCTCGCGTCGCGGAACTGCTCTGGGGCCATGAACTGCGGCGTACCCATCAGCGCGCCCTTGCGGGTGGCGCGAGCGACGCGCAGCCCTTCCGACAGCGCCTTGGCCAGCCCGAAGTCTGCCACGCGGGGAACCAGGGTCGCGCCCGTCACCTCCAGCAGAACGTTGGATGGCTTCAGATCGCGGTGGACCAGCCCCAGCGCATGGGCGGCCTCGACGGCGTCGAACAGCGCCGCCGCGATGCTGTCGACCTGGGCCTCGGTGAGGGGGCCTCGCACCACGAGCTCCTCGAGGTCGACGCCCTCCACCAAGTCCATCACCAGCACCACGTCATCGCCGGTGCGCACGACGTCGCTGACGTTCACCACGTGCGGATGCCGCAGCTGAGCCTGCATGCGGCCCTCCTGCAGCAACCGCTGGGCCAGCTGCCGACTCGAGCTCCCCGACGGGACCTTCATCGCGTGGCGGGTGCCCAGATCGACATGCCGCACCGAGAAGACGCTCGACATGCCCCCACGCCCGAGCATGCCCTCGACTTCGTAGCTGCCGATGCGATCACCGTGCTGGGGAGTGTTCATGGTCGTGCCTCGATCCATCCCTATGGAGATGCCTGCACACGTGCGTTGCAGACGCGTTTCCTTTCGTCGGTGCGGCGCCTGGGCGCGATAGACCGAGGGGATGGACCGTCTCAGGCTCGCGCTACCCCTCGTGATGGCCGCCAGCGCCTACCTGCTCTACCTGGGCGGCATGGTGGCGCTGCAGGATCAGCTGATCTTCCCGATCCCCGGGGGGGTCGGGGTCGACCAGCTCGACGCCGCAGCCGCCGAGGGCGGAGCCGAGCCCTTTCGAGTCACCACCGCCGACGGGCTGTCGCTCTACGGCTGGCACCGGCGAGCCGGGGGCACCAAGGCCATCCTCTACTTCCACGGCAACGGCGAGACGGTCGCCGGCAACGTCGCGCTGCAGCGACTCGTCACCCAGCACGGGTGGGACTTCGTGACGGTCGCCTACCGCGGCTACCCCGGGTCCGAGGGAAGGCCATCCGAAGAAGGGCTTCGCCTCGACGCTCGCGCCCTGTGGGCCTACGCCACCGAGTCCCTCGGGCTGTCCCCTGACCACCTGGTGTTCCATGGTCGCTCCCTCGGCGGCAGCGTCGCCGTGCGACTGGCCACCGAGACCAATCCTCGAGGCATGGTCCTCGAGTCGACCTTCTACAGCCTCGTCGAGCTCGCGAAGCAGCAGGCGATCGCCCTGCCCGTCGACTGGCTGCTGCGGCATCGCTTCGAGAGCTGGCGCGACGCCCCTCGTGCCGGTGTGCCGGTGCTGCAGCTGCACAGTCGCGACGACGGCATCATCCCGGTGGACCACGCCCGCCGCCTGCACACGCGCTTCGCCGAGGCCGACTACGTCGAGACCGACGGCTTCGGGCACAACCAGCCGCTGCCCGTCTCTGACCCCACCGTGAAGGCCGCCTACCTCGCCTTTCTCGCGCGCATGGTCCCCGATGCCTGAGCGCTGGCTGGTGTCGGCCTGCCTGCTGGGCGAGGCCTGCCGCTACGACGGTCGGTCCAAGGGGCATCGGCGCGTCGCCGAGGTCGTCGCCGAGGCCGAGCGCCGAGGGGTGGAGATCGTGGCCGTGTGCCCCGAGTCGCAGGGGGGGCTGCCTACGCCACGACCGGCCGCCGACCTGCGCAACGGCGACGGCCACGCGGTGCTCGACGGCCGGGCGACCGTCGCGACCGTGGGCGACGACCGCGATGTCACCGCCGCCTTCCTCGCCGGTGCCACCGCCGCGGCCCAGCCTTGTGCCCGCGCGCTCCTCAAGGCGCGCAGCCCTTCCTGCGGCGTGGGCACCACCCACATCGACGGGCGAGTCGGGGCCGGCGACGGGGTGTTTGCCGCGACGCTGCGCCGCGCGGGTGTCGTCCTCCAGACCGAAGACGATCTCGACGACTGAAACACCCGACGCGGTGATCCGAGGAGGAGGTCAGGAGGTCCTCCATGTGGCTGCTCATCACCTCTGCCCTCGCCGGCGCCCTGTTCCCCTGCGGCGCTCAGGACATCATGGCCAAGACGGCCAGCAACGGCGCCCTCGCCCACTATGAGCGCGCCTGTCTCGACGGCATCGTGGAGCAGGAAGGGGCGTTCATGCACGAGGCGAGCCGCATGCTCCTCGACGACGCCTCAGCCCGGGGCAACCGGGTGCACTGGTCACGCGTGGCCGCTCGCCACCTCGACCGGGTCGATGGCACCGACGCGTCGCTGAACGTAGCCTACGCCCGCTTCCTGTTCGCCAGCCACCGCACCGAGGAGCTCATCGCCTTCTCCGACCGGGCGCTGCGCCACGCCCCCGACTGGGCCGACCCGGTGCAGTCCCTGGCCCTGCACCGCCTGCGGACCAGCGCCGCGCTGGCTCGCTGGACCGAGACCACCGTAGGCATGGAGCGCGTGCACGCCTTCGCCCGCAGCTGGGTCGAGGCCGCTCGCGACCTGGGAGTGGAGGAGCCGACGGCCGACCAGCTGTGTCGCTTCAGCGGCGATGTCGAGGACTGCGCCGAGACCATCAGCGTGGCGGCTGCCGACACCGGCATGCCGTGACCGTAGCGGCGGCGTAGACTGCGCCGGTGAGTCAGGTCCCCGACATCCTGCCCGACCCGATCCGGCAGCTGCGCAGCTGGCAGCGCTTTCACCTGCGCATCACCCTGCTGTACGCCGCGGCGGTGTTCGTCGTGCTCACCGCCACCGCGGCCGTCGCCTATGGCACCGCGACCACCGCAGCGGAGCGCTCCCTGCGGAGCCACCTGCAGGCCACCGCCTCGCAGTACGCCGACGGCATCGATGCCGTGGCGCTGGTAGACGCCGGCATCGATCCCAGCGGCACGCACCCGCTCCATCGGCGCTTGAAGACGTGGTTCGCCCGGGTCGGAGACGACCGCGTGAGCTCGGTGTACGTGCTGGTCTACGACGACGACCCCGCCCAGCTGCGGTTCTTCGTCGACTGGGCCCGCGACGACGAGCCAGCCGAGCCGGGAGAGGTGTACGACGCCACCGAGCTCCCCGAGATGATGCAGGGCTTCCATGCCCCGATCACCGAGTCCGAGATGACGTCGGATGCATGGGGCCTCTCGCTGTCCGCCTATGCGCCCGTCGCCCACCCCGACGGATCGCCCTACGCCCTGGTCGGGGTCGACGTGCTGGCCGACGAGGTGCGCGCCGTGCAGCGGCAGGTGCTCTGGCTCACGGTGCTCACGTGGCTGGGATCGGGTCTGGTCATCGGGGTGGTGTCCATCGTGGTCGGCCGCAACGTGCGGGAGCCCCTCACCCGGGTCATCGACGCCACCGCCGCCATCGCCCAGGGGCGCTTCGACACCCGGCTCTCGCTGCATCGCGACGACGAGTTCGGGCTGATGGCCAGCCACTTCGACCGGATGGCCGAGGGCCTGGCCGAGCGCGAGGTGATCCGGGAGACCTTCGGTCGCTACGTCGCCCCCGAGGTCGCCAAGACGCTGCTCGCCGACGGCGCCACCCTCGGCGGCGAGAAGCGCGACGTCACCGTGTTGTTCACCGACCTGCGCGGCTACTCCACCATCAGCGAGGCCCTCGACCCGGCCCAGGTGGTGGGCCTGTCGAACGCCTACCTGGGTGCCATGCAGACAGCGATCGATGCCGAGGGCGGCACGGTCATCGAGTTCCTCGGCGACGCCATCCTCGCGGTCTTTGGCGCCCCCACCGCCAGCGACGACCACGCCGACCGGGCCGTGCGGTGCGCGCTGGCCATGCGTCGGCAGCTGGAGCAGCTCAACGAGGCCTCCGAGGGGCAAGGTCTCGCCGAGCTGTGGCGCCACGCCGGCCTGCCCGCCCTACAGCACCGGGTGGGGATCCACACCGGGGCGGTCATCGCCGGCAACATCGGCAGCGCCACCCGGATGAAGTACGCCATCGTCGGCGACGCGGTGAACGTCGCGGCCCGCCTGGAGCAGCTCAACAAGGAGCACGGAACCGAGGTGCTGCTGTCACGCGCCACCGTCGACCGTCTGAGCGCGGGCATCGTCGATCCCGAGCCGGTGGGTGAGCTGAAGGTGAAGGGTCGAGAGCAGCCCGTGCAGGTGTTCTCCATCTAGCTGGGCGCAGCGTTCACCGTTCACACAGGTCAGTCAGCGGGGCCCTCTGCGACCGAAGGCCACGCCGATCCCCCGTCAGGCGTACGTGATCAGGTCGGGCTGGTCTCGCAGGTGACTCACCTCGTTGAGGCTCACCAGGGTGCGGCGGCCGCCAGACACGCGCAGCCTGGTGAAGCCCGTGTTCATCAGCACCGTGTTCAGCTCGAAGCTCTTGCGGGCGTCGAGCCCCAGCAGCGATCGCACGACCGCCGAGACCACCCCCCCCGAGGTGAACACCAGCCCGGTAGCGCCCGACGGCAGCGCCTCCACCGCACGACCCAGCGCCGCGTCGACCCGCTGCTCGAACGCCGCCCACGACTCGGGGTAGTCCCCATCGTGGTCCCCCGAAGCCCACCGACCCATTGCATGACCGAACAGCGTGAAGAAGGCCCGGCGGCCTGGCTCCGGCGGCGGCCCATGGGCGCGGATCCAGGCCTTGATCACCGCCTGGTGGTCGAACTCGTTCCAGTCGGGATCGATCACCATGGGGGGGACCTCGCCAAAGGCCTCCGCAAAGCCCTCCGCCGTCTCCCGATGCCGCCGCATCGCCCCCGACACCACATGCTGTACCGGCGCCAGCTCACCCCACCGCTCCCCGGCCCGCCGTGCCTGCACCCAGCCCCGCTCCGACAGCCGGTCGTAGTCGCCCAGCAGATCACCGGCCTGGCCGTGCCGAACCAACCACAGATCAGCCATCAGCCGGCCTCGATGAGGCGTTGACAGCGGGCATCCAGGTATTTTGCGACCTCGCCGAAGCTGGCGAAGGCCGGGTTGCTGCTCTGACCGTGGTGCACCCGGTAGAAGATCTGCTGCAGGATGCCCATGAGCCGGAACAGGCCGTAGACCTCGTAGTACAGCGGGTTGTCGACCTGCCTGCCCGTCTTGTCCTGGTAGAAGTCCCACACCTCCGCCCGGGTGCGCATCCCGGGTGCATGGGTGGGCTGGCGTCGCATCATCTGCATCACCGGCTCGTCGTCGGCCTGCACCCAGTACGCCAGGCTGTTGCCCACATCCATCAGCGGGTCGCCCAGCGTCGCCATCTCCCAGTCGAGGACCCCGATCACGCGTGTCACGTCGTCGGGGTCGAGCACCACGTTGTCGAAGCGGAAGTCGCCGTGCAGCACCGTGGTCGCGCTCTGCTCCGGCAGGTGCTCGGCGAGCCAGGCCATCACCGCCTCCCCGTCGGCCGCGCCCGGAGTGAGAGCCGCACGGTAGCGGCGGCTCCAGCCCTCGATCTGCCGCTGCACATACCCGGTCCCCTTCCCCAGGTGGCCCAGATCACAGGCCTCGATGTCGAGGGAGTGCAGCGCGACGAGCTGGTCGAGGACGGCATCACACAGCCCTCGGGTGCCTGCGGCATCGAGACCCAGCGCCTTGGGCAGCTTGTCGCGCAGGATGATGCCCGACAGCTTCTCCATCACGTAGAACTCGCCGCCTGCCACGGCCTCGTCGCCGCACCACCCCACCACCGCCGGCACCGGGTAGTGCCCCGCCAGCGCCGTGAGCACCCGCACCTCCCGCCCCATGTCGTGGGCCGACTTCGCCTTGTGGCCGAACGGGGGGCGCCGCAGGATCAACACGCGATCAGGCCACGTCAGCTGGTAGGTCAGGTTGCTCGCACCGCCTGGGAACTGGTGGACTTCGGGGGTGCCCGTCAGGCCGTCGACGTGATCATGGAGCCAGGCCGTGACCGCGGCTACGTCGAGGCGGTCGTCGTCACGGACGGCGCGGGGGCGGTCGATCAGGTCGTTCATGGTGGGTCTCCCGGGCGACGAGCAGGGTACCCCCAGACACCGGCGAGCGTCACCCGGAGGCCCCCGCCGAGCCCAAGGGCGTGAAGGTGGTCTGCACTCCCGGGGGGGCCTTGAGGGTCTGTTGGACCACGCAGCACCGCTCGGCCGCCACCTGCAGCTTGCGGAGGAGGGCGGGGGGCGTGTCGGGCCCGACCTCGAACTGCACGTCGCACTGCATGGCCTGAAACCCGACGGGCACGGTCGGATCCATCGCCAGGGCCCCCCTCACATCGGCCGTCGCCACGACCCGCACCTCGAGCTGCAGCAGCTCGACACCCAGCAGGTTGGCCACCATGCGAAACGCTGAGTCCTGGCAGGCTGCGAGGGCAGCGCACAGCATGTCGCCTGGGGTGGGGGCATCATGGGGCCCTCCCACCGCAGCGTGAGTTCCCACGGCCACGACGACACCGCAGCCATCCATCGGCTCCACCCGCGTGTGGAACGGGTCGTGGGGCGCGCCGCCGCAGGTTCGGGCATGGTCTGTCACGAGGGCCTCGTCGGGGCTCTCCCGGTAGCGAGCTCGCAAGGGCTTCTGGGCGAGGTACACGGTGGATGACATGGTCGGTCTCCGGACGCGAGGTAGGCCCCGGCACACCGCCGGGCACGCGCACAGCAACTCACGTTCGGTCACCCAGAGGGGAGATTTTCCGTCGCTCGACGGAACAACCACGTCTCGGCCCAGCCCCACCCAGCCCACATCCTGATCGCGCGTCGCCCTGTCGGCGGGGCTCTTCGGACCACACGCGGCCTGTCGACGCGCACCGGTCCGCGACCTACCAGGAGCCATGCAACCCGACCCGGTCCGGCGCTGCCGTCACTGTGGGGCCCCCGCCGTCGTGATCGTGAACCGGTGGAGCGCTCGGCTGTTCGGCGTGCTGCCCATGCCCTACTCGGGGCGCACCGACCACCAGTGCCAGGCCTGCGGAGCCCAGTTCACGCTACGTCCCTGGGCGCTGCTGTGGTTCGTGGTGGGCACGCTCGGTGGGCTCGGGCTGCTCGGCTCCGCCAGCCTGCTGGTCATCGGAGCGCCCATCGCCCTGATGGTCCAGGGGGCGGCGGAAGCCTTCGTGTTGCTGGTCCTGTCGATCGTGAGCGTCAGCGCAGGGCTGGGCTACCTGTGGTACCTCGCCGGGCCGCAGGTCCATGCGTGGCTCAACCCCGTGGTGCCCGGCGCAGCGATGCCGGAGATTCGCTTCGGCACGCCCGAGGTGTATCGGCGCTGCGTCTGCGGAGCCTCGGCGCCGCGGGTTCGCCAGACGGCCTACATGATCGTGCAGATGCCAGGAGGTAGGTCCGACACCCACCAGTGCCCCCACTGTGGCCACACGTTCACGGTGCCCAACGGGTGGGCGCTGGCCACGCCGACCGCCATGGGCTTGTTCCTGTGGTGCACCGCCGTCTTCCTCGCCCTTCTGCTTCCGTTCCGCGACCTTCGTGCCGACCACTTCTTCGTCCTCGGCATCCTCGGGCTGGGCGGGCTGGTGGCGGCCTTGCTGGTCGCCATCGGGGCGGCGATGCGCCGACGGCATCCCACGACCTGAGGGATGGCCTACTCGGTGGGCAGCGGCGTCATGACCAGCCCGGTGGTGCGCAGGCTGCCGTCGGCGGCCTTGCCGGGGCGGAACTCGAGGTCGACCCCGTCGAGGATGACCCGGTCGCCATCGACAAACAGCAGCCCGTTCAGCGGTCGGAGGGTGTCGGTCTCGTCTCGCAGCGCATCGACGTCGGCCGACAGCGCGTCGAGCACGTCGGCGTGGTTGTTGAGGATGCCCTCGATGCTGCCCACCTTCGCCTCGGCCACCGCGAGCCGCCCCTGAAGCTCCTGCACCAGCCCCTCGACCAGATCGAGGTCGAGGTCGACCGCATCGGTCAGCTCAGCGACCTCGTCGACGGCCCCCTCGAGGCGGTCGAAGTCGGCCCGCTGGGCGGCCTCCCGAGGCCCGGGCCCAGGCGTGGCGACCACCACGTCGTGCGCCACATCGACCTCCTCGCGCAGCGCACGCAGCTCTGCCCGAAGGGCCCGCACCTCCGCTCGCAGCGCCGCCGCCTCTCCGTCGCGCTCGGCCGGCGCCTCGCCCGCCCCAAGCCAGGAACAGCCCGTGGCCGCCACGAGGCACAACCAGATGATGTGTCGCCCCACGATGAGCCCCTCCACTGCG
>CBDUIC010000133.1:0-18175 GCA_965367245.1 uncultured bacterium | reverse complement strand
GCCGCATCAGCCCTGCCCAGTCGGCCTCGACCTCGAGGGTGCGGGCCATGGTGTACAGCCCCGCCAGGGCCCGATGCAGGTAGAGCATGTCGGGCACCCCCATCACCTCGGGGTACTTCCAGATCTGCTCGCCGGCGGCGCGACAGCGCACGATGAGGTTCTCGCCACGCCCCAGCACGCAGGGCCCGTCCCGCCACGGTGACAAGGCCGCGTCGCAGAAGGCCCACACCGCCTCCCCGGCCTCCGGCGTGTCGCCCTCCCACACGCCCAGTCGCCGACAGGCCGCCAGGGTGCGCGGCTTGTCGTCGTCGAGGGCGGCCAGCGCCACCTCGGCGTAGCGGCCCAGGAAGAACTCGTCGAAGCGCTTCACGCAGCCGAAGTCGAGCAGCCCCACGGTGCCGTCGGGCTGAAACAGGTAGTTGCCCGGGTGCGGGTCGGCGTGGAGCATCCGGTGCTCGAAGGCCATCTCGAAGAACAGCTCAGCCAGCGTCGTGCCCGCTCGCTGCCTCGCCTCGGCGCTCGCGCTCTTCATGAACGTGTCGAGGGGGACCCCGCCCACGCGCCCCATCACCAGCACCTTGTCGGTGCACAGCGGCAGGTGCGGCTGCGGCACGTCGACGCGGGGGTCGCCCCCGAACACCTCCCAGAAGGCCGTCAGGTTCGACGCCTCCTGCAGGTAGTCCACCTCCTCCCGCAGCCTCGCCTCCACCTCGTGCAGCACGCCGTCGAGCTCCTTGCGGCTCCGCCCGAACAGCCGCCCGCCCCGCAGCATCGCCCGCAGCGCCAGCAGGTCGGCCTCCAGCCCCTCGAGGACCCCGGGGTGCAGCACCTTCACCACCACCTCCTCCCCGTCGGGCAGGGTGGCGAGGTGGGCCTGGGCGAGGCTCGCGGTGCCCAGCGGCGTGCGCTCGATGGTGGCGAACACTTCGTCGAAGGGCGCGTCGAGCTCGTCGTCGAGGGTGGTCTGCACCGTGAACCACGGCACCGCCTCCGCCTCGTGGTTCAGCGTGCGCAGGGCCGCCTGCACGTCGTCGGGCAGGTCCATCGCCGAGGCCATCAGGCTCACCTGCTGGCCGACCTTCATCGCCGCCCCCTTGAGGGTGCCCAGGCTGTCGGCCAGATCCCGCGCGGCCTGCAGCCGATCGGTGCCGCCCAGCAGCCGCTCCCGCACCCCGTGCCCCGTGAGCCGGGTGGTCAGCCCACCCAGCCGCGCAAACCGCCCCCACCGACTCATGCCGACCTCCCCATCACCCGCCCCACCAGGGACATCGCCGAGCACAGCGCCCCATCGGCGCCGCCTCCGAAGGCATCGCCCCCCAGGCCCAGCCGCCGCTCGCCGTCCCACAGCGCCTCGTCGGACAGCGGCTCGGTGACCGTCGCGTAGCGCCAGCGGTGCGCCGTCGCGGGCGTGCCCGAGCAGCCCACCGCCGCGACGAGGGCCTCCGCCACCGCCTCGGCGTCGTCTTCGAGGTGCTCGGTGGACCACGCCTGCGTCGCGTGCAGCGCCCACGCCCCGTCTGCCCCCACTACCTCGCGCACCACGACGCCATCGGCCTCGGGCCGCTCGGGCCGGCACAGCATCGCGACCCACCGCGGCGCGTAGCGAACCGCCGCCAGCGGCTCGACGAGGGGCTGCCCGCCCAGCAGCTCCAGCGCCTGCGGTGCCGGGACCGTGACCAGCAGCGTGTCGAAGCGCTCCGCATCCCCCACCGACCAGCCCGCCTCGCCCCGGGCCACACCGGTCACCCGGTGGCCGAAGCGCACGTCGAGGCCGTCGAGCAGGTGCTTGAGCACGCGGTTGGGAGGGTCCCCCACCAGGGCGCCATCGACCCGACGCAGCAGGCCCTCCTGCACCCAGCCCTCCACGAAGCGCTCCAGACGCGGGTCGGTGACGTGGAGCCGGCTCGCGCCGTGCAGGAAGCGGCGCCCCTCGCGACGCCGCGCCGACAGCCTCCCGCCGGCCCCGCGGCCCTTGTCGAACAGCACCACCTCGACGCCCTGATCGGCGAGGAGCCGGCCCGCGAAGGCCCCCGCCAGCCCGGCCCCGACCACGGCCACCCGCTGCGGCGCCCGCTGCCCGATGCGCGCCGCCCAGGCGTCGAGATCGAGGCGCTTGGCGTGCCCGGCGACCGAGCGCCCGCGGACCGTGCCGCGCACCGGCGCCTCGGGGAACGGCCGGTCGAACTGCCCCAGGCACCACAGCAGCCCGCCGTAGGAGGCCGGGTCGCGCCCGTCGAGGGCGTAGCGATGGTTCAGGTCGATCAGCCGCCGCAGGGCCTCCTGGGGGGTGGGACTCCACTCGAGCAGGGCCTTGCCCCAGGTCATGCGCACGTTGTTGTGCAGCCAGCCGTCGCGGAGCAGCGAGCGCTGAGCGAGGTCCCACACAGCCACGCCGGTGTCGCCCCGGTGCAGCCGGTCGAGGCTGGGGGCGAAAGGGCGTGGGTCGGAGGCGTGGGCCTGCAGGGTGGCCTGGGCCCAGCTCGGCAGGGCCGCCAGCGTCTCGTGCTCGCGCTGGTACAGGCACCAGGTGTGGGCCAGCTCCCGCCACACCACCAGCTCGTCGACGTACTTGCGCCCGCCCTTGCCCCCGGCTGCCACCGCGTCGCGGGCCACGGCGGCCGGGCTGACCATGCCGTAGTGCAGCCAGGGGGACAGCCGGCTGGTGCCGTCGAGGAGCGGATCGTTGCGGTCGGCGGCGTAGCGGCTCAGGCCCTCGTCGCGGAAGGCCTCCCAGCGCGCCCAGCCCGCGCGGCTCCCGCCCCGAGCCCAGCTCACCGGCGGCACGCTGTGGTCGATGGCGCAGCTGGCGATGGCCTCCCCCAGGTCGCTGGCCAGGTCGAAGGGCTCGAAGGGCAGGTCGTGGGGGACTTCGCTTCCGTGGGGCTCCACGCCGTCGTGGGGGGTGAGCCAGCGCTCGAGGACGGGCTCGATGCGCTCGCGGTAGCGGAACGCGCGGTCTACCCCCTTCCCCACCACCCGCATGGGAACGACCGTGGCGGTGTCGACGGCCCACACCGGCGTCGAGACCGTGTCGGCCAGCCTGCGCGCCCACTCTCGCAGCGGGGTCACCGGCATCTCCTCGGTCACCAGCAGGGCCGAGGCCTCCGCGAGGGTGCGCAGGTGGGGACCACGATGGCCGGGCCGCTCCAGGTGAAAGACATGGGCGATGCCCCGGGCCGCCAGCGCCTCCGCCACATCGCGCGCCCCCTCCAAGACAAAGCGGTGGTGGCGGTCGGAGGCGAACCGGTAGCGCTCCGACAGGGCGTGGTAGACGAGCAGCGGCCGCTGCAGGGCGCGACTGGCCGTCGCCGCCACGTCGAGGGCCGGGTTGTCGTGGGCCCGAACCGCCGTGCGCATCCAGTACACCACCGGCCCGGCGCCGGGCGCATGGGCCGTCAGGGCCCGGGTGCGTGGCGCGAGGTGCTCGGGCAGCGCGATCACGACGCGGCGCGCTCCGCGATCAGCGCGTCGAGCTCGGCCAGGGTCTTCTCGGACTCGGCGATGAGCTCGGCATACTTCGCGCGATCGGCGTCGCGGGCCAGGCTCTTCTCGGCCGCAGCGCGCTGCCGGGCGTACTTCTTCTCGAGACGCTTCACCGGGTCGAACCAACCGAACATGACGACCACCTCCTCATGTCAGTTGCGTATCGATCCGCGGAGGCGATGGAGCGACTCAGCCGTGGGGGCCGATCCGCAGCCGGATCGGGCCTCGCGCATGGGTGGGGTCCACCACCCTCCCCCCTTGGAGGACCTCGATCTCGCCGGTCGCCGCTCGCCGCCGAGCCGCCCGCCGCACCCGCTCCATCAGCGGCCGCCAGTCGTCGCGGACCGCCCGAGCCACCTCCGACGGGCACAGGGTCTTGTGCGGGCCTCGCTCCCGAGCCAGGTCGAGCATCACCCGCTCCAGCTCGCGGTCGAGGGGGCGCAGGCCCTGGCGACGGCAGGCCTTGCTGCAGTGGCTCACCTCGTCCCACACCTCCGCCCACGCCTTGCGCCACGCAAAGCGCCGACCACAGACCCGGCACAGTTTGTCGTCGCGGCGCATCGCTGCCATCCCTCCTGAGAATCCATACGGTGTCGCCATGCCTTCTGCCTTCCGAGCCGCCCTGCAGGCCGCCCAGCCCCCCGACGACACCGACCGCACGTGGGTGTTCGTGGCCTACGACCAGCTCAGCGATCAGCTGGGTCCCCTCGCCCACCTCGCGCCGGAGGCGACGGGCATCGTGCTCGTCGAGAGCCTGGCCAAGAGCCGGCGGCGGCCCTACCACCAGCGCAAGCTGGCCCTGGTGCTGGCCAACCTCCGGCACTTCGCGGTGGAGCAGGCCCAGCGCGGGGTGGCGGTGCACCACGTGGTGACCGAGGGCGGCTATGCCGACGCCCTGCGGCAGGTCATCGAGGCGCGGGGCCCCCTGCGGATGATGCGCGCCGCCGAGCGGGAGCTTCGCCACGAGCTGCAGCCGCTGGTCGACGAGGGTCTGTTGGAAGTGGTGGACCACGAGGGATGGCTGACCACCGCCGCCGACTTCGCCCACGCCGGCGGCGCGAGCGGCCCCTGGCGCATGGATGCCTTCTACCGAGCGGTCCGCCAGCGCACGGGCTGGCTGATGACCGACGACGGCAAGCCCATCGGTGGCAAGTACAGCCACGACGCCGCCAACCGCAAGCGATGGCCCGGCGACCCACCGGAGCCAGCCCCGCCGACCTTCGAGGGCAGCGCCATCAAGGACGAGGTCGTAGCCCTCGTTCGCGAGCGCTTCGCCGACCACCCTGGCGAGGTCCACGCCCACGAGCTCCCGGCCACCGCGGCCGACGCCACCACATTGTGGAGCTGGGCGCTGCAGCACTGCCTGCCGCACTTCGGCCCCTACGAAGACGCGATGTCGGCCACCCACCGCCGGCTGTTCCACACCAAGGTCAGCGAGCTGCTCAACCTGCACCGGCTGCTGCCTCGCCAGCTCGTCGGCGACGTCGTGGCCCGTGACGACCTCCCCCTCAACAGCCGCGAGGGCTTCGTGCGGCAGATCGCCGGCTGGCGGGAGTTCGTGCGGCATGTGCACGAGGCCACCGACGGCTTCCGCACCCTCACCGACGACGGCACCCCGTCGCCGAATGCCCTCGACAGCCACCAGCCGCTGCCCGCAGCCTACTGGGGCAAGGAATCCGGCCTGGCCTGCCTCGACGGCGCGGTGGCGGATGTGTGGCGGGATGGGTGGTCCCATCACATCCCGAGGCTCATGGTGCTGAGCAACCTGGCCACGCTGCTCGACGTGTCGCCACGGGAACTCACCGACTGGTTCTGGGTGGCCTACGCCGACGCCTACGACTGGGTCGTGGAGCCCAACGTGCTGGGCATGGGGACCTTCGCCGCGGGCGAGGTGATGACGACCAAGCCCTACGTGTCGGGGGCCAACTACCTGCACAAGATGAGCGACTACTGCGCCCGCTGTGCCTTCCACCCCAAGAAGACCTGCCCGATCACCCCGATGTACTGGGCGTTCCTGAACCGCAAGCGGGCGCAGCTCGAGGGCAACCAGCGGATGAGCCTGGCGCTGGCGAGCGCGGGGCGGAGGAGCGAGGCGCAGCAGGCGGCAGACCGCGAGGCCTTCGAGCGGGTGCGCGAGGCCCTGGCCAAGGGGGAGGCCCTCACGCCGGCAGGCTGATCCTCGCGGCGCCGCGTCCACCGAAGCCGGACCGCAGCATGGCTCGGGCCGAGACAGCCAAGGGCAACAGCCATACGAGGGTCGGATGTGGTTGGTCTTGGGGCATCGCGTACGCACCGAGCTCGTCGCCGGAGGCGCCGAGCGCGTCGAGCGCTGCACGGGCTGTGCAGAGCACGCCCTCTTCCGTGAGCATCGCCGCGTGATGACAGCGACGGCCTACACCATTCCCGTCTTTCACTACGCATCACAGATGCTCATGGTGTGCACGCGCTGCGGCGAGCAGGTGGTAGCAGCGCGCAGCGGCCCTCGTGGCGTGGACCAACAGGGCACCGTGGCCGGCGCCGTCGCCGACGGCGCATCGAGAGCCAAGAGCACCCTGTCCCAGGCAGGGCTGACCCAGAGCCTACGCGACAGCCTTCCGACCGAGGGGCTGTCGGCGCGGGCCGCGAAGCTCGCAGGAGGCCTGAAGGCCACCGTCGACCGAGCTGCCGACGTCGTTCGCTACGAGCTGGATCGGGACGCCCACGACACTCCCCAGCGGGCACGGTGGCTGCAGCTGCTGGAGCGATTCGAACGGGTCGAGCCAGACCCGCGAGCTCGCCTGCTCTCCTGGAGGCGGGCGCGGAAGGCCGAAGGCCGTCCCGTGCGAGGCTTGCTCGCCATCGAGATACCGAGCGACGACGAGCGCGAGACGCTGGAGGCCCTCATCCTGCGGTAGGATGCCGCGGTGTCGATCTCCCGCGACGAGCTGCTGGCCTTCGCCACCCCGAGGCCGACGCCCCCGCCAGCGTCGTGTACAGCCTCGACCCCCTCCTCGCTCCCGCCGTGGCCAACCTCCGCCACAGCATCCGCACGGGCTACGCCGACAGCTTCGGGCGTGGGGTGCCGCCGCTGCTGTCGGGGGGTCGACGGGTGTACCGGTCTTCCCTCATGGTCCACCGAGACCACCTGCCCGACGGCATGCTCCACCCCATGCGCGTGCCGCTCCTCGTGGAGCGCCGGCTGGAGGCACCTACCGCCATGACCGTGCCGAAGGCCTTCTGGCCCGACGCGCTGCTGGCGCGATGGGCCTAGGCCGGCTCAGCGGCCCAGCAGACGCTTCACCGCCTCTCGCAGCGGCCGGCGCCGCTCCGCGGGCAAGGCATCGGCCCACTCATAGACCGTGCGGTCTTCGTGGGCAGCGTGGGCACGCAGCCGCTCGACGATGCCCGCCAGCGCCTCGTGCCGAACCACGTGCAGGTCGACCGACAGATCGAGCTCGACCAGCCGACGCAGGATCTCTGCGTGCTCGGCCAGCAGCGCCTCCACCTCCTCGGGATGGCTCGAGGCCATCAGCGGGAACAGGTGACGCTCTTCGGCCTCGAAGTGAGCCCTGACGGCGTCTTCCAGGCGACTCCAGGCCGCGGCGAGCACGTCGCTCGCCACGTCGGCCTCCGAGGCCTCCACCAGGTCTTGGAACAGCGCATCGAGGCGCGCATGGTCCTCGTGTAGATCCGTACCCACAGACATGATCCCTCCTCGTGTCGCCTCTTACCCCACCCGCGGTGCCGACGTGCCCATCGGCTCCGGCGACCGATACGGGAGCCCGAGATGACGGGGACTAGGGGCTCGCTGCGGGCGCGTCGGCAGCACGTCCGCCAGGCGTGAAGCGAATCGCCAGCCCCTGGGTGCGCAGCAGCTCCGACCAGCGCTCCGGTGGTGGAGGGAGTGCTCCCTGGTCGACCGCCCACAGGGCCGCCGCATCGAAGCTGGCGTTGCCGCTGGTCTGGCGAACCTCCCGAACCAGCACCGCGCCCTGAGGCCCCATCGTCAGGGCCACGGTGACCGACAGGCCCGGGTGCTGCCGGGTGAGGGCCGGGAGGGGCTTGAACCGCTCCATCAGCTGCTGCTGCACGAGGCGTTGCCACACCAGCAGCTCGGGATCGGGCGCGAGGCCATAGCGGCTCCCGGCCCCCGAGAACGGCCCCATGCCCCCCTCCCCCGAGGGTGAGCCGAGGCCGATGGGCTCGTCGATGACCTCGGCGCCGCCCTCCAGCAGGGCCTTGAGCATCGCGGCGCGGATGGCGGAGGCGCCGTCGTCGACCACCGGCGGCGCAGCCTCGGGCTCTGCGCGGCCCGGGCGACGGCTCGAGCGAGGCGTGACCGGCCCCGGCACCGGCACGCCCTCCACGCCCCCCACCACAGGGACCCCGCTGGACGCCGCGGACGCCGCCGCCGCTTCGTCGACCGGGGTCGGCTGGGGAGGGGCCTGCAGCCCCGGCACCGCCGGCGTGTGCTCGTGCCAGGTTTCGGGGGGCGGAACGGGTGTCTTGGGGTCGGAGGCCTCGTAGGCCTCGAGCCACTCGACCGCGCTGCGCGGGATCACCACCAGCGGATCGACCCCCTCCGGGGCGGGCGGCCCGTCGGGTGTGCCAAAGGGGCTTCCCCCCGGGATGCCCGCAGGACCGGACAGCGGGTCGTCACCGGTGCCCGGCATGGCGATGTCGCTGACGTCCACCAGCTCGAAGGGGGTCGGGCCTGGAGAGGGGGGCTCCCACACCGCCTGCCCCGACCACGGAACCACCAGCAGCACCGCATGCAGCCCCAGAGACAGGGCCACCGCCGGGAGCGGGCTGCGCTCCGGGGCCACCTCGTGGAGCGCTCCGATCACAGGGGCGGGCGGGTGGCCACGGCGACGCTGCGGTAGCCCGCCCGCTTCGCCGCGGTGATGGCGTCGATGGCCCGCTGCAGCTCGGCGTCGGCAGCGGCGACGACCACCACCGCCGTGTGGCGATCCGACAGCTCGGCGAGCACGGCCGACAGCCGCTCGGTAGGAACGACCTCGTCGCCGACGAGCACACGACCGTCGGGGGCGAGGGTGACCACCGCCGGCCCGGCCCCCGAGGTCTCCCCGGCAGCGGACACCGGTAGCTCCAGCTGAAGGGCTTCCCGGTCGACGAAGCGGGCGACGAGCACGATGAACACCAGCAACAGGAACACCACGTCGATGAGCGGAGACAGCATCACGGTGGGCGGCGGGGAGAGGACCCGCCCGGGCCGGCGACTCACGACGCCGCCAGCAGCTGGTCGAGCACGAGCCCCGTGCCATCCTCCAGGGCCCGGTCGAGGGCCTGCAGGCGGCGGGTCAACCACAGGTGCGCACCGAGGGTGGGAATGGAGACCACCAGCCCCGCGGCGGTGGTCAGCAGCGCCTTCCAGATCCCACCGGACAGCAACGCCGGGTCGACCGCGCCGCCGCCGACCTCCATGGTCGTGAACAGCTCCACCATCCCCAGCACGGTGCCCAGCAGACCGAACAGCGGAGCGATCTGGCCGATCCATCCCAGCGTGTCGACCCAGGCGCGGTAGCGCTCCACCTCTGCGTCGATGGCCCGACCGGTCGCGTGCTCTGCGCGGGCGGGGTGCAGGCGCGCGGCGCGAGCCGCGGTCGCCATCGCGCGGCCCATCGGGCCACCGTGCCCGGCGCAGTGGGCCTCCAGGGCGTCGGCCTTGCCCCCATCGAGGAAGGGCACCACGGCGGCGAGGAGACTGGTGTCGCCCACGCGATGCCGCCGAAACTCGAGGGCCTTGTGCCCGGTGATGCCGAGGGCCAGCACCGAGCAGGCATACAGGGGAACCATCGTCCAGCCCGCCTGGCCGAGCATGGCAAGGAGTGAGCCGTCCATCGCGCCTCCGGGGCCGTGGCTGGCAGATAAACCGGTCACAGGCCCGCTGCTACGCCGCCCGAACGAGCAGAACAGACCGCGCCTGGCTAGGATTGGTCATGTTCAAGCTCTCCTCCCTCATGTCCTGCGTACTCCTCGCCGCCTTGTCGGCCTGCCGGCCCTCCACCGAGCCTCCGAAGGCACCGACCACGGCGTCCGACACCGACACCGACACCGACACCGACACCGACACCGACGCAGACGCAGACGCTGACGCCGATGCCGATGCCGATGCCGACACCGACACCGACACCGACGCTGACGCCGATACGGACACCGACACCGCGTGGGTCACCGACACGGCCCACTCCGGCCAGCCGTCCCCTTCGACCGGCCTGGGCGGCAGCAGCGGCGACTCGGCCAACCCGTGCGCCAACCACTCCGGCATCGAGCCTGGTCACTCCTTCTTCCGTGACTCGGGCGGGCCCACCTGCGACGCCGACCCACAGCTCGACACCGGTGCGCTCCCCAGCACCCGCCACACCGGCCTCGCCACCGACACCGGCGACCCCGATCCAGACGGCGACGGCAGCCCACGAGGGGTCGACTGCGACGACGCCGACCCCTACGTCTACCCAGGCGCACCGGAGCGCTGCGACGGCGTCGACACCGACTGTGATCCGGCGACGACGGAGTCCGGCCTCATCACCCTCGACGGCACGAGCACGTTCACCGTGCTGGCCGACGCCGTCCGTGCCGCGTCCGAGGGGTCCACCCTGGTCCTCTGCCCGGGCGACTACGAAGGCCCCATCTGGCTCCGCGCCGACCTGCGCATCGTCGGTCTCGAGGGGGCCGCCGTCACCACCATCCGCTCCTCCACGACGGGTCCCAACCTGCTCCGCGTGCAGCGGGGAGACCTGTTGCTGGCCGGCGTGACCTTGGAGGGCGGCGACGTGCAGGGCGACATCACCTGCGGTCTGTGGGGCGCGAAGCCCTTCTGGCCCGACGGCGGAGGGCTGTCGCTGGGCCGGTGTGGCTCCGCGGTGGTCCGACGCTCGATCATCCGCGACAACCACGCCTACAGCCGCGGCGGAGGCGTGGCGACGGGGGGCGCACCTCTGTACCTGTTCGATACCGAGGTCACCAGCAACAGCTCCGAGAGTGACGGGGGCGGCATCTACGCAGGCCCGGCGGTCGCTGGAACCGGCGTGTCGCTGTACCGTACCCTCGTGGCGTCCAACACCTCCGAGCGCACGGGGGGCGGGATGCATCTGGCCTCGGCCACCTGTGCCTACGAAGACGTCGACATCACCGGCAACCAGGCCGACCTCTTCGGTGGGGGCCTCGCCGCCAAGAGGTTCATCGACCTCGCGGGCACGGGCCTGCAGGTGACCGACAACGATGCCCTCTTCGGGGGCGGCCTGTGGCTCGCATACGCCGACGTGACCCTTCAGGGCATCGACATCAGCGGCAACCGCGCCGACGTAGGTGGCGGCGTGAACGTGAACGACGCCCAGGTGACGGTCCTCGACGGCGTGTCGATCACCGGCAACAGCGCCGACGAAGGCGGAGGCGTGGCCATCGACCGCGGAGGGTGGTCGGGCGGAAGCGTCGAGGCCAACGACGCGACCTACGGGGGCGGCATGCTCCTGCGCGACAGCTACCCCTACGAGGAAGTCCACATCGACCAGGTCGTCGTGTCGGGCAACACCGCGACAGAGGGCGGAGGGCTGTACGTCGACGGGGTCGTGCGCGTCGGCCCGCTGGTGGAGGTGGCCGGCAACCTCTCCGCTGCCGGTCCCGAGGCTGCCGTGGCCGACGGAGGCTACGTCGCCCTGTACGGCGAAGGTGCGTTGTGGGGCGGTGCCATCGAGACGCTGACCTCCGGGCTCAGCTACACCTACGGGCTCGGCGACACCTTCGTGTGCGACGGGCTGCAGTGCCAGCCCGACCTGGAGCTCGCTGGCGTCCTGCACCAGGAGCTGACGGGCGCTGACACCAGCGGGCCACTGGTCAGCGACGCCGACCACATCGTGTTCCCACAGGGCGGATGGCACCACGACGGCAACGCCTGGGTCGCCGACACCCTCCCGGCGGTCAGCGGCGACGCGCTGGTCCTCGCCGACGACGGCACGCTGTTCGTGGGCAAGCCCAACCAAGGGCACGGCGGCTTCTCCAGCGGCGTGGTCGAGTGGTTCCGCCACGACGGCAACGGCTGGGTGGTGCAAGGCCTCCTCGCCCCCCCGAGCCCCCAAGACGACATGGACTTCGGGCAGGGCCTCGCCTTCGACGGAACGCACCTCGTGGTCGGCGCCCCCGACGAACACGTCGCCGGCCTGGCCGATGCGGGCGCGGTCTACGTCTACGTCGCTGACGGGCTGGGCGGCTGGGCTCTGGACGCGACCCTGACCGCACCGACCCCCTCCGCCAACGCCGAGTTCGGCGCCCACGTCGAGGTGGATGGCCCGTGGATCGCTGCCAGCAGCCCCTACCTCGACGCGACCGGGCTCTGGCACGCGGGAGCGGTCTTCCTGTTCGAAGACGGCCCGGTACCGTGGTCCTTCCATACCGAGCTGGCCGGCGCCTACGAGTCGGCGCGCCTCGGGCTGGAGGGCATCGCCATGAGCGGAGGCATCGTCGCCGCGACCTCGAAGGGAAACCGCACCGATCCGGCCCGGGTCGACGTGTGGCAGTTCGATGGCCTGGCGTGGCCCCTCCTCCGCTCCGTCGACTACCTCGGCCCCTTCGGTGTAGGCTCGGTGTACTCCGGCCCCGAGAGCCTCGCCCTCGAGGGCACCCGCCTGGTCGTCGGCATCCCCGACCTCGATCTGCACGGTCGCGACGTAGGCGGGGTGCATGTCTACGACGACGTGACGGCAGGCCTGCCCCCTGTGGAGCTGGTGCTGCCCGAGCGGCCCGTCGACCGCAGCCTGGGCACAGCCGTGCACCTGTGGGGCGACCGCATCGTGGCGTCCAGCCACTACGAGCCCGAGCTGGTCCTCTTCGAGCCCGACCCCGCCCAGCCGGCCTGGTGAGCTGCGCGAACGTCGACCGGCCGTCGACAGGGGGCCGACCCTGACGGGACGCAGGCGAGGTCCTCCTCACCGAGGTGCCTGAGACGCCAGGGTCGGCTATGTGCCTCGGCTTCGCTCCCAGACGCGAGAGGACCTGTGACGACGACCCCCCAGGGCTGGGTCCTGCCCGGCGACACAGCCCCCGAGGCAGGCCAGGCGTCGCTCCTCGCCGCTCTGGAGCGGCTCGACCGCGGCTTCGCGGTCGCCCTCACCTCCCAGGGCCCAGCGGTCGTCCGTGGCGGCCAGGCGATCCTCGCCGACGGCGCGGCCCCTGCGGGCGCCCTGCCCCTCCTCGCCTGGGTTCCTGCCCTCACCCCCGACCGCCTGGGCGACCCCTCCTTCGGCCACACCTACGGCACCCGCATCCCCTACGTCGTGGGGGCCATGGCCAACGGCGTCGCCAGCGTAGAGACGGTGGTGGCCGCTGCACGAGCCGGAGGCATCGGCTTCTTCGGCTCGGCCGGCCTGTCCACCCGCCGGGTGGAGGAGGCCATCACCCGGCTGCAGTCCGAGGCCGCCGGCCTGCCCTGGGGCAGCAACCTCATCCACAGCCCCCACCTGCCCCAGCAGGAGCAGGCGACCGTCGAGCTCTACCTGCAGCGCGGCGTGCGGGTGGTCAGCACCTCGGCCTACATGAAGCTCACGCCGTCGGTAGTGCAGTACCGCTACAGCGGGATCCGGGAAGAGGGCGGGCGGGTGGTCCCCCGCAACCGCATCCTCGCCAAGGTCAGCCGACCCGAGGTCGCCCGCCACTTCCTGGCCCCCGCGCCTCAGGCCATGCTCCGCGAGCTCGTCGCCGCCGGCCGGCTCACCGCCCGCGAGGCCGCCCTGGCCGCTCGCCTGCCGATGGCCGACGACCTCACCGCCGAGGCCGACTCGGGCGGCCACACCGACAACCGCCCCCTCACCGTGCTGCTGCCCCTGCTCCTGCAGCAGGCCGAGGAGGCCGCCGCCCAGACCGGCCACCGCCTCCGCGTCGGCGCCGCTGGCGGCATCGGCACCCCGGGAGCCGCTGCCGCCGCCTTCGAGCTCGGCGCTGCCTATGTGCTCACCGGCACGGTCAACCAGGCCTGCGTCGAGGCCGGCACCTCCGAGATGGTCAAGGAGATGCTGGCCACCGCCGGCATGGCCGACGTAGGCATGGCGCCAGCCTCCGACATGTTCGAGGGCGGCGTCGAGGTGCAGGTGCTCAAGCGGGGCACCCTGTTCGCCATGCGCGGGCACAAGCTGTACGAGCTGTACCGCGACCACAGCAGCCTCGACGAGCTCCCCGCCGACGAGGCGAAGCGCGTGCAAGACAAGACGCTGCGCGCCTCCTTCGCCGAGGTATGGGCCGAGTGCGAGCGCTACTTCGCCGAGGTCGACCCCCGCCAGATCGAGCGCGCCGCCACCGACCCGCGCCACAAGATGGCCCTGATCTTCCGGTGGTACCTCGGCCTCAGCTCGCGCTGGGCCATCGCCGGCGACACCACTCGCAAGAGCGACGTGCAGGTCTGGTGCGGCCCGTGCATCGGCTCGTTCAACGCCTGGACGCGCGGCACCTTCCTCGCCGAGCCCGCCCAGCGCACCGTCGGCGTCGTCGCTGCCAACCTGATGGCCGGCGCTGCCACCGTCCGGCGCGCCCGCATCCTCGAGGCCCAGGGCGTCACCGCACCTGCCGCCGCCGTGGGCTTCCCGCCGCGCCCCGTGGCCGAGGCCCTGGCCCCGTCGCCCCGCCCCACCGGAGACCTCCATGTCTGACCACGTCGCCATCGTCGGCATCGGCTGCCTCTTCCCCGGGGCCACCGACCTCGCCACCTACTGGCGCCACATCGCGGCGGGCGTCGACGGCCTGAGCGAGGTCCCCGAGGGCCACTCCTGGTCGGTCGACGACTACTACAGCGCCGATCCCAGCGCCCCCGACAAGACGTGGGCCACCCGTGGCGGCTTCCTCGACCGCGTGCCCTTCGACCCAGTCGCCTTCGGCATCCCCCCCAACCAGCTCGAGAGCATCGACACCACGCAGCTCCTCAGCCTCATCGTCGCCCGGCACGCCCTCGCCGACGCGGGCCTCGACCCCGACGGCGGCACGTGGGACCGGGAGAAGGTCGCCTGCATCATCGGCATCACCGGCACCCAGGAGATGGCGATCACCGCTGGGTCGCGGCTGCAGGGTCCCATCTGGCGCAAGAGCATGCTCCGCTGTGGGGTCGACCCCGCCCTGGTCGACGTCATCGAGAAAGACATCGGCAGCCACTTCCCCACCTGGACCGAGCAGACCTTCCCTGGCCTGCTGGGCAACGTCGTCGCCGGCCGCATCACCAATCGCCTGGGGCTGGGCGGCACCAACGCCGTCGTCGACGCGGCCTGCGCCAGCTCCCTGGCCGCGATGCAGTACGCCATTGGCGACCTGGTGGCCGGGCGCTCCGACGTGGTGCTCACCGGCGGCGCCGACACCCTCAACGACGCCTTCATGTTCCAGTGCTTCACCCGCACGCCGGCGTTCACGAAGTCCGGCGACGCCCGCCCCTTCGACGCCACCGCCGACGGCATCCTCATCGGCGAGGGCATCGCCATCACCGCCCTCAAGCGCCTCCACGACGCCGAGCGCGACGGCGACCGCATCTACGCGGTGATCAAGGCCATCGGCTCGTCGTCCGACGGCCGCAGCCGCTCCATCTACGCCCCCAACCCCGCCGGCCAGGCCAAGGCCCTGCGCCGCACCTACGCCGCCGCCGACGTGAGCCCCGCCACCGTCGAGCTGGTCGAGGCCCACGGCACCGGCACCAAGGCGGGCGATGTGGCCGAGGTCACCGCCCTCAAGGAGGTCTACCGCGAGGCCCGACCCGAGGGCCGCTGGGTCGCCCTGGGCAGCGTGAAGTCCCAGATCGGGCACACCAAGTCCACCGCCGGAGCCGCCGGCCTCGTGAAGGCCGCCCTCGCCCTGCACCAGCGCGTGCTGCCCCCCGCCGCGAAGGTCACCGAGCCCAACCCCAAGATGGGCTTCGAAGACTCGCCGTTCTACCTGTCGCCCACCGCGCGCCCCTGGATTCGCGCCGCCGACCATCCCCGCCGCGCCGCCGTCAGCGCCTTCGGCTTCGGAGGCAGCAACTACCACGCCGTCCTCGAAGAGCACGTGGGCAGCCCCGTCCAGGTGATGGGCCAGGCCCCCACCGAGCTGTTCCTCCTCGGCGCCGACAGCGACGATGCCCTGCGCACCGCCCTGCGTGCCCTCCCCGGCGACGCGCCCACCGTCACCCACGCCAGCCGTGAGGTCCTCTCTGGGTGGACTGCGGGGGCGCCCCGCGTCGTGGCCTTCCTGGCGTCGAGCCTCGACGAGGTCCGGCAGCGGGTCGACCGGGCCCTGCAGCGTCTCGACGGCGCCCCGGCCGGGCCCCGCGACGAGCTGTGGCTCGGCGGCGGCGAGGCCCCCACCGTGGGCTTCGTGTTCCCTGGCCAGGGCAGCCAGTACGTCGCCATGGGCGGCAGCGCCGCCACCCGCCACCCCCGCCTCCGCCAGGCCCTCGACGACGCCGACGAGGCCATGCGCCTGGCCGGGCGAGAGGCGCTGTCGTCGCGGCTGTTCCCCGCGCCCGCCTACGACGACGAGGCCCGCGCCGCCCAGGCAGACGCCCTGCGCGACACCGCCTGGGCCCAGCCGGCCATCGGCGCTGTCAGCCTCGGCCTCCTCGACACGCTTCGCGCCTTCGGCGTCGACGCCGAGGTCGTGGCCGGCCCCTCCGACGGTGAGCTCACCGCCCTGCACGCCGCGGGTGTGCTCGACCGCGAGGCCTTCTTCGCCGCCAGCCGCGTCCGTGGCGAGCTCATGGGCGCCGGTGACGCCGACCGCGGCACCATGGCCGCCGTGCGCGGGGCGCTGAGCCGCATCGACGAGGTCCTCCAGGGGCACCCCGACGTGGTGCTGGCCAACCGCAACCACCCCGAGCAGGGCGTGATCTCCGGGTCGCGGGCGGCGGTCGAGGCAGCGTCGGCCGCCCTCCAGGCCGCGGGCCTCGTGACCCAGGCGCTGCCGGTGGCAGCAGCCTTCCACAGCCCGCTGGTCGCCGACGCGGTGGCCCCCTTCGCCGAGGCCCTGGCGGCGCTGAAGGTGGGGTCCCCCGATCGAACGGCCCTGTCGTGCGTCACCGCAGCGCCCTACGCCGAAGACGTGCGCGACGCCCTCGCTCAGCAGATCGTGAAGCCGGTCGACTGGGTGGGCACGGTGGCCGCCATGGCCGAGCGAGGCGTCACCTGCTTCGTCGAGGTCGGCCCGGGCCGGGTCCTCGGAGGGTTGGTCGCCAAGACGCTGGGCAGCGAGCCCACCGTGGTGTCCCTCGACCGGCAGCGCGGTGAGGCCCACGGCGACCTGCAGCTCAAGCGCGCCCTGGCCGAGCTGGCCGCCGCCGGCGTGCCCGTCGATCCCGCGCCCCTCCTCGCCGAGCGCCCCCCGGCCGACCCGCTGGTCGCCGGGAGCAAGGCCACGGTGTGGCTGGCCGGCGCGAACCACAAGAACCCCGAGACCCTGAGCCCGCCCATGCCCAAGTTGCCCAAGCCCAAGGCTCCGGTCCCCGCTGCGGCGGGGGGCTGGGGTGATGTCCCCACCGGCACCGCGCCGATGAGCAAGCCCGTGCACCTCGAGCGAGCGGCGGATCCCCGCACCGAGCCGACCGCCACGCTGCCCACGCCCCCCGCGGCGGCCCCGGTCGCGAGCGGGGAGCTGGCCGCGCTGCTGGAGTCGACGAGGCAGACGCTGTCGGCCTTCCAGGCCGCCCAAGACAAGACCGCCGACGTGCACGCCCAGTTCCTCGAGGCGACGGCGAAGGCCAACGACAACTTCGCGCGGCTCTTCGAGGCCCAGGCGCGGCTGCTGGAGCTCGCCTCGGGTGGGGTCCCCCTCCCCCGCACCGCGCTGCCCTCTCCGCCACCGCGTGCTGTCGCCCCGGCGCCCGCAGCGCCCCCCCTCGTGGCCTCCCCGCCGCCTGCAGCCCCAGCACCCCCGAAGGGCGACCTGTTCATGGAGGGCTGGGATTCCGGCCGCGTCAGCCTGCCGAGCACCGCCACCACCGGGGTGAGCAGCGATCTGCCACCCCTGTTCGACGCCGCCGCCGCCGTCGCGGGCAAGAGCAGCGCCCCCGCGCCCGCTGCCGCCACCGGCGTGTCGCGCCAGGTGCTCGTCGACGCCATGCTCGCCAGCGTCGCCGAGAAGACCGGCTACCCCACCGACATGCTCGAGCTGTCGATGAACCTCGAGGGCGACCTCGGCATCGACTCCATCAAGCGCGTCGAGATCCTCTCCGCCGTCCGCGACCGCGTGCCCAGCCTCCCCGAGCTCGACAACGACCGCATGGGCGCCCTGCGCACCCTCGACGAAGTGGTCGGCTACCTCGAGGAGGTCGGCGGTGGCGCATCGCCCCCCGCTCCTACCTCCGGTGTGTCGCGCCAGGTGCTGGTCGACGCCATGTTCGCCAGCGTCGCCGAGAAGACCGGCTACCCCACCGACATGCTCGAGCTGTCGATGAACCTCGAGGGCGACCTCGGCATCGACTCCATCAAGCGCGTCGAGATCCTCTCCGCCGTCCGCGACCGCGTGCCCGGCCTCCCCGAGCTCGACAACGACCGCATGGGCGCCCTGCGCACCCTCGACGAGGTCGTGAGCTACCTCGAGGAGGTCGGTGGTGCGGCGCCGGCGCCCTCGCCAGCCGCCCCAGCCCTGGGGGTGACCCGGCAGCAGCTCGTCGAGGCGATGTTCGCCAGCGTGGCCGACAAGACCGGCTACCCCACCGACATGCTCGAGCTGTCGATGAACCTCGAGGGCGACC
>CBDUIC010000132.1:0-18247 GCA_965367245.1 uncultured bacterium | reverse complement strand
CTCCACGACGGAGAATCCACAGGGCTCATACACCACTTGCCGGGACGCGACTGCCGATGGAGCACTGGCGCTGGATGTTCGACCTGGGTGAGCTCCTCGCCGTCAGACACCACCGGGTCAACACCTTCGGCCAAGGCCCAGATTCGGCGATGGCCGTCGATGGCTCCTGGTACCTGCTGCAGGACATCGACCTCCCATTCACGCTGATCTCTGCCAGCGATTCGGTGATTCGAAAGGTACTGGAAGAGCCGGTTCTGGAGGCTGTCCGCGCCTCCCCAGACGACCGTGTGGACCACAAGTCAGACACCATCAATGACGTGTAGAGCCACCGGAGTGCCGAGGCGCGCCCCTGCCACTTCGTGGACAGATGACGTCAGTAGTAGTACCCGGTTGTGTCGGCTCGGCACTCCGCCAAGCACTCGCTGACTCCCATGCCAGGGTTGCACGTGGACGGATACTGGTGGCATTGCCCATCGAACTCAGCGTAGGTCACCAGGTCACCACACCCCTCGCGGGGATGACAGCCTGCGTACACGAAGTCGCCAAGTGCCTCACCCTGCTCGCAGGCCAGGCCGAATACCGTCATGCAGTCGTCGCGCTTCTGGCAGCTGTCTTGCTCCAGGATGTCCTTGCACTCGGGGTTGGCGCAGCCAGCCATGCCAACGAGAGCGATTGCGGTAACGATGTGGGTTGCGCTCATCCGGGAGGTCTAACCCACAGCGCCCCCCGTGGCGCGCGTTGAACGCCGCCCAGCGGTCCGTCTTGCCCTCGTAATGGATGCTCCGGTTGTCCCACACCACGATGATCGGGCCCGGCGGCGTTGGCGAGGTGAGCTGGTCATGGTCGGTGCGTTGCAGCTATGCTTGGTCATGCTCACAATTCGTTGGTGCCTTCCGCTCGCGTTGTTCGCCTGTGCGACCCCCTCCTCGGGGAAGGTCGAAGCGGGAGACAGCGGCAGTGATACCGATACTTCGGGAGACGTCACCTCGCCGAAGCCCTGGCTCACAGACGACCGCTATGTCTTGTTGAACACCCATGAGGTCATCGTGACCGAGGTGGGGAACGAATCTGGAGGCACCACCCTGGTGAGCGGTGTCGACCTCGACCATGACGGTGTGCTCGAGTGGGCGGCAGCTGCCCCACGAAGCGATACCTACCCCTACTCCAGCCAGACCAAGATCTCCGTCTTCGAGGGCAACACACTCGTCGCAGAGCGCACCAAAGACGAGTACGGCTCCGGGGCCTACCTCCTTGGTGCCGGCGACGTGAGCGGGGATGGGTTTCCAGACCTGCTGTGGCGGGCATGCCTGGGGAACATCCAGTGTCGTCTACAGATCACCCAAGGAGTCGCGCCCGAGACCGACGCGTCGCTGGCAATGAACCCACCCGGCACCGACTACGCCTCCCAGCCCATGGCCCTCGATACGCTGCCCGGTGCCGCAACCACGCTGGTTGCGTGGTGGCTGCCGTCGGTCGGCATTACCCATGGCCCGGTCCCCGTCGACCCGAGCACCGACGAGGAGCCGAATACCGTGAGCTGGGCGGATGCCCTCCTCGACAACAGGATTCCGGAATCCGAAGACGCCACCGATGCCACCCACATTGCAACGGTTCACCTCATTCCCGAGCCCGACCAGGGCCCCATCCATTTCATGCTGGGAACCTTTGGAGGGTGGGACGACGCTTCTGGCGGAGTGATCGCTCACCTGCGCATCTGCCCCCTGCGTGCCGGTATCGACCTTGAGACGGACTGCCCGCCTCTGCCCGCCGATGAGCCCATCGGGCGCAAGGCGCTCGCTGCGGATCTCGATGGCGACGGAGTATCGGAGCTCATTGGCGCGACGGAGGCGGAGCGGTACAACCCAGGCGCACTGTGGATCTTCGAGCGCGACGGCACCTGGCGGGCGACCGTTCGAGGTGTCGACACGCATCAGCTCGGTGGACACCTCGCCTTCGTCGTCGACGACCACGGGGAACGCTGGCTGCTCGCGGGCGATCGCCAACCCTTCGACACCGTCTACGCGTTTCGCTCGAGCGGCCTGCACGGTGAGCTGACGACCGACGATGCCGACCGCTTCTATGTCGACCCCGACGGCACGGAGCTGCACAACATGGCCCCCTACCGGGAGACAGAAGACGGCCCCCTGTGGCTGCTCGTCGGCACCTCATCGGCCGTGTATCGGCGGCCGTTCGAGCCCTGACCGTCGGGCATGGTCAGCGTCGCGGCCTGCTAACCGGTGCGTCACCGCGCCCACGGCAGCTCGGCGAGGCCCTTGCGGCCCACCACCGACAGGGTGGAGTACAGCCCACCGAAGTGCTGCCGCTCCTGCACGTGGAGCAGATCGAGGTTGCGTCGCAGCGTCTTCAACAGCGGGCGGCCGAGGTCGCGGCCGAGCTGGCTGGCCAGCTGCTCGCACAGGGGTTCGTCGGGGACTCGGCCCACGTCGAGCACCGCGAGGCAGCCGCCCTCGGCCAGGGTCGACCACAGCTCCGCGACGGCCTGGGCGAGGTCGACCGGGGAGAGGGACAGCTCGAAGTGCACCACGACGAGGTCGATGGCATCGGGCCAGAGGCGGGGATGTGCCAGGCTCCCGAGGTGCAGCTCGGCGGTCGGGAAGGCCCGTGCCACAGCGGCCACGTCGGCAGCCCCCAGCACGAGCACCCTCGCCGGGGTCAGCTCCATCGAGGCCGCCTCCAGCAGGGCATCGGCTCGGGTGGCGAGCACGGCCGCGGGCAGGGCCATGGGATCGGACAGCAACAGGGGCGACGCGCGTGTCATGGGAACTCCCGTACCGGTCGGTCTTCGACCGGGTCCCCTCCTATGGGCGGCCGATGAACCCTCGGCGGCGCCTGCGTGACGTTGTCGCGCCCGGTCGTGACGGCCACGCGACGTTGGCCTCGACCTGTGTCGGAGGGGGCGGGCGTCGCCACATGGCGGCATCGCGCCCAGGGCGACAGCGAGGTGACAGCCCCGCGACGAATGGTCGGCTGGCGGCTCGCACGGGGATCCACCGATGTAGGAGCACGGCGGAGGTACCCATGCGTTGGTTGGTCTTGTCGCTCGCACTCATCGGCTGCACCGGCGGTGTGGTGGCCAAGGGCACGCCCACGACGGTCGGCCTGACGGGCACGGAGTCGGACACGGACACCGACACCGACGCGGACACCGACACCGATACGGACACGGACACCGACTCGGACACCGATACCGACACGGATTCGGACACCGACACCGACACCGACACGGATTCGGACACCGACACCGACACCGACACCGCCGCGCCGTCCTACCCCCTCGACCAGGCCAGCCCAGGCGACCTCGTCATCTCCGAGATCATGCAGAACCCTTCGGCCGTCGACGACGACTTCGGCGAGTGGTTCGAGGTGTACAACGCGTCGGGGGGCGACCTCGACCTGTGGGGGATGGTGATCCGCAACGACAGCGGCAGCCAGGTGGCCTCCATCGATACCCGGGTGGTGGTGTCGGCGGGGTCCTACGCGGTCTTCGCCGTGAACGACGACCCCGCGTTGAACGGCGGGGTGTTCGTCGATGGCAGCTACGACATCGGCGACTTCACCCTGGGCAACGGCGACGACGAGCTCATCCTGGAGACGCCGTCGGGCACCCTCCTCGACGAGGTCGCCTACGATGGTGGGCCGAGCTTCCCGGACCCCTCCGGCGCGTCGATGATGGTGGAGGGGGCGGTCGATGCCGCGGGCAACGACGACGGCAGCGCGTGGTGTGTGTCCGCGGTGCCCTTCGGCGACGGCGATCTGGGCACGCCGGGGGCGGCCAACGGCACCTGTCGGGTGGTGGACTCCGGCGAGACCGGCGACACGGGCACGCCCCCCGAGCCCCGCAGCGTGGGCGACCTGGTGGCTGGTGACCTGGTGATCCACGAGATCTTCAAGGACCCCGACGGGCTCGACGACGCCGATGCGGAGTGGGTGGAGCTGTACAACCCGGGCCCGTCGGACATCGACATCGACGGCCTCGAGCTGGCCGACCTCGGAACCGACGACCACGTGGTGGTGGGCACGGTGCTGGTGCCGGCTGGTGGCTACGCGGTGATCGGGCGGAGCACCGACCGTAGCGTCAACGGCGACATCGATGTGGCCTACGCCTACGGCGCCGACATCACCCTGGGCAACGGCGACGACGAGCTGGTGCTCTCGGTGGCGGGCCTGGTGATCGACGAGGTCGTCTACGATGGCGGCACCGTCTTCCCCGATCCCAAGGGCGCCAGCATGAGCCTCGACCCGACGACGCCCGACGCGACCAGCAACGACGACGGCACCCAGTGGTGCGAAGACGTGACCCACGAGTTCACGACGGGCGAGTACGGCACGCCCGGGGCGGCCAACAGCCCGTGCTGAGAGGCGCCGTGCTGGCGCTGGTGCTCGGCGGCTGCTCCGGCGCAGCGACCGACGACGAGCTTCGCAAGGCGTGGCTGGTGGAGGCCCTCGCCGACGACAACCGGGTGTGGCTGTCGCGAGACCCTGCGTTGCTGGGGGCGAAGTACGCCAAGATGGCGGCCGACCCCTACGACTACCTCCGTGGCACGGCCGGGGTGACCTTCCGCGACCGGGCCCGCGCCGGCAGCGACCGCTCCCACACCATCTTCCTGCGTGACGCCGAGGCGGTGGAGGTGCTCCTCACGGGCGATCCCCACCCCGAGAACATGGGCACCTTCCGCCCCGCCGACCTGGTGGTCCTCGAGCTCAACGACTTCGACGGGTCGGCCTTCGGGCCCTACCTCCTCGACGTGCAGCGCCTCGCCCTGGGGTTGATCTACCTGGCCGACGAAGCCGGCTTCGAGCCTCAGGATGCGGCCCTCGTCGTCGATGCGGCGGCTCGGGGCTACCTCGAGGCGGTCGTCGGAGACCCGTGGCCGAGCGGGCTGGTGCCTGGCCAGCAGGGTGTGATCCTCGATCAGCTCCTCTCCAAGGTGTCGGACGACGGTGCCGCCAGGGCGCGGCTGCTGGAGTACACCGAGGTGCTGCCGGAGGGAGGCCGCAGGTTCCGCTTCGACGCGGCCCTCGAGGCAGGGGCCGGGGTGCTGCCCCTGACCATCGACGAAGGCCGACAGCTGGACCGCCTGCTGGCGAGCTGGTCGGCCGCGCCCGAGGGCTTCCGGGTGCTCGACCGCGGGCGACGCTTCGGCAGCGGGGTCGCCTCGCTTCCCTCGGTTCGCTACGTCGTCGCCTACGACCTGGGAGATGACGGCCCCGACGACGATGCCCTGGTGTCGATTCGCGAGGTCGTCGACCCCCCCGCGGTGCCTGGTGTGCACGTAGGGGCTCCTGGCTACTGGGACTCGGGGGCCGACCGCATCGAGGCCACCGCACGCACCCTGTGGTCGCGTGCCGATGCCGACCCGCGCTACGCGGGGCTCACGGATGGGGCGATGACCTTCAAGGTGCAGACGTGGGCCAGCTGGCACGACAGCTTCGACCACGAGCGGGTGCTCAGCGACATCGCCCGGGGCCGGGTCGTGCTCGACGAGCTGGTGCGCTGGGCCGGCACCCTCGGGCAGCTGCTGGGCAGTGCCCACGCCCGCGCCCCCACGGCCCGTGGGGGGGAGGCCCGCGCGGCCATCCTCCGAGACCTGAACAGCCAGGGGGAGGTCTTCGTCACCGAGATCATCGGCACGGCCCGCGCCGACCTCGACCAGCTGCGCACCGACCACCGGCTGTTCGTGGAGGCTCGTGAGGAGCTGGGCGATCTGCTCGGCATGGGTCTGGTGGAGGGCCGATGATGTGGTGGGCCATGGTGGCGGCCTGGGCGGGCTGTGAGCCCTCGCCGGTGGTGGCGGCGCCGGCGCTGGGGGCCGAGGCGCGGTCGGGCTGCCTGTGGGGCGACCTCGACATCGCCGGCCGGCTGTTCGCGAGGTCTCCCGACGTAGGGCTGTCACGGGGCGTGAGCCTGCCCCGCATGCGGGCCGAGGCGGCGGTGATCACCCCCGATGCCAGCGTTCGCCTGGCGGTTCTCCCCGCACGGTCTGGCGGAGAGGAGGGCTACATCGGCATCGCCGGCGAGGCCCTCGTGCCCGTGCTGCAGGTGGCCGAGGCCCGCTACGACCATCGCGCGTGGGGGCTGTCGGTGGCGGCGGGGCTGGTCGACGACATCGCGCTGATGCCGGTGCAGCTGGCGTGGCAGCGGGTCGACGTGGCGCGCCCCCTGCTGACCGACCGAGGCTGGACCGAGCGAAGCGATCTGGGCGGCTGGCTCGGGTGGACCTCACCGGAGGGCTACGTCAGCGTCACGGCCGCCGTGGTGTCGGGGGAGGGGGCCAACCGCCGTGAGCGCAACACGGGCCTCGACACCGTCGGCACCCTGACCGTGCGGCCCCTGGGGTCGCAGATGCTGGAGCTGCTGGCCTGGGGCCGGGAGGGCAGCACCGGCCTGCTCCAGGCCCGAGACCACCGCGCCGGCGGTGCGGCCTTGTTCCGCCACGATGTCGTGGTGGTCGGGGTCGAGGCGGTGATGGGGTGGGGTCTCGGGGGGGATGGCGCCCTCGCCCCGGGCGGCGGCAGTGTGTGGGCCCGCACCGGCGACGAGCTGCCGGCCGTCGGCTGGCTCCGCTTCGACCAGGGCACCGACGCGCGAGGGGTGGCCCAGGCAGGCGAGACGACCGTGCTGGCGGGTGGTGGCCCGCGGCTGCCGATGGCGTCGGGGGCCCCCGCGTGGGTGGGCGTCGGGTACGAGGCGCGCACGATGCAGGGCAACGCCACGCCGCTGGCGGGGTCGATCGCTACGTCGCGCACGCAGACCGTGTTCTTGCAGCTGTCGGTGCATGCGCGCGGTGCAGCGCAGTGGGAGGCGCCATGAGGTGGTGGTCGCTGATGTTGGTCGCGTGCAGCGGCGCGATGCCCGGTCCCGCAGGGCCCGAGGGCGACGGAGACGGCGACGGCTGGGCGCCCGTCAACGGCGACTGTGACGACAGCGACCCCGACGTGCACCCGCTGGGCATCGAGGTCCCCCTCGACGGCATCGACCAAGACTGTGACGGCGTCGATGCCGAGGCCCTCGTGGTGGAGGCCCTGCAGCCCGGCGACCTGCGCATCACCGAGTTCATGCCCGACCCGCTGGCTGTCGACGCGGCCCTCGGCGAGTGGGTGGAGGTGCGCAACACCACCGACCTGCCCATCGATCTGAACGGCCTGCTCCTCCGCGACGACCTGGGCGACGAGGCCCTCCTGGCCGGGTCGTTCCTCGTGCCGCCCGGTGGCTACGTCGTGCTCGGGGGCAGCACCGACCCCCTCGCCAACGGAGGCGCCCCCATCGACGTCGCCTGGCAAGCCGACATGCGGCTGTCGAACACGGCGGACGCCTTCGTGCTCGTGGCGGGGATCGAGGTCATCGACCGCGTGACCTGGGACTCGGCCTGGCCCGTGGAGGATGGCCGATCCGTGGCCCTCGACCCCGACGTCGACGCCGACGGCGCGTCGCTCGCCTCCTCCTGGTGTGCTGGGACCTCGCTGTACGGCCCCGCAGGCTACGGCTCGCCGGGGGAAGCCAATGCCCCCTGCCCCTTGCCCTTCGAGGGCCTGACGGTGGCTGAGTTGTCGCCGGGGGACCTGGTGATCACCGAGGTCATGCAGTCGCCCGGGGCGGTGGAAGACGACCTCGGCGAGTGGCTGGAGATCTACAACGCCGCCGGCGACGTGGTGGAGCTGGAGGGGCTCACGGTGTGGACCTCGGAGGGAGACGAGTCCACCATCGACACTTCGGTGCAGGTGGGCCCAGGCCAGTACGTGCTCCTCGCGGCCTTCGACGACCCCGCCATCAACGGCGGGCTGCAGCCCGACTGGGCCTGGAACTACGACCTGGGGCTCCGGGGCTCGGGCATGGGCCTCGAGCTGCGCTGGGGCACCACCGTGCTCGACGCCATCGTCTACGACAACGGCCTGACCTTCCCCGACCCGACGGGGGCCAGCATGCAGCTGGATGCGGGCTCGCTCGACGCGGCGCTCAACGACGACGGGGCGCGATGGTGCGAGGGGCAGGCGGTGTATGGGGCGGGAGATCTGGGAACTCCCGGCGGCGCCAACGAGGCCTGCTAGAGCAACAGCAGCCGAGTAGGCGGCCCCGCGCGGTCGCGGCTAGGGCCTCGCGACCAGCTGACGGAGCGCCTCGCTGGCGACGTAGTGGGTGTCGCGCGCCTGCCCGACACGCTCGACGAGCCCGGCGTCCATTACGCGGCGTAGGTCGGTGCTGGCCGTCGCCACGGCGACGCCGGTCGTCGCCGCGTACGACGCGCGATCGATCCCCGCGTCGAGGCTCTGCTCCAGCGCATGGGCGAGGCGCGAGGGGAGGCCGCGTGTGGCGACGACGCCCTGCAGGGTCGACCAGCGCTGCGTCGAGCGCTCGAGCAGGGCGAGGCGCTCCCGAGCGAGGGTGAGGTGCGCGTCGATGCAGAAGGCCAGCCACGGCGCGGCGCTGCGCGTGGGCTGGTAGCGGCTGCCGAGGACCTCGTTGAGCACGGCGTGGTAGCGCCCGGGGTCACGACGGAAGCGCTCCTGCACGGCACCTTGCTCGGTGGCCGACAGGCCGGCACGGGCCAGCACGAGCGACTGCAGCACACAGGCCATGCGCCCATTGCCGTCGGCGAAGGGCTGCAGCGCGACCAGGTGCAGGTGGGCCATCGCGGCGCGCACCACCGCAGGCTTGTCGTCGTCGCGTGACAACCACCGAACCAGGGCGTCGATGTGGCCCTTCACCGCCTGTGCTGGGGGTGCCTGGTAGACCTGCCCTCCTTCGGGAGCGGCCCGCCACACGGGACCCGTGCGCCATCGCCCGGCATGGGCCCGAGGCTCCTGCCAGCAGCACTCGAAGTGCAGGTCGAGCAGGAGCCGGTCGGACCACGCGAAGGAGGGGTCGTCGGCGAGCACCTCGACGTGGTGCAGCGCCAAGGCGGCGCCAGCCAGCGCCTGCTCTTGCCGGCCCGTGGCCGCCGCGCGACCCTCGAGCACCGCGGTGGCCAGGGCGCGCTCGATGCGATGGCCCTCGATGGCGACGGCGCCCCGGGCGGCGTCGGCACGGCCCTGCAGCTCCTGCCGGGCGAGGGGGGCGGCCCGCTCGGTGGCCGCGGGAAGGGCGCGCTGGAGGGCCTCGAGAGCCATCAGGTCCGCCGTATATACAGACACAGGAGGGGTCGAATAAAGCATGCAACGACTATACGATAAATCGTATGAAAGAGTGGTGGCGCGGCGTGGCGATGCCTCGGTCCCGCTGAGCTCACGACGGTCTCAAGCGCGTGCTAGCGGTCGCCCTCGTCGGGCCGCGGCACCTCGTCGGTCACCTCGGCCAGGGTCGGCTGCTCGTCGAAGAAGCTGAAGAAGCTCGGCGCATCCCGGCGGAAGGCCTCCGCGCTGCGGAAGTAGTGCTCTTCTTGGATGATGACCGGGTTCTCGTCGGCGTCGAAGCGGCGGGTGTGGCTGTCGTGGATGACCCAGCCCCCCCACCAGCTGCGGTAGGTGGTGCGGGCCTCGAACACCGTGGTGCCGATGCGGCGGACCTGGCGCACGAGTAGGGTCCCACGCTCCTTGAGCAACATGAGATGCGCGGAGTGATCGGAGTTGTGGGCGTAGCGACCGCGCTTGCCGAGGGCGAGGCCCTGCTCGGTGGTGTCGACGAAGGGGCCGGTGCCGAGGTCTTGCCAGCGGTGCAGCAGGCGGGCGTGGGCGTTGCCGAGGCGGCGGGGCAGGGTGCGGGGGGGCACGAACAGCCCGGTCTGGTCGGCGAGCTCTTTCGTCCACTCGGCGCCGACGCGATGCCGGAACCACGCGAGGCCGGCGATGAACACCGACTGCAGCTGCAGGCCCTGGGACTGGCGAAGCCGGGCGAGGGAGCGCTGGGCGGCGGCCATGAGCAGGCTGTCGGGGGCAGCGAGGAGGGGGAGGGGACCCCACGCGACGCGAACCTGCATGGAGTGGGCCTGGTAGGGGTCGCCGCTGACCTGGGTAGACACCGCCCGGGGCTGGCGGTCGGGGCCGAGGAACTCGAGCTCGCAGCTCTCGCCTTCCTGCAGGGTGATCTGGTTTTCGGGGTGGGCGAACCAGAACCGCCCGCCGCTGGCCATCAGGCCCACCGACAGGCCGACGCTGTGGGCGAGGCGGCCGGCGATGCCCTTCACGATGGCCTCGGTGAAGGTGAGCAGGCCGGAGGGGTCGAAGGCGAGCTCGCCGGCGGTGTCGCGGTACCACAGCGGGGGGGCGACCACGAGGCTGGACTGACCGGCGAAGCCCGTGGGGTTGGTGGAAGGCACGGTCCCAATGCCGGCGATGAATGCCCGGTTGGTGTACAGCGCCTCGACCAGGCGTGACTCGTTCTGGAAGCGGCGGGTGCCGTCGGCCTCGCGGGCGGTGAGCCGGATGATGGTGTCGCCGAGGAAGCCCTCGAACAGGATCATCGAGGGGATGCGGGCCAGGTAGCCGAGCAGGCCGCCGGTCTTCTCCTCGAGGTCGGGGGCGAAGAAGCTGCCGCCTCCCGGGCCGCCTGCGGCGTGGCTCGACAGCACGGTCCACTCGTCGTCGAAGGCGATCATCGAGAAGCGACCGGGCACGACCGCTCCCTGCTCGAAGGTGTCGACGAAGCGCTGCAGGGTGCGCTCCTCCCACCAGTCGCGCACGGTGTGGAGGCCGAGCTTGTCGAGCCACTTGGCGGCCTGGGCGTAGCCGTAGCCGGGGATGCCCGCGTACAGCGCGTTGTCGGCGGCGGTGCCGGCCGGGTAGACCGCGATGGAGCGGATGTGGGCATACAGGCCCTGGAAGGCGAGCTCCTGGCTTGCCTCGGCGAGGCCGGACAGGTCGAAGCCGTGGGCCCGCAGCGCCACCCGGTGGGGAAGCAGGGTGGCGTAGACGGCGAGGCGCAGCCGGGGGTCGCGCACGTCGAGGCCGGCCTTGCGAGCGATGGTGTCGGGGCGGCTGCCGCGGCGCACGGCGCGCTCGATCTTGCGGCGGAGCACCCACAGGCGCTGGATGGTCTGCTCGGTGGGGGCGAGGTCGCCCGCGTCGGGGAGTGGGTCGAGGAAGGCGCGGGCGAGGTCGGGGTCGATGCGGGCGCGCTCCTCGCGGGTGGGGGGCTCGACCTCGATGCCGCCGACCAGGGGGGTGACCAGGTCGGGGTAGAAGGCCCAGAAGGCGGCGACGAGCACGTGGTGATCGAGGCTGCCGTCGCCGGCGAACACGAGCACGTCGAGGGGGCCAGCCGGCTCGCTGGCCTCGAGGAGGGCGTCGCGGATGGCGGTGACGGAGTCGACCCGGTCGGCGAGGGTCTCGACGACGCGCACGTCGTGGCCCTTGGCGCGGAGCGCGTCGAGGAGCTGCCGCGGCACCTTGTACATGCGGAGGGGGTGACACACCGCGAGCACGGTCCCAGGGGATCGGTCGGAGTGCATGGCGGCCTGCACGTAGGACTCGATGAGGGCGGGCAGGGCGGTGCCGCTGGGGGGCACAGGGGCGGTTGCGAGGCCGGCGGGGACCGGTGGCGCTTCTTCGTCGGTGGGGGGCATGGGTCGGCAGAGTGTAGCGCAGGACAGCGTGCCGGGAGGTGACGGGTCGGGGGAGGGCGCCTCGTGAAGAGGGGCCGATCGCTGAGAGGGCTCCGGACTCCGCGGAGAGATGCTCGCGCGGTCAGCCCCGGAGCCTGCGA
Source organism: uncultured bacterium (assembly GCA_965367245.1). GTDB lineage: Bacteria > Myxococcota_A > UBA796 > UBA796 > CBDUIC01. Next base: position 6,591 of record CBDUIC010000132.1, on the reverse strand, counting down.
CGCCCCAGGCCCCACACACCAACCATCCACAGAACCGATCCCAGACTCTGCCCCGTCGCGGAACAGCCACACACCACAGGCTGGGTCGTGAGGCGGCCCGTCTCGAACGTGAGCCCAGGCTCGGTGCTCGTATCGGAGGTCGCGCCGGTCTCCAGGGGGGGCACGGTCGGCAGGCCGGTCTCCGCGGTCGCGCCGGCGGTGGCCCCCGTGAGCCCTGTCGTGCCCGTCATCCCCGTGGAGGACGTCGGGGGGCCGGTGTCGGACGTGGGTGTGATGGCCCCGCCGGTATCAGCGGTCGCTCCGGTGTCGGCGGTCGCTCCGGTGTCGGCGGTCGCTCCGGTGTCGGCGGTGTCGGCCGTGTCGACTGGAGAAACGGCGGGGGCCAGGGTGTTCTCGTACCAGCGGAAGGCGTCGTTGGAGGCCACGGCTATGTCGAGGTCGCCATCGCCGTCCTGGTCGCCCAGGTGCAGCTCTCGGGCGGATGGGACCTCGGCATCGATGATCTGCAGCGCGCCGAAGACGCCCCCGTCGTTGCGATACCACCCCACCAGCTCCGCACGTTCGGCTGCCACGACGATGTCGAGGTCGCCGTCGAGGTCGAGGTCGCCGAGCCGGATGGCCTCCGCTCCGTCGAGGTCGTCGGTGACCAGCACCGAGTCGCCGAAGCCCGAGCCATCGTTCGACCACCACAGCACCGTGTCGGACTGGGAAGCCACGGCGGCCACATCCAGGGTTCCAGACCCATCGAGGTCGCCTACGTCGACATCCTCGGCCCCCTGGATCGGGTCGGTGGGGTAGGACCCGATGAGCTGCTTGGGCGAGAACCCCGCCGTGCCGTCGTTGTAGAGCACCGCTAGCTCTTCGTCGTAGTAGATCGCCGTCACCAGATCGACGTCGGCATCGGCGTCGATGTCGGCGAGGATGACCTCCTGCACGCCGAGGGCGTTGCTCGCCACGACGGTGAGGGGGCCGAAGCTCCCCCCGCCCAGGTTCTCGAACCAGAAGATCTCAGCGCGGTTGCTGGCCACGCCCACGATGTCGAGGTCGCCGTCGCCGTCGAGGTCGCCTGCGTCGACCGACTCGCCCCAGTCTGCCTGGTCGGTCAGCAACACCGAGGGGGCGAACGCGCCCGCTCCCAGGTTCTCGATCCACCCGATGTACTCGCTCAGGGAGGAGCCCCACAGTACGTCGAGGTCGCCGTCGCCGTCGAGGTCGGCCGTCGCGACGGCGGTGGCAAAGGGGGCGTCGACCAGCCAGCGTGCGGGGCTGAAGCTGTCGCTGCCGAGGTTGTCGTACCAGCGCACATCGTCGTTGGTCGCCACCGCGAGGTCGAGGTCGCCATCGCCATCGAGGTCGGCCCAGCGTACGTCCTTGGTGATGCCCGGCGCGACGTCGATGACGCGAAGCGCCCAGTCGTCGCTGGGATCGGTGGGGTCACGCCCCTCAGCGACCTCCTCTCCGTCGAGGGTGCCGGACCCGTCGGTGTCGGCGGCCAGCGGATCGGTGCCCCACGTCTGCACCTCCTCTCCGTCGAGGAGGCCGTCACCATCGGTGTCGGCGACATTGGGGTCGGTGCCGAGCGCGGCCTCGGCGCCGGCATCGAGGCCATCGCTGTCAGCGTCGTCGTCGCTGCCGTCGAGGGGATCGGTGCCGTCGGCGACCTCGCGACCGTCATCGACCCCGCCCCCGTCGGTGTCGGCGACCAGCGGATCGGTGCCGAGCACGTCGAGCTCCGCCGTGTCGCTCAGTCCATCGCCGTCGGTGTCGACGGACCGCTGGTTGCGGTACCAGGCCACCTTGGTGGTCCCCCACAGAGCGGCCACGAGGTCGACCTCACCGTCACCGTCGACATCGGCTGCATCGAGCCCGTCGACCTGCCCGGACGCGCCGTCCACCATCCAGGTGGAGAAGCCCGCCGTGCCATCGTTGTCGAGCCACTCGACGGCAAGGTAGCCACCCCAGGCGAGGTCGATGTCTCCGTCACCATCCAGGTCGGAGGCTACGAGCGCCCCGGCACCCGCTGCGTCGCTTCGGATCACCTGGAGTGGCTCGAAGCCACCTGCGCCGGTGTTCCGGAGCCACCCTACGGTGTCGGAGTCTCTCGAGACCACCGCCAGGTCGGGCCAGCCGTCGCCGTCGAGGTCGGCGGCCACCATGTCCTGGATGCCATCCACCGCGATGGGAGTGAGGGCCATGGGTGCCTGGAAGCCGCCGTTGTACCGGTGCCATGCCAGCTGCGGCTCTTCGGTGCAGCCGAAGTAGTAGTTACAGACCAGCTCGGACCCTGCCGAGGCGAGGTCGGTCTGGCCGTCCTGATCGACGTCGATGGGCACCAGGCGGCGAACACCGTCTTGGTTGGTCGCGATGCGCTGGCGCGGGTTGAAGGCTCCGCCCCCGAGGTTGTCGAACAGCCCTACGACCCCGTCGAGCTCGGAGGCGGACAGCACATCCACATCGCCATCGGTGTCGACATCCCACGCGGCGACGCCCAAGGCCCCTTCCGCGCCGCCGGCGAGCAGGCTCGCGCTCGACCACATACCGGCACCCTGGTTGCGGAACCAGCCCACCTCATCGCTGTACCGGGCGGCGTAGACGAGGTCTCTCAGGCCGTCTCCGTCGATGTCGGCCGCAGCCACGTGGGCCGCACCATCGGAGTAGCCCAGGTGCTGCGCGGGGCCGAAGTGGCCTCCGCCGAGCCCCTCGAGCACCTGCAGCTGGTCGGCCAGCTCGCTCGCCGCGGCGACGTCGATGTCTCCATCCCCGTCGAGGTCGGATGCGACCACGGAGGAAGCCGACCAGCCGCTGATCAGGTCGGTCGCCGTCCAGTCGTCTGCCGGGTCGAGGGGGTTGCGCCCGTCATGTGCTTCCTGCGCATCGTCGGTGCCGCCGCTGTCGGTGTCGGGCGCGAGCGGGTCGGTTCGCCACAGCAAGACCTCCTCGCCGTCACTGAGGCCTTCCCCGTCGGTGTCGGCCTGGTCGGGGTCGGTTCCCTCCGCGAGCTCCTGGGCGGTGGTGAGGCCGTCGCCATCCGCATCGTCGTCGACCGGATCGAGGGGGTCGGTCCCCTGGTCGACCTCGGTTCCATCCGATGCGCCTCCGCCGTCGGTGTCGAACAGGAGGGGATGGGTGAACACCTCGTGCACCTCCTCCCCGTCGGTCAGCCCGTCGTCGTCGGAGTCGGTGTCGGTCGGGTCGGTGCCCAGCGCCCCCTCGTCGAGGTCGGACAGCCCATCGGCGTCGGTGTCGTCGTCTGCGGGGTCGAGGGGGTCGGTGCCCTGGAGGACCTCGCTGCCGTCGGACACGCCGCTGCCGTCGGTGTCGGCAAGCAGCGGGTCGGTTCCATGCGCTGTCACCTCTTCGCCGTCTGTCAGCCCGTCGCCGTCGGTGTCTGTCACCGTGGGGTCGGTGCCCAGCGCCGCCTCGTCGAGGTCGGAGAGCCCGTCGCCATCCGTGTCGTCGTCGGAAGGGTCGAGGGGATCGGTGCCCATGGCGATCTCGTCGCCGTCATCGACGCCGCCTCCATCGGTGTCGGGGAGCAGCTCGTCGGTGCCGATCTCGTGCCGCTCCTGGGCGTCGCCCAGCCCGTCGCCGTCGGCGTCGTGGTCGAGCCACATCACCTGATCGCTGACCTCGTTGGTGAACACCACGTCGGCGTCGCCATCGCCGTCGAGATCTGCCGTCTCGAGCGCGCGGGTGCCCGTGCTGCCCTCGAACAGCATCTCGGACGGGGCGAACGAGGCGCTCCCCAGGTTCTCGTGGAATGCAACGGCCCCGTCGCTGTACCACGTCGACACCACGTCGAGATCGCCGTCGTCGTCGAGGTCGACGGGGATGGCATGTCTGGATCCCGTTGCGGCGAGCTCGATGGTCTGCAGGGGCCCGAAGGCCCCACTGCCGTCGTTCGCGACCCAGCCCACGACATCGTCGCTGTCGAGGGCCACGACGAGGTCGGGGTCGCCGTCTCCGTCGAGATCGCCGTCGGCAACGCTCCAGGCGTCGCCCAGCGCGACCACGCGGCGACTGTCGTACATGCCACCGCCCAGGTTCTCCCAGGTGAACACCGCGTCCGAGTCCTCCGATGCCGCGGTCAGGTCGAGGTCGCCATCGCCGTCGAGATCGACCAGCTTCACCATGCGCAGGCCGTACAGCCCCGTGTCGACGGTGCGCTCGGGCCCAAAGCCCGCTCCGGGCCCGAGGTTGGCGAACCAGCTCACCTCGTCATCGTGCAGGGTGCACGCCGCTACGTCGACATCACCGTCTCCGTCGATGTCGCCGGCCACGGCGTGGACCGCGAAGTCGGTCTGCCCATGAGCCACCGACACGGGAGCGAGGAACGCGAGCCCGCCCACGTTCTCCAACCACCACACGTCGTCGACGCCCGACGATGCGACCAGCAGGTCGAGGTCGCCGTCGCTATCGAGGTCTGCTGCTCGAATCGACTGCGGACCCACCACCGCCAGGGTCAGCGTGTGCATCTCCGCGAACGAGCCGCCGAGGTTCTCCATCAGTGCGATGCGGTCGTCGTTGTCGGAGACCGCGACCACGTCGACATCTCCGTCGCCGTCGAGGTCTCCCGCCGCGACGCCGACGGCACCGTCCATCCCCTCGGCAAGCACGCGAGGAACGTAGGACTGAGCCCAGCTGGTCGACATCCACAGCCACACTGCCCACATGAGTACCCCCAGGGGAGCATGCCAGCTGGGGCAAGGTAGCGCCACCTGGCCCCACTCCGCGCTTCGGCCAGTGCCCCGGTGGTAGCCTGCGCCATGCTGACGTTGCTCCTCGCCCTGGCGCAGGCCGCCGAGCCCGACCTGCTCTACTTCGTGCTCGTCGACCGCTTCGCCGATGGGCGGGCGGAAGGCGAGGTCCACCCCCAAGACCCCCAGGGATGGCACGGGGGCGACCTGCAGGGCGTGCTCGACCACCTCGACCAGATCCCGGGATCGGGGCTGTGGCTGTCGCCGATTCAGCAGGCCCGCACGGAGCCGGTGGGGGAGTGGGGGGCCTTTCACGGCTACTGGACGACGGATCTGCACCAGCTCGAGCCACGCCTGGCCACGGATGCCGAGCTGAAGCAGCTGGGCAGCACGCTGAAGGCCGACGGTAAGGAGCTGTGGCTCGATCTGGTCACCAACCACGTGGGCTACGACGCCGCGATCATCGAGCAGCACCCCGACTGGTTCCACGGCCTCGGCGACATCGAGAACTGGGGTGACCCGGTGGAGTCGGTCACCCACGACGTGCACGGGCTGCCGGATCTCGCCCAGGAGAACGACGAGGTCTACGCCTGGCTCCTGGCGGGGGCGACGAAGTGGGTGAGGCTCGCGCAGCCCACGGGCTTCCGCATCGACGCGGTGAAGCACGTGCCGGAGGGCTTCCTGGCTCGCCTCGGCGACGACCTGCGCAAGGTCGATCCCGATCTGCAGCTGCTGGGCGAGGTCTTCGAGGGCGACACCTACGCGCTGGCGGCTCGGCAGCGGGTCGATCGGCTGGACCGGGTGTTCGACTTCCCCCTGCACTACGCCCTGAAAGATGCGGTGTGCGGGGGCGATGTGGGGCGCCTGGCGGGGGTGATCGCCCTCGACTCGGTCTACGACGATCCCTCGAGCCTGGTGGGCTTCCTCGACAACCACGACGTGGCGCGGATCCGATCGGTCTGCGGCGACGATCTCGACGCGGTCGCACGATCGCTGGCCCTGCTGCTGACGCTGCGGGGCACGCCCTGCCTCACCTGGGGGACCGAGAGTGGGCTGGCCGGCGCGGAGGAGCCGGCGAACCGGGCCGACATGGTGTTCGAGCCCCAGCCGCTGCGGCCCGCCCTCGACGCGCTGCTGGCGCTGCGGGGGGCGCACCCGGCACTGGGGCGCACGGCGCTCACGAAGGTCGGGAAGGTGGAGTCGGAGCTCGTGGTGCTGGGGCGGCAGGGCAAGGGGCAGCAGGCCGTGCTGGTGCTGACGGGGGCCGAGGGCACGCGCTGGGCACTGCCGGAGGGGGCCGAGGCCTGGGTGGTGTCGGGGGTGCAGGGGCCGGTGGACGTAGAGGGGGACCTCGTGTTGGGGCCCCACCAGGTGGGGATCGCGGTCGGCGCGGATCTGGGGATCGGCGACTGGTTCGAGGCCCAGCCACCGTCGCGCACGGTCCACCTCGAGGTCCCTACGGGCAGCGTGCTGGTCGGGGCGTCGGAGCGACTGGGCCGGTGGGACCCTGCCAAGGGCGTGGCGAGCGTGGAGGGCTTCGTGAGCCTGACCGTGCCGCGAGGCGAGGTCCTCGAGTACAAGATCGTGGGCAAGAAGGCTGATGGGAGCTGGGCGTGGCCCGACACGGGCAACGCGGTGATGCGGGTGCCCTGACGTGACTCTGGCGGGAGTCACGTTGTCGCGGTAGACTCGTGGACGAGGTGAACATGCGCGCGTCTCTTTGGCTTCTCCCCCTGCTCATGGCCTGCTCCAGCAAGATGACGGCGACGACGCCGACCGACAACGCGCCTCCGCTGGAGGACGCCGACACGGACACGGACACGGACACCGACACCGACACGGACACGGACACGGACACGGACACGGACACGGACACGGACACGGACACGGACAC
>CBDUIC010000131.1:0-19080 GCA_965367245.1 uncultured bacterium | reverse complement strand
GGGGTCGTCGTCGTTGCAGTCGGGCCCCCCCGCGCCCTCGAAGCCGTCGCCATCGGCATCGAACAGCTCGGCCTTGTCGTCGCCCAGGAAGGCGGGGCAGCCACCCAGCAGGAGCACCAACGCGGGGAGCAGCGCCCTCACCTCGACCACCCCAGCCACGCCGCGAGCCCACCTACGACCAGCCCACTCACCGCGGTGCCCGCCGCCACCGCCGTCAGGGCGTTGGTCTGGCCCACCGCCGCCTCGGCCCCCGCCCGATCCCCCGCGTCGGCGAGGGTGGTGGCCCGGCCGCGGGCGCTCCACGCCAGGCCATAGCTGGTGGCTGCCCCCGCGATCAGCGTGCCCGACACCGCCGCCAGCGGGGCCACCGGCGGCGGACGCACCTCGTAGGAAGGGAGCGGCTCGTCAGGGGCCAGCCACAGCGTCTGCCCGTCGAGCTGCAGCAGCGTCGGACGCTCGCTGGGCCGCCGCCTCGTGGCCACCCCATCGAAGTGCAGCTCGCCGTTCCGGGGGGCCTTTGCCCGCTCGGTCGCCGACCGCCCCGACCAGCCCTCGTAGGTCGCCCGCGCGGTGTGCTCGGGGGCCAGCAGCGTGTCGGGCCAAGTGTACGCCGGGTCGACCTCCCGCGCTGCCCGCAGAGCCCCCACCGCCAGCCGTCGCTGCGACGCCCACAGGCGCAGCCCCTGCACCCGGTGCACCCTCGCTGCGACCGTGGGCGCCACCGGCTCCGTGACGCAGGGAAGCAGGATGCCCACCCGATCGAGGTGGAACATCACGTCGTCGGACAGCTCCGTATACGCCGCCTCGGCCCCCTCGAGGGCCTCCACGAGGGCCGCCGCCGACGTAGCGTCGGCGCAGGCGAGGGCAGCGGAGAGGACAAGCCACATGCGGGCATCCTACCGCGGCATCACGCGACGACGCGCAGGCCCTTCACCAACAGCTCGAGCGCGTCCATCACGCCCTCGGTGGTGTCGTGGGCCACAATGACGTAGCCGTCGCCCTCGTAGTGGCTCGAGCGAGGCTGCCCGACCTGGGGCCACTTCGCAGAGACCAGGCGGTCGCCCAGGCGCCGAACCACCTCTTCTTGATGGAGGACCCCGCGCACGACGCGGCCATTGCCCTGGGCCCGCAGGAAGGCACAGCCCGCGGCGCGGCGGCGCTGTGGCGGCACGGGCCAGCGGTCGAAGGCCTGCAGCTCGGCCCACGCCGACCACAGGTCGACGCCGTGAGCCAGGCCGTTGATCGTCATGATGTTGACCCCGGGGGGCCGGGCGCCGACCTCCCCGATGGTGACGCCGCCGTCGGGGCGGCGGAACCACTCCATGTGCGACAGACCGGTCTTCAGGCCCAGCGCCTGCAGTGCGGCGTAGTTCTTGGGGCGGAAGGCCTCCACCGCGTCGCGCTTCTCACGGGGCAGCACCACGCAGTACTGCATCCACGGGTTCTCCAGCACCGCCAGCGGGCCCGGCAGGTAGTCGGTCGACGACGACCACACCGGCTTGCCGTCGATGAACACCGTCTCGAACGTGTGCTCCTGCCCGGTGACGAACTCCTCGGCCTGCACCGGGTTCGCGGCGCTAGGGAGCAGGGCGTGCAGCGCCTTGAACAGCTCCGGCTCGTTGCTGACCCGGTAGGTGCCCTTGGCTCCGGCCCCATCGAGGGGCTTGATCACGATGGGGTAGCCCACCGTCTCGACGAAGCTCAGCGCCTCGCCCGCCCCGGTGATCCGAGCCTGGCGAGCCACGGGAAGCCCGGCCTTGCGCAGCACTTCCTTCATCCGGTTCTTGTCGCGGAAGTTGCGCGCCACCTCCCCGGACACGCCGTCGATGCCACACGCGTCGCGGGCGTCGCCCAGCGGCACCTGCAGCTGCTCCAGGTAGCCGACGAGCCGGTCGACGTGGCCCCACTCCTTCTGGAAGGCTCGCACCGCCTGGGTGAGCTGCCCAGCATCGAGGCTGTTGCCCACCCGGTAGTGCCCCACATCGCCCAGCGCGCGGGGCACGCGCTCCGCCGGCTCGTGGGTGATGATGCCCAGACGCACATCGAGCTGCACCATGGCGTGTAGGAATCGAAGCATGCTTCCGCCGAAATACGGCGCGACCACCACTACGTGACGCACGATCCCTCCAGGGATGCCAGTCGAGCGCCGTCTATTCTGGGGGACGCGCGAGGGGTAGCCGATCCGATGCAACGGGTCGCCGCCGAGGATCCAAGGTGCCGAGAGACTGGAACCACATCGTCGAGATCTTCTCCGAACGCCACGGCCTCCCCCCCGACGCCCGTGACGCGGTGCAGCAGTTCGTCGACGAGTTCATCACCGGGCAGACGGTCACCATCGATACGCAGTCGTGGGCGAGCTTCGCCGATCAAGAGACCCTGCGCGGCACCCAGGCCGACCCCGAGGGCCCCGCTCCCCCGTCGAGCCCGGCCGTCGCGCGGCACCTCCCCGACCAGACCGAGCGCTACCTCGATCTCGGACCCATCGGGCACGGCGGGATGGGCGAGGTGCGCCGGGTGCGCGACATGGCCCTCAACCGCACCATGGCGATGAAGATCATGCGGGAGGAGCTGGTCGGCAAGCCCAGCGCCGAGGCCCGGTTCATCGCCGAAGCGCAAGCCACCGCGCAGCTTCAGCATCCCGGGGTCGTGCCGGTCCACGACATCGGGCGCACCCCCGACGGGCGGTGGTACTTCACCATGAAGGAGCTCCGCGGCAAGACCGTGCACGACGTGCTCTACGAGGCCCGCGACGACCCCGAGCAGTGGCCGCGTCGCCGGCTCCTCGAGCTGTTCCGGTCGGTGGCCGAGGCGGTCGCGTATGCCCACAGCCGGGGCGCGGTCCACCGAGACCTCAAGCCGGCCAACGTGCTCGTGGGGGCCTTCGGCGAAGTGGTGGTGCTCGACTGGGGCCTGGTGAAGGCCATCGGCGTGCTCGACGACGACGGGGAGGATGCGTCGCCGCCCATGGCCGTCGACAGCTTCGCCACCCGGGCGGGCGCCATCCTCGGCACCCCCTCCTACATGGCCCCCGAGCAGGCCACCGGGGCCCGCGACGTGGGCCCCGCCGCCGACCTGTACGCCCTGGGGGCGCTGCTCTACGAGATCCTCGCGGGCAAGCCGCCCTACCAGGGCCCGGCGAAAGAGGTGCTGGAGCAGGTCCGCAAGGGCGGGCCCGAGCCCCTCCCCGACGACGCGCCGACCGTGCTGGCCGAGCTGTGCACCGAGGCGATGGCCCGCGACCCGCGCGACCGCCCGGCCTCGGCGGCCGTGCTGGTGGAGCGCCTCAACCACTACCTCGACGGGGCCGCTCGCCGGGCCAAGGCCCTGGCCATCGTGCGCGAGGCCGACGCGCTGCAGCCCGTGGTCGAGGGCCACCTCGCGCATGCCGCCGCCCTCCGCCGGGAGGCCGAGGCGATGGACCGCGGCACCCCCGCATGGGCGCCTCTCGACGTGAAGCGCCCCATCTGGGGCCGGCAAGACGAAGCCGAGGCCTACCAGAGCGAGGCCGACCTGGTGGGCCTGCACCGGCTGCAGCTGCTGCGCGCCGCGATCACCGAGTCCCCCGAGCTGACCGAGGCCCGCGAGCGACTCGCCTACGTCTACCACTGGTGCCATCAGCGAGCCGAGGCGGTCAGCGACCACGCCCAGTGCACGCAGTACCGCATGCTGCTGGAGGAGTACGACACCGGCACCTACGCCGACTACCTGGCGGGCGACGGCAGCGTCACCCTGCACACCGAGCCCCGGGCCGAGGTGACGCTGTTCCGGCAGATCGCCCGCGACCGCAAGCTGCAGTCGGTGGAGGACCGCCCCCTCGGGGCCACCCCGCTGTCGTCCCTCGAGCTGCCCATGGGCTCGTGGGTGCTGCAGCTGAAGGCCGAGGGGCGAGCGCCGGTGACCTACCCCGTGCACATCGCGCGGCAGCACGCCTGGGACGGCACGCCCCCGGAGGGCTTGCACCCCCAGCCCGTGGTGCTCCCCGCAGCCGACGACCTGGGCCCTGACGATGTCTACGTCCCTGCCGGATGGTGCCTGCTGGGGGGCCACCGCCTCAAGGGGCGTCCCCCTCACCGGGTGTGGGTCGATGGGTTCGTGATCGGGCGCTACCAGGTCACCAACGCCGAGTTCATCGAGTTCCTCGACGATCTGGTAGAGCGGGGCCGCGAGGCAGAGGCCAGCCGCTTCGTGCCCCGCACCGGCAGCGGCACGCCCTGCTACTGGCAAGACGACCACGGCGCCCACCACCTGGGCCTCGACGACGACGGCGACGTGTGGGAGCCCCACCACCCGGTGGTGAGCATCAGCCTCGAGGCAGCGCGGGCCTACGCACAGTGGATGGCCCAGCGCACCGGCAAGGCCTGGCGTCTACCGTGGTCCGACGAGTGGGAGAAGGCGGCACGGGGGGTCGACGGCCGACGCTACCCCATGGGCGACTACCTCGACCCCACCTGGGCCAACGTGCGCGGCTGCCATCCCGACATGGTGCTCATCGCGTCTCCGCGGCGCTTCCCCGATGATGTGTCGGTCTACGGCGTGCGCGGCCTCGCCGGCGGCGTGATGGACCTCTGCAACGACCACTGGATGGCCGCCGAGGTCGAGGTGCACCAGGGGCGCGCCGTGCGGCGACCTGCCGACGACGACCACTTCCTCGTGGCCCGCGGCGGGTGGCGCACCGCCGAGGTCGACCGGTGCCGCTGCAGCGTGATCACCCGCATCGCCCCCGACATGCGCGTCGACGCCCTCGGCTTCCGCCTCGCTCGGTCCATCGAGGCACCGCGGGCCAAGCGGCGGGGCGTCGCCTACCGCCTCACCCACGGTAGCTGACGCGGCTTCCTACTGCAGGGCTTCGAGCTCGGCCTTGGCGGCCTTGACCGCCGCGCGAGCCTCCTGCTCGGCGACCTCGAAGGCCCCCACGTCGATGTCGGCATCGGCCACGTGCTCTGCGACGGCCTTCGCCTTCGCGAGCTCCACCTCGGCCTCCAGCAGGTCGCGCTCGGCCTTGAGCAGGTCGACCCGCTGCTTGGCAGCGGCCACCTCGGTCTTCTCTACGACCGTGGTGTCTTTTGCCTCGTCGACCACGTCTTTCGCCTCGTCGGTGGCCATCGAGGCCTGCTGCGCCTGCACCGACACGTCTTCCTTGGTCGTCTTGATGGCCTTCTTCGCGACCTTGGCGCTCGAGGTCAGCGCCTTGCAGGTGGACTTCGCTTCCTTGAAGGCCAGCTTGGCGTCTTCGACCGACAGCGCCGCCTCGGCCTCGGCGAGCTTGGCGTCGCCCTTCACCGACTTCAGCGCGTCTTTCTCGTCTTTGCCCTTGGAGTCGGCGTTCTTGGCCTTCTCCAGATCCGTCTTCGCCTCGGAGACCGCGAGATCGGCCTCGGCATCGCTGGCCTTGGCCTTGGCCTTGGTGGCCTTCCACTCCTGCTTCTTCACGTCGACCATCGCACAGGCCGCGTCGGCCTCGGCGTCGGCCTCCTCATAGTCGAGCTTGGCGAGCTCGATGGCGCTCTTGCCCTCACGCTTGGCGAGGCGCTCCGCTTCTTTGGCGTCTTTGACCTCTTCCTTGGCCTCGGAGGTGTCTTCCTTGGCCTCGCCGACATCGGCCTTCTCGCCGGAGATGGCCGCCTTGGCAGCATCGATCTCGCCACTCAGCCGGCGGAGCTCGGCCTCCTGAGTCGACCAGGCCTTGCTGGCCTCCTCGGGCACGTCGGACAGCTGCGACTTCGACACGGACGGGCCCGCATGGGCCGTCGACAACGCCAGGGACAGAATCAGTGCGAACATGGGTGTTCCTCCTACTCGGTACCCTATGTACGCGTGCTGACTGCCCGTGTCGTTGCCTCAGGGTTGCGCCATCCATTTCTCCAGCCGACGCAGCTCGGCCGTGGTGGCCTCCACCAACCGCTCCAGCTCCTCCTCCCGGTAGCTGGGCTCGATCAACACGTCGCGCTTGAGAAGCGGCTCTTCGAGGGAGGCGACCCACACCTCGAGGGCAAAGCTCAGGCGTGTGGCGTCGACCCCCATGGGCAACTCCTTCACCGCTACTACAACCCGCCCGACCCCCTTCGCGTCGGCCTCGACGATCGTGAATCCGATGGCCTCCAGCTCCGCGGGCAGCACCTCCACCAGGGGCTCCGTCAGCGCCTCGTCGCCGCGCAGCTCGGGCAGCACCCGCACGAAGGCCAGCCCCTCGAGGAAAGCGCGAGCCTCCGGAGCGTGCATCCCGGCGGGCCAGGCTCGCAGGTAGCTCTCCATGGCGGTGCGCCCGGCTCCCTCCGCCTTCTGCCAGGCCCGCTCATCGTGGGCGAGCCTCGCCTCTTCTCGATGGACGCCCTTGGGCCAGCGCACCCGATACCGCGCGTAGGCCTGCTCGGTGTCTTCCGCGAGCGCCCGCGACCAGGCCATCGCCTCCAGCTGGCGCTGCGCCTCGGCAGCGAACACTCCCTGCGGGTAGCGCCCCAGGAACAGCTGCAGCGCCTCCCGCGAGCCGTCGTCGAGGGCTCGCTGGAACTCCACTCCCTGCAGGATGGCCTCGGCGTTCCCCCGGTTGCGGCCGTTGGGGTAGGCATCGATGTAGGCCTGCGCCCCCTCGGGGGTGTGGGGAATGGCCGCCCAGCGCAGATCGTCGATCCGGCGACGGGCCTCCGCGGCGTGCTCCCCGGTCGGCTCCTTCGCGAGGTACTTCTGGTAGGCGGCGAGCGTGTCTTTGCGGGCTGCCTTCCACGTCGGCCGCTCCTCCACCACCACCCCTGGCCCCTGGAACCATCGAGGCGCATCAGGGGGGGACCCCTCCTCGAGCCAGGCTTCGTCGAAGGCCGTGCCCAGCACCCACGCCGCGTCGACCCGCTCCCCATCCCCGTCGAAGGCCTGCACGAGGTGGGGCACGTCGGGCACCAGCTCGGGGCGAGGCTGCCACGCTCCATCCACGAACACGCCGCCTCGCTTCGGAGCCGCCAGCACCCACCCCTCAGGCAACTCCGCGGCCTCCGCCGGCTCAACCTCCTCGGCGAACCGGTGGATCGGGTGCTCCGGCGGCACCGACCAGGGCTGATCAGGGGCCAGCGCCATCCGCTGGCGCACCCAGGCCTCCATCGCCTGTTGGTCCTGGTCGTACATCGCCTGCACGGCGCGCAGCTCGGCGAGCCGGACCATGAGGGGAAGCGGCGCCACCTCGGACAGGCAGCGCCCCCCCTCCATCACCGCCTCGAGCCACGCCCCCGCTCGGGCGACCTCGAAGCGCTCGTGGGCCTTCGCCACGGCCTCGAGCTCCCCCGCCCACCGCTCCACAGGATGCGACGAGCAGACCTCGGTCTGCGCCAGTGCCAGCGACCACAACCACCACATGGGGGGCATCTTGCCACGCATCGCGGCTCAGCGCTCGGCGCGGCCCCGCCGAAGCGCGCTTCGCCGCGGCTCGCTCACCGCCTCGTAGTCGTAGGGGCAGTGCCGACAGCCCGAGCCGCAGCAATGCCCGCGACGGCGCAGGTAGCCCGCCGTGAGCACGGTGTAGCCGCTGTCGGGGTCGACATAGGTGTCGGCCCCCTGCGCATCGGCCTGTTGGTGGACCTCCTCGAAGCTCATCCCGACGCCTCCCGGATCCGCTCCAGCCGGGCGCTGATCTCCGGCAGGTCGCCCAGCTCGAGCTCGGTGGCCAGGGAGAAGCTCTCCTGCTGTGCCTCGAGGGCCTCTTCGAGCTTGCCCTGCTGCAGCAGCGCCTCTCCCAGGGTGTCGAGGTAGGCAGCCCGCGACCGACGCCCTCCCTTGCTGGCCGGGTCGGCGATTCGCTGCAGCGCCCGGCGGACCAGCTCCTCGGCTCGGGCCGGGTCGCGCCGCTCGGCATCGGGCCGCGTCACCAGGTGCCACGCCAGAGCGTTGAGGGGGTCGGGCTCGGAGGGCTCGATGGCCACCCACCGCTCCAGCACCCACTCCGTCTCCAGCCCCCGCGCGGGGTCGGTGAACAGCGCACCGGCGAGGTTCGCGAGCAGGAACGGCTCGTCGAAGTGCTCGAGCTCTCGCCGGAAGGCCTCCCTACCCGAGGCGGGGTCACCGGAGGCCTCGAAGCGGTCGAGCATCTGGAGCAGCAAGCCGGCACCGACGACCTGCCCCGGGTAGTCGCTGGCCTTTGCCCGCAGCGCCCAGGCCATGTCGTGGTCGAGGGTGGCGAGCGCATCGTCGCCGCGAACGGTCATCCACAGTCCCGACCCCAGCACCACCGGCACCAGCAGGGCCCCGGCCACCAGCGTCTGCCCCTCGCCGGAGTCGGCGTCGGGGGTCGCAGCAGCCAGCAGCAGGCCGGTGAGGAAGCCACCGAGGTGCCCCCAGTTGTCGACCACAGGGAAGAACATCTCCAGCAGCAGCCCCACAACGAACGTGAACAACACCCCCCAGAACAGCCGCCGACCGAGCACCTCGCCTAGGAACAGGCGCAGTGCCGGGGTGCCGAGGTAGCGGGCGCCGAGGAGCAGCCCCGCCAGCCCCATCAGGGAGCCCGAGGCGCCGAGGGACGGCAGCGCGTAGCCGGTGAAGGTCGCCGTCATCAGCGCTGCGCCGATGCCGCACAGCAGGTAGAACACCAGCAGGCGCAGGGTGCCCCAGATGTACTCCACCAGCAGCGCGAGCTGCACGAAGGCCAGCCCGTTCAGCGCGAAGTGCACGGGCCCCAGGTGCAAGAACATCGGCATCACCAGCCGAAACCACTCCCCCTGCTCGGCCACCCGATCGGGCCGCATCGCACCGAGGCGCGTGGCCACCGCATCGTCGGTCGTGCCCCCCAGCCACCACTGCAGAGCGAAGAAGCCCAGCGTCACCGCGCCGAGGGCCGCTGTGCCCGGGAAGCGCCGCAGCCAGCGGCCCATCAGGCGGGAGCGGCGGCGGGCGGGCTGGGCGAGGTCGCGGGTCACCCCCTCCCCATAGCCCCCGTGGGATAGGATGGCGCCCCATGAAGGCCTCCAACACCATCGTCGGCTTGGTCGGCGGCATCGCCGTCACCCTGCTCCTGCTCCCCGGGGCCTACCTCGACGTGCCGCGCAGCTACATCGTCGACTGGACGACCGCGCCGCGCAGCGCAGGCCTGGTCACCACCCTGCTGGCTGCCGTCGCCGTCGTGCTCGCAGGCATGGCGGCCGCCCGTCAGCAGCCTGATGAGCCCGCACGGGCCGGCATCCTGGCGGGGTTCATCGCCTCCGCCGTGGGGCTGGTCACTGTCGCCCTCCCCGCCTCCAGCCTGATGGCCATGGGCTCGCTGATCGCCGAGCTCGAGGGGGGCCGGGTGCGCACCATCGACCTCAAGCGGGCGCTCGCCACGGGCGTGATCCTGGTCCCCTTCTACCAAGCCCTGGCGGGCGCCATCGTGCTCGGCTCGGGCGTGCTCCTGGGCTGGCTCGGCGCGGTCGTGCAAGACCTGTGGAAGGGCACGCCGGTCCGCCACACCGTGACGGTTCGTCCCAGCCCGGTCCCCTGGGTGGGGCTGGCCGTTGGGCTGCTGGCCACGCCCTCCCTGCTCGCCGGGATCGGCACGATGGAGTCCATCGTCTTCGAGCAGCTGGGGGGCACCTCCACCTGGCTCGGGCAAGCGCAGCTCACCTCTCCGCTGCTCCTCAGCGCCGCGATCATCGGCGGCTGCTTGTTCTACGTCGCCCGCGACGCCGCGCTGGTGCGCCGAGAAGGCCAGACAATGCGTGCCATCGTGTGGATCATCGCCGCCCTCGGCATGGTCGGGGTCCAGAGCATGGTCGCCGTCCCCATCTTCTGGCAGATCCTGATCCTGCCGGGGGGCTGGGGGGCCCTGGCGCTGCTGGCCCTGTGCCCGCTGGCAGGGCTCGTCGTGGGCACGACCACCAAGGCCGAGCTCGAGACGGCGCCGCGCCTGTTCGGCGAGGTGGTCGCCGAGGCAGTCGTCGCCGCCACCATCGCCGTGCTGCTCATCGCGGTGAACGGCAGCTCGGCGGGCACCGCCATCGCCCTGGTCGCCGGCCCATGGATCGAGCCGCTGGCTACCGCCGAGCGAACCATCGACACGATCAGCGCCGCCGACGCAGTCCACGCCACCTTCATGGCCCACGCGGCCTTCCCGGCACTGCTGCTCGCCTTCCTCGTCGCGTGGCTGGTCGTCGCCGTGCCGCTGTGGGGCATGGCCTCCCGCCTGCGCCGCTAGGCAGCGACCATCGCCAGGGCCGAGCGCGCATCGCGGGCCCAGCGAATGGCTTCCAGGTAGGCCTCCTGCACGAGCTTGGTGTCGACGGTAGAGAACTTGGTCTCGCCCCAGTCGCCCGCCTCGTGGGAGCGAACACAGCTGAGCGCCTCGTGAATCGGCCCGGGCTGCCCGAGGAGGGCATCGTGGACCTCGCGGGTGAGGGGCAGGTCGGTGACCACCTCCGGCAGGGGGCGCTGCACGATGGCGTCGAGCATGCTGAACAAGCCGGAGATGTAGTACGGATCGGTGTCGCGACGGCCGCTGATCTCAGCGAGGCGCTCGCACATCCGCGCACGGATGCAGGCCCCGGTGATCACCTCGGCGGGGGCGTCGCCCAGGTCGGCCAGGGCGATGATCGACACCCACATCCGAGTGAAGCGCAGTCCCAGCAGCGACACCGCCTGCCGGATCGAGGTCACCTCACGCGGCATGTGGAAGTAGGCCGAGTTGATGATGCGCAGGATGCGGTACGACAGCCCTACGTCGGAGCTGATGATCTTCTCGAGCTCCGGGAGCCCCACGTCGGGGTCGTACACCCGCGACACCAGCTTGAGCACCGACTGCTTCGACGGCGCCAGCGACGTGCTGTCGACCACCTCCGGGCGCTGCAGGAAGTAGCCCTGGAACAGGTGGCAGCCGAGCTCCTCGCAGCGTCGCTTCTCCTCCTGCGTCTCCACCTTCTCGGCGATGATCGTGCCCCGATAGCCCTCGAGGTGCTGCAGCTGCGCAGCCATCCCGTCGAGCCCCAGCGCCATCACGTCGAGCTTGATGAAGTCGGCGAGGCCGATGAGCGGAAGCAGGCTGGCATCCCACTCGAAGTCGTCGAGGGCGAAGCGGTAGCCCTGGGTGCGCAGCTGTCGGATCGCTGCGAGCACCTCGGGCGATGGCCTCACGTCTTCGAGCACCTCGAGCACCACCCGGTTGGGAGGCAGCGAGGTGAGCACGTTGCCCAGCAGCAGCGCCTCGGTGCAGTTGATGAAGGCATCGCTGGCGCCGGTCACGTTGTCGAGGCCGACATCGACCACGGCGCCGACGATCACCCGCGCCGTCGCGTGGTCGCCGTCGAAGAAGGTGGCCGAGGTCGCGGAAGGCTTGCCGCGAAACAGCAGCTCGTACCCCTCGACCTCCAGATCGGCGTCGAAGATGGGCTGCCTGGCGAAGACGACGGTGTCCATGAAGACCTCTCGCCCCCCTCATCGGCCCCGGTCACCGCCGAGTTGAGCCACCCGCACTGCGATCCATGGCTCCGACGACCTGCTTGAGCTGCCGAACCGACAGCGCCGGGTCGATCCGCTCGGCGGGGTCTTGCTGCGCCCAGGCCGACAAATGCGGGTAGCGGGCCATGGCCTCGTCGACCTCGGCGCTCGCTCCAGCTCGGTAGGCCCCCAGCCGCACCAGCTCTTCGTTCTCCCGCCAGGTCGCCAGCAGACGCCGCATCCGGGTGGCCGCGTCGAGGTGGTCGGGGGCAGCCACCCTGCTGGCCACGCGAGACAGCGACGCCAGCAGGTCGATGGCCGGGTAGTGACCCTTGCTGGCCATCGCGCGAGACAGCACGACGTGCCCATCGACAATGCCGCGCACCGCGTCGGCGATGGGGTCGTTCTCGTCGTCGGCCTCCACGAGCACCGTGTAGATGGCCGAGATGGAGCCGCCGTTGGTTCCCGGGCCTGCGCGCTCCAGAAGCGGTGCCAGGCTGGCGAACACCGAGGGGGTGTAGCCGCGGGTCGTGGGCGGCTCGCCAGCCGCCAGGCCGATCTGGCGCTGGGCCAGGGCGAGGCGGGTGAGGGAGTCCACCAGGAGAAGGACCGACTTGCCCTCGTCGCGGAAGGACTCCGCAATGGTGGTGGCCGTCAGCGGTGCCTTGACCTGCACCGCCGGGGTCTGGTCGGAGGTGGCGACGACGACCACCGCGCGCTTCAGCCCTTCCTCTCCGAGGTTGTCTTCGACGAACTCGCGCACCTCGCGCCCTCGCTCGCCGACGAGGCAGACGACGACAACATCGCACTCCACGAAGCGGGCCAGCATGCCCAGCAGGGTGGACTTGCCCACCCCCGACCCCGCCGCGATGGACACCCGCTGCCCGCGGGCCAAGGGCATGGCCCCGTCGATGAGGCGAACCCCCGTGGGGAGCTGCTCGCTCAGCAGGTCGCGCTGCATCGGAGGCGCGGCATCCGCGATGATCGGCCGCCGGCGGGAGGCGACCAGGGGCCGGCCATCCATCGGGCGCCCCAGGGCGTCGACCACCCGACCGAGCAGGTCGGGACCGACCGGGGTGAGCAGTGCCCGATCGGAGACCTCGACGACCTCCCCGTGAGCGATGCCCACCACCGAGCCCAGGGGGGTGAGCAGGGCGCGCTGCCCACGAAAGCCCACGATCTCGCACGGCCGGTCGCCAGCGACCGTGCACAGCGCCCCCAGGCGCGCCCCGGGTAGCTCGGCTTCCAGCAGCGGGCCGACCACCTGGGTGACCCGACCCCGCACCTTCGACAGCGAGGCGGTGGCCAGGCCCTCCCGTAGCCGACCGATATCGATCATCCGAACTCTCCGTCTCCGACGGCCCACCACTGCTCCGACAGCCAGGCGCGCACCGCACGCTCGAGGCCCTCGGAGGCATGGGCCAGGGTGGCCTCGATGCTCACATGGCGCGTGCGCACGACGCAGCCGTTCTCCAGCTCGGTGTCGGCCACCACCTTCTCCCGCAGCTCGTGGGGGAGGCTGCGAGACAGCCGCTCGGCGAGGTGAGGCGCCACCGCGATCGACAGCTGGTCACGGTTGGGGAGCTGGGCGACCGCGTCGCTGACCAGGCTCGGCAGGGCGTCGGGGTGCAGAGCGAGGGAGCGGTCCACCACCCTACGGGCGAAGAGCAGCACCAGCTCTGCCACATCGTCGGCCGCCTGGGCGAGGGCCTCGTGGCGCAGTGTCTCCAGGGCCTCGACGGCCGGACCGAGCTCGGCCACCAGGGCCTGGGCATCCGCCACCGCCTCCGCCGCCTCCGCCTCCGCCTCCGCGCGCCCCTCGGCCCGGCCCTGCTCGCGAGCCTCGGCCAACAGCGCCTCGATGTCGACCGGCTCGGGCTCGGGCTCCGGTTCGGGTGGACCCCGCTCCCCCTCGATCACGGTGAGGGCGGGGGACTCTGCCTTCGCGCCCCAGCGCCGAAAGCCCGGACTGCCGTAGTGGGTGCTTCGAAAGCTCATCACATCATCTCGCCGCCGCCACCGATGGCGAGCGTGACGACTCCCTCTTCCTTGAGCTTGAGCACCGTCTGCAGGATGTCGTCGCGGGCGCCCTCGACCACCGCCTTGGGCTTGGGACCGAGCACGTCGATCTCCTCGGCGAGGTCGGCCGCAGCGCGGCTGGACATGTTGCGCAGCACCAGGTCGAGCAGGTCGGCCGGCGCGCCACGCAGGGCGATGACCAGCTTGTCGCGCTCGATGCTCTTGAGCACCGCCTGCATGGAGCGGTCGTCCATGGAGCCGAGGTCGTCGAAGACCACCATGCGCTTGCGCAGGGTCTCGGACAGCTCGGGGCGCTCTTCGGCGATCTCCTCCAGGAGGACGGCCTGGCTGTCGGGGTCGAGGCGGCCCAGGATCTTGGCGGTACGGTCGACGCCCTTGATCTCCCAGCCGACGGAGTCCTGGTCGCGCAGGGCGGTCACCAGGCTGTCTTCGATCTCGTCGACGAGGTCGCCGGGGAGGCGCTCGACCTGGGCCATCCGCACGGCGAGGTCGTTGCGCTCGTAGTCGTCGAACTCGGCGAGCACGGCAGCCGCCTGGTCTTCGCCGATCAGCAGCAGCGCGACGGCGCGGGTCTGGGCGTGCTCGTCGCGGAGCAGCGCGGCGACCGTGCGGGCCGGGTGGCGGGCCATCTCGTCGGCGAGGCGCGACGACAGCGTGCGGCGCAGGCCGCTGACCAGCCGTGGACGCCGGGTCGGCTCCACCAGCTCCGGCAGCACCCCCATGGCGTAAGCGACCCCGCTCGTAGGCACCAGGCAGGCCTCGTGCAGGTCGCGGATGAAGGTGGAGACCACGTCTTGCACCAGGAAGGCCGGCAGGTGCTCGAGGGTGGCCATGGCCTCCCCGACCTGCTGCAGCTCGTCGTCGTCGAAGTGGCTGAGCACCGACCGGGCGGTGTCCTGCTCGAGGTACATCACCAGGATCGCCGACCGCTGAGGGCCGGTCAGTTGCTCGAGACTGGGGACTTCAATGGCGGCCAACGACATGGTGGGCTCCTACCGGACGGGGATCAAGAGGACTCGCGGCTCCACAGCTTCAGCACCTTGGCTGCGGCGGCGGGCTGCTCCGACACGAGCTCGGAGAGCTGCTCGGAGGCGATGGGGGTGGGGCCTTCCATGAGGTCGGCCAGCCGGGTGGCCAGCGGGCGCTTGTCTTCGAGGGAGACGACGTTGCCGTCTTCATCGAGCTCCTCGCCCTCCTCGAGGGCTCCCTCGCCGGCGGCAGCGAGGGCCGGCGACGGGGTGAGCTGGGCCATCAGGGGGCGGACCACGAACCCGAAGACCAGCACCAAGGCGAGAGCGGCCACCGCGTAGGGCAGCGCGGCCATCACCTCGGCCGGCACCGCCGACGCGGCGACCGTGCCCTCGACCCAGTCGCGCTCGGCGAAGGGCATCACGTGCACAGCCACCAGGTCGCCACGCTCGGCATCGAAGCCCACCGCCGCGCGGACGGCCTCCTGGATGCGCGCCTGCAGGTCTTCGGCGGTCGTCTCGCCCGCAGCCGCCAGCTCGGCGACCCGAGCGGCGTCGACCTGGACAGCCACAGAGACGCGGCGCAGGTCGCCGGCGGGGCGACGCACGACCTCGTCGACCGTCGGGTAGGTGTAGTTGGCCGTGGCCGAGGAGCGCTGCTCCATGTTGTTGGTGCCGCTGTTCTCGGCGGGGCGCTCGGGGAGGTTCGCGTCGACGCCCGGCACGCCGCCCGGCTCGCTGCGGGTCGACTCCGACTCGTCGAGCTGCTCGGACAGCAGGGCCTGGCCGTCGGCATCGACGCGCTTCGACACCGTCTCCGACGAGGTCGCATCGAGGTCGACACTGCTGGTGACGGAGAACCCACCGTCCCACCCGAGGACCGGCAGCAGGGCCTTGGTCACGGCCTGGTTGTAGCGGGCCTCGACCTTCTCGCGGTAAGCGAGCAGCTTCTCCTGCGCGTCATCGGCGGGGGTGACCCCGGTGCGGCCCTCGGCCAGCAGGTTGCCGCGGTCGTCGACGATGGTGACGCCCTCGGACTCCAGCCCCTCGACCGCGTTGGCGACCAGGTTGGCCATGGCTCGCACCTGGGCCGGCTGCAGGGCCGCACCGGGGCGCAGCTTGAGGAACACCGAGGCGGTGGCCGCGTTCTCCTCATCGAGGAACAGCGCTTCCTTCTGCGGCACGATGTTCACCCGGCTCGCGGACACGCCGTCGATGCCGTTGATCATCCGCGCCAGGTCGCCCTCGCGGGCCCGCAGGAAGGCCCACGCCTGGGCGGCCGGGGTGAGCCCCAGCTGCAGCTCGCCCACATCGGCCAGGCCGGGGAGCGTCTGCGAGGTCGCGAGGGCCGCACGGGCCTTGCCCAGCTGTGAGGTGGGCACGCGAAGCACGCCGTCGTCGAGCTGGTAGCTGATCTCGGCCTCGTCGAGGGCCGCGGCGGCGTCGAGGAGCTCGTCGTAGGAGCGGTTCTCCAGCAGCGGGCTCGTGGGCGTCTGGCTCGACCAGGCGCCCACCGCCACCACCGCCATCAGGGCGACGGCGACCGCGATCACCAGGTTGCGGCGCTTGTCGGCCTCGAGGCCGGACCAGAAGGTCTGTAGCTGGGCGAGGTAGCTGCTCATCTCAGACCGTCATGTTCATCACCTGCTCGTAGGCAGCGATGACCTTGTCTCGCACGGAGACCATGGTGCGCAGGGCGATGTCGGCCTTCTCGAGCTCGATCATCGTCCCGTGGAGGTCGACCTGCTCGCCACTGGCCAGCAGATCGAGGGCGGACTCGGCGGAGGACTGGGCGCCCTCGACGCCCTCCATCCCCGCGGTGAGCGTGTCAGCGAACGACGCGCCCGTGGCCTCGGTCGCGGGGGCCGAGGGCACCGCGGCGGGGGTCGCCACGGCGCGGTAGGCGTTCATGCCGGCGACACCTCGGATCATCGACCGATCTCGAGGGCGCGCATCGCCATGTCGCGGGTGACCTCGACGGCGTTGGCGTTGGCTTCGTACGACCGCGAGGCGGTCATCATGTCGACCATCTCCGCGAGCACGTCGATGTCGGGGTAGGCGACCATGCCCTCCTCGTCGGCGTCGGGATGGGCGGGGTCGTGGACCCAGCGCACATCGTTGTCTTCGTGGATGCGCTCCACCGACACCGAGGCGAGCTCGCGGTCGAGGGAGTCACCGAAGGTGTTCAGGGAGTCGGCCCGGAACACCGGTGCCTTGCGCTGGTAGGGGCCGCCATCGGCGGTGCGGGTCGTCTGGGCGTTGGCCAGGTTCGACGCGACGGTCTGCAGGCGGACGCGCTGCGCAGCGAGCCCCGATCCTGCGATGTTCAAGGTGTCGAGCAGGTCGGCCATCATCCCCTCCCGTCGCTGGCGGCGTACTTGAGCAAGGCGAGCCGCTTCGACATGCCCGTCGACACGGCCCGGTACATCAGGGCGTTCTCCTGCAGGCGCGCCGTCTCGCGCTCGGCGAGGACCGAGTTGCCGTCTTCGTCCCACGGCGTGGTCTCGATCTCGATGACCGCCGGGTCGTGGGCGCCACCCGGCGACAGGTGCGCCTCGTGGGTGCGCTGCATCGCCAGGCGGTCACCGCCCTCGAAGGCGTCGGCCAAGGCGTTCTCGAAGTCGAGGTGCTTGGCCTTGAAGTTCGGCGTGTCCGCGTTGGCCAGGTTCGTCGCCGTCATCGCATGCTGCTGCGACCGGAGGTCGAGCACGGTCTGAAGACCGTTGAGCGAGGCGTCGAAGAGGAGGCTGGACATCGGGGGGGGCTCCGGGCGTTCTGTCCCAGCCATCGGTCAGGTCCCCCAGTTGTTTAGCGCCCGGACCACCTTTTTTGATCCGCCACGTAGATCCGTTCTTTCCGAGGACCTCGATCCTCGCGGGGATCGGCACGGGCGATAGACTGCGCGCCGGAGGTCGTGTGCGAAAGCTCCTCGTAGGTGTCGGTGGGCTGGTGGGCCTGGTCGCGCTGCTGGGCGTCGTGTTGGTGGGCAACACCCTGCGCAAGGGCTCGCGCCAGCTGGCGGCGCCGCCCCTCGAGGTGGCGGTCGACACCGACCTCGCGGTGCAGACCCTCGCCGACGCCGTGAGGCTGCCCACGGTGTCCCACACCGGAGGGAACATCGACGAGGGTGCCCACGCCGCCCTGCACGAGCTGCTCGCCGAGCGGTTTCCCCTCGCCCACGAGCGGCTCGCCCTGCGGCGGCTGGGGGCGACGCTGCTGTTCGAGTGGTCGGGCAGCGACCCTTCGCTGGAGCCGGGCCTGCTGATGGCGCACCAAGACGTGGTGCCCGTCGAAGACCCGTCGACATGGTCGAGGTCGCCGTTCAGCGGGGCGATCGACGACGGCTTCGTGTGGGGGCGCGGCACCCTCGACGACAAGCAGAACATCGTCGGGCAGCTCGCCGCGGTGGAGCACCTGCTCGCCCAGGGCTTCGCCCCGCGACGCACCGTCTACTTCGCCTTCGGCCACGACGAGGAGGTCGGTGGCAGCGGTGCCCAGGCGGTCGCGGCCCACCTGAAGGGCAAGGGCGTTCGGCTCGCCTTCGTCCTCGACGAGGGCGGCGTGGTCGCCGACGGGATCATGAAGGGCCTCGACGCGCCAGCCGCGATGATCGGCATCTCTGAGAAGGGCTACCTGTCGGTGCAGGTCACCGCCCGAGGCGACGGCGGCCACTCGTCCATGCCGCCCCCGCGCTCGGCCCTCGGCTTGTTGTCGGAGGCACTGGTCGCCATCGAGGCCAATCCCCTGCCCCCGCGGCTGGAGGGTCCTACCGGAACGATGTTGGACCACGTGGGGCCCGAGCTCGGCTTCGGCATGCGGCTGGTGATGGCCAACCGGTGGCTGCTGGGTCCGGTGGTCGAGGCGACCATGTCGGGCAAGCCCTCCACCAACGCGACCCTGCGCACGACCACGGCGGTGACGATGGCCCAAGCCAGCCCCCAAGACAACGTGCTGCCGCAGGAGGCAGTGGGGGTCGTCAACTTCCGCATCGCCCCCGGCGACACCACCGCCTCGGTGCTGGCCCACGTCCAGAGCGTGGTCCCCCCAGGGGTGGAGGTCGCCCGCTATGAGGGCTCGATCGCCAGCGACCCCTCGCCGATCAGCCGCACCGACGGAGAGGCCTGGGAGGCGCTGGCCCGGTCGATCCGGCAGAGCTTCCCCGGTGCGGTGGTGGCGCCCTACCTGACCATCGGCGCGACGGATGCGCGGCACCTGACCGGGCTATCGGAGCGCGTGTGGCGGTTCAGCCCGATGCAGCTCGATAGCGCCGATCTGAAGCGCATCCACGGGATCGACGAGCGCCTGTCGGTCGACAACGTCGAGAGGATGGTCGGGTTCTACGTGCGCTTCCTGACGCAGGCCGCCGGGTAGAGCCGCCCCGCTACAGGCCGGTGCCACCCGGTGTGGTGCCCGTGGACGGGGTGCCGGTGTCGGCGGGGTAGGTCGGCGCACCGCCGGTGCCGCCGGGTGCCAGGCCGGTGTCCGCCGGGCCGCCGGTGTGCCAGGGCGCCACCGAGGTGTCCTCGCTCGGCGCGGGGGTGCTGCCCGAGCCACCCGGCGTGGAGGCCGTGCCGGTGTCGACGGGGGCTGGGACGCTGCCCGAGCCACCCGGGGTGGTAGTGCCGGTGTCGACGGGGGCCGGCGCGCTGCCCGAGCCACCCGGCGTGGTGGTGCCGGTGTCGACGGG
>CBDUIC010000130.1:0-19097 GCA_965367245.1 uncultured bacterium | reverse complement strand
CGGCGGCAACGGCGGCAACGGCGGCAACGGCGGCAACGGCGGCAACGGCGGCAACGGCGGCAACAACAACGGCACGTTCGACTTCGACACCGGGCTGAAGCTCGACGACATCGACTGCGGCTGCGCGACCCAGGGCGGCGCCAGCGGCTGGATGGGGCTGGGGCTCGCGAGCCTGATGGTCGCCCGCCGGCGGCGTAGCTGATGCCCACCATCTGGGTCGACGCCGACGCTACCCCTCGGCCCGTCAAAGACATCCTCTTTCGCGCGGCCGACCGCACGGGCATCGAGGTGGTGCTGGTGGCCAACCAGCCGATGTACACGCCGTGGTCGCCCTACATCCGGTCGCTGCAGGTCGCGAAGGGCTTCGACGTGGCCGACGAGCACATCGTCGAGCAGGTGGAGGAGGGCGACCTGGTGATCAGCGCCGACATTCCCCTGGCTGCGGCCATCGCCGAGCGCGGGGCCATCTGCCTCGACCCACGGGGCGACCTCATCGACGCCAGCAATGCCGCCGCGCGGAAGGCCGCGCGGGACCGCAACGAGGTCCTCCGCAACGCCGGGCTGCTGACCGACGGTCCCCGCCCTTTCGGCGACCGCGACAAGCGCAAGTTCGCCGGCGCCCTCGACCGCTGGCTCACGCAGCTGATCAAGCGGTAGGCTGATCCTCCCCAGGAGGTCGGCATGTGTCGAAACATCAAGCGGCTGCACAACTTCGCGCCCCCCGCAACCGAGGAAGAGATCGCTGCCTCCGCCTTGCAGTACGTGCGCAAGGTGAGCGGCATGCGGGCGCCGTCGCAGGCGAACACCGAGGCCTTCGAGCGCGCGGTGGAGGAGATCACCGCCATCACCCGTCGGTTGGTCCTCGACGAGCTGCACACCACGGCGGAGCCTCGCTCCCGCGAGGAGGAGAAGGCTCGGGCGAAGGCCCGGGGGGAGCAGCGGGAGGCGCGGATGCGCGCGAAGCTGGCCGCCGAGGGCTAGCGTCACCCCAAGACGCTGCTTGGCCGCCGCTTGATGGCCCGCGACGAGCTATAGTGCGCCCCCGAAACCCGCAGCGAACGAGGTGCGCGCATGGCCAACGTCAAGGAACCGGACACCATCGAGCAGGTCTTGCAGTCCATCCCCGAGGCCCCCGCGGTTCCTCCGGAGATCCACTCGCTGGAGCGCCTGCTGCGCAAGCTGCCCGAGGAAGACCAGAAGGAGGCCTTCCGCATCCTCTACGGCGACCTGCCCCAGCCCATCGACATCCCCAAGGATGTGGCGGCGTTCGCGAAGTCCCACGACTTCGATGTCGAAGCCCACAGGTTCTCGGCGGCCCGTGAGCAGCGCCGCGCCCCTCGCATCGTGCGCATCGGGGTCATCCAGAACCAGATCGTGCTGCCCACCGATGCTCCGGTGGAAGACCAGTTCCAGGCGCTGTGCGACCGCACCGGCAAGATGATCCGCGCCGCCGGCGAGATGGGCGTCAACGTGCTCGGCCTGCAGGAAGCCTGGACGATGCCTTTCGCCTTCTGCACCCGCGAGAAGCAGCCGTGGCTCGAGTTCGCCGAGCCGATCGACGGGCCCAGCACCCAGTTCCTGCAGGGGCTGGCCAAGCGCTACAACATGGTGATCGTCAGCCCGATCCTCGAGCGCGACGAGGCTCATGGCGGCACCATCCACAACACGGCCGTGGTCATCGGCAACCGCGGCAACATCATCGGCAGCCACCGTAAGAACCACATCCCGCGGGTCGGCGACTTCAACGAGTCCACCTACTACATGGAGGGCGAAGACGGTCACCCGGTGTTCGAGACAGAGTTCGGTCGGGTCGCGATCAACATCTGCTACGGCCGCCATCATCCCCTGAACTGGCTGATGTTCGGCCTCAACGGTGCCGAGATCGTGTTCAACCCGTCTGCCACGGTGGGAGCCCTCTCCGAGCCGCTGTGGCCCATCGAGGCGCGCTGCGCGGCCATCGCCAACAACTACTTCACGGCGAGTATCAACCGCATCGGCACCGAGAGCTTCCCCAACGCCTTCACGTCGGGCGACGGCAAGGAGCAGCACCACGAGTTCGGGCACTTCTACGGCAGCAGCTACGTCGGGGCGCCGAACGGCTCGCGCACCCCGGGC
The DNA here is from genome assembly GCA_965367245.1 of uncultured bacterium. Lineage (GTDB taxonomy): Bacteria > Myxococcota_A > UBA796 > UBA796 > CBDUIC01. Next base: position 16,982 of record CBDUIC010000130.1, on the reverse strand, counting down.
CTGTCGCGCACTCGCGATGGTGTGCTGGTCACCGAGGTCGACCTCAACCTGTGTCGGCAGGTGAAAGACAAGTGGGGCTTCCAGATGACCCAGCGGCTCGAGGAGTACGGAGAGCTGATTGCCGCAGCAGCAAGGCCCGACTTCAAGCCGCAGATCATCCGTGATGTAGGGCCGGTGGAGTAGCGTACCAGAACGGCGGTGATACCACCCCCCTTCCATTCGGCCCTTGCGGTCGGATAGCATGGGTTGGGAGGTGGTGATGGCCGAGGGCGGCGATGCAGAGCCTGACATCTACGAGGGCGACGCCGAGACCTGGCGCGCCGAGGTGACGACGCCGCTCGGTGTGCCACGAAGGCCACGTGGCAAGCCCTCCGTGGGCCTGCTCACGTTCTCGATCCCGCCGGAGGCCGAGGCCGTCGACGACAGCGACGGGTTGTCTGTCGACTGGTGAGCGTGCGGAGCCCCTGAGGCGACGGAAAACGCGATACGGCGGCGCATGTCTGACCTCGACCTTCGCTCCATCGACGGGGTGGCCCACGTAGAGACCCTGCGCGGCGCGGCCTGTGAGCCCCATGCCCCTGCCGACCTGCTGATCGAGGTCCCCCATGGGGCCGATCGGCGCGCGCACTTCGACGCCATGAAGGTGCGGCTGGCGGGCACGATGCCCGACGGGCTGCACGACTTCTTCTTCGTGAACACCGACGTGGGGGCCTGGCAGCTCGCCCGGGCCACCGCCGAGCACGTGGTGCAGCTCGATCCGACGCGCACCGTGCGGCTGATTCGCTGCCTGATCCCCCGCACCTTCATCGACACCAACCGGCGGCCGGGTGTCGACGGGGGCGACCTGTCGAAGGGCGCGATGACGCCGGGGCTGCAGCCCTACATCCACCATCCCGCCGACCAACAGCTGCTGCGGGAGCTGCACAGCCGCTACACGGCGCTGGTGTCGGAGGCGATGGAGGCGGTGTGCGGTCGGGGCGGTCTGGCCTTCGTGCCGCACACCTACGGTCCGGTGTCGATGGGCATCGATCGGGTCGATGACGACATCGTGGAGAAGCTGCACTGGGCGATGGCGCCAGAGCGGGCCGACACGTGGCCGGTGAGGCCCGAGGTCGATCTGATCCACACGACGCAGAAGGGTGACAGCCTGGCGCCTCCGGGGATGATCGCCGACCTCGCCGAGCGGCTACAGGCGCTGAGCATCGAGGTGGCCCATGGGCACACCTACTTCCTGCACCCGGCGTCGATGGGCTTCGTGTGGTGCGACCGCTACCCGGGCCAGGTGCTCACTCTCGAGGTGCGACGCGACCTGCTGGTGACCGCCTACGAGCCCTTTGCCGAGCTCACCTGCGACCCAGAGGCGGTGGCCCGCTTCGCTCGGCCGATGGCCGCTTCGCTGGTGGCGGCGCTGCCAGCACGCCCCTAGGGGGTCGCCATGCAGCTGCTGAGCTGGAACGTGAGGTACTTCGGGCATGGCCTGCGGGGCATGCGCGCGACCGATCGGTGGATGGAGCGCATCGTCGCGGCCATCGCCGCCCGCGATCCGCTGCCCGACGTGCTGGCGCTGCAGGAGGTGGAAGACCGATCGCTGCGGGTGGGGCTGCAGGGCCACCAGCTCGAGCGCTTCGTGGCCAAGCTGCGGAGGGTCACCGGTCGGCACTGGTCGGGTCACCACTGGAGCGCCCATCGCTACGAGGCGGCGCTGCCGGTCTACGGCCAGGGCCAGGCGCTGGTGCTGGGGGAGGGGGTCGAGCTGCGCGACGCCGAGCGCTTCGACATCACCCACGTGCGGCTCCCCGCGTTCAAGCGCCTCAAGCAGCGCCGCATCGCGGTCCACGCGCGGCTCGCCTTCCAGGGGCGTCCCATCGATCTGGTGCAGGTGCACCTGTCGCTGCCGGCCTTCTTCGAGCGGGGCGACCCGCCGCCGGGCACCCGTCGCATGGGCTTCGGCTCCAACCAGCTGCGGGAGATCGAGCGCACGTTGGACTGGGTGGGGGGCCGGCTCACCGAGGCAGGCCTGTGGGTGCCCGACCACGAGCTGGTCGATGCCGACGGCCACCCGCTGCACGAGCCCGAGGTGCCGGCGGTGCTGCTGGGCGACCTGAACTCGCAGCCGGGCACCGCGGTGACCCAGCGGCTGGAGGAGGCGGGCTGGCTCGACGCCTTCCGGCAGGGCGCGGGCCTGGGCCTCGACGAGCAGCGCGCCATGGGCACCCACGCGTTCCTGGGCACGCCGATGCACATCGATCATCTGTACACCCGCGGGCGGGTGGCCTTCGCGCCGAGGGAGGTCCACCTGCTGGGGGAGGGGCCCTTCGCGGGGCTGTCGGACCACACGCCCAAGGAAGGGCGGCTGGTATGGTGAAGGTGGCGGGCAATAAGCTGTCCGGCCAGTCAATGGAGAGGATGTGGCGCGCACGAAAGACCCCGAGCTCGAGCAGCGGAGGCGCGACGAGATCATGGCCACCACCCGCGCGCTGCTCACCCAAGACAGCTTCGCGGCTCTCACGCTGGGGCAGGTCGCGGAGGGTGCGGGGGTGAGCAAGGGGCTGGTCGGCTACTACTTCGGCAGCAAAGACCAGCTGATCATCGCCACCATCCGGCGCTACCACGAGGAGCAGGCGGCGCTGCTGCAGGGGCTCGTCGCCTTGCCGCTACCGGCGAGGGCGAAGCTGCGCATGGTGGTCGACGCCACGCTTCCTTCGCAGGCCGCGGTGCAAGACGAGCTGCGCTTTCAGGTGGAGGTGCTGTCGTTCGCCAAGGCGCGCCCGGCGGTGCTGGAGGAAGTGCGGGGCTCCTACCAGGCCTTCCGTGACGCGTGCGAGCGCTTGCTGGAGGAAGGGGTCGCTGATGGCAGCGTGCAGGTGGCGAACCTCGGCTTCACCTACCGGGTGCTTCACGCGCTGATCGACGGCCTGTCGTTCCAGCTGGCCGTGGAGCCCGAGGTCGACATGGGGGCACTCCGCAACGACACGGTGGCGCTGTTCGAGTCGTTGCTGGGGGTCGACCGCACGACGGCCTGAGCGGCGGCGTAGGCCGACTGCACGGCCCCCTCGCACAGCGGCGCGCGCAGGTAGTCGCCTGCGAGGTGCAGGCCTCGCACGCGACCGGCCTGTCGCTGGAGCTGCCGCACCTGGTCGAACATGCCGACGGAGAAGCTGGGGAGGGCCTGCCGACGCCGCACCACCGAGGTCTTGCGCACCGCCTGGCCAACACCCGGCACGAAGGGCTCCAGATCGGCGATGGCCAGCGCGGCGAGCTGCTCGGCGGTGTGTTCCCGCAGCTGGGTGGCCACCGGATCGGCGAACACGGCCTGCAGCACGCTGCGCCCGTCGGGGAACATCGCAGGGCAGCGGCGCATCAGGTCGACGGCGAAGGCGGTGCGATGCCCGTCGGTGCGGGACATCACATAGCTCCAGTCGGGCCCCGTCAGCGCGCGGTCGAGGTGGAGGTTCACCAGCATCAGGCTGCTGTAGGGGAGCGCCGCGAAGCCTGCCCACAGCGCGGGCACGTCACCGAGGAGGGCAGCCGCGTGGGGACCTCGAACGGCGCACACCACCTGGGAGGCCTCGACCGCCACCCCGCCGACCACCACGCCCCGGACCTCCCCGTCGTCGACGACGATGCGGTCGACCCGCGCGTGCCGCACCTCGACCTGCTGAGCGATGCGGGCGGGGAGCTGGTCGTTGCCGCCGACCAGCCCGTACATCCGGCCCAGGGCGCCGAGGCGGAGGATGCGCATCAGCATGGCGAGGCTGTGGCCCTCGGGCTCGGTGAAGGCGTAGCTGTTGACCATGGGGCGGATGGCGGCCTCGAGCACGTCGTCACCGGCGCGCTGCTGGAAGTAGGCGGCGGCGTCGAGCTCGTCGAGGGGCTCGCCGGCCCGGTAGTCGAAGGGGCTCATCCGCAGCAGCGGCAGGGCGAGGCGGGCGACAGCGGCCTGCAGCGCGAGGTTGTCGCGGGCCGACAGCAGCGACAGCCAGGGCCAGGCCTTGTCGAAGGGCGCGATGCGGCCGCCGTGGGCGATCTGGCCGCGCACGTGGATGGGGCGCAGCTGCTCGGTGAGGCCGAAGCGCCGGAGCATGCCCAGCGCACCGGCGTAGCTCGAGTAGTAGAACTGCATCCCCGTCTCCAGGGTGCCCTCGTCGCCGACGCTGTGGATGCGCCCGCCGACGCGCGGGGCGGCCTCGTAGACGATGGCCCGGCGCCCCTGGTCTTGCAGGGCGAGGGCGGTGGTGAGGCCGGCGATGCCGCCACCGACGACGATCACGGGGTGCTGCTGGGTCATTCGAGGTCCTCCAATTAACTGAACGGTCAGATAATAATAGGCCGAGGAGAGACCTGCCACGAGATCTCGTGCGGTCGCCAGGCGTCGGGGGCGTCTTGTCCGGTACGCTGGGGTAGGTCAGGGGAGGGGAGTTGTCGGCGATCATCGAAGGGCGGCCGTGGCTCGTACGTGGCTTCGCGGTGGCGTTCGTGCTGATGGGTTGGGCCATGTTGGCGAGCGCTCGTGGCGGGCTCGACGTGTCGGCCGCAGCGTTTGCGCAGGCGGTCGTGGGCTTCGGTGCCATGGCACTGGCCCTGGTGCTCTCCCGCACGGTGGTGCGGCTGGAGGTGGCGCTCGCGGGCGAGGTTCTACGGGTGGTCTGCGCTCGAGGAGTGGGTACGAAGCGTGCCTCGATTCCGCTGGGCGATATCGTTTGGGTGGATGCCCACGGCGACCTGCTGTCGATCTGCACGGTCCGCAGCGACCGGGTGTTTCGGGCACCGCCGGGGGCGCGGCAGGCGCTTCGAGACGCGGCCGCCGAGCTTCAGCAGCTCGTGGGGCCTCTCGAGGCTTCGCGGAGGGCGTTGCTGCTGCGCGGGGTGCTCGTCGAACGCGGCGCCGAGGGGTTCCACATGAGGTTCCGTTCTGCTCACAGCGGTAGCCCTTGGATGCTGGTCGTGCTGGCCACGGCCCCTGCGTTCTTGCTCACGTCGTTTGGGGTGGCTCTGTTGGCCGTAGCCCAAGACCTCAGCTCCACGGAGGTGGCGGTCATCGTTGCGGTGATGGTGGCGGGCCTGCTGCTTCCGCTGGTGTGTGTGCCATGGCTGATGCGCTCCCCCCGGTGGGTCTCCCTCGACTGGTCAGGGAGCACCCTGCAGGTGCAGGAGCAGACGCTGCGGACGACGGTGACGGAGATGGAACGCGTGACGGGTGCGAGGGCTGAACGCGGGGCGCTCGGGGTGTACGCCGCCGGCGGCGAGACGGTCGTGAAGGTGCCGACGGCGAGCCGTCGCCGCTTGGAGGCTCTGCGATGGGCGGCCGAGCAGCTCTCGATGCCGCCAGGGTGACCCTGGCAGCGCTCCGCAGTGGGGTTCCCGTCTTGGCATCCGGGGCATCCCAGCGGGGCAGGAGACATGGGTAGGCCTAGCCCGCCTGCTCGATTCGGGGTGGCCAGGGTCGGACCAGACGCGTGCCCTTGCTGTACATGCCGCGCCGCGACGAGCCGAACCCTCGGTGGGCCACCCGACCGTTGAGGGCCGACGCCCCCCAGGAGCCCCCGCGACTGACATGCTGGGCCGCGTCGATCTCCAGGGGAGGCACGACGACGCGTGGCCCGTCAGGCAGGGGTCGGCCGTGCACCTCGAGACACCAATCACTGGTGGACCCCGACATGTGGCGCACCCCGTAGGGGCTGCAGTCGACGGGGTAGTCATCGGGCTTGGCAGGGCCCACCCGTGGCGAGTCTCGCATGGCAGACCAGGTGGGCTCGTGGTGGTCGCCCCAGGGGAACCAGCGCTCGTCGACGCCGCGTGCGGCCTTCTCCCACTCGAGCTCCGCCGGCAGCCGCCACGGCAGGCCGTCGCGCGCCGCGCGCCAGGCGGCGTAGGCCACGACCGAGTCGTAGTCGACCATCATGATGGGCCAGGACGGGTCCCACAGGTCGCCGTCGGGGTCGGCGCCGATGACGAGAGCGCCGGTCGCGTCGGGCTTCCAGAAGGGAGCGCCACCAGTGCCTGCGCCGTGCCACTCCCGCGGGCCATAGCGCTCGGCCAGGTCGGCGCGACCCTGCTTGCGCAGGTCGTTGAGCCAGGCCAGCACTTCCTCGCAGCGCACGGGGTACTTCGCGATGACGAAGCCGTGGCACCATCGCCGCTGGCGGGGCAGGGAGCCTGCGGCTTCGGGGTCGCCGCCCGCCACGAACCAGCCCGGCGGCACGTAGCACTCGTCGTCGTCGAGGCTGCCCAGGGAGGGCAGCGGCACGGGCTGGGGTGCGGCCCCGCCTGGAGGGGTGGTGTCCCACGTCGCGCCGCGGCGGAGCACGACCGGGTAGGCCACCTCGTGGCACGCCTCGTGCTTCAGGAGCAGCTGCCACGAGCCCGCGGGGAGCTCGGCCTCGATGGGGGTGGTGCCGATGGCGCGCGCCTCCCCGAGCACCAGCCGTCGCCCCTCGACCACCCACGGTCGAGCGACGACGCGAGCGCCCGATGGGGTGGTATCGAGGCAGACGCGCCCCCCGGCGTGCAGGTAGCGCTCGAAGGGCGCGGCGCGGTCGGGGCTGAGGTGGGCCAGCTGTGCCCGCAGCCGAACGTCGGCCAGCAAGGCGGCGTCGGCGTCGCGGCGCTCCTCGGCTGCCTGGTGAGCCAGTGCAAAGCGCTCGGCGAGACGGAGCCGACTGGGCTGGTGTTCGGGGGACCGCGTGAGGGCCGCCCACAGCACCTGCTCGGCGCGTGCCTCCAGCAGCGCAGCCTCGTGGGCCACGCCGGCAGCGGCGTCTTGTTCCGCCCACCAGGGGCGCTTGTCGGACTCGTCGGCGGCGGAGGGCAGCTGCTGGAGCCCTTCCTCGGCCCTCATCGCTCGTCGCTGGGCATCGGCCCGAAGCGACGCCGCGCGGGCCAGCGTCTGGTCGGCCTCGGCCAGTAGCGCATCCGCCTCGGCCGCCCGCTCGGACCCGTCGAGCCAGGCCTGCAGGGCCTCTCCGACGGCACTCGCGTCGTCGGGCCGGTCGTGCGGGTCGTGGGCCAGGCACCGCAGGGCCATGGCCTGGAGCGCGGGGGGGCCGCCGGGGGAGCGCACGGGGGTGCCGACCGCTACGTCGGCGAGGATGCTGGCGATCGAGCCCATGCGTGGCGGGTGCCCCGCGAGGATGCCGTACAAGACGCCACCCAGGGCATACACGTCGGACCGGGTCGTGACGGAGTCGCCGCAGACCTGCTCGGGGGCCATGTAGGCGGGGGTGCCGAGCACCGAGCCGACCCGGGTGAGCCGCGCGTCGCCGGAGCCGACCGTCAGCTGCACCGGCTCGGCCCCCTGCGGCACCGACGAGCCGTCGACCCGCGCGAGGCCCCAGTCGAGGACCAGCACCTCGCCATGAGCCCCGACCATGATGTTGTCGGGCTTCAGATCCCGATGCACGACGCCCTTGGCATGGGCGAAGCCTACCGCCTCACACACCCTGCGCAGGATCTCGATCATGCGCCGAAGTGGCGTCTCGCCGGCCTCCTGAAGTGCCTCCAGGGACCGGCCGCGCACCTCGGGCATCGTGAAGTAGGGGCGACCGTCGGGCAGGGTGCCGAAGCCGTGCACGGGCATGATGCCCGGGTGCTGCAGCTGGGCGGTGGCCTGGGCTTCCAGCAGGAAGCGCTCGGTGGCGCCCGGTCGGTGCGTCACGTTGGGCCGGAGGGTCTTGAGGGCAAGGCTGCGACCGAGCACCTCGTCACGCACCCGCACGACCTCGCCCATGCCCCCCACGCCGAGACGCTCTTCGGCCACCAGGCTCTCCGGCACTTCTGGCAGGGTGTGGGCCGACGCGACCACCGGGTCGTCGACGGGCCCCGACAACAGCAACGACAGCGCCTCGCGCGCCTCCTCGGGCAGACCGTACTGGTCGATGAAGGTCTGCAGTCGCTCGTCGTTCGCCATCGTCGGGATGATACCTCGGCCGCCCATCGCGACCTACGCCTCGTCGATTGCCTGGATGCCCCGCCGCGCCGCCACCGCCACGGCCGCTGCGAGCACGCTCTTGGCCACCGCGCCGGTCAGGAAGGGGGCTGCCCCCGAGCTCCATGCCTCGGCTGGCTCCAACCACCGCAGCAGCCCGATCATGCCCAGGACCAGCACCAGGGCGTGGCCCGCCAGGCCGCCGGCGACCGCGCCCAGCAGGTGGTCGCGAACCGCCTCCCGCGGCCGGCCGATCCAGCCTGCGAGGGCGGCAGCTGGCACGAAGGCGAGCACGTACCCGGCCGTGGGCTCGGTGAAGAGCGACCACCCCGGGGCGGCGCTCCCGTCGGCGAGGACCGGCAGCCCGAGCCCTACCGCCAGCACGTAGAGGGCGACCGCCGCCGCGCCACGACGAGGCCCTAGCACGAGGCCGCACGCGAGCACGGCGAGGGTCTGCAGGGTCATCGGTACCGGCGCCATCGGCACGGTGATCTGGGCGCCGAGGGCGACGAGCAGCCCACCGACGAGGGGCTGCCACAGCAGGGAAAGCGACATGCCCCGACCTAACCCCTGGTCGCACGGTGGGGGGTGAGCCACCTGCCCCGCGGAGGGATCCTCGCCGGCATCATGGGTGTGGGGGTCGGCGGATTCTCCGGCCTGATCGTGCAGCAGGGCCACTACGCGCAGGAGTACTGGCCACCGTTCCTCATCGGAACGGGCGTGGGCATCGCCGGAATCACCACCGCCGTCGTGGGGCATCGCACCGCCCGCAAGAGCCTCGAGCCCCGCTGACCGTCTACTCGCCTGGAGGTTGCTCCGCGCTCGTGCCCGTCGACTCGTCGTTGCTGCTGGCCGCGTCGAGGGCCTTCGCGACGCGTGCGTCGAGGGTGGCGAGGGACTCTGCGGCCATCGCAGCGACGTCGTGGGACCGGAACCACGCCGAGCTCTTCGGGCACAGCCGCTCGAGGGCTTGTGGGTCGAGTCGATGCAGGGCGAAGGCCTCGGCGAATCCCTCGCTGGGCGACACATCTCCATAGCGAGTGGGGCTGTCGGCTCCCGTCGCCTCTGCCCACCGCGACACCACGACATCGACGCCCTGCTCGATCGCGTCGACCAGCACGGGGTGCTCGGCGTGATGGCGCGTGCGTCGCTCGACCAGGGCGTCGACTTCCACCAAGGCGTCTCCCTCGACCCCCTGCGGGTACTCGGCCCGAAGTGCCTCCAGGCGTTGGTTGTCGGCGTCGTCGGCTTCCTTCAGCTCTCGGATCCTGGCCATGGCTCGACTGCGGGCAGCGAAGGACAGCGCGTGGGCGAGCTCGTGGGTCAGGACATGGACCGCTGGGTGGACGGCGCGGTCGGGCGTGCCCACGAAGGTGGTCTGTGGCTCGAGGGCCAGGTCGTACACCTCGATGCGCGCACCCTCCATGGGGTCGGTGACCAGGGCCGCGTAGGGCCGGGCAGCCAGGATGTGGGCGATGTCGCCACGGGGTGCCGCCCGCCGGTGAAAGGGCAGGCGTGCGAGCAGCGCCACTTCGGCGGGGGCCAGGTGCTCGAGGGCACCTTGCACCACGGCCAGGGCCTCCGGTGTCCAGGAGCGGCCGGACGCCACGAAGGGCCCCACGCCATAGGAGGTCGCCAGCTCGCTGGCGGTGGCCCGCGGGGCCAGCAACGGGGGGTGGGAGCCCGTCTCGACCACGAGCTCGGTCGGCCCCACCGAGACCGACAGCAGGCTCAGCTGCCCATCGGGGGCGATGCTCGACACGAGGTCGACCTCAATGGGGCCTTCGCTGTTCTCGAGGACGAGCAAGCACGCTGCCAGCGTCTTCAGGCCGAGGCGGATCCGCCCGGGAGGGACGCGGGAAGGAGCCTCGCCCTCCTCGCCCACCATCAGGGTGAGGCGTCGCTTGCGAAGCTCGCGAAGCAGCATCTGCCGATACGCCTCGTAGGGCGCATCCCCGATGTCGAGTCTTGGGACTTCGAGTACGTACTCTGGCTCGGCCGCGAGCGCGCGGGGGGGCTGTAGCAGGGCGAGGCCTGTCGCGGCGGCCATGCCGGCCACAGCGAGTGGGGAGCGTGCCCGCGCGAGCGTGGCCCAGCGGAGGGAATCGTTGCTATCGTTCATGGCCCACAGCCTATCGCGATCCCGCTGGCCGTCGGTACGGAAGAGCCCAGGACGCAGGTAGGATGTGGACCCCTCGATGGCGGGAGCACCATGTCGTACCTGACCCTCACCCCAGCCGACCTCGGCGCCCATCACCTGTGCTGCGCCCTGGGCGACAAGAAGCACGAGGCGGGCGTCATGGCGAAGAAGGCCTGGCTGGCCGACCGCATGGCCGAGGGGCTCGTGTTCCGCAAGCTCGACGTGCGAGGCAAGGTGTTCATCGAGTACATGCCCGGCGAGTCCGCGTGGCGCCCCATCGTGGCCCCCGGGTGGCTGGTGATCCACTGCCTGTGGGTGTCGGGTCGGTACCAGAAGCAGGGGCACGGGCGGGCGCTGCTGCAGTCGTGCCTCGACGACGCGCGGTCGCAGGGCCGGCACGGGGTGGTCGTGGCCGTGGGGGCCAAGAAGCGGCCGTTTCTCGGCGATCGTCGCTTCTTCGAGCACCATGGCTTCGAGGAGGTGGACCGCGCGGGCGCCTTCCGGCTGCTGGCGCATGGAGTGGCGGGCGAGACCGGCCCGACGCCTCGGTTCACCGACGCGGTGCACACCGGCCAGCGACCGGCTTACCAGGGCACCTTCGTGGCGCGCTTCGACGCCCAGTGCACCTTCAACGCCCACTGGGCCGCGCAGGTGGTCGACGATCTAGCTCGTGCCGGGCACGACGCCGAGGTCCGTCAGGTGACGAGCCGTGAGGAGGCGCTGACCATGGCCTCGCCGCTGGGCACCTACGGGCTGGAGCGCGACGGTGCGCTGGCCTGCCACCACCTCACGACGAAGGCAGCGACGACGCGGATGCTGGAGCGGCTGCCGTCCGCGGGGGATGGCGGCTGACGACCTCGTCGCCTCTCCAGGGGCGCAGCCCTTTGGGGGGAGGGGAGCCTCCCGGCAACCCGTGGTGCGGATGGAACGCCCCGTCCTGCGTGGGCAGCTCGTCCTCGAGAGGGCGGGGGGGGGGGCACGTGTGATGTCGCGACAACCGGCGAAGGGCCGCTCGACGGAGGCCGAGCGGCCGCAGGGCCTGCTGGCGGGTCCGGTCTTCCCGCTACGGGGCAACGGGTGCTCTGCCCCCGGCACCCTCGCTGGCCTGCGGCCAGACCGCGACGTGCAGGGTGGACGGTAGCGCTCGGTATGGCGTGGTGCGTGTGGTTCTGCCGGAGGGCAGATCTAACACCTAGCGTCCTGACCCCGGATTCGAGACCCCCGATTCGAGACCCCGAGTTCGAGCCCGCGTGGGCTTCCCCTGGCCCCCCGCGCCCCGTAGGCTGGCACCATCATGCCGCCCACAGCCCACTGCTTGAACTGCGAGGCCGAGCTCGGCGGCCCGTTCTGTGCTCGGTGTGGGCAGCGCCACCAGGAGCCGGACCGCGGCCTGTTCGAGGTCGTGGCAGACCTGGTCAGCGAGGCCTTCGAGGCCGACGGTCGACTGCATCGCACGGCGGTGCCGTTCTTCCTTCGCCCCGGTGAGCTCACGGCCGAGTGGATGAGCGGCAAGCGGGCACGGTTCACCGCGCCTCCCCGGATCTTCATCTTCGCGCTGTTCGTCGGCTTCGTCGGCGTGTCGGTCGCTGCCGACCGCCGCGTCGCCGCCACGTCGACAGCGGCCATCGAGCAGACGGAGGAGGGCGTGGTGAAGGTGGGCGGCGACGGTGCGTCGTTGTCCATCGACTTCGACGGCTTCGACGCGACGGAGTTCCCGACGGAGCGAGAGGTGATCAAGGCCATGGCCGACGTGATGGTCGACGATGGCCCGAAGCTCGTGGTGGCGCTCGTGCCGCTGCTGGCGTTGCTGCTCAAGCTGGTGCTGTGGCCCCACCTGGCCCTCAGCCACCTGGTGTTCAGTCTCAACCTCCACAGCCGGCTACTCATCCTCGGAGGGCTGGCGTTGCTCCTTCCGGTGGCGTGGCCGCAGGTGGTGGTGGTGGCGGCGATGCAAGTGTACCTGGTCGTCGGCCTTCGCCGGGCCTATGCGCTGGAGTGGCGTGGGGCCGCCTGGCGCTACCTGGTGGTGGCGCTGTCGTATGCGGCGGCCTGGTTCCTCGGTGTCGCGGCTCTCGCGGTGTGGGCGGCCGTCTCGTCGTTCGCGTAGGCCAGCGCGCCTTGGCTACAGATCGGCCTCGAGCCCGATGCCGCCCACCACCCAGGGCACCGCGCTGACGGTGCCGTCGCCGTCGGCGTCGAGGGCACCGAGGTGGGGCCGCAGCTCGCCGTGGAGCGTCCACCCACGGCCGAGCACCCAGCCCAGGCCCAGGCTCGGGCCCGCCGCCACGAACAGCCAGCCCGCCTCGGAGCGCACGTCGTAGGGGTTGGTGGGGGGGGCCTCGGGGCGCGCGCCCCCGTAGCTGGGAGGGATCCACACCGTCGACAGCCCCAGCGCGGCGCGGCCGCGGAGGCGACCGATGTCGCCCTGGAAGCCCGAGCCACCGCTGGCCCACACCACAGGGCGCCCGGTGAGCTGCAGCTCGCCGTCGACCTGGCGGGCGGGGGCGCCGCCGATGCCCAGCGCGACCTGCGACAGCAGCCCGGTGGCGGTGCCCTCGTTGCGCCGATGCGCCCACCACAGCTCGGGGCCGATGGCGCCGGAGCCGACGGCGTGATCGAGGGGCGGGGAGGCGGCGGTAGCGAGGCGCCACCCCACCATGCGGGAGGGGCCCTGGGCGAGGCGGGCGACCTCGTCGGCGCGGTAGCTCTGCCCGGGGGCGAAGCGCATGGTGCCGTCGACGACGACCTGCCCCTCGGCGTCGTGGACCACGACGTGGTGGCGACCGGGCGCGACCGGCACGGTCCCAGGAAGGAGGCCCTTGTCGCGGCCGTCGATGGTGAGGGCAGCACCGGCCAGCGCGTGGCTTCCCGAGGGATAGAGGTAGACGAGGGCACGGTCGCGGGCGCGCCGGGCGCTGGGCTTGCCAGCGAGCACCACGTCGGCCTCGCCCACGACCTGGAAGGCGGCCTGCGGCACCTGCACGCCCTCGGTGTGGTCGATGGTGCGGCCGCGGGCGTGGTCGTGGGCTTCCCAGGCGGTGAGCACCCCGTCGCCGTCGGCGTCGGCGTCGGGGAAGCTCCAGGTCATCGCATCGAGGAGGTACCAGGTGTAGACGCCGTGCTCGAGCTTGTCGTCTTCCCGTGACGGGCGCCCGGCCGTGGTCGCGAACAGGTGGGCCTCGCCGACGCCGACACGCGGCGAGCCCTCGGGCAGCTCCTCAGGGGCGCTACCCGGGGGGACCACGCTCTTGCCCTCGCCGTCGAAGCAGGCGTCGACCACCAGGGCTCGCCGCGCGGCGGGGAGGGTGCCGAGCCACGTCTGGATGGCCTCGAGCTCCAGGGCGCTGGTGGCGAAGTCGCGGCTGGTGGCGTCGGAGGTCAGCAGGTAGCGGCGCCAGCTTCCGTCGGGGAGGGCCGCGCGGGTGCCGTGGCCGGAGAAGTACAGCATCACCGTGTCGTCGCGGCGCAGCCCCCGGGCCAGCTCCTGAAGCCCGGCCACCACCTCGGCCCGGTTCGCGTCGATGAGGGTGTGGACTTCGTCGAAGCCGCCTCCCTGGGGGCTGCGCAGCTGCTCGGAGATGGCCTCGGCGTCGTGCCCGGCGTGCCGCAGGTCGGGGAAGGCGGGGTCGCCGTAGCGGTCGACGCCGACGACCAGCGCGACGCGCCGGGCGGGCCTCACCTCGGCCAGGGCCTCCAGCGTGGTGCGGGCAGGCTCCAGCCCCTTGTCGCGCTGGACCGGCGCCTTCACCGCGCACGCGGCGAGCAGCAGCAGGGGGAGGGCCTTCACCACTGCCAGCGCACCGTCAGCTCGGCCGCCGCACACCCTGGGGGGACCTCGCCGCCGTCGGTGCCCGGCGCCTCGGGGCAGAGCAGGGCCTGGTAGGTCGCTTGGTCGAGCTGCGTGTCGGGGCGCCAGGTGTGAGGGGTAGCGCCGCCGGGGGTGTGGTCGCCGACGGCCACGGGGTGGGAGGGAACGATGACATGGTGGCCGTCGTCGTGGCGCTCGACGAGCTGCAGCTCGCCGGGCATGGCGGCGCGGAGGCGGAACAGCACGCGCTCGTCGGGGCGTGCGGTGACCGTGGCTCCGCGGAGCTCACGCACGCCGTCGGGGCCCTCGGCGAAGGCTTCGATCTGCACGGCGCCGGCGGGGTACTCCACGGCCCCCTTGTAGCGGGTGGCGTCAGCAGGCCACAGGGCGAAGCCCACGGCGAGGAGTGCGGTCGCTGCCATCGCAAGGGCCGCCGGGGGACCCCACCCCCGCCCCGCGGTGGGCTGCCGCTTCAGGTCGGCGAGGGTCGGACCGCCGTCGGCGTGGGCGAGGGCGGGCAGCTGCTGTGCGAGGCGCCTGGCGTGGTCCACCTCCACAGGATGCTGTGCAGCGAGCTCGTCGCGTGCCGCGCGCTCGGCGGGAGACAGATCGTCGTCACGGAGGCCGATGAGGTCGGGGGTCATGGGGCGGACTCCAGGGAGAGGCGTAGCTTGCGACGGGCATAGGACAGGCGCGAGCGCACCTGCTGGTCGGTGCAGCCGAGGATCTGGGCGACCTCGCGGCTGGGGAGCTCCTGGGCGTAGTAGAGGAGCAGCACGCTGCGCTGGTCGTCGGGGAGGGAATCCAGGGCTCGGTGCAGGCGGGCGTGCTCGTCGGCCTCGGCGAGCTCGGCCTCGGCTCGCGGGGGCTCGGGGCGACTGAACAGCTTGAAGGAGAGCCGGCGGCGGGTCTGCTGGCGGCGCAGCAGCTGCAGGCAGTGGCGGTGCAGCACGGTGAACAGAAAGCCGCGGAAGGCGCCGGTGGGGCGGTAGCGGCCCTCGAGGACGGCGCACCAGGTATCGGTGCACACCTCTTCCGCGAGCTCTCGACGGCGGAGCATGCGCAGCGCGTAGCCCATGGCCCGGCCCCGGTAGCGCTCGAAGAGCGAGGCGAACGCCTGCTCGTCGCCCTGCTGCCAGCGGGCGAGCAGGGACGCGTCGGTGTCGTCGAGGGGCAACGGGTGGGGCGCGGACAGAGGGGTCCTCCACACCGTCAATGCGGGGCGGCGAGGAATGTGGAATCTTCTGCAGAAAGATTCCACACCTGGCGGGGTCGTGCATTGACCTTGCGAATGACCGATGACGTGAGGTGCCCGTGCTCTCCCTTCTCCTGACGACCCTGCTCGCTTCCCCTGCCCATGCTTTTGGCAACGACCTCGACGGGGATGGCTTCTCCCAGCAGAACGGCGACTGCGACGACAGCGACCCGACCGTGTACCCGGGGGCTGTCGAGCAGTGCGACGGGCGCGACAGCAACTGCGACGGCGTTGCGGAAGACCTGCAGACCGACACCGACGGGGACGGCGTTCCCGACGACTGCGACGACGATGCCGACGGCGACGGGTTCTCTGTGGGCACGGGCGACTGCGACGACACGAACGCAGCGGTGAACCCTCAGGCCGTCGAGGTGTGCGACGGGGTCGACAACGACTGCGACGGGGTGGTCGACAACGGCTGCGGGGGCAACGACAACGACGGCGATGGGTTCACCCAGCAGGGTGGGGACTGCGACGACAGCGACCCGACGATCTACCCGGGGGCGGCGGAGCGCTGCGACGGGCTCGACAGCAACTGTGACGGCGTGGCGGAAGACCTGCAGACCGACACCGACGGCGACGGGATTCCCGACGACTGCGAGGCGCTGTACGGCGGGGATGCCGACAACGACGGCTTCACGGTGCAGCAGGGCGACTGCGACGACACCAACTCCGCGGTGAACCCGGCGGCGCAGGAAGTGTGCGACGGGGTCGACAACGACTGCGACGGGGTGATCGACCCCGGCTGTGGCGGCTACGACGCCGACGGCGACGGATTCTCTCTTCCGCAGGACTGTGATGATGGCGATGCCAGCGTCTACCCGGGGGCACCCGAGCCCTGCGACGGGGTCGACAACGACTGTGACGGCATCGTCGACGAGGGCTGCCAGGGCTACGACATCGACGGCGACGGGTTCACGCCCCAGCAGGGCGACTGCGACGACTTCGACCCCTCGGTGAATCCCCAGGCACCCGAGGTGTGCGACGGGGTCGACAACGACTGTGACGGCACCGTCGACGAGGGCTGCCAGGGCTACGACATGGACGGCGACGGGTTCACCCCTCAGCAGGGCGACTGCGACGACACCAACCCCGACGTGAACCCGCAGGCCATCGAGGTGTGCAACGGCGCCGACGACGACTGTGACGGCTACTACGACGAGTACTGCACGGGTACTGGCGACACCGGGGTGCAGGTCGACACCGGCATCGAGCCGCCGGTGGATGCAGACAACGACGGCTACCCCGAAGACATCGACTGCGACGACAACAACGCGGCGGTGAACCCGGATGCCGTGGAGGCCTGTGACGGCCTCGACAACGACTGTGACGGCATCGTCGACGAGGGGTGCGACACCGGTACTCCGCCGGTCCTCGACATGGACGGCGACGGCTACGACGCCGACGTCGACTGTGATGACACCGACGTGTCGGTGAACCCGGGCGCGACCGAGATCTGCGACGACGGCATCGACCAGGACTGTGATGGGCTGGACTGCACCACCGGCACCACCACCACGCCGACCGTCCCCACGGGCGACGATGACGACGACGACGGCAGTGTCGACACCGGCATCGATGACACCGGCCTCGGCGACGACAAGGGAGCAGGCTGCCAGGGTGAGGGCACCTCGTGTGCGGGGTCGGGTGGCACCTACGCGTGGCTGCTGCTGCTGCCGCTGCCGCTGCTGCGCCGTCGGGTCTGACACCCCCGGCTCCGAACCGGGGGTCGGCTCTGAACCGGGGGTCCGGGGTCTCGAAACGGGGGTCTCGAAACGGGGGTCATCTCGAAACGGGGGTCACGGGGTCTCGAAACGGGGGGCAGGACGCTAGGTGTTAGATCTCAGCTGGCCGG